>JBEKOO010000008.1:0-122912 GCA_049521655.1 Candidatus Korobacteraceae bacterium
GATGTTTCCAGAGTCTTGGTCCTCAAACTTAACTCTGGCGGCAAACCAAGCGGTGCTTGCGCACCGCTCAGGAAAATCTCGCCTTGACAACGCCTTCGTTCTTATCGAGGGGCACCCTCAAGATTGTTTGCGCCACAAACGTCTGCGTGGGCCACCAGTGGCTTACTGATAGAAGCCTTGCTTTACGGTTTGAATGCGGTACAAGCCCCATGGGAATGAGGTGGAGACGTACAGAGAGTGGCTGTCGGCTCCCCTGCCGAACGCAAGATTTGTGGTCAGTCCATTTCCAGGCGGAGTCGGCAGGTGTTGCAGGACTACTCCCGCGGGGCTGATGACCGCGATGTCGGATTTAGGCGCACCAGGATTACCGTTATGCATGGCGACGTAGAGGTTGCCATCGGTATCCATCGCCGTGCCATCGACGCCGATGTTATCGGCACGGAAGAACTCACGACCGTTGGAGACATTTCCGTTCTTGTCGAGATCGTAGACAGCGATGCCGCCGTTGACGAATCCGAACTTGTCTTTGGCGGGACCGTTGGGGTTGATGGGCAGCATGGTGCTGTTGCAAGCGGCTACATAAAGGCGTTTGCCATCTGCCGACACTTCAATTCCGTTGGGACGGAAGATGTCCATTGCGAGGCGGGTGAGCTTGCCGTCGGGATCGATGCGGTAGAAGGCGTGGGGCAGGCCTGTCCAGGGTTCGTCGCCGCCGTAGCGGGCATCGGTGAAATAGATTCTGCCGTGCTTGTCACTGGTGACGTCGTTGGGGCCGTTGAAGCGCTTGCCCTCATAGGAGTCGGCCAGAAGCACGGTCTTTCCGGTGGCGAGGTTGCGCCGCAATACGGCACGGCCGCCGAAGTCGGCATCCTGGGCGATGATCAGATCGCCGTGCTTGTCCACGTGCAGGCCGTTGGCCATGCCGCTCGGCTCCATGTACTTGGTGGTGGCACCGGTCGCTGGATCATAGCGGTAAATGGTTCCCCGCGGATTGTTCTCTTTAATCACACCGCTATAGGTGATATCGCTGACGTAGATCATGCCATCCCTGGCGGCGACTACGCCCTCTCCCCAGACTTTACCGGCATGGGAGACCTGTTGCCACTGCGCGTCTTTTGCGAGTATCTGCGGAGCCGGTTGCGCGACCACTATGACGCCAGTCACGACCACAGCCAGCAGTATTCCGCAGATAGCCAGGAAACAGCGAAACGTGTTGAAGCCTCGAACAGCCTGAATCCGATTCATAAGATTCCTCCTCTTGCGTTAGGCATTGTTGCACAGCACTGCTGGTTAGGGAAGAGCTGAACAGGTTGGGCTTGTCCGCGTTGGAATGAGGCAGAGATTGGGCGCGCAGGTTTTCTATCAGCGTGGGAGTTGGGCAGAGTCCTTGGGCGGTCTGGTTATGCGCTGGCCGCCGCAACGGGCGCCAACAGGATGAGCGGAATCACTTGTGCCTTATTGTTCAGCTTCTCCTCAAGCTCGCGGAGTGACTCCCAGAGATTTCCGCCGGGGAAACAAGTGGTAACTTCGCGCTTTAGCACCATCTCATATTTCTCGTTTTCAAGGTTCCAGGTTTCCACTTTGTCATTCAATCGAGTCAGCGCGCTTTGCGTATCATCTTCGGTGGTATCCGGGAGCAAGACGAGGAATCGATCCTCGGAGTTGCGCACAAGATAATCAGAGCCACGGAAGTTCGATCGCAGAACGAATGCCGACTGAACGACCATCTCGTTTGCCAACTTCTTCTTTGCATCGGGGAGCACTTCAAACAGCAATAGAGTGGCTGGCTTGCCGGTACGGTTCAGCCATTTCAATTGCTGATTGAACAGCTGGTCGAGGTATTTCCGGTTGAATAACTGGGTCTGCGTATCGATAAAAGAAACCTGCTCCAACCTGTCGACATACGAGGTGGCAGCAAGCAGCGCCGAGGAGACCTTGCGAAGCAGTTTGCGCTGCAACTCCACATGCAGATAGAAAACCAGCGCCAGAATCGCGAAGCCAATCAATACCTGCGGCACAGAGCCGATCTGGATTCGCAAGTGGGTAGAAATTCCCGGTAGCAGCAAGGGAATCACTCCATCCAACACGAGAACCAAGAGGAGGATACGTATGCTCCAAGTTTCCCAATCTTTTTGGATTGGCACGGACAACTCCGGCATTGGAGCGTACTTTGCTGCAGGCCTTTCGCGGAGGTTGTTCATGGCAGTCCTCTTTGCAGGGCGATGTGCTGCCCGCTACATAGATAGGACTCTCTTTAATGCCGGACAGCAAGTTACGTTGGACAAGAAGGGTTTGGCGGGAGGGTTTGTTCCCCACCTTCGCCAAAGGAAGGCGGATGTGGGCCACCCTCAGCGGATGTGGGCCACCGTTAACGGAAAGCGGATGTGATGGGCAGCGTCAGTTAGACCAGTTCGACTCCCCAGAGATCATGCAAGTGGATGATGCCCTGAAGCTGGTTGGCGGTGGTGACGACCATGAGGGAGGTGATTTTTTTCTGCTCCATGAGGTCGAGCGCCTGGGCGGCGAAGGCATCGGGCGAGATGGTACGGGGGTTGGGGGTCATGCATTGGGCGGCGGTGAGATCGAGGACGTCTTTGCCGCGATGCTCGAGGAGGCGGCGCAGATCGCCGTCGCTGATGATGCCGATGAGGGCGTCGTCCTGGGTGACGGCGGTTACGCCGAGGCCCTTGCGCGACATCTCGTAGATGACCTCGATCATGGGAGTGGCGGGCTCGACGCGGGGAATGCTGTTGCCGGTGTGCATGAGCTGGGAGACGCGGGCGAGGCGCTTGCCGATTTTGCCGCCGGGATGCAGATCGGCGAAGTCCTGGGCGCGGAAGCCACGGCGCTCACTGAGGGCGACGGCGAGGGCGTCACCAAGGGCGAGCATGGTGGTGGTGGAGGCGGTGGGAGCAAGACCGAGCGAGCAGGCTTCCTTCTGGATGGAACAATCGAGCGCGATATCGGCGGCCTGGGCGAGCGAGGAGAGCGGCTGGTGGTTGCGGGGATGGAGGCAGTCGCCGGTGAAGGTGATGAGCAGCGAAGCGAGGCGCTTGATGGTAGGGAGGAGTTCGAGAATCTCGGCGGTTTCGCCCGAGGCCGAGAGGGCGAGGACAAGGTCTCCGCGAATGACCATGCCTAGATCGCCGTGGAGGGCTTCAGCGGGATGAAGGTAGAGGGCCGGGGTTCCGGTGGAGGCGAAGGTGGCGGCGAGCTTGCGGCCTATGAGTCCACTCTTGCCCATGCCGGTGACAACGACGCGACCGGAGCAGGAGAGGATGCAATCGAGGGCGCGGGCAAAGTCCGCGGCCATGGGGCCAGCGATGCGGTCGGCGAGGCGGCGCAGGGCTTCGGCTTCGATGCGGACGACATTTTCACCGGTGGTCATAGTGGACGAGTGCGGCATTGCTCTGTGCGCAAACTGATGCCAAGCCAGTGCGGGCGCAGGGCTGGTATGTCTTGCCCTGTGAGCTTAGCCGCAAAAGAGAGCGGCAAAGGTAAGGCGTCCGCGAGAGTTACCGCTGATTATCGTACCATGCGGGGGTGGGACGCACGATGCTGCGGTGGGCGCTTGTATTGGCGTTTGACGGAATGACAGCGTAAGAGCAAGGGCAAGGACAGGAGCTAGGTGGTGAGGGCGCGGCGGATGGCGAGGAGCGGTTCGAGAGTCGCTTTGAGATTGGCGAGCGGGAGGGCGTTGGCTCCGTCACTTTTGGCGGCTGCGGGGTTGTCATGGACTTCGAGGAAGATGCCGTCGATGCCGGCGGCAACGGCGGCGCGGCTGAGCAGGGGAATGAACTGAGGCTGGCCGCCGGACTGCGTTCCCTGGCTGGGCAACTGGACGGAGTGGGTGGCGTCAAAGACGACGGGGGCGTACTCGCGCATGATGGCCAGCGAACGCATATCGACGACGAGGTTGTGGTAGCCGAAGGCGGCTCCGCGTTCGGTGAGGGAGATGCGATCATTGCCGCTGTCTTTGATCTTGGCGACGGCGTAGCTCATGTCCTGGGGGGCGACGAACTGGCCCTTCTTTACGTTGACGGCGCGTCCGGTGCGGGCGGCGGCGATGAGGAGGTCGGTTTGGCGGCAGAGGAATGCGGGGATCTGGAGGAGGTCGACGATCTCTCCGGCGGCGGTGGCCTGGGCGGCTTCGTGGACATCGGTGAGAACGGGAACCTTGACCTGATCGCGGACGCGGGCGAGGATACGCAGGCCTTCGGCAAGACCGGGACCGCGGAAGCTGGTGATGGAGGTGCGATTGGCCTTGTCATAGCTGGCCTTGAAGATATAGGGCACGCCGAGCTCACGGCAGATGGCGGCGATGGATGTGGCCATGAAGAGCGCGTGCTCCTCACTTTCAATCACGCAGGGACCGGCGATGAGAAAGAGCTGCGGACCACCGATGACGACGTTCTGGACGGAAAAGGGCATGGAGGGATTATAAGGTTTCAGGGTCCGGAGGATAAGAGCAAAGACCAGGCATCGCAGGCGACGAGGAGCAGCGCGGCGACCGACGACTGGTGTAAGCTATAAGGTCCTGCAGTAAGGACGTATTCTGGAGGAACAGGCGATGAAGGGAAACGTTAAGGTTATCGCAGCGCTGAATGAGGCTCTGGCCGAGGAACTGCGGGCCATCAATCAGTATTTTCTACATTCGGAGATGTGCGAGAACTGGGGCTATGAAGCGCTCTCAAAGTACATCAAGAAGCAGTCAATCGACGAGATGAAACACGCGGAAAAGCTGGTGGAGCGGATTCTGTTTCTGGATGCAGCGCCAACGCTGACGGGACCGACGCAGTTGAAGGTCGGCAAGAACGTGAAAGAACAGCTGGCAAGCGATCTGGAGCTGGAGCTGGGCGCGGTGAAGATGTACAACGATTCGGTGAAGCTGGCGCGCGAAGAGGGCGACAATGCGAGCTCGGAACTTCTACGGGACATTCTGAAGGACGAAGAAGAGCACGTGGATTGGCTTGAAGCGCAATTGTTCATCATCGGAGAGGCTGGGTACGAGCGGTACCTGGCAAGGCAGATGAAGAAAGATTAAGACAACTTCTGATGCGAGAAGATCAAGAGGCCCAGATGCATGGGCCTCTTTTTTGTTGGCGTGAAGGGCAGGCGGAAAAGATGTGGAAGCTACTCTTCTTCCGAATAGACGCTGGAATCTTCCGCGGTCAATCCCCATTTTTCGAGAAGGAAGAAGAAGAGGCTGAGAAGCATGCCGACGATGGTGGCGAGCACCATGCCGCGAAGCTGCGTCTGACCGATCTTCAAAGAGATGCCGGAGATTCCTACCACGAGAATGATCGCGGAGAGCAGGAGGTTCCTGCTCTTCGAGTAATCCACTTTGGCTTCGATCAGCATGCGCAGACCAGAGGCAGCAATGACGCCAAAGAGCATCATGCTGATGCCGCCGATCACGGGTACGGGAATGGTGCGGATGGCACCGCTCACCTTGCCGAAGAAGGCGATGAGAATTGAAATCACGCCCGCGCCGCCGATCACCCAGACGGAATAGACGCGGGTGAGGGCCATGACGCCCATATTCTCACCGTAGGTGGTGGTTGGACAGGAGCCGGAGAAGCCGGAGAGCACCGTCGAGAGGCCGTCTCCGAGCAGGGAATTATGGAGTCCGGGAACCTTGAGAAGGTCGCGGCCGACGATGTTGCTGGTTACGAAAAGGTGTCCGATGTGCTCGGAGATCACGACCAGGGCGGCGGGCATGATGACCAGGATCGAGGCCCAATCGAAGATGGGCATAACAACGTGAGGGAAGGCGAAGATCGAGGCACTATGCAGGGGAGAAAAGTCAACCGTGCCGGGCACCCAGACATTAATAAGAACGGCCATCAGATAACCGGCAATCACGCCGATGAGGACGGGAATGGCTGCGAAGAACCCGCGAAAGACCAGCGAGCCAATGACTACGACGAGGAGAGTAAACATCGAGATGAGGGTAGCGGTTCCGCTGATTGCCGAACCCTTGTGAAATGCCATGTCAGTGGCAACGGGTGCGAGTTCGAGGCCGATCAAGGCCACAATGGGACCGATGGCCGCGGGAGGAAGGACTACGTTGATCCATTCGCGGCCAGCGAAGCGGATGATAAGCGAGACGATGACGAATATAAGACCAGCGGCGACAAAGCCGCCCAGGGCATGCTGGAATCCAACTCCGGGGGTTTTGGCCAGGGTGATGCAGGTGATGGTGGGAGCGATGAAAGCGAAGCTCGATCCGAGAAAGGCCGGAGCCTTGCCGCGGCAGACAAAGGTGTAGATAAGGGTTCCGATGCCGTTCATCAGCAGGACGAGAGCCGGGTCGATGACGGTGGTTCCCGCGGCCTGATTGAATAGGATAGGAACCAGGATTGAGGCGCCGAACATGGCGAACAGATGCTGCAGGCTGAGCGGAATGGCCTTGAGCAGAGGCACCTTCTGATCGACTTGAATGGTCTCTCGCGTTGGAGCGGGAGCGCGCTTGGAAGTCACGGGCAGTTTCCTCCTATGGGTTGCGGTGGTATGGATTGCCAAGTTGAGACTCCTCGATTCCGGGATTTCCGATCAGGCTCGTGGCCCGTGACTACAGATCGTGGTTCGGTAAACGGAGCACGAACGAAGCCGCAATGCATACGGAATGCGTAAACAGGAATTTCCTTTTTGGCTTTGATTCCCCTGAATTGTACCAACCTTGAGCGGGATCGCAAGACGGAAGCTGGATCTGCGCAGAAGAATAAAATCCTGCACATCAACAAAGGCGAAAAGCGGCTGTTTTTCGAGCGTTTATGGCTAAATTCGGTTAGTATGAAGCGGTAGCATGCAGTTCATTTCTATCGTTGCAGCAAGCACTTTTCTATTTAAGTTTCATGTTGTTTTCCGAACTGGGTCACAGCCGGGCCGACGGGGAGAGAGTAGGAGTGTTGGCGAATGAAGCCCTGGTTCGAGGCAGACAACAAACCCAAGTCACAGGATAACCATTCCATGAATAATGATTTTGCAGAACGCCCCGCGAATGGCCTCACGCTCACAACCCTGCGCGACGGCGGTATCGATCATGTTGGTATTCGCACGGCGGGCGGCATCGTCGATGTGGGGTTGGCGGCGCGCGCGCTGGGCATTGCAGGGGCTCCGCTGACGGTGGAAGAGGTAATCGCCGGACGCGGCAACGTCGGCGAGTTGCAGAGGATTGCGGCGAGCGCGCCGGCGGGCGCGATACGCAGCGAGGCTTCCGTGGAATTTGGCCCGCTGCTCTCGAATCCGCCGAAGATCATCTGCGTCGGCCTGAACTACCGGGCGCACATCGCGGAGTCCGGGACGAAGGCGAGCGGGTATCCCGATCTCTTCAACAAATTCAATACGTCGCTCAACCGTCACAAGGGGACGATCGATGTCTCCGGGATTCCGGCCACGCAGTTCGATTACGAGTCGGAGCTGGTCATCATCATGGGCAAGAGGGCGCGCAAGGTCGCCGAGTCCGAGGCGCTGACGTACGTTTACGGCTACGCGGCGGGCAACGACTTCAGCGCGCGGGATCTGCAGATGCGCATCTCGCAATGGATGACGGGCAAGATGCCGGACGGCTTCGCGCCGCTCGGTCCGTGGCTGGTACCGGCCGAAGAGATTCCCGACCCTCAAACGCTGCAGGTGCAGACGTTTGTGAACGACGAGACGACGCCGCGCCAGGATATGAACACGGCGCAGATGATTTTCCCGTGCGCGCAGATCATCGCGTACCTTTCGTCGTTCATCACGCTGGAGCCGGGCGACGTCATCTTCACGGGCACGCCGAGCGGCGTGATCCTGGGAATGCCAAAGGAAAAACAGGTCTGGCTCAAAGCTGGCGACCGGGTGCGCACGGTCATCTCAAAGGTTGGCGAGCTTTCTTTCAGCCTGGTTTGATGGGGATGCGGACTAGAGGCGGTCTCATAAATGGCTTGAGGCGTCTGAAGGGCTTTCCCTCAGCGGCTAAAGCCGCGTGAAACGAGCTTTTTGTGCGGCACGACTGAAGTCGTGCCGCGGTTAGCGTTTGGCGCGCTCAGAGCATCGATTGCAAGAGCAGTTCGGAGACGTCCAGCACGGATGCATCGCGTTCGCCCTTGATGGCATTGACGCCATCCTCCATCATCGTCATGCAGAAGGGACAAGCGACGGCGACAACATCAGCTCCGGTCTGAAGAGCTTCGCGCGCACGCTCCTGGTTGACCCTCTGCGTGGGAGGTTCCTCGACGAAGCTCATGCCGCCGCCACCGCCGCAGCAGAAGCTGGAGGCGTGGCTGCGCGGCATTTCCAGCGGCCCGAGCTCCGATGAGATGCCGACCAATTGGCGCGGCTCGTCAAAGATGCCATTCTGCCTGCCCAGATAACAGGGATCGTGAAAGGTTATTTTCTTGCCGGAGGCAGAGAGCGGCTTGAGGCGTCCTTCATCGACCAGCCGGGCGAGAAACTCGGTGTGATGGTAAACCTCAAAGTCTCCACCATGGCGCGGGTACTCGTTTTTCACGGCATTGAAGCAATGCGGACAGGGGGTGACGATCTTCTTTACCTGATATTTTTTCAGGGTTGAGACACTCTCTTTCGCCAGGGTCTCGAAGAGGAACTCGTTTCCGATGCGCCGCGCCGGATCGCCGCAGCACTTTTCCTCGCGCCCGAGAATGGCGAAGTTGACCCCAGCCTTGGTCAGCAGTTGCGCGGTGGCGCGGGTGATCTTCTGGTTGCGCTCGATCAGGGCGCCGCTGCAGCCCACCCAGAGGAGGACGTCGGCATCCCTGGCGTCCTGAATCTGCGGAATATTGAGTCCGTCTGCCCAGTCAAGGCGCGTGGCCTGGGTGCCGCGGAATGGATGTCCGCGCGATTCCAGCGAGGTAATCGATTCCTGCATCGACTCGGGGAAATCCGCCTCCTCCATCACGAGATGGCGGCGCATATCGACGATCTTCGGCATCTGCTCGATGAAAACCGGGCAGGCTTCCACGCAGGCGGCGCAGGTGGTGCATTGCCACAGCCGGAGTGGCGCGGTGGCGGGCACGGTCCCGATGATTGCCATCGCCTCGGCTCCCGGGTCGGGAGTTGCACTGGCGTCAGCGGCTTCGAGTCCGAAGGCCTTACGGGGGTTCTCGCGCATGAGGTTGCGAAGTTCCAGGACAATATCACGCGGAGAGAGTTCCTTGCCGACGGTGTTCGCCGGACAAGCATCGGTGCAACGGCCGCATTCGGTGCATGCGTCAAGATCGAGCAGGTCTTTCCAGGTGAAAGCTTTGAGCGAATTGACGCCGAGCGTGGCCGCGGTCTCAAAGTCGATGCTCTTGAGCGAAGCGCCGATGGGATCGAGATTCGCGGTGTAGATGTTGAGCGGCCCGGTGATCAGGTGCATCATCTTGGTATAGGGAATGCAAGCCAGGAAGGTGAAGCTGAGCAGCAGGTGGAACCACCAGGTGAGGCGATGAGCCGTTTCCATTGCCGCTACGCTCATCACCGGACGCGAGAGTTGCGCGACGATATATCCGAATGGCGACCATGCAGCCCAGGGATCGTTGGTGGCCGCAATGCGCCAGCCTTCGATCAGGAAACCGGTGCCGGCGATAACGAAAACGGCGGCCAGCAACCATGCGGCCTGGTCGGTGTAAACCAGCCGCTTGGGACGAGCAAGGAAACGCCGGGCGGCGGCCATGGCCGTGCCAACCATCACCAGCGCGCCGAAGATATCGACGATCAACGATTGGAAATATAAATAAAGCCAGCCATGCATGATGTGGACGCCGAGATCCGCCTGGAGCGCCACGATGGTGGTTGCAATGGCAAGAACGATGAAGCCGTAAAAGATCATGCGGTGAAAGAGGCCGGCATAGACATCGCGCGCGGTGCGGCTCTGCACCAGGCCTTGCTTGATCAGCAGGCGTATGCGCTCGGCTGGGCGATCGAAGCGCTGGAGCGGGAGGCCGCGGCGCCAGAGAGCGAGATGGCGGTAAAATCCGTAGCCGAAAACCGCCAGCATCGGTATCAGAAGCGCGTACATCACCCAGATGTGGGAGACATTCCAGTAGAGCTGGCGGGTCGCTTCGGCGGGGTTCATTTGCTTAGAGCCTCCAGCTTTTGCCGGAGCAGAGGAACCACCTTGCGGAAGTCGCCGACGATGCCGAACTGACAATGCTTGAAGATGTTTGCCTCGGGATCGGTGTTGATGGCGGCGATGTTCCTGGCTTCCGAGATACCGGCCAGGTGTTGGCTGGCACCGCTGAGACCGACGGCCAGATACAGATCTGGCGCTACATGCTTGCCGGTTTGTCCGACCTGCCAGTTGGCAGGCACCCATCCGGCGTCGCAGGCGGCGCGGGTAGCTGCTACTTGAGCTCCGAGCAGATCGGCCAGAGGCCGCAGTTCGGTTTTGAAGGGATCAGGGCCGCCAACGCCACGGCCGCCGGCAACGATGACGCGCGCGTCTTCCAGGCGCAGCTCTCCCGTGTCCTCGCGCTTGCGCTCGACGATGCGGCTGCGAAGATCGCTTTTAGGAGTTTCGGCGATTGACTTGATCTCTCCAGAGACGGCAGCGGCCGTTGCCGGAGCGAACGAGTTACCGCGCAGCCATGCCACGGCTGGAGTGCGTTTCATCTCGATGACAGCCTGCGCCTTGCCGCCATAGACCTGGCGAGTGATGCGCAAAGCGCCATCGTTCATGGTGAGGGCGATGCCATCGCCGACAGCGCTGCCGGCAAGCCGATGGGCGAGGCGCGGCGCAAGTTCCTGGCTGTAGGTGTCACTGGAGAGCAGAATCGCGCGGGGTTGCAGCTTGCCGCATATCTGCACCAGCAGATCGAGGCAAACTTCCGGCTGATACTCGGCCAATTCCGCCTGGTCGCCAAGCAAGACTGTTGGTACGAAAGGAGCGATTTCAGCGGCGATGGCCTGGGCCCCGCTGCCGAGAAGGATGGCATAGACCTGTCCGCCGGATTCGGCTGCAAGACGCTGTGCCGCGCCGGTGAGGCCTTGTGCGGCTTTATCAAAGCCTGCGGTTGCGAATAAACAGAGAACGATATCTTTCATATGCACCACGATCGACTTAGAACGATCAGAATTCGAAAGCTACTCATTATTTGCCTGGGTCAGAGCGCACCGGTGATTGCGGTGAGGCGCTTGGCCAACATTTCAACCTGCTCATCGAGGGTTTCGCCGGTGACAAAGTCACATACCGATTCTTTTTGCGGAATGGAGAGTTCAGTCACTTCGTAATAGGCGTCACCGGCTCGCGCAGCGGCGGCATCAATACCGAGATCATCGACGGTCCACTTGGTAAGCGGCTGACGATAGGACATCATGACGTCACGCACTTTCGGCAGCCTGGGGACGTTGGCCTCGCAATTGGTGATGGTGAGGACGATTGGCGGCCCGGCTTCAGAAAGCTCCCAGCCCCATTCGGTCTGGCGGCGGACGCGCAACTTGCCGTCGACGGCTTCGACGCTGTCGGCGAAAGCGATGCATGGCAGGCCAAGTTCTTCCGCCAGCAAGCCTCCGGTTTGACCCGAACCCCAGTCTCCGGCTTCGCGCCCGAGGAGGATCAGATCGAAGCCGCCGAGCTTTTGAGCGGCGGCAGCCAGCACGCGGGCCACGGTCAGCGGATCGGGATTCGGATTGCCGTCATTGACGACGAGCGCCGCAGTGTCAGCTTTCATCGCCAGCGCCTTGCGCAAGGACTCTTCGGCAGTGGCCGCTCCATAGGACAAGACGGTGATCTTTGAATTTCCGATGCGGTCGCGCAATTTGAGGGCGGTTTCCAGCGCGTTCTCGCAAAAGATGTTGGGGACGAGGTTGGCTGAACCGCGCTCGGCCTGGCGTTTGACCGGGTCTATCCGGAAGTCGCGAACTGGCACTTCCGGATCGATGATTTGCTTCATGCAAACGAGAATATTCATTAGTATGACCGTGGTAATCCGAGCACGTGCTCGGCGATGTAAGACAAAATGAGGTTGGTCGAAAGAGGAGCGATTCTAAACAATCGCGTCTCTCGAAACTTACGTTCGACGTCGTATTCTTCGGCGACACCGTATCCACCGAGGGTCTGCATGGCAACGTCGGCGGCTTCCCAGGAAGCTTCGGCGGCCAGGTGCTTGGCTAGATTCGCCTCGGTGCCGGCGGGAATGCCGGCATCGAACTTCTGGGCGGCATCGAAGCGCATGAGATCGGCTGCGCGGACATGGGCGTAGGCCTGGGCAATGGGAAAAGCAATACCCTGGTTCTTGCCGATGGGGCGGTCAAAGACCACGCGCTCGTTGGCGTATTTCACGGCGCGATTGACAAACCAATATCCATCTCCGATGGCTTCGCCGGCGACCATGGTGCGCTCCGCGATCATGCCGTCAAGGATGTACTTGAATCCCTTGCCCTCTTCTCCGATGAGGTTTTCAACCGGGACTTCCACGTCCTGGAGGAATAACTCATTGGTTTCGTGGTTCATCATGGTGGGAATCGGCCTTACGGTCAGTCCGTTGGCGATGGCGTGATGCAAGTCCACCATGAAGACGGAAAGTCCTTCGGAGCGCTTCTTGACCTGGTCAATCGGAGTGGTGCGGGCGAGCAGGATCATCCAATCGGAGTGCTGCACGCGAGAGATGAATACTTTCTGTCCATTGATGACGTACTTGTCTCCCTTGCGCACGGCCTTGGTCTTGAGTTTGGTGGTATCGGAACCGCAATCGGGCTCGGTGACTCCGAAGGCCTGCAAGCGCAGTTCGCCGCTGGCAATCCTGGGGAGGAAGCGCATCTTCTGCTCTTCAGAACCGTGGCGAAGCAGGGTGCCCATGGTGTACATCTGGGCATGGGCGGCGGTTGCATTGCCGCCGCTACGATTGATCTCCTCGAGAATGATTGAGCTTTCCAGCAGGCCCAGGCCAGCTCCGTCATACTTCTCCGGGATCATGGCGGCCAGATATCCTGATTCGGTAAGCGCATTCACGAAGTCGACGGGATAGCCTTTCTGGCTATCGACCTTGCGCCAGTACTCGTCGGGGTATTTTGCGCAAAGCTCCCGGACGCGGGAGCGCAAGGCAGTCAACACTGGTGCTTCCACGAATTGCACAGACGTTTCCATAATAAGAACTTCTCCTTTTATCTAAATAAAAGTGCCATATAACAATCAACCACCCGATCGCGGGCGCTCTTCAGATTGCGTGCTCCTCCTTCATCTTCCGGATGTCTGCCGAGTTGTAGCCGAGTTCCTCGAGGATCGCTTCGGTATCCTGTCCCAAGGAGGGTATCGGATCCAGCCGACTGGCGTTATCGGAGAGATGAAGAGGAGAGGCAATGACGGGAACTGCCCCGACGGGCGAATCCACCTCTTGAACCATTTTACGTGCAATGACTTGGGGATGGGAAAGCACCTGGCCGATGGTTCTGACCTCTCCATAGGGCAGGCGGCTGGCTTTAAGCAGCCTTAACCATTCGTGATGATCTTTCTCAAGGAAAATCTTCTCGATCGTCTCTTCCATGACCACCCGATTCTTGCGCCGCAGTTCCGTGGTGGTAAAACGCGGATCGGAGAACAGGTCTGGGCGCTCGATGACCTGGTGGCAGAAGATCTTCCAGTCCTCGGGCGTGGCAACCGCGAAATTCACGTACACGCCATCACCGGCCATATAGGGTCCGTAAGGCGTGACGTAATGATGGCGCATCCCGACACGCTCGGGCTCTTCCCCGGCATGCCAGTAAAAATGAGGGAAATAACCTTCCCAGGAGAGCATGGACTCGAACATCGAAATATCGATCTGCTGCCCGCGTCCGGTTTTTTCGCGCTGATACAGGGCGAGGAGAATCCCCGTACTGGCGTACATAGAAGCCGCCAGATCGCAGATGGGAATGCCAACCTTGGCGGGACGATCAGGATAGCCGGTGGTCATGATCATCCCGGCCTCGCCCTGAATCAACAGGTCATAGGCTTTCACGTCGCGATAAGGTCCGTCCTGGCCGTAGCCGGAGACCGAGCAGTAAATGAGCCGCGGATTCACGGCGGAAAGTTCTTCGTAAGAAAAGCCGAGCCTGGCGGCCACACCAGGAGCGAAGTTCTCCAGGAAGACGTCTGCCTGAGCAACCAGGCGCTTGACCGCTTCGCGTCCGGACGGGGTTTTGACATCGACGGCAAAGCTACGCTTGTTGTAGTTGAGCCAAACGAAACCCGCGGACTGGCCGCGCACGACAGAGTCCCAGTGGCGAATTAAATCGCCCTGACCGGGCTTTTCGATCTTGATCACCTCCGCTCCCATGTCGCCGAGTAAACGGCTGCAATGAGGAGCGGAGACGGAGATCTCGAAAGCCACGACTTTGACTCCGGATAGAGCCATCCCGTGGGTTTTACTTGGAGGCATTGGCTTTCTCCGCGACCTTTGGGAACATGTCTTTCTTAGGAGCAAAGGCACGTTTCCAAACCATCACGGAGCGCGTGTATTCGATAACGACCTTGCCCTCCTGCTGTATGCCGCGCGTTTTCACTTTGATGACGCCCCACTGCGGACGGGACTTGGACTCGCGACAGTCCATAATCTCCGACTCGGAATACAAGACGTCGCCGGCAAAAAGGGGACTGGGTAATTTGATCTCATCCCATCCGAGGGCAAAGCCGTTCTCACTGATGTCGGCGACACCGAGCCCGGCGACGATGGCAAGGGTGAGGGCGCTATTGATCAGGCATTTGCCAAATTCCGTGCGCTTTGCGTAATCCGAGTTGAAGTGAATCTGGTTTGTGTTGTTGGTCAACAATGTGAATGAAATGTTGTCGTACTCGGTGACCGTCCTGCCTAGACGGCAGCGGTAGACATCACCAACCTCGAAGTCTTCAAAGTAACGGCCTTCCCAACCCTGTTTGACTGTCATGTCAGCCCTTCCTGGAGCGTGCGAACGGCTCCGGCTAGTTTGCGAAAATCGCACTACTTAGAGCGGTCCCTGTGTTGGCGTGTCCTGCCCGACCCACCTTAGCCGCGCAAGAACAGCGCGTCGAAGGTGGGGCACCCGGCATTACTTCTTAGCCGAGGCAACCATCATCCGCGCTCTTTCAACAATGGGGAGATCGAGGAGTTGGCCACCGAGGGCAATCGAGCCATCACCACGCGCTATGCCTTCGTCAAATAGCTGAATTACGTGGTTGCAGAATTCCAGTTCCTCAGCCGAAGGAGCGAAGATCTCGTTGATCACCGCGATCTGGACAGGGTTGATCGACGACATCCCGGTGAATCCGAGGCGGCGGCTCTGCAGGGTGTGGCGCTTCAGGCCGTCGATATCCTTCAGGTTCGGCCAGACACCGTCAACGGACTGTATGCGCGCAGCGGCAGTCGCGATTACGAGCATATTCCGTGCGTGCAGCAATTCGGAGGCTTCGCCTTCACGATTGAGGGGCAAGCCCAGCTCTTTCCCGTAGTCCTCGGCTCCAAACATCATTCCAATGACGCGCGGCGAGGACGAAGCAATGGCGTAAGCATCGAGCAATCCGCGCGGACTCTCGAGCGCGACGAGGAGGCGAATCTTGCCTACGGGCAGTTTCATATCCCGCTCGCGCTGATCGAGCAGAGAGCTGACCAACCGGACCTGATCGGGGGATTCTATCTTTGGTATGGCCAGACCTTCGGTACCGCTCTGGACGACCGCAGCTATATCGCGGTACATATACTCATGACCGATGCTGTTGATGCGGACGAAGCGGGCGGGGCCTTCGGTATCAGGACTGATTTTGGCTAAGGACGCCCCGATTAGCTGGCGAGCATTTTCTTTTTCCTGCGGAGGAACACCATCCTCGATATCCAACATGATGGCGGCCACGTCGGGAAGGTTCAGGGCCTTGTCGATCATTTTTTGCTTCTGGCCGGGCACAAACATCCATGAGCGTAATAATCCGGTTTTCATATAATTAATGACCTTTCTGATTGCGATAATTTACGTCCGTCTAATAAATGGAAATTACCCTGAAGTTGGGCGGATCCAAGCTTATTGAGCTTGAACCCACCCTGGAGCCCGAAATCGAAAGAGCCCAGTTAATCCTCCAGGTAAAGCAGCCTTGCGGGATTCGTGTTGAACATGGTCTTGATCTCGTCACGGCTGATGCCGAAGCCCAGCAGGGCGCGAATGAAGACCCTGATTCCGGGAATTGCATCGAGGTGCAAGACCTGGCCGAAATCGCTACCGATAAGGCAACGGTCAGCGCCAATCTTCTTGATCGCGTTGACGGTATCCATGAGATCGACGACCGGCTGGTAGAGGCTGGGAATCATTGGTTGACAGTAAGTTCCTACATAGACGCCGAGGTCGGCCAACGCCTTCATCTCGCTGATCAACAGCTTGTTGAGTTCGAGCAAAGGATGGTCAAGCACGGAACGGACGCCAATTTCCTTTGCCTTCTTAGCCAGGGGCAGTAACTCCTGGAAATCGGTGTGACCCCATCCGATGCCTACGTTTTTCTCTTTGGCCATGTTCAATACTTCCACTACTTCCGGCAGGACTTTGCCCGACTCGCTGACCAGTCGCACGCCGGTATGCTCGGGATGGCCCGCACCGCGCCAGAAGCCCAAGGAGGTAAAAGTAGGGAACCAGATCATTTTGCAGTTGGGGTAGCGCAGGCCGATGCTTACGGCTTCCGGATTGATGCCGAGGCAGGTACCCATGCCACCGTAAATCTCCACCCGGTGCGTCAGTTCGCCTTTTTCAATCAAGTAATCGATATGACGCTGAACCAGGTAGGCCGCGCTGGAAGTGATGTTCCAGTGATCCTTGAAGCCCAGGCCGCGCATTCCCGCGCGGGAAGCATCGATTGCAATCTGAATCATATCCTGGCCGCGTGGGACAAAATCGGGAAAGGCGTGGATGTGGTGATCAATGGCTCCGACGAGCAGTTCATCTTCAACTCCCGGACGGATCTTCAGCATTTCCGGGCTGTTCTTCAACATCTCGTAGAAGTAATCCTTAGCGTTGAGCTCTTTTACGCGCTTCACGCTCATTATGCGACCGACTAAAATTTTATCTTCATCAAACTTATCAGGCATTTTATTCGCTCCATGCTCCGTCAGATTTTTCTAATGCTTCAAAGTATTGTCGAGCCTCTTCCACCACGACCGCTGCAGGATAACGAGCCGTTCAGTTCAGGCCGACGCCGATGATTGCCATGTTCGCTTCTGGCGCACCGCCGATGGCTGGCGCCCGTCAGTCTCCCTTCCTCAGTTCTTTATGCTTCAATCTTTCTCTTTCAAAAAGATTCGTTGTGGATCAATTTCTTCGCGGAGAAGCCTCAATTCCTCATCCGTGGGGATATCTGTAGTAGGCAGCACGTCGGGCACGTGGAGTTTGAAGCCGGTGTTGTCCAGTACATCCTGAACCTTCAATCCCGGATGAATCGATAACATCTCCGCCTCGTGGGTCAGCGGGTTAAAGCCGAGAACCGCCATATCGGTGATGATTCGGTAGGGGCCTCCACCGCGCATCCCAAGTTCCTGCCTGCTGCGTCCGTTGGGGAAGCCGGGGCTGGTGAGATAACTTACCGCCGCGGGAAGTTTGCGCTTGCCGTGGCGCAGGATAATCATCAGGCGCTTGGCGTGGGAGGCGACATCATTGGCGCCGGCGCTTCCGTTCATCCAGCGGACCTGCCCATCCGGTCCCTTGATCAGGGAAGTATTGCTGTTGCCGAAACGATCGACTTCCAATCCGCCCAGGAATCCGACATCGACGACGCCGCGGTGCAGGCTCATACCGAGAGTGTCAAGGAAGCCGCTCCAGCAGGTTGCGCGGTAGTAAATGCGCGGATCGGCCAGCCCTGCCGGTGTGTCTACGGCATGCATGTCGGCGACGCCGATCTCGAGCAGTTGCGTCAGGTCAGGCGCATGCGTGCTCTTCGCCAGGGTGCATGCAATCATCGGCAGACCGATGCCGACGACAACTGTTTCACCATCCTTCAATTCACGGGCTGCCGCCGTTACCATCACTTCGGATGCTGTGACCGGCCCTTCGGCAGTGGCCCTCGCTTCTGTTGCCATATCATATGCTCCTTGTGATTGCGGTTAGTAACCCCAAATTGCCTCTGCCTTGATGTCGTCCAGCATCTTCGCCCCGCCAACCATATCCAGGTACTCCCAGAAATCCTTGGTTCCGAAGACATATTTGTCGAGATACTCTTTCATTGTTTCCGGGGTTCTGGAATGTTTTACGTAAAGCTGAAGATGCTTGGCATCGAAGTCATACGAGCCAAAGACCGAGGTCGGATGAGCTCCGTGAGCCTGATGAACGACCATATCTACGCGATGTCCGGGGATGATGGTTCTTTCGGGCGAACGCTGGATAAACTCGGTGGGAACCAACTCTTCGGTGACAACAATGACTCGGCGCGCGGCCTTGGCTGCCTCTTCGTTTTCCCATTGCGGCCCGTTGATCCAACAGTTGCCCTTGCGGTCCGCGATGGGAACATGGATGAGCGCGATGTCCGGGGTGAGAGCGCGGAGCATGACATACTTTTCTCCGGTGAACGGACAGGCACCCATCTTCAGATAGTCCGGTTCCTGCTTCTCGAGGACTTCCAGCATCTCCGACTCCATCATCGACTTGATAGGTATGAAGGAAATGCCGAGGGCACCCGCCAGGTAGCCGAAGGTGATGGACAGACTGGACGAATTAATGGAAATAACGGATCCGGTTTCGCGCGCCCGATTCACGCAATGCACCGAGCCGAAGCGGTCCAGCGAGCCACCGCCAACGATGAGCTTCTTTACCAGGCCGGCACCCACGAGGAGGTCGGTGTCCATGCCCATAACAGCTTGCGAGATGGTGAGATTTTTCTTCTGTTTTCGAATTAGTTCGTGGACAAAAGCGATTGGGTTGCGCGCAATTGCGAACCCACCTAACGCGATGTGTGCTCCATCTGGAACGCTTTCTACAGCCTCGGCAATGCTCTTAACTTTATCAGCCACGGTTGTTCGCGCTTCCTCTCCAACGGCCGCTTCCGGCCGCCATTATTTATTTCCTAATAAGAAATTGATGCCCCCAATAGAAACACAAGAGTGGAAACATGTCAACGGGATTATTGCAGGCAAGGGAACTCTTTTCACTGTCTGTAAGCTGCGCATATTCGTTCCATCGTCGAGCATCTTTTTGCCATGATCCGGCTTGAGTTTGGCTGCGCCAGTGCGGGAGGCGGTGCCTCAGAATGCTGTCTCCGGCGGGGTGGTGTCTCTGAAACTCCAGAGACACACCCACACAGGCGCTAGAGCGTAAATCCGACATTCCGGCTTCGCGGGAGAAGAGCCGAACTACCCTGAAGCAAGCCGCCCAGCGGGGAGGTCAGCAGGCCTTGCCGGCCCTGATCTCGGTTGCTGCCGGCACATCCTCCATCAAGCCGATGACGTGATGGCAATGCGGATTCTGCTTGCTGCCGATCTCCCAGCTTCTGATTTCGCTGTCGATCCCGACCTTGTAGAGCGACTCGACAACGACGTTGACCACCGGGCAGAAAAGACAGCGGGATTGCATGCCTTTGTTAATCATGTAATCTTCGCTGGGAATGAGGACGCAGTTGTCGGCCTCGAGCGTTAGACCCTGTTTTTCCGAGCGGGCGAGTTTGAGGTTTGAAGCTACTCCGAAGCGGGAGGTCAGCTCGGTCTCCAATATGGCGCTAACTTCGTCGACCAAGACATCTCTGCTCTTTTCACCTTCTTTTATCTGCGGGAGGGCAATGTCTTCGACGATGGACGCTCCAACCAGGCTGCCCATAATGCCATAGGCGCTACCTTCCCAGTTGTATGCCATCTCGGTCAAGCCCTGGATGACGCTGTTCAAGAATTCCGTCGGTGGCGTTTTCTCAGACATTGCTATTCACCTCCTGATTGCCGTACGTGTTGTAATAAACGATTTCCGACACTGGTTTGCGCGGCCTTGGGTTCGGCGATTCGTCTGGAAAGCCGACCGAAAGGACGTAGGGCACATGCACCTGGTTCGGGACTCCGAGGAGTGCCTTGACCTTGCGCAAATCGCGAGCATCCTTGGTGGGGCCGATGACCCAGCAGGCTCCCAGGCCTAACGCATGAGCTGCCAGCAAGAGGTTTTCAGTGGCGGCAGCACAGTCAATCCCATTGTCGACGCCGGCGAAGCCTACGCTGCACACGGCGATCACTACCGGGGCGGTGGCTACAAATCCAGAGACCCGGCCTTCGATCAACTTCTTGATGATCTTCTCGCGTTTTTCCGGGGGAACGGCGGCAAACCTTTTCTCGAGATCGCCGCGGAGGAATTCCTGAAGGAATCTGCGCCCGCTAGCCTGGGCTCCAATGAGTCCAATTTCCGTGATGAGCTTCTTGTCTGTAATGACGATGAATTCCCAGGGTTGGTAGTTCTCGCCGGTTGGGGCCAGCCTGGCGGCATCCAGCATGGCATCGATGGCTTGCTTGGGTATCGGCTGATCCTTATACTTACGAATGCTCCTGCGGCCCCTTATCACTTTCATGAACGTCTCGAATTCGGGGCTAATGATCGCGTTTGTTTCTTCCATAGTCCTTCTCCGTATTAGTTCTTCCAGTTATCCCAACAAGATGGCCGGATTCACCTGGGGCAGGAGATCTGCTTTGGGGAACCCACACTGGCTACCCTTTTACTGCACGTCCTTTACAAATAAGAGCAGAGCTGACGATGACCGATGGTTACAACGGCAGGCGCAATGCTTCCTGCTCGCAGAAGCCAACGCAAACGCCGCAGCCCTCGCATTTTTCCGCCTCCGCCAAGGTCGTTCGACCGTCTTGCATCGCCAATGCCTCGTTCGGACAGACATCGACACAAACCCCGCATCCTATGCACTCCAGACTGACGATTTCGATTTTCAACCAACACCCCCGAAATTTCTTGAGCAGTTCCAACTCTGTGAAGCGATGCGGGCGCGATCCGGAACGGTTTCGAGCGCCTTAACACTGCCCTTAAGCTTGTCAGCAGAAGTTCCTGGCGCGTTGATGCCCGTATTTCTTATTTCCTATTAGGAAACCAGTGTCCCATATAGAAACACACCTCAAGAACCGTGTCAATGGGATTCTTTCAGTAGTTTCAATGGAATTTCTTTAGCTGGTTAAAGTCCGGCTCTGGACGCGGCCGGCGGCTTGCTCGCGCAGCACCCGCTTGAGGCACTTGCCACTGGAGCCTTTCGGAATGCTCTCTACAAAGACGTACTTATCGGGAAGCCACCACTTGGCGAACTTAGGGGCGATGAACCTGGAAATATCTTCTGCGCAGGCCACGGCCCCGGGCTTGAGGACGACAAAAGCGCAGGGGCGCTCCGACCACTTGGGATCCGGGACGGCGACAACGGCAGCTTCTGCGACCGCGGGATGCCCCATGATCGCGTTTTCAAGTTCGACCGAACTGATGAACTCGCCTCCGGACTTGATCAAGTCCCTGGTGCGATCACAGATCTTGACGTATCCCTCGACATCCATCGTGGCGACGTCGCCGGTGCGTAACCATCCGTCCGAGGTGAAACTGTCGGAATCGGGTTCCTTCTTAAAGTAGCTGGCGGCAACGCAAGGGCCACGGACCTGGAGTTCGCCCATGGTCGCGCCATCGGCGGGAACCTCGTCTCCATTCTCAGCGGCGATTCGTACATCGGATAGAGGGATGGCAAATCCGGTTCGGGCCCGAGCAGCGTAATACTGCTCCTCCGGCAAAGTGTGCAGATGAGGCTTCAAGCGGCAAACGACGATGTTTGAGGATGTTTCGGTCATGCCCCAGGCCGGTATGAGGGGAATTCCCTGGCGGTCAAAACCGCGGATCATCACTTCCGGGGCAGCGGCGCCGCCTACGAAAAGTCGAAGGCCGTTGGCAAACTTATAGTTGCGCTTCTTGAGCTCCAGCAGTTGCAAGACCGCGAGCCATACTGTCGGCACTCCGGTGCCGAGGGTCACCTTTTCAATCTCAAGCAGCTCGACCAGCCTCTCGGTTTCCCAGTGGCCGGTAGGCAGAACCAGCTTGCTGCCGGCCATCACGGCTGCATAGGGAAGCGTCCAGGAGAGCACGTGGAACATGGGAACGAGAGGCATGACTACATCGGCACAAACGACTCCGAGTGAATCAGCGGCGAGGATTCCAAGGCATGTCAGAACGATCGAGCGATGGGAAAAGACGACGCCCGAGGGCCGCCCTGTCGAGGTTCCCGAGGTATAAGACATTGCCGCGGCATCATTCTCGTCAATGTCAGGGTAGGTGAAATCAGGGTCGCCGGATGCGAGCAACTCCTCATAGTCTTCATAGCCCGGAGGGGTGGGATAACCGTTGAGGGAAAAAACGAAGATAGCTTCAAAGTGTACCCGGTCCCTGATCTGCTCCAGCAATGGCAAGAGCGTATCGTCAACGATCAGGAAACGATCCTCCGCATGATTTGCGACATAAGCGATTTCATTCACATGGAGGCGCGGGTTGAGTGTGTGTACGACAGCTCCCGCGACGGGAATGCCAAAGTACGCTTCCATGTGGGCGTAGTGGCTGCCCATCAAGGTCGCCACCACCTCACCCTTCTTCAGACCGCGCCGGGTGAGCGCGGAAGCGAGCGCGCGCGAGCGCCGGTAAAGGTCTGCATAGGAGCATCGATGGAGGAATGATCGGTCAGGCAGGCGCGACGCAATTATCGAATTTGGAAAATACCGCCGAGCACGTTCGAGAATGTGGACCAAGCTCAGCGGCCCGTTCATCATTGTGGATTGCATGGTTAATTCATCTACATTTACTTGAAATGTTATACACAAACCCCACGCCGGATTTACCGGCACTGGGTTTGATTGAATCTATCGACAGATCAAACTCACACTCTGCTGAGCCTTGCTGGCAGCAATGGCCTGCGTAGTGTAGCTGTACTTGCCCCTGTGTGATCAGGAAGGCGAAAAACGAGATCATACTCGGGATAGCGAATTCAGCGACGTGAACGCTTCCGGAAAATGTGTTAAACCCTGAAAGGAGGGTCTCCTCCCTGCAGGGCTCAACGGGCTTGACTTATCGGGCAGTGGCGGAAAGCGCAACGCCCTTGTCCTTGAAGAAGTCAGTGGTGAAGCTGACAAAGATGACGCCGATGATGGGGAACATCGCGAAGAACATGAGGTTTGAGCTCACGGGGAGATTGCGGGCCAGCAAGAAGCCGCCGATCATGGGGCCGGCAGTGCCGCCGATGCGTCCCATCGCGTAGCCCCAAGTGGTGCCGGTTGCCCGGAAGGAACTGGGGTAGGACTGGGCCAAATAGGAACCTGCCGCGCCGGAGACGCCATGCTGGCAGGCGCCGGTGAGGAACAAAAATACGGTAAGGGCTACCCAGCCATTCAGGAAACCGATGACCGAAACCAGGATGGCCTCGGCGATCCATCCGATCTGGAGGGTGCGCTTACCGCCCAGCTTGTCTGACAAGTAACCGTAAAGTGGAATCCCAAGGAGGAAACCGAGGTTCCAGGTCATAGTGAAGAAGAGGCTGCTCTTGATGCTGTAGCCCTTCAGGGTCATGAGCTTGGGCAGCCACATGAGTACGCCGTAGATGAAGACGTAGCTGGTGGCCATCATGAACCAGAAGAGAATGGTGTTCTTGGCGAAGCCGTGGGTGAAGAGGTTGCCCAGCGTGCCCTTGCCTGTATCCTTCTGGGCGAGCTGGTATTCGTCCTGGTCGCTGGGCTTGAACTCAGGATCGATCCTGGTCAGGATCGATCCGATCTCCTTATGGTGGCCCTTGCGCTTCAGGTAGGCGATCGATTCGGGCAGATAGGCCTGACCGATGAGCAGCAGAATCATGATGCCCGAAACGTAGAACATCGAGCGCCATCCGTAAGGCCCAATGACGGCTATACCCACCAGGGCAGCAATCACAGTGCCGACGGCCATGCCGGAGGTAACCCACACCGTGAGTCGGCTGCGAATGGGTTTTGGGGAGTATTCAGAAGTAAAGGCCACGGCCAGAGGATAAATACCTGCCAGGCAGAAACCTGCAAGGAAGCGGTAGACGGCAAAAGTAGTAATGGTATGCACGAAGCCACAGGCGACCGTGAATATTACATACCCTGCGGTGCCGATGAGGATCGAGCGCTTTTTGCCAATGGTGTCAGCCAGGGGCCCAAACGCCATTGATCCAAAGATCATCCCGAACATACCCCAGCTGCCAAGGAGGCCCACCTGTGCGGGGCCGATATGCCAGTCCTTCATGAAGGTAGGGATGATTAAGCCGAAAATGTTGATATCGAAACCATCACAGATGGTCGTTATGAAGCAGATGGCCATAACTGCTTTGAAAAAGCCATTGAATTTTGCTTTGTCAATCATTTCAGAAGTGTTTACTATCCGCATTTTTCCTCCTCGCACTGAAGTGCGAATTAATCAGTTCTATTAGGCACTGCTGGGGAGCAGGACCTTTTCAGCCCCTGCTCCCCAGCAAAACGCCTGCGGAACTTGCGGCGGCGCAAAACTGTGAAAAAAACGAGTGCTGCGCCCGCTTGGAAAACAAATAGCAGGTTTCCGACCTTCCCACAGCCACGACACCGACGGATTAAGTTGTAAGGCCACCGTGCGGAAATTGGGGTGGGTCATCCCGCACGGGGCTCAAATAATTGATGCTACCGATAGCTCAAACTCCTGAATAGCTCAAACTCCTAAATAACTCAAAACTCCTAAATAGCTCAAACTCTTACAGTCTGCTGAGCCTTGCTGGCAGCGATGGCCTGCGTAGTGTAGCTGTACTTGTCCTGGGTGAGCAAGAAAGCGAAAAACGAAATCATACTCGGGATAGCGAATGCCAGGAAGGAGACGAATATGGTGACATGCATCTGCATCAGAACCCCACCCAGAATAGGACCAAGAACCGCGCCAATTCGTCCCAGACCAAAGCACAGGCCCAAGCCGGTGGAGCGCACTGAGGGAGGATAGAACTGAGAGACATACGCATGCACGATATTGTGCGCGCCCATGGTAAGAACGCCAGCCAGGGCAACCAAAAGATAAAGTAGCCAAATGTTGGTCTTCATGCTCAGCGACGCGATCACGAAGAAGCCAAGGAAGTACGAGATGAGGACCATCTTCCTTGGGCCGATCTTGTCGGCAATTGCCGCCGTGAAGATGTTCAATATGAAACAACCAAGATTGAGCACCAACAGGAAGGTGAGGGCCGAGCCCAGCGGGTAGCCCGCATTCATCATCAACTTCGGCAGCCAGATGTTCAGACCGTAAATCATGTACAGCGTCGTGAAGTAGACGATGATGAAACACACACTGCTCAACGCACGGTTTTGTCTGAAGACATCGATTAACGGCGACGCATCGGCGGTTTTGTCGACGTCATATTCGGCTCCTTCGGGCAACGTAACTTGCGGCTGCGCCCGCTTGATTTGCTTGATGAGGTCGGCAATACGGCCAGTTGCGATCAGCCGCGGTGCGGTCTCCGGCAGCCAGCCGAGGAGGAACGGCAGAAGCAGTATCGTGATGCTGCCAAAAAGGTACAACGACCGCCATCCGTAGAGTGGCAGCAGCCATATGCCGATTCCGGCAGCCAAAACACCGCCCCACTGCATGCCGGTATAAATCGCCGTCACCATCAGCGAGCGATGGCGAACCGGTGTCCATTCCGTAGCCAGGGCAACGACATTTGGCATTGCACCGCCAATGCCAATGCCGGTTAGGACGCGGAAAACGCCAAAGATGATTGGATTGGGGCTGACGGCGCAGACGATCATGCACACGCTGAAAAGGGTGGTGCAGATGACGATGGTTTTCTTACGGCCAATCTTATCTGCAAGCCGGCCGAAACAAAGCGACCCAAGAGCGGCTCCAAACAATGCATAAGTTCCAATCACTCCGGCATAGGCCGGCTTGAGGAACCAGTACTTCATGATGAGGGGAACCGAGGCTCCATAGACCACAAGGTCGTAACCTTCAAAGGTCACAATGAGGAACAGTAAAATCAAGAACATCCAGTGAAACAAGTTGAACTTGCCTTCACCGAGAACCCGATTTACAAAAACTTTTTGCATAATTCACACTCCGTGATGATCTCGAAACTTTCTCAATGAGAAACTTCTGTCGCTTGTCTGGGTGGCGAAACAGTAACGCGCTTAGAGGAAGAAAGCAATCAATTTTTTTCCGGCGTGGTGAGCAGTTGACGTGCCAGTTTTGAGATGTCGTGGACGAAAGACCTTGCAAGCTACGAGTTCTTTCCTGAAAGCTGCGGCGGAGCGAGAGCGACGAAGGCGCAGAGTGTGATTGTAAGCGCGCCGACCAAATGCCTTCAATGGCAGCAGAAGAAGGGATGACATGCAATCTTCAACTTATCCCCGCTTACGATTTACCGATGGAGATGCTCGCACCGAGCCGGCGGGAGAGTGTACTCGCGATGGCTCGAGTTGTGCGGGCCGGTTTGCCATTCCATGCCGGATCGACCTTGCCGGCGGGACCGACCAGGGCCAGCGCGCCAACGACATAATTATTGTGATCGATGATCGGAGCTCCGATGCTGGTGACACCGGCGTGGAGAAGACCGACGACACTGGCACTGCCTTCTTTTCGAACCTCTTCCAGCATGGCATCTACTTTTTCCATGCTGCACAATCCGGCAGAGGCGGCAGGACCATCTTTCAGGTGGAGTTCGGTCTGCATCAGCTCACGGGTGAAGGTGCGCTGAAGATAGGCTGCAAACACTCTGCCGCTTGCTGAAGTTAACAGCGGCAGGGTTGCTCCCATCTGTGTCCACAGCGCAGTGGTCTGGCGGCTCTCCGCGCGGCGAACCACGATAGGTCCGGTGCTTGCCCAAATGGCGAGCGAGGTGGACAGGTCAAGGCGATCACGCAGATCCTCAAGGGCGTCCTGTGCAAGATCTACCACGTCAATGCGGCGGAGCACACCGAATCCCAGCTCGGAGGCAAAGGGACCAAAATCGTAAAGACCGGTGGAAGCACTCTGGGAAACCAATCCCGCGCGTATGAAACTGACGAGATACTTGTGCGCCTTACTGGCGGGCATGCCGACAGCCGTGGCAAGCGCAGTCAGGGTCATTGGGCCAACCGCGTTGGTCAGGGCGCGGAGCAGCGGCACACCGACTTCAATCGATTGAATGCCTGTCTTCCGACGCGGGCGCTTTAGAGGCTCTGGTTTGAGTGCTGACGTTTTCATAAATTTGGTCAAAACTGTCTAGTCGTTATTAGCTTTTTGCATCTGAGAGACGCGGAATAGAGCAGAGGTTCAGGCTCTAGTAGCTTGAGTTTAGCATGATGAGTTTCCGCATAGGAAATCTGTTGCGCAGGCTGTGGAGTTGAGAGCAGAGTGATGGTTTTGAATCGTGAATGGCTTCATTACGGTAGCGGGAAAGCTGAATTACCAATGACGCGGGTGCGCCCCTGCATAGACATTACGGCATATGGGAGCAAGAGCCTGGTGTGCAAGAAGATATAGATGGATTTGGTGGAGGCGAGGGGAGTGAGCGCTACGAGGCAGCCACTTTCTTGGGGCGTCCGCCCAGTCTGCCATTGGCGCGCACAGCCGCCACCTTGGCAACCGAGCGTGCTTGCCCGCCCGCCTTGCCCAACTGCGCCGCCATCCACCGCCGCGACCCGAGGAAGCCTTCCAGGAGCGAAGGCATGTAAAGATCGGCATCGAGCTTCGGGAAATGCAACCCGAGCCCCGATGGCGAAATCTCGATCTTGGCGAGCTGTTCGGGCTTCGCCTCATCAAGCCCCTGGGCATCCTGCGGCTTGAAGGAAACGGTAAGGCGGCTGCTGAGATCGATGACGACGCGATCCGTCCTGCGGTCATAGCGAGCCGCAACAGCGGTTGGAGTCTTGGCCAACACAGCCGCCGCCCGTTGGTTTGCTGCCTCGAATTCGTCCTTACGGTTCACCATGAATTTTGCTCCACGCCACGCACAGATGCGCCGTTCTAGCTGTTAGCGCCGCTTTGATTTTCGCCAGATCGCCGGGCGCGAAACCGTAATTTTCCCGCAGCTCTGGCGGTCCATCGGGGCAATTCAGCTTGAAAACAGCCTCACAGCCATTGCCGATGACGTGTACATGGCGGGCCTATGGTCGTTCGGCTAGACAACAACCCGCAGTCCGTCTATCACGTCAACTTTTGGCATATTAGCATAAACCTAAGCGGTTTGGTTAGGTTCTTGAGAGACAATCCACATCAGAAATGCATCCGCTTGATTTTGCAAGGACATTGCGCGATGACGGCGCGGAGGTGAACCGTTTCAAGCTGGATACGCCTCAACGGCGGGGACACTGGCGGGATTCATGCCGAACATTATGGCCCGGATAGATGAATGTACAGATTTTGGTGGAGGCGAGGGGAGTTGAACCCCTGTCCGAAAGCGCTGAAAGCGAGGAGACTACATGCTTATTCGATTCCTGCCGTGGTCATTAACCACAACGTTCGCCAACTATGCTAAGAATCGGCAAGAAACCTAGTTGACTAGCCTGTTGATCTTGCTCCCACTCCCAGACGTAGAGATCGGAGCCAGCCTGCTGTGCGACGTTCTGACCGGAGCCCGTAGGCGAAGCCACGGAGAACGGCAACTTAATTAATTAAGCTGCGTAAGCCAGTTCTGTGTTGGCAACTGTTTGTTTTGCACTCGATTAAGGGTGTGTGCGCCCCTGCATGCCTCCTGGCCGCAACCGTTTCCGTCGAAGCCGTGACGCCCCCAAAACTGCACCCAGCCGAGACCCCAGTTTCTGAGTCTCGGTCGGGCTCCGCGGCACGCACGCCAGTTTCGATCAGCGGTTCGCGGAGAGCTTTTGCGTCGTGGCCGCCCTGCGCCGAAATCAATTCGGTTAGAGCAGCCGGCCTTCTTCACCGTGAGTTGACGGCGAAGCTGAAAGGTCATAGACCATTTTCAAAGAGCTGCTTTCACTTTACCTGAGTCAGGCGGTGAAAGCTACCACGCATGTATTAATAGATGCCGGAAGCGTCTGGAAAGATGCATTTTCGAGGGCTGCGAAAATAACCCTAGATCGGCCAAAGGATGGCTGAAGCGAGCCGGCGGGCAGGGTTGTGTCCCGCTTGCGCAAGCTGCCGCGTAGCTGCCTTCATTTTTCCGTGACTCAGGCTGCGCGCTCCGTTACACTCGGCTGCATCGATCTGTTATGGCCGAAGCTACCCAATCACGCGTCTCCGCGCGCGACCGTGAAATGCTTGCACTTTCGCTCACGCCCCAGCTCGGCCCCACCCGTGTCCGCCGCCTCTTTGAGCGCATTCCGCGCACCGAAGACATCTTTCGTGCCCCGCTCACCGAGTTGGAAGCGATCGGTCTGCCGGCGGCCAGTGCCCAGTCCATTGCCCTGGGAGAGTCGCTCCGGCTGGCCGACGATGAGCTGAAAAAGCTGGCCCAGGCCCCCGGAGCAACGCTGGTTGCCATGGGCTCCGAGCTTTATCCCGCACACCTTGGAGAGATCTACGATCCGCCGCTTGTGCTTTACGTGCGGGGCGATGCGCAGGTTCTGTTGGAGGTGGGAATCGCGGTGATCGGCACGCGCCATCCGACACCGTACGGTCTCGGCATGGCGGAGCGTCTCTCGCAGGATCTGGCGAACTGCGGCCTGGTGATTATCAGCGGCATGGCCCGCGGCATCGATTCGATAGCACACAAAGGAGCGGTGCAGGCGCGCGGCCGCACCATCGCCGTCTTCGGCACCGGGGTTGACGTGATTTATCCGCGCGAAAATCGCAAGCTCTCCGAGCAGATACTGGAGCTAGGCGGCGCGCTGGTCAGCGAATTTCCTCTCGGCACCGGCCCCAATCCGCACAATTTTCCGCTGCGTAACCGGATCATCAGCGGACTGTCGCGCGGAGTCCTGGTGGTGGAGGCGGGCGAGTATAGCGGTACCCGTATCACCTCGCGCTGCGCCCTGGAGCAGTGCCGCGAGGTGTTCGCCGTCCCTGGCAATGTGACCAACAAGCAGGCCTGGACGCCCAACACGCTGATCAAGCAGGGAGCCAAACTGGTTGCAACGTGGGAGGACGTATTCGAAGAACTGCCCACGGAAATCCGTCTCCGACTTCAGGCGCGCCAGTCGGAACTTCCGGCGCCACAGGAGGCATCGTTATTTGATCCGCCGCCTGAAGCCGCCGCGCTTGCCGGCGAACAGCAGAAGGTCTTCTCGGCCATCAAGGCCGATGAGTCGATCCACATCGATGATCTGATTGAGAAATTCGAGTCCGAGCTCTCCAGCTCAGAGATCTTCTCCGCGCTTTTCGAGCTGGAAATGAATAATAAAATCCGCCAGCTTCCCGGCAAGAACTACGTCCGCGTCTTCTAAAAGCAGAGCTCGATCCGAGTTGTGGAGGTAGCGGGGGCAACTCCGGCTGGCGGGCGCTACTCTGTATTCATAGGCGGCGCTTCTGCCTGGGGTGGCACTCATGGATACTGCAACCAAACTGCAAACGGAGACAGGCGCGGTTCCCCTGCTAACCGCAGTCCTCTGCGTCAACTGCGAGTGTGTGACCAGCGGCCGCTTGGATCAATGCTCGGTCTGCGGAAGCCGCTCACTACTCAACCTTGCCAGGATCATTGGAGGCGCCTCGCTCGCCTCCAGACCCCGTCGCTCCGGAGCCAAGCAGGAGATACGCTTCGATGTTGAAATCGTTATTGATTGGAAGCAGATTCAGCCCAGGGAGCTGAGCGGCGCGCTGGAAAGCATCAACAGCCTGATCGGCCCGTGGCTGGCACGCGGCCAGGCATCCTGCCACATCGATGTTGCGCCGGTTCCGGCAATCAGCGGTGCAGCCGAGGCTGAGGCGGCTTAGGCGAAGCGTCCGGCCGGGTGAGCCTCTTTCTGGCCTTGCCGTTGGTCGCAATACTGAACTTTCCTGTATTTCCATAAAGAATCAATAGCTTAGCCATCCTTGCACGGCACTGGGAGTGGGCTTTTCCGCCTCTCCGGTTTTGCCATCCTCCTTCCTTCGTGCTAGGTTTTGTTCCAGTTTCCATAGATTGAGAAGGGGTTCCATTGGCTAAAGGTTTGGTTATCGTCGAGTCTCCCGCCAAGGCCAAGACGATTCAGAAGTATCTCGGCTCCGGTTACGACGTAGAAGCATCGCTCGGTCATATTAAGGATCTGCCCAGGAAGGGTCTCGGGGTTGATGTTGACAACGATTTCTCCACCGAGTACGAAGTCATCCCCGGCAAAGAGAAGGTTGTCGCGCATCTCAAGAAGCTGGCTCGTACGGCCGATGCCATCTACCTTGCGCCTGACCCGGACCGTGAAGGCGAAGCGATTGCCGCCCATCTTGCCGAAGAGTTAGGCAGCAACAGCGATGGTGGCCGCAGCCACAAAAAAGAGGCAAAGCCGGTCTATCGTGTCACCTTCAACGAAATCACCAAGAAAGCGGTGCAGGAGGCCTTCACCCATCCCCGCGAGATTGACTGGAACCTGGTTGATGCGCAGCAGACGCGGCGCATCCTGGACCGTCTGGTTGGCTTTCAGGTTTCGCCGCTGCTTTGGGACAAGGTTCGCCGCGGACTCTCCGCCGGACGCGTGCAGACGGTGGCGCTGCGGCTGATCGTTGAGCGTGAACGCGAGATTCAGAAGTTTGAGACGAGGGAGTACTGGACCCTCGACGCCCGCCTCCACGCCGCCAAAGCGCCCGTCTTCGATGCCCGCTTCCTGGGGATGAACGGCGAGAAGCTGGAAATTAATAATGAGGAGGAGTCCCGGCGCATCGTCGAGGCCCTTGCTGCCGCCACCTGGGCGGTTACTACCGTCAAGCGGGCCGAGCGACGCCGCAACCCGCTGCCGGCTTTCACCACCTCCAAGTTCCAGCAGGATGCCTCGCGCAAGCTTGGCATGACCGTTAAGCGCGCCATGATGGTCGCCCAGCGCCTGTATGAAGGCGTCGAACTGGGCTCCGAGGGCACCGTCGGTCTCATCACCTACATGCGTACCGACTCGGTGCGGGTCTCCAGCGATGCGGTCACGGAAGCTCGCAGCCTGATCGAGCGCGACTTCGGCAAGCCCTTCATGCCGGAGCAGCCCAACGTCTATAAGACCAAGGCACAGAACGCGCAGGAAGCTCACGAAGCCATCCGGCCCAGCTCCGCCCTGCGCACTCCGGAAGATGTTCGTCCCTACCTTCAGGATGATGAGTTCAAGGTCTACAAGCTGATCTGGCAGCGCTTCGTCGCTTCTCAGATGTCAGCCGCCGTCTTCGACCAGACAACCGTCGAGATCGACGCTACCGCGAATTCCACGCGCTACAACTTCCGCGTCACCGGATCGGTCCTCAAGTTCGAGGGCTTCCTCAAGGTGTATGAAGAGGCCAAGGACACCAAGGATGAGGAAGACGAGTCGCTGAAGCACAAGCTGCCGCCGCTCGAAGAAGGACAGAAGCTCAAGCTCGAAGCCCTCAAGCCCGAGCAGCACTTCACCGAGCCGCCGCCGCGCTTCAACGAGGCCTCGCTGGTCAAGGAACTGGAAGAGCGCGGCATTGGCCGTCCTTCCACCTACGCCGCCATCATGAGCACCATCGTCGATCGCGGCTACGTGCAGAAGACCGCGGGGCGCGGGGGAAAGTTCTTGCCCACCGAGATCGGCTTCGTCGTCACCGAACTGCTCGTCGCCAATCTCAAAGACATCTTCGACTTCGAGTTCACCGCCCGCATGGAAGAGGAACTCGACGAGATCGAGGACGGCAAGATCAAGTGGACCGCCGCGCTGCATGAGTTCTACGACAAGTTCGAGGAGGATCTCGAATACGCCGGCGAGCACATGGAAAACGTCAAGCGCATGGAGAAGGCGACGGACCAGAAATGCGAGCGCTGCGGGGCGCCGCTGGTGCTGAGGTGGGGCAAGCACGGCTCGTTCTTCGCCTGCTCAACCTTCGATAAGAGTGACCCCAACTCCTGCAGCTTTACCAAGGAAAACCCGATCAATCTGACCGACCTGGGCGATGCCGAAATCTCCTCCAACAATGAGGAGGAGTTCTGCGAAAACTGCGGCAAACCGATGGTCCTCAAGCGCGGACGCTTTGGCACCTTCATGGCCTGCACCGGCTATCCCGAGTGCAAAACCACGCGGCGGCTTGATTCCGTGCAGAAGAAGCCCGACATTCCACTCGACGAGAAGTGTCCTGAGTGCGGACGCAACCTGCTGTTGCGCAATGGACGCTTCGGCGAGTTTGTCTCCTGCTCCGGCTATCCCGAGTGCAAATACATCAAGCAGAACTTCATCGGCGTAAAGTGCCCGAAGTGCAAGACGGGCGAGATTGTGGAGAAAAAAGCGCGGCGCGGCAACTTCTTCTACGGCTGCGCCAACTATCCCAAGTGCGACTTTACCGCCGCGACTAAACCCGTTGCCGAAAGCTGTCCGGAGTGTGGCAGCCCTTACCTGTTGGAAAAGGTGACCAAGGAGGGAACTTTCCTGGTCTGCCCCAACAGCAAGGCGCCAGGGAAGTCCAGGACTGCGGTGAAGTCCGCCAAGTCCGCCGTGAAGACCAAGGCAAAGGCGAAGCCCGCAGCCACGGTTGCCGAGGTCGAAGCCGGCTCCTGTGGTTACTCCAGGAAGATCGCCGAAGCACCGCTCGCGGCGGAGCCAACCGTGGCGTAAGAAACAGAAAGAGCGTTCGGACTTCCTGCCTTCCGCCGAGCCTTGTGCGGCGGAGGGTGGGAGAGTCGCTTCTTGTTCTACAATCCCCCCATGGCGCTCAAGCAATCCGAGGCGATCGTGCTGCGCACTTATCCGCTCCGCGAGGCCGATCTTCTGGTTACGCTCTTCACCCGTTCGGAAGGCAAGGTGAAGGGTGTGGCCAAGAGTGCCAAGCGCTCGCAAAAGCGCTTTGGCGGAGCTTTGGAGCCGCTCACCTGCGTCCGCGCCCAATGGCAGGATCGCGAAGGGAGCGAACTGGCGCGGCTGGACTCCTGCGACGTGCTTCTGTCGCCGCTCTCGGCTCCGATGGACTACCCGCGCTGCGTGGCCCTGGCCCACGTCGGAGAGATGCTTGACGAGCTGATGCCGGAGCGCGAGGCCAACGATTCGATCTTCCGCCTCGCCTGGGCCGTGCTGCAGGCGCTAGAAAGCGGGGAGATCTGGCTGCCCGTCACCTACTTCGACCTCTGGATGCTGCGGCTGATGGGATTTCTTCCGACGCTCGATGAGTGCATTGAGTGCGGCGAGGCGCTCGCCGGGCAACCTGCCTTCTTCCATGCGCTGCGCGACGGCCTGGTCTGCCAGCGCGACCGCCGCATCGCCAGCTCGGAGATGTCCGTCGAATCCCGCGAGATCGCCGCCCGCATCTTCAAAAACCCGGTCGATCACTTTGCTGGCGAAGCCACCCCCGCCTCGCGGCTGGCCGACCTGCGCAAGTTCCTGATGCAGATACTCGCCCGCCACCTCGACCGAAAACTGCAAACCTCTGCGCAGCTCGAACGGCTGGAGTAGCCGCTGCTTCAGTTGATGCGTGCCCCGAAGTGGCTCCGCAGCCCCTCCACCATTTACAATTATTTCCAAAGATCGGATTGCATTCATGACAGCGAAAGCTCTTACGTTTCAGGAACTCATCCTCAAGCTGCAGGACTTCTGGGCCCGCCAGGGATGCGTATTGCAGCAGCCTCTCGACGTGGAAGTCGGGGCGGGGACCATGTCGCCGGAGACATTCCTCCGCGTGCTTGGACCCAAGCCTTACCGCGTCGCTTACGTGCAGCCCTCGCGACGGCCCGCCGATGGCCGCTATGGCGAGAATCCCAACCGCCTTTACAAGCACACGCAGTACCAGGTGATCCTGAAGGCTCCGCCGGAGAACGTGCAGGAGCTTTACCTGGAGTCCCTGGCGGCAATCGGTATCGACCTGGCGCGCCACGACATCAAGTTTGAAGAGGACAACTGGGAAGCTCCGACGCTGGCGGCCTGGGGAGTTGGCTGGCAGGTGATGCTCGACGGCCTGGAGATCACGCAGTTTACCTACTTCCAGCAGTGCGGCGGCATCGATCTGGACCCGATGTGTGCCGAGCTGACCTACGGACTGGAGCGCATCGCCGCTTTCCTGCAGGATGTCGATTCGATTTATGACATTGTTTGGGTACATGGACCGAATGGCGACGTGACCTATGGCGACATCCGCCTGCCGGACGAGGAACAGTACTCGGTTTACAACTTCGAGAAGGCGGACGTGGAGAAGCTCTGGCAGCACCTGAACGCCTATGAAGCCGAGTGCCAGGCCCTGGTGGGCGAATATGCCGCAGCCACCACGGAACCGAAAAAGAAATCCAAGGACGCCGCCGTGACCGAGCCGGTGGCAAAGTTCACGCCTGAGGAGCGCCGCCGTTTTCCACTGCTTCCGGCCTATGATTTGTGCCTCAAGTGCTCGCACCTCTTCAACCTGCTCGATGCTCGTGGCGCGATCAGCGTGACCGAGCGGGTGGGGGTGATTGCGCGGGTGCGCAACCTGGCCGTTGCCGTGGCTCGCGCCTGGGTCGAACAGCAGTCTGGGCGGGAAGTGACCGCAGCCGCCGCGCCAGTGTAGCCAGCGCACAACCGGATGTGGAATTCTGCACGCGATTTTGTGACTCGGCTCACACCGGCAGCAATCAATTGGGCTCAATATAGAAGGAAGCATTCGACCTCATGTCAGATTTTCTGTTAGAGATCGGTACCGAAGAAATCCCGGCGCGGATGATCGCCTCCGCCACGGAAGAGTTGCAGCGCCGCATCGGTGAGCTTGTCACCCGCGAGCGTCTCTGCTCCACCGCAAGCGTTGAGGCTTTTGCCTCGCCACGCCGCATTGCGGTTGTTGCCCACGGCCTTGCCGCATCGCAGCCCGACGTTGCCGAACAGTTGCTCGGGCCTGGAACCGCCCATGCTTATAAAGACGGTCAGCCCACGCAGGCCGCAGTCGCCTTTGCCAAAAAGGTTGGGGTTGCGCTCGCCGAACTCACCACTGCCACCACGCCCAAGGGCAGCTACCTTGCCGCCAACGTAGTCCGGAAGGGCAAAGCCGCGATAGAACTGCTCGCCGAACTTGTCCCCAAGGAAATTGCAGCGCTTTACTGGGCGAAGAGTATGTACTGGCGTGCGGGCAAGCCGGAGCGCTTCGTGCGTCCGGTGCGCTGGCTGGTCGCACTACTTGATCGTGAGATCGTTCCGGTCGAGTTCGGTGGCATCACCGCCGGCCGCAGCTCGCGCGGCCATCGCATCCTCGCCCCGGCTCCGGTGGATTTGGCTTCGGCAGCCGACTATGCGGAAAAGCTTCGTGCCGCCAGTGTTCTGCCCAGCTATTCCGAGCGCGAGCACAAGATCCGCAAAGCGCTCGACGCCGCTACCCGGCAACTTCCGGGCGCGCGCTGGCGCGAGGACAAGGCGCTGCTGGACACGGTGGTCAACCTGACCGAAGCGCCCTCGGTGATCCTGGGAAACTTCGACACCGAGTTCCTTGCGCTGCCCGAAGAGGTTCTGGTCACGGTGATGCGCGACCACCAGAAATACTTTGCGGTGGAAGACACGGACGGCAAACTGGCACCGCACTTTTTGGCCGTGCTCAACACGGTCACAGATGCCGAAGGCGAAGCCATTGTGCGGCACGGCAATGAGCGCGTTTTGCGGGCCCGCTTCAACGATGCGCGATTCTTCTGGAAGACAGATCAGAAGCTGAACCTCAAGGATCGCGTGGCCATGCTCAAGTCGGTCACTTTCCAGAAGGAACTGGGTAGCTACTTTGACAAGGCGACGCGCACTCAGCACCTGGGCAGCCTGATCTCTGCCGCCGTTACCGAGTTCTATCCCGAGCATCGGCAGGGTGTGGTGTATAAAGCCGCGCTGATGGCGAAGTGCGATCTCACCACTGAACTGGTAAAGGAATTCACCGAGTTGCAGGGGATCATCGGCGGCCTTTATCTGATTCACCAGGCCGAGCGCATGGAACTTTCCGAGGGCTCGGCCAAGGCCATCGGGCAGGCGATCTACGATCAATACAAGCCTGCTTCGATGGAGGATGAGGTACCGCGCTCGCTGGAAGGCGCCGTGCTTGCCACGGCCGACAAGGCGGATACGATCGCGGGCATGTTCGCGCTGGGCATGATTCCCTCGGGCTCGAAGGATCCGTTTGCGCTGCGCCGCGCCGCCAACGGAATTGTGCGCACGCTGGTGGAGCACAACATTCCCATCAGCCTCAGCCGCCTGATGGCCGACGCGCTGCGCCAGTACAAGGGCAGCGAAGCCGAGTCCCGCTTTACCGCCGTGGCTCAGTATGAGCAAAACACGAGCGCATTTTTCCGCGAGCGTCTGGAATTCTATCTGCGTGATGCGCGCGGCTTCGCCTACGATGTGACCAACGCGGTGCTTGCCTCCGGCGCCGATAATGCGGTGGATGCCGTGGCCCGCGCGCAAGCGGTTTCCAAGGTTCGGGGCAGTGAAGAGTTCGATGCCATCGCGGCTTCGGTGAAGCGCATCAAAAACATCCTTCGCCAGGCCACCGAAGCGGGGAAGTGGTCGGCCGGGGCGAAGCAGAGTTGTACGCCGCAGGCCGCCGACAATGAAGCCGAGCGCATTCTGGCCGAGCGCACCGCGGAACTTGCTTCCAGCACCGCCAGTCTCTGCGAGAATAAGCAATACGACGAAGCCCTCGCCGCGCTGGCTACCATACGGCGCCCGCTCGACGATTTCTTTGACAAGGTGATGGTGATGGTGGACGATGAGGCGCTGCGCAGCTCCCGTTTGTGTCTGCTGCAAACGGTTGCTTCGACATTCCAGTCCATCGCCGACTTCAGTGAGGTTGTAAGCGAACGAAAGGCTTCCTGAGGGAGGCCTTTTATTCGGCAGCGGAGTTGTTTTTCATGCGTAATGATGTGCAGCCTGTGATTGGCTGCGGGTACAAACGAGCAAGTTATCTTTTCAGCACCCAGAGAGTGAGGCTATGGCTACTCCTACAGTCAGTGCAGTGAAATACGTTTACACCTTCGGCGGAGGCAAGGCCGAGGGTAACGGCAAGATGAAGGATGCTCTTGGTGGCAAGGGCGCCGGTCTTGCCGAGATGACCAACGCTGGTCTCCCTGTTCCTCCGGGATTCACCATTCAGACCGAAGCCTGCCGCGAGTACATGCGCGGCGAGGTCAGTAAAAATGTTGACAAGGAAATGAACGCCGCGCTTGCACAGTTGGAAGCACTGCAGGGCCAGAAGCTCGGCTCCGGCGAAAATCCTCTGCTCGTCTCGGTGCGCTCGGGCGCAAAGTTCTCCATGCCCGGCATGATGGACACGATTTTGAACCTCGGGCTAAACGATGAGAGCGTGAAGGCTGTTGCCGCCCGCACTCAGAATCCGCGCTTTGCCTATGACTCCTACCGCCGCCTGATCCAGATGTTCGGCAATGTGGTTTTGGACATCGAAAAAGCGCATTTTGAAGAGGTCTTCGACGGCAAGAAGCACCAGAAGAAGGCCAAGCTCGATACCGACCTCGATGCCGCCGCTCTCCAGGAAGTGATCGCCGAGTACAAGAAAGTCGTCAAAAAGTTTGCCAAGATCGACTTTCCGCAGAATCCCATCGATCAACTGGTGATGGCCCGCGATGCGGTCTTCCGCTCCTGGCAGAACGATCGCGCCAAGACCTATCGCCGCATGAACAACATTGATGACATGCTCGGCACGGCCGTCAACGTCCAGGCGATGGTCTTCGGCAATATGGGAGACACCTCGGGCACCGGGGTCGGCTTCACCCGCAATCCCGCCACCGGCTCCAGGGAGTTCTACGGCGAGTTTCTGCTGAACGCTCAGGGCGAGGATGTAGTCTCCGGCGTGCGTACGCCGAAGCACATTACCGAGCTGGAAAAGATCATGCCCGAGGTTTACAACCAGCTTCGTGACATCACCTCGCGGATGGAAAAGCACTACCGTGACATGCAGGACTTCGAGTTCACGATTCAGGATGCCAAGCTCTACATGCTGCAAACCCGCAACGGCAAGCGTACGGGCCTGGCGGCGGTAAAGGTTGCCATCGACATGGTCGAGGAAGGCCTGATCACCAAGGAAGAAGCAGTCTTCCGGGTCGAGCCCAACCAGCTCTACGACTTCCTCGTACCGCGTCTGGACGAGAAGGGAAGCAAGGTTGAGGTGCTCGCCAAAGGCCTGCCCGCATCGCCGGGCGCAGCCGTCGGCCAGATCGTCTTCACCGCCGAAGAGGCTGTCGCCGTACACCAGAAGGGGAAGTACAAGTCAATCATCCTGGTCCGTGGCGAAACCACGCCGGAAGATATCGCCGGCATGGAGGTTGCATCCGGCATTCTAACTTCGCGTGGCGGCATGACCTCGCACGCTGCCGTGGTTACCCGCGGCATGGGCAAGTGCTGCGTCGCCGGGGCCGGTGACATCGCTGTGGACGAGAAGAAGAAGGAGATGCACGTCAAGGGTCAAACGTTCAAGGAAGGCGACTGGCTCTCTCTGGACGGCACCACGGGACGCGTCATCAAGGGCAAGCTCAACACCCTCGAGGCCAAGCCCGATGACAAGGATCTGGTCAAGTTCATGGCCTGGGCTGACCCGCATCGCCGCCTCGGTGTCCGCGCCAATGCCGACATTCCCCGCGACGCCAAGGCTGCCATTTCCTTCGGAGCCGAGGGCATCGGCCTGTGCCGCACCGAACACATGTTCTTTGCCGAGGATCGGCTGCCCCATATGCGTGCCATGATCATGGCCGGCAATGAGAAGGACCGCCGCGCCGCGTTGAAGAAATTGCTGCCAATGCAGCGCGCCGATTTTGCCGGACTCTTCAAGGCGATGAAGGGCTTCCCGGTAACCATCCGCACCCTCGATCCGCCGCTCCACGAATTTCTGCCCAAGCGCGAGGAGCTTCTGGTCGAGATCAAGGAACTGGAACTGACCAAGCCCCGCTCACCCAAGCTGAAGGAGCTACGCGTCATACTGGCACGCGTCGAAGAGCTGCATGAGCAGAACCCGATGCTTGGCCTGCGTGGCTGCCGTCTCGGAATTGCCTACCCGGAGATCACCGAGATGCAGGCGCGCGCCATCATCGAGGCCGCTCTCCAGGCCAAGAAGGCAGGCAATACCGTTGTGCCGGAGATCATGATTCCTCTCACTGCTACCATCAAGGAGATGAAGAATCAGGCCGACATCGTCCGTCGCGTCGCTGACGAGGTTTTCGCCGAAAAGAAGGACAGCGTCGAGTACATGGTTGGTACGATGATCGAACTTCCTCGTGCCTGTCTGATCGCTGACCAGATCGCCGAGGAGGCTGAGTTCTTCAGCTTCGGCACCAACGACCTTACCCAGACCACCTATGGCATTTCGCGTGACGACATCAACCAGTTCCTGCCTGAATACATGAAGCAGGGAATCTTCAAGCAGGATCCGTTCGCCTCACTCGATCAGGAAGGTGTCGGTCAGTTGGTCGAGATGGCTACGATAAAAGGCCGCAAGACCCGTCCCAACCTCAAGATCGGAATCTGCGGCGAACACGGCGGAGATCCCGAGTCGGTTAAGTTCTGCCACCGCGTCGGCCTCAACTACGTCTCCTGCTCGCCCTTCCGGGTGCTCACTGCGCGGCTGGCCGCGGCGCAGGCTGCACTGGAGGAAAAAGGCGGAGCCGGTGGCGCCACCAAGTAACTTTGCTTCCAAGGCAACGCTAAAAGGGGGATGCGCAAGCATCCCCCTGAATCATTCTTGAGACTCTTCCTAAGCGGGAGTCCGCAGGGCGGGCGCCTTGGGGATGGTGTTTTTCGTGGCTTTTGCCGCACTCTTCTCCGCGTCCACTATTCCCAGTTTCTTCTTCAGCGCGGGCAGGGCGGCGCGCATGGATTGCTCGCCGATGGCGATCAGCTCGTCGGTGCGGGCGAAGTCATCGTAGGCGAAGCCGTCCACGTCGGGTTCCAGCAGCAGGTCGGCGTCCTTGGCCCATTGCGGGCTCATCCGCGTCTGGGCGATGGCAAAGCACTGGCCGATGACCTCGAAGAAATGGCGCGGCGTGCCCGGCGGCGTCCAGTGCGACTGCAGGTGAACTCCCATGACGCAATTGATGCCCATCTGCTTGAGCGGCGTGGTGGGTACCTCATAGCTCAACATGCCATCGACGTGGAGTACGCCGTCAACCTCTACCGGAGTGAACATTCCGGGATAGGCGCAACTGGCGCGCACGGCGTTCGAGATCGATCCCTTGCGGAAGATGGCAGGCTGGCCGCTGTCCAACTCGGTTGCAACCACCACGAGGGGAATGCGCAGTTCGGAGAAGTCCTTGTGCGGGCAGGTGCGGGCGATGAACGCTCCCAGGCGATCGTTGGTGCAAAGGCCTCCGCGCTCCAGGGTCCAGCGGGCAAAATCCTTGAAGCGCAAGCGGCGGCCCATCTCCGCCAACTCCGCCGCCGAAAGTCCGCTGCAGAAGCCGGCTGCAATGACGGAGCCGGAGCTGGTGCCGGAGAGAGCGGCGATGGGAATTCGCGCCTCCTCAAGCACCTTGAGCACGCCGATGTGAACCATGCCGCGGGCAAAGCCTCCACCCAGGGCAATACCCAGGGTACGCCTCGGCGTTACGGCTGCGGCTTTCGGAGTCGCGACCGGCGTTCCCTGCAAGCCGCGTAAAAACACCCGGATAGAGCGCGAAATCTGGGTAATCTGCTTCATGCGAACCAGCCCTTCTCGATGCCAACCCGCTGGCCAAAGGCAGAATCGCCGCTAGCCACTGCGTTGGATTCGCGATCTTCTGCTTTGATTCGCGATCTTGCATTGCGAGTTGTAGCTCGCCAACACAGGATTTTACGTCTGTTTGCCGGCGATCTAACAAAAATCTCTCGCTTGGTGCTTTCTCTGAAGCGGCAAATTCGAGCAAAGGCTTGCCCCGAAGGTCCATTGTTTGCGAACATGGAGCGATAAGCTTTTGGTCGGGTTCCCCAACTGTGCCCAATTTACCTGCTCACAAGAAGACAGTGCATGAGGCTTCCGGCGATGCGGAGGCTGCCGCTTCGCCCTCAGGGAAGAAGACTGTTTATGAGACATCGGCCGGCGGAGTGGTGCTCAGACACATCCGCGGAGCCTGGCAGGTTGCCCTCATCGAGCCCAACATTATCAACGCCGACACGATCACGCGGCGGGCCAAGGCACGGCCCGAAGGCACGGTGTTTGCCTTGCCCAAGGGCGGAGTGGACGAGGGTGAGACGCCGGAGCAGAGCGCCGATCGAGAGGTGTTGGAAGAGACCGGAGTGCATGGCACGCGCTTGTTTCGCCTGACCACGATCCGTTACCTGTACGTGCGCTCCTGGGGAGGGCGCGAACGCGTCTCCAAAGCGGTGAGCTTCTACCTGTTTCTGTATGCATCCGGACGGCTGGGGCAGATTCGCCCGGATATGCGCGATGAAGTCCGCCGGGCGTTCTGGTTTCCCCTGGACAAAGCTCATCGGAAGCTCACCTATCGGGGCGAGCGCGAAGTCCTGAAGATGGCGCAGAAGATTGTGCGTGAACATCCCGAGCGGCTGACGCCGCCTGTCTTGCACAGGGTCGCTAGCGGTCCCGCAGTCGAGCGTCCAACCGCCCAGCAGCGCAGCCCATCGCAACGGTTTACGCAGCGCCCGCCAGCGCCGCGCGGAGCCGATGTGCGCCATGACCGTGCAACCGCCGCGGACGGCTCGCGTGGAAGGCCAAGACCGCGCCCCAAGTGATCACAAGGGGCGGTGAGCCAGGCACAAAGAGCCGTGACCCAATATACAAAGAGCAGTGACTTACGCACTTGCGCCGCCAGGCAATTTGCGAGTTTTCGAGAAAATTATATCTCGTTTATTTTTATTATTTTGCGCACTTTTCTCTTGACTGAATGACAATTCATTCAGTAAGATCAATTCAATTAAATAAGGCGCGCGTCGTTGCCATCCTCACCCCACATTCTCGACGCGCGCCGCCTCTATTTTCCGGTCTTTTCTTACTTTTATCGGGCAAACTGATTTCGGAAGCGCCAAGTGGTGCGAGGTCGAGTCGATTGTCGAATCCTTTCCTGTTTGATCATTCTCGCTTAACCGTGAATCCACGTTCGAGCTCTTACATCTATCAGTGTGTTCTGAGCTGCACAAAGTAGATTTCCACTTCCGTCGCATCGCTGGCAGGGTAGTTTCCGTACCGCAATCATTGCTATGGATTGTTCGGAGAAGCACGACCGATGCTGAAGAGAATTGATAGAGTCGCCGTCCTCGGCGCGGGAACCATGGGTTCCCGCATCGCTGCGCACCTGGCTAATGCCGGGGTGCGTTCTTATCTGCTGGACATTGTTCCTCCAGATTCTCCTGCCGGCACCCCGCCCGCAGCACGCAACCGCATCGCCGACGCGGGGCTGGATGCTGCCCGCAAATCCAAGCCCGCCGCCTTCATGGAAGCGGGGCTGGCACGGCTGGTCACAACCGGAAACTTCGAGGATCATCTCAGCCTGCTGGCCGAGTGCGACTGGATCATCGAAGCCGTGGTTGAAAATCTCGATCTCAAGCGCGCTCTGCTGCGCAAGGTGGAGGCCGTGCGCAAGCCCGGCACGATCATCACCACCAATACCAGCGGCCTGCCCGTGCATTCCATCGCCGAGGGCTTCAGCGACGACTTTCGCCGCCACTGGTTCGGTACTCATTTTTTCAATCCTCCGCGCTATATGCGGCTGCTGGAGATTATCCCCACGCCGGAGACCGATCCGGCGGCGATTGAAGCGATTGCGCAGTTTTCCAGCGTGCGCCTTGGCAAGGGCATCGTCTACGCCAAGGACACGCCGAACTTCATCGCCAATCGCATCGGCTGCTTCAGCGTGGTTAACATCGTGCGTCTGATGCAGGAATTCGACTTTTCAATCGAGGACGTGGACGCGCTGACCGGCTCGGCGATCGGCTTTCCTAAGTCGGCGACCTTCCGCACCATTGACATGGTGGGTTTGGACGTTCTGGGCCACGTTGTGAGGAACGCCAAGCGGCTGACCCCGGCGCTGGCCGGAGCAGGCGGCGGCGGGACCGAGTTGCTCGATGAGCGTGGCGATCTGGAGCTGCCCGCCTTCTACGACCAGATGGTTGAGCGCAAGCTGCTGGGCGATAAGACCAAGGCGGGTTTCTACAAGAAGGAGCGTGGAGCGGAGGGCGAAAAGCGCCTGGCGCTGGATTGGAAGACGCTTGAATACCGTCCTCCACAGCGTCCCAAATTTCCCTCGCTGGAGATGGCGAAGACGGTTGATTCGCTGGGCGAACGGGTGCGGATGCTGACCGGCTTCGGCGGCGAAAAACTCGACAAGGCAGGACAGTTTCTGTGGACGGCGCTCTCGGAGGTCTTCACCTATTCGGCCAACCGGATTCCGGAGATCAGTGACAACGTGGTGGAAATCGACCGCGCCATGCGCATGGGATTCAACTGGGAGATGGGGCCCTTTGAGCTGTGGGATGCGGTCGGCGTCGAGGCCTCGGTTGCGCGCATGAAGCAGGAGGGCAAGCCGGTTTCGGCGAACGTCGAGAGCCTTCTCGCCTCCGGTCACAAAAGCTGGTACAGCGATGCGCCGCAGGCTGCGAGCGGCCGTGCCTACTTTGACCTGGCCACTACATCGGTTAAGGAAGAGAAGGTTGCGTCCGGCATTTGGAGCGTCGCCGTCGCAAAAAAATCAAACGGCGTGGTGAAGGCAAATTCCGGCGCGTCGCTGATCGATCTTGGCGACGGTGTGGGCTGCATCGAGTTTCACTCCAAGATGAACTCGCTCGGCGCGGACATTATTCAGCTCACCTCGCAGGTGCTCAAGCCCGGAGGGCTGGGCGAAAACTTTGACGCCTTCGTCATCAGCAATGACGCGCCGAATTTTTCCGTCGGCGCCAACATCATGCTGTTGCTGATGGCGGTGCAGGATGAGGAGTGGGATGACGTGGACATGATGGTGCGCCAGTTCCAGAACATGACGCAACTGATCAAGTTCTCGTCCAAGCCGGTGGTAGCCGCGCCCTTTGGACTGACCCTGGGCGGCGGCTGCGAAGTCTCGCTGCACGCCGCCGCGCGCCAGCCGCACGCCGAGCTTTACATGGGACTCGTCGAGGTGGGCGTTGGCCTGCTGCCCGGCGGAGGCGGTTGCAAAGAGATGACTCTGCGCGCCGTCGACGCCGCGCAATCGATCCGGCCCGAAGGGCGTGGCGAATCGGTTGAACTGATGGAGTCGATGAAGAAAGCCTTTGAGACTTTGGCGATGGCGAAGGTTTCAACCTCGGCCTTCGAGGCGCGCGCTCTCGGCTTCCTCAATCGCGCCGATGAAGTCACCATGAACCGCGAACGGGTATTGAGCGACGCAAAGGCGCACGCGCTGATGCTGGCCCGCGAGGGATATCGAGCGCCAGTGCCACGCACCGAGATTCCCGCCCCCGGTGAGAACATTCTCGCGACGCTGAAACTCGGTGTGTATCTGATGCGCCAGGGCGAGTTCATCAGCGACCACGAGGTGAAGATCGCAAACAAGGTGGCCGAGGTGCTTTGCGGCGGAGCCGTGACGCCCGGAACTCCGGTGAGCGAGCAGTATCTGCTCGATCTCGAGCGCGAGGCCTTCAAGAGCCTGTGCGGCGAGCGCAAGACGCAGGAGCGAATTCAGTTCACGCTCAAGACCGGAAAACCGCTTCGCAACTAAATTCGACCGGGAGATCAGCGAGCCATGCGAGAAGTAGTGATTGTAAGCGCCGTCCGCACCGCGGTCGGCAGAGCCAACAAAGGAACTCTACGTGCCACCCGTCCCGACGATCTGGGCGCGGTGGCCATTCTGGGCGCGCTGGCGCGCGTCCCCCAACTGGATGTGCATGAAATCGAGGATGTCATTCTGGGCTGCGCCATGCCTGAGGCGGAGCAGGGAATTAACGTGGCGCGCATCGCTTCGCTGCGTGCGGGGCTGCCGGTGGAAACCTCGGCGATGACGATCAATCGTTTCTGCTCTTCCGGTCTGCAGGCTATCGCCACCGCAGCCGATCGCATTGCCGTGGGCGGCGCCGAGGTCATCCTCGCCGGCGGCACTGAATCCATGACGATGATTCCGATGGGCGGACACAAAATCTCGTGCAACCCATCGCTGGTGCAGAGCTATCCGGACGCCTATCTCTCGATGGGCCTGACCGCGGAGCGTCTGGCGCAACGCTTCGGCATCACCCGCCAGCAGTCCGATGAATTCAGCTATCAGAGCCATCAGAAGGCGGCTCGGGCGATCGCGTCCGGAGCCTTCGCGGATGAAATTATTCCGGTGCAGGTGACCTTCCGCGCGCCGGCTCCGCAGGCAATGCGCGGAGGCGCGGCGGTCAAGCTTGCGGTGCAGGCCATCGAATTCAAGGTGGACGAGGGGCCGAGAGCCGACACCACGGTGGAAGCTCTTGCCGCGCTCAAGCCCGTCTTTCACGTCAAGGGCACGGTGACTGCCGGGAACTCCTCGCAGATGAGCGATGGCGCCGCGGTCTCCGTGGTAATGAGCGCGGATCGGGCAAAAGCTCTTGGACTGAAGCCGCTGGCGCGCTTTGTCGCCTTCGCCACGGCGGGCTGCAAACCGGAAGAGATGGGCCTCGGCCCCGTCTTCGCGATTCCAAAGGCGCTGAAGCTGGCAGGGCTTACCCTGGACCAGATCGGCGTGATCGAGTTGAACGAGGCCTTTGCCGCGCAGGCGCTGGCGGTCATCAAAGATGCCGGACTCGATCCTGCAAAAATCAACCCCAACGGCGGAGCCATCGCGCTCGGCCATCCCCTGGGATGCACCGGGGCCAAGCTCACGGCGACCCTGCTGCGCGAACTGAAGCGCCGCAAGGAACGCTACGGAATCGTGAGCATGTGCGTGGGCGGCGGCATGGGCGCTGCCGGTATCTTCGAAAACATCGACTAATTTCAAACCGCGCGGGTTGGGCCCGGCGCGCAGCATCCAAGGAATGTGGAGGAGCAAGGATGGCAACCACCGTCACAACGGCGCAGAAGAAGATTATCGGCGGAAACTTTCTCATCGAGGAGACCAATCCGCAAGACGTTTTCACTCCGGAGGATTTTAACGATCAGCACAAGCTCATCGAGCAGACCGCCGAGGACTTTGCAATGCAGGAGATTGTGCCCAACGCGGACCGCATCGAGCACAAGGATTTTGCCTTCAGCCGCGAGCTGCTGAAAAAAGCGGCGGATCTTGGATTGACAAGTGTCGATGTTCCGGAAGAGTACGGCGGCGCGGAGATGGACAAGGTATCGTCGGCAATCATCGCCGACCGGATCGCCAAGCAGGGATCGTTTGCCGTGACCTTCAGCGCCCATGTCGGTATCGGCACGCTGCCGATTGTGTGGTTCGGCACCGGGGCGCAGAAGAAAAAATATCTGCCGCGGCTGGCCAGCGGCGAGTGGGTTGGCGCCTATGCGTTGTCGGAGAGCAGCTCAGGCTCGGACGCGATGAATGCGCGCACCAAGGCGGTGCTCTCCGCCGACGGCAAGCATTACCTGCTCAACGGCGAGAAGATGTGGATTACCAATGCCTCCTTCGCCGATGTCTTCGTGATCTTTGCCAAGGTGGATGGTGAAAAGTTCACGGCGTTCATCGTCGAGCGCACGTTCCCCGGCTTTAGCGTGGGCAACGAGGAGCACAAGCTCGGCATTCGCGGCTCCTCCACCTGTCCGCTGATTCTCAATGACTGCCAGGTGCCGGTTGAAAACGTACTGGGTGAGGTCGGCAAGGGCGCCACGATTGCCTTCAATATTCTGAACGTCGGCCGCTTCAAGCTCGGCGCGGCTGCCGTAGGTGGCGCTCGCACCTGTCTTGCCAGCTCCATCAAGTGGGCCAAGGAGCGTAAGGCTTTCGGAAAGTCCATTGCGGAGTTCGGCCTGGTGCGCGAGATGCTGGCCGACATCGCCATCGGCATCTACGCCGGCGAAGCGCTGGTTTACCGCACGGTAGGAATGATGGACGTGGCGACCGCCGACATCGAGAAGGGTTCGCCCGACGAAAGCAAGCTGATCCGCAAGGCCATCGAGGAGTACGCAGTGGAGTGCTCGATCATCAAGGTGTGGGCCTCTGAGATGTTCGACAAGGTTGTGGACAACCAGGTGCAGATCTTCGGCGGCTACGGCTTTGTCGAGGAGTACCCGGCGGAGCGCGCCTATCGCGACTCGAGGGTCAACCGCATCTTTGAAGGGACCAATGAGATCAATCGGCTGATCATCACGGGATGGCTTTTGAAGCGCGCGTTGAGCGGTCAACTTCCGCTGCTGGCGGCGATCAAGAAGCTGATGGACGAGATGATGGCGGGCCCCGGCTTTGCCGAGCCGGACGAGCGCAAACTGGCTCCGCAGCGCAAACTGATCGAGAACGCGAAGAAGATCGGTCTGATGGTCGCCGGTGTGGCTTCGCAGAAATACATGCAGCAGATCACCGACCATCAGGAGGTGATGGGCGCAATCGCCGATATTGTTATTGAAACCTATGCGATGGATTCGGTATTGACGCGCACCCTGAAGCTGATCGAGAGCCAGGGCGAAGCCGCATCCGCCGTTGCCATCGCCATCAGCGACGCATATCTGCAGGGCGCGTTCGCGCAGGTTGAATCCGCCGCCAAGAAGGTTCTGGCCGACGTCGCCGAAGGCGACATGCTGCGCACGCAGATGACGATTCTGCGCCGCCTCGTGAAGTCCGATCCGGTCAACGTAATCGCGGCGCGGGAGAAAATCGCGGCTCGCGTGCTGGAGGCGGGCAAGTTCGCTTTCTAGCCGACGCTGCAACCTTTGGGGCGGGGCTTCACGCCCGCCCCGTTTTTTTGCTTTTTTTCCGAGCGGGCGTTCCAGGCCGAAGTGCCTCTGCAGTGGCGTGCGACTTTCTCATCGGTGAAAAGAATTTGGTACGATCCTGTAGCGAACAAGGAGCCGCAACATGCGTCGCTGGACCGTAAATGGAGTTGTCACGCTGCTTGCGATTTGTGTGCTGGCCTATGCGGCGGACTGGATCGTACTGCAAGTTCGCGAGCGTGGCGGCTCCGCGCACGGCTTGGTGGTGGTAAACAGCGCCGAGCTCATCAAGGAGAAGGGCAGCAAGGTGGAATATTTCTTCAACCCGCCGCAGCCCACGCCCTGTGTTCGTTCCTTGTTTCCGCACGAAGGCCAGTCCGCGTGCTGGTGGCTGGCGCGCCACTCGGATCAGCAGACGTTCATGAATTGACTTCGGTTGCGGATCACTTCCCCGGCGGCTGCGCTGCAGGAGTTGGTGGTTGTAGAATTTTGTTCAACTGCTGCACCGCGTCCTTCAGATGGGTGCGCTCCAGGTCGGAAGTCTTTGGGTCGGCCAACCGCAGATTCATCCACGCAATCGCGGCACGTGGTGACACATGGGGCATCCCTGGCGAGACTTCCGTCACGATCACCTCATTGCCATGTTGCTGTTCCTGCATATGGAATTCGACCCGCTCGCTCGTTGCGAACGCCACGAAGCCATCAAGCTCATCATAGTAGCCCACTTCCCGGTAATTCACGTAGAGCACTTCAGTCGTCTCTTCTGGCGTATCGACATTGAAGCGGGAGACGATGACAACGCGGATGTACTCCGGATTTGAGCGCATCGATACGTAGGGTCTGAATCGCTCCCAGCCATCTGGACGCAGGCGCATACCTTCAAAATCCAGCCGGCAGTAATTGGATATAAGTACCCGCTTCTTCGTAGCCATATCGATGTCGTTTGATCCGCTGATTGGGATCTGTGGCATTCCGGAGCCTGCTTGCCCCAACGCGGCGGAGGCCAGCACAAAGAGAAAAAGCAGAGAGAGCAATCGACGGCGCATAGGATTTCAAACGCTCCATCTTCAGCGTAATGCGCCAAGCCCACAAAGAGCAACCTGCAGCTTACACGCAAGGAACTCCAAATGGCGGAATCAGGTGATGTCCATCCGGAACCGGGGCAGACGAGGGTTATCTCCCGCAGGCCGGCTTTTGTCGTAGGATAAACATGAGTCCATTGCGCCGCCATCGATGCCGAGAGTGTACTTCACTGCCGCTCGAATCATGCCTCTGCTGTTGCTGTTGCTGACGGCTGGCTTTGCCGCGGAGCCGCGCCGGATCGCCGTCTATACGCCGCAGACCAACTACCAGGTAGACATTCTGCTTCGCGACGGCGTGGACTATGTCGGCGTTACCGATCTGCTCGAACCGCTCGGTCGGCTCGAGTCGCGCAGTAACGGCCGCAAGCTCACGCTCATTTTCAATGGAGGCGCAGCCGAGTTCCAGGATGGCAAGCGCCAGTATCGGACGAGCGCCAACAACAAGCTGGAACTGCCCTCCAACTTTCTCTTGATCGATGGCCGGGGCTACGTCCCGGTGGCATCGCTGGTACAACTGCTGCCGCGCGTCACGCAACTGACGGCGGAATTCCACGTCGCGGCGCGCAGGTTATTTGTGGCTTCAACCCAGTTTCGCTATGCGGCTGAGCTGCGCCACTCGCCCTCCCGGCTGGTGCTTACCTTTCCCGTTCCGGTCAACCCTTCCACCGTGATCGAGAAAAACCGTGTACGCCTCTTCTTCCGCCGTGAGCCGGTGGTGAGCAATGGAGCGGACAACGTCTCCTACAGCGGCGATCCATTTCTGCTCAGCTCCAGCTTTGCGGAGATCCCGGAAGGCGCGGAGTTTATCGCCAGCGTTTCGCAGCCTGCCACGGTCTCCATCGGCGATGGCGGCCACACGGTCACCATCGCCGCCGTGCTTGCTCCGCCCGTCGGAGCAGCCGCGCAGCCCGCAAGCCAGCAAGCTGCAAACCTGGCGCAAACCGCAAGCCCGGCTCCGCGAGCGCGGCCCTTTGTAATTCTGGACGCGGCCCATGGAGGCATCGACAGCGGAGCCGTGCTCTTGCCCAGCCTGCTGGAGAAGACAGTCAATCTGGCGCTGGTCCGGCGGCTGCAAAAGGAGCTGGAGGCGCGCGGGGTTTCCGTGGTTCTCACCCGCTCTGCCGACACCCTGCTTACCCTGGACCAGCGCGCGACTTCGGCGAACACCTCTCGCGCCTCGCTTTACGTTGCGCTCCACTCCTCAAGCAGCGGACACGGGGTGCGGGTGTACACCTCGATGATTGCTCCCTCGCAGCCGGCCCAAACGAATCGCATCTTTTTACCCTGGGAGCTGGCGCAGTCGCCTTATCGGGAGAAATCCGGATCGGCGGCCACGGCGCTAGCCGCCGAATGCAGCGCGGAAGGCCTGCCCGTGCGCACTTCGGCTGCTCCGTTGCGCCCCCTGAACAACATTACTCTGGCAGCGGTTGCGGTTGAGGTTGCACCGCTCGAGAGCTCCGCCGACGAACTCGGCAGCGCGGAGTACCAGCAGAAGATCGCCACCGCCCTGGCTTCAGCCATTGCCAACCTGCGGGGAAAGCTGGAGGCTGCCCAGTGATCCCGCGTAGGCTGCAGTACATGATTGCTGCCCTGGTGCTGGCCATCCTAGTCATGGGCTCCTATCTTGTCCATCTCAAACGCAAGGCGGAGTCCATTGCTGCTCCACCGCCGGCCCAGGCCTTGACGGCCCCGGTGAGCGGTCCCGCCGAGCAAGTAACCCTCTATCTCGCCAATGATCAGGAGGATTCTCTGCGCCCCGTCACCATCGCCTCGGCGCTGCCCAGCGATCCTGGCGAGCGCGGACGCCTCACCCTGCATACTCTCGCCGCGCGCTATCTGGAGAAGGGTTCCGCGCACCCGCTGGGCGCAGCCGCCGACGTGCGTGACGTGTATCTGCTCGACCCGGCATCGGCCGTGGTGAATCTGAACGCGGCGTTTGCGGAGTCGCATCCCAGCGGCATTGAAGTCGAACAACTCACCGTCTTTTCTTTGGTGCTCACCTTGAAGGCCCAGCTTCCGCAACTCAGCCGCGTGCGCTTCCTGGTGGATGGAAAAAGCCGCGATACCCTTGCCGGACATATCGACCTGACGGGCTGGTATGACGTTGCCATGGTCGCCGAGGCCGCAAAGGAGCTGAAGTAGCGCGCCCCCGCCTGCGCTTTCGTCAGCGAACCCACGGCAGTCCCAGCGCAGTCAAAGAGAGCCGCTCAGGCTTCGTTGCGCACCGATCTCCAGGTCAGTAGGCCAAAGATCAGCGCCCCGGCGAGCATAAGCGAGGCGATGCCGGTGACGAGCGACGGACTGGCTCCGGCGGCACGCAGCAGAACGAACCAGCGGTCCCAGCCCAGGCCCACCGCTGTTGGCTCCACGTGCAGGTACTTCCAGATCAGTTGCAGCTGTCCCGTGATCGGCGAATAGCTCATCCGGTAGTCCCAATTTCCAATGTAATAGCGGTTGCGGACCATATCTTCCAGGATGTTGGTCGCAAGGCCGATGGCTTGCACCAGCAAGCCGCCGATCGCCGTAATCCAGAGCAGCGGGCGCAGCCAGGGACGCGCTGCTCCTGACGGCTCCCGCAACAATGCGGCAATCGGATAGCACAGCAGCGTCAGGCTCGGAAGCAGGTAACGCGGACCGTAGCAGTAGCTGCCCTCCCATTGCGTGCGGAAGGAATAGAGAATCAGGTTGGCGACCGGCGCAGCCCCTGCCAGCAATGCCAGGCCGCGATTCCGCCGCCAGAGGCACGGCAGGCCGAGAATCCCAAGGATGATGGGTGGAGAAAAGAGGAAGACTGATTTTCCGGGAGAGAAAAGAAAGCCGAAGATGCCGGTCCAGAAGGGATTGCGCCAGGAATCGAGGTCTTTGGCATTTTCCGCCGTGGCCGGGACTCCAAAGTCGAGTGGATTGCCGAAGAGTGCGTAGTTGCGCGCAAGATAAAGCGCTCCGCTGATGCCGACGACTACCACCAGAATCACCGTCGTGCGGTAGGCAAATCCTCTCTCCTGCTCCGGGCGCTCCAGCAAGGCAGTAGCCGCAATAAACACCAGGACGGTCACCATGTTGGCGGGGCGGACGTGGATCGAGAATCCGAGCAACAGGGAAGCCAGAACGGCGCGAGAGACCGGAATCTCTTTCCCCGAAGCGAAGAGCAGAAGCGCGGCCAACGCAAAGAGCGCCGTGCTTGCAGGTTCGGAGAAGAGCCATCCGGAATAGACAAACAGGGGCGTGCAGAAGCCAAGGAGCAAGCTGCCGGCCAGTGCGGAGCGCAACGTGTTCCCAAGCTTGAAGAAGAGCAGGAAGGAAGCCGCCACCGCCAGCGCCGCATAGGTTGCACTGCTCCAGCAGGTGGCGGAGGCAAAGGCCAGGTCGGAGATATTCCTCGGAATTCCCGGTTGCCGCGCCAGCACGTAGTGGCCGAATGCGCTCCACGGCAACACGAGCAGAGCGTGCCCGGCGGGCCACGCCGAGCGCGGAAGGCCATGCAGATCGACTTTGCCAAAATAAATCCCGGAGCCGACCGCCTGCGGAATCGCCGTGCTGTGGCGGAGCAGGAGGCTCTCCGACTGCAGCACCGGATCGATCTCGTCGATGCTGCGCGCCCTGCCCGTCGATGTCAGCAGGTAGACGCAGTTCAGAAAAAGGAAGAGCAGGAGCGCAATTCGCATCGGCCGGGCCGATGCCGCCCGGCGAGAGTCCGCGTGGGACGTAGATTGCTGGCTGGCTGGGAGTGGCATGTCGTCCATTGTCGCACCAGTGCTCGGCGGCGAGGAATCCCTGTCGGCAATGAACGGTGCACTGCGGGTGATGATATGCTGCTTTTTCACCCTCGTACGCTCGCATGGCGTGCATTCAAAGGAATCAGTCATTGCCGATGATCAAGACGATTGGCGCCGGGATAATTCTTCTTACGTTGGCAACGGTCTCGCTGGCTCAACCTGCCAGCCCTAACCCTGTGGGCATCGAAGGATTTCGCGATGCCGCAGCCGAGGCGAAGCTCGAGGAGAAGTTCCTCGCCGTCCCTGAGCCCAAGCTGGCCCAGGAGCATCTGCGGATTCTCACCGCCGAGCCGCACATCGCCGGCTCGCCCGAGGATCGCAAAACCGCTGAGTATGTGGCAAGAAAATTCCGCGAGGCCGGACTCGATACGCACATCGACAGTTACAGCGTGTGGCTCAACCTGCCCCGTCAGATTCTGGTGGAAGCTACCGCCCCGGCCGGTCTCAAGATGCATGGCCCTACGCGGGAGCACGTCGAGGGCGATCCCTACCAGGATGATCCGCGAGTAGTAACTCCCTTCAGCGGCGGCTCGCCCTCGGGCGAGGTCGAAGCTTAGGTGGTCTACGCCAACTATGCCCGTCCCGAGGACTTCCGCCAGCTCAAGCAGATGGGAATCGAGGTTCGCGGCAAGGTGGTCATCGCGCGCTACGGACAAAACTTCCGTGGCGTCAAGGCGCTCACGGCGCAGGAGGCTGGAGCCGCCGCACTCATCCTCTACTCGGACCCAATCGACGACGGCTATTTCCGTGGCGATCCATACCCGGCGGGGCCATATCATCCTGCCACCGGCGTGCAGCGCGGCTCCGTGCAGTTCACCTTCGAGTATCCTGGAGACCCCACCACTCCCGGCATCGCTTCCACGCCGGATCTTCCGCCGTCGCTGCGCCTGGCCCCCGAAAAGGCGGGAAATCTCCCGAAGATTCCGGTGACTCCGCTCTCTTATGCCGACGTTTCGCCTCTGCTGGAAAAGCTCGGCGGCCCGGACAGTCCGCGCGATTGGCAGGGCGCGCTGCCCTTCACCTATCACATAGGCCCTGGCCCCGTGCGCGTACACCTCAAGCTGGTGCAGGACTACCGCTACACCACAATCTGGAATGTGATGGGGAGCATCCGCGGCAGCTCCCAGCCGGAGTCGCTGGTGGTGGCGGGCAATCACCGCGACGCCTGGGTCTACGGGGCAGCCGATCCGGGCAGCGGCACCGCCGCCATGCTGGAGGCAGTCCACGGAATCGGCGAACTGCTCAAGAGCGGCTGGCGTCCCCGTCGCACCATCGTCTTCGCCAGTTGGGACGCCGAGGAGGAGGGACTGATCGGCTCGACCGAGTACGCCGAGCAATATGCCGGCTTATTGCAGAATGCCGTGGCCTACTTCAACATGGACGTCGGAGTGGCGGGGCCCGATTTCGGTGCATCCAGCGTGCCCAGCCTCAAGGAGTTTCTGCGTGACATAGCCCGCACCGTGCCAAGCCCCAGGGGCGGCAGCGTCTATGACGTCTGGAAGAGTCAGAACGAGAGCGCCCGCCGCAATCGTGAGCGAGCCGACGCCGGTTCATTCGCCGAGCGCCGAGGCGACGGCGATTACGGAGAGGCGCACGTCGGCGATCTCGGCAGCGGCTCGGATTACTCCGCCTTCCTCCAGCACCTTGGCGTTCCCTCCACCGATATCGGCTCCAACGGCCCTTACGGTGTCTATCACTCGGTCTTTGACAACTACGCATGGTTCACCCGCTTTGCCGATCCCGGCTTCGTCTATGAACAGCAGATGGCCCGCGTCTTTGGCCTGGAAGTGCTGCGCATGGCGCAGGCCGACGCTCTCCCCTTCGACTACGAGAACTACGGCAACGAGGTGCGTCGTCATCTGGAGCGAGCGCAGCGCCGCGCCCAGGAAATGGGCTGGCGGACTCAGCCGGACTTCAGCGCCTCGTTCCAGGCGGCGACCCACCTGGCTGAGGCCGGGCGAGCCGTGCGCCAGGCCGGCGAGTCGGCAAGCGGCGTGCGACTGCAACGCATCAATGCTGCCCTGCTGGCGGCTGAGCGCGCCATGCTGGGCGAGGGATTGCCCCATCGCCCATGGTTCCGCCATACCATCTACGCTCCCGGCGAATATACCGGCTACGCCGCCGTGGTCATTCCCGGCGTCAATGAATCGATGGATCGCAACGACCTTGCCGGCACCGTGGAATCGCTCGGCGCGGTAACCGGAGCGTTGGAGCGGGCAGCGTCGGTGCTCGAGTCAGCTCTGTGATTTTGGATGGCATGTCACAGCCAATTGTGACGCAAATCGCTCGCTTTAGGACTCCGGCGATGGTACTACTCCTGAACCTCTGTTGATTTCAACTCTGGAGCATTGACTCAGATGGCGAAGACGGGCAGTCAACCGTTCTACAAAAACCTCTATTTTCAAGTGCTGCTCGCAATCGCCTGCGGCGTTCTTCTCGGATATCTCTATCCGCAAACAGGCGCCGCCATGAAGCCATTTGGCGATGGTTTCATCAAGCTCATCAAGATGATGATTGCTCCCATTATCTTCTGCACCGTGGTGCTGGGCATCTCCGGCATGGAAGACATGAAGGCAGTAGGCAAGACGGGCGCGCTGGCAATTCTCTATTTCGAGATCCTGAGCACGGTTTCGCTCATCATCGGCCTGGTCATCGTCGATGTGGTACGTCCCGGCGCGGGCATGAACGTCAACATGGCTGCCCTCGACGTGAAGGCCGTGGCGGCCTACACTGGGCCGGGCAAGATGCAGACCACGACCGGCTTCCTGCTGGATATCATTCCCGATACCATCGTGGGCGCATTTTCCAAGGGTGACATCCTGGCAGTTCTCTTCTTTGCAATCCTATTCGGCTTCGCCCTTCACCTGGTCGGCGAAAAAGGACGGATTGTCCGCACTGTTATCGAGCAGTTCTCGCACGTTCTCTTCCGCATGGTCGCCATCATCATGCGCGTCGCCCCCATTGGAGCCTTCGGCGCAATGGCGTTCACCATTGGCAAGTATGGGCTGGGCACGCTCCGCCAGCTTGCCTCGCTCATGGCCTGCTTCTACGCAACCTGCTTGATCTTCATCTTCGTCGTCCTGGGGGCGGTGGCAAGGCTGCATGGCTTCAGGCTGTGGAAGTATCTCAAGTACATCAAGGAAGAGCTGCTGATCGTGCTCGGAACCTCGTCGTCCGAGGCGGCTTTGCCTCGCATGATGGTCAAGATGGAAAACATCGGGGTACACAAGTCCGTCGTTGGACTGGTGATTCCGGCCGGCTACTCGTTCAACCTGGACGGTACGTCCATCTACCTGACCATGGCGGCAATGTTCATCGCGCAGGCGACCAATACCCATCTCTCGCTCGCGCAGCAGCTTGGCCTGCTGGCGATCCTGATGCTGACCTCCAAGGGTGCAGCCGGGGTTACGGGCAGCGGATTTATTGTGCTGGCCGCCACGCTTTCAGCCACAGGCTCCGTGCCGGTAGCGGGCGTGGCCCTCATTCTCGGCATTGACCGCTTCATGTCGGAGGCTCGCGCCCTCACCAACCTGATCGGCAACGGCGTGGCGACTATTGTCGTCGGACATTGGTGCAATAGTCTCGACGAGAAAAAGATGCGGCGGCATCTACTTCACGAGACCACGGCGGAAGCAAACGAACCCGAACTCGAGGAACTCCAACATTGATGGCCATTGGCAGCCCGTTCCGTCCATTTGGAACGATAAAACTGCAAACCCATTTCAATGAGACGAAGAACAGGGAACTGGATAATGAGAGGCAAGAAAAAGCGTTATACCTTTGTGCTTGAATTCCTTGGCGGCACCTATGTCCGCCAGGCTTCCGGCGAATCCCCTGAGCTGGCACTGCGCGCCTGGCTGCGCGCGGCCAGCGAAGAGGATTTTGAATGGGCAAGCCAGCGCGAGCAACTCCTGCGTGCGCTGGGCGATGAAGCTGCCGTCCCCATTGAAGGCTGCCAAAATGTATGGTGTGCCTCCGGCGTTGCCGGAGACCATCTTTTCCTCATTCATATCATTGGCACCGAGAGCGGCTCGGACGAAGGCAAACAGGTTGCCGAGGCACAGATGGAGAGAATGGGCGCCGATCCCAAGCGCTGGGGATTGGGAGACCGCTGGTAGAGGCACCTTAGCAACTGAGCATCGTCTCCGGCAACTCAGCGGAGTCCCCTAAGGTGTTGCGCTAAGATGAAAATATCTATTGCAGATTTCTTATACCAGTTGCTCATTCATAACGAGGTGTTCACGCCATGATTCAAGAGATGAACCGTTTTATCCTGGCCCACGACCGCTACCTTGCACTGGACAACGCCCGTACCGAATGCACCAGTCCGGCGCAGCGCGAGTTCATGCACATTCAAATCCTCGAAGCCTATCTCGAAGTTCAGTGCCGCGCCCGCCGCATCGCAGGTCTGCAGTACGCCGACGGCAACGATTACGTAGACCAGAACTAGCTCGGTTCCCTAAAAGATGTTTCCGCGGGTGCCTCACCTGCGACGCACTGTTTTTGCGCGGCAAGATGGGAGGGCAGGACGCACCAACCCTGCAACCGCTGGAAGCACAACCATTGACCTAAAAAGCAATCCCTCCAGCCGGAGGGGTTACTTTTTGAGCAATCGTTTTCAATTTGCAAAAAACATTGGCAACTTAGCCAATCCCCGCTTCCAAACGATTATCCACAAAGTTAATCGTTTACCGCCTTCAGCCGAGAATCAATCCGCCCCGCAATCCTGCCACGCTTTCGATCTTCTGCTCCAGGCACCAGCGTTCCAACTGGTTTACCAGCCTTTCGCAGGCTCTCGGATCCCAGAAGTTCGCCGTGCCCACCTCGATCGCCGTGGCGCCCGCCAGCAGAAATTCCACAATGTCCTCAGCCGTACTGATGCCGCCCATGCCGATCACCGGAATCTTCACTGCCTGCGCCGCCTCGTACACCATGCGCACCGCGATCGGCTTGATCGCCGGACCGCTCAGCCCCGCGGTGACGTTTGAAATGCGCGGCCGCCGCGTCACTGGATCGATGGCCATGGCTAGAAACGTATTCACCAGCGAGATGGCGTCGGCACCCGCGTCTTCAGCGGCTCGCGCCATTCTCGCAATGCTGGTTACGTTGGGCGAAAGCTTCACGATCAGTGGCCGTCGCGAGGCCGCCCGCGCCCCGGCCACCACCTCGGAGAGCAGCGATGGATCCTGTCCGAAGACAAGTCCGCCATAACGCACATTGGGGCAGGAGACGTTCAGTTCGTAGGCCGCAATGCCTTCGCCCTCGTTCAGGATGCGGATGGTCTGCTCGTATTCTTCCGTGCTGTATCCGTAGACGTTGGCGATGACGACCGCGTCTTTGATCTTTGCCAGCCTGGGCAGCTTCTCTTCCACGAAGGCGCGCGCCCCAATGTTCTGCAGGCCGATTGCATTCAGCATTCCCGCCGCTGTTTCAAAAAGGCGCGGCGGAGGATTGCCCGCCATCGGCTCGCGCGACAGTCCCTTCACCACGAAGCCGCCGAGCCTGCCCAGCGAAACGATGTCCTCGAACTCCACGCCATAGCCAAATGTTCCCGCAGCCGCCAGAATCGGATTCTTCAGGCGGATGCCGGCGATGTTGACACTCATATCGAGAGTGAGCGGGCCGCGCTGCTTGCTTGCGCTTGAAGCGGTGGCGGGAGCGGGCGTGGAGTTGGAGGCGGAAGTCTTGCTTGCGGCTTCCGCCTCCGGATTCGGATTCTTCGCACTCATGGAATCATTCTACTTCTTGCCCGCCGCCTCCGCGACAGCGGCGCCGGGGTTATCGGCAAAGGCCTCATGCAGTGCGCGGCCCACGGCGCTGGCCGGTTTATTGATGCGCAGCAGCGAACTCAGGGTCACCGCCAAATCCACCGGCTCCACGCTCTCGCGATAGATGCCCGCGCGAAAGGCCGTTCCGTAGAACGCCAGCGGAACGTGCGCATCGTAGCTGTAGGGCAATGCGTGAGTGGTTCCCGCGGATGCGCCAATCAGGAACGGCGCCATCAAGCCGGTGACATACCAGCCGGCTAGAGGCGAGTACGAGTTCAAAATCTGCTGGCGGAAAAGGCTGTTCGGTAACTCGCCCGCAGCCATCTGCGTTTTGGTGGCGTAGCTTCTGAAGCCGAGCTGCAACAGTAATTCGCCAACCGTTTTTTCGGCGTCGGCCTCCTTCACCTTCACCGCGTCAAAGGCCTCGGAGTCCAGATGCACGACAGGGTAGTCAACCTGCACGACGTAGCTGCCTTCCTTGCCATACTCCAGCTTCAGCATGGCATTGAGCTGCGTCTTCAAATCACCGCCGCTGAAGTTGAAGGCCGGAATGCGCAGTTTACCCGCATAATCCGCCATCGGCGCAATACCGTGATCGGCGGTGAGCGCCACTGCCCAGTTGCCGTTGCCAACCTTCGCATCAAGGTACTGGAAGAAGCCGGCCAGGGTGCGATCGAGCGCAACCAGCATCGCCTTGTGTTCGGCTGAGTCGGGGCCGACCTTGTGTCCAAGAATGTCCGGCGCGGAGAAGCTGATCGAAATCAAATCGGTAACCGGCCCGCTGCCCAGCTTCTCGTTGTCAATGATCTGCCTTGCCAGATCCACCGTGTAGTCGTTGCCCCACGGCGTGGGACCGACCAGCTCGTAGAACGATGCGTCCTTGCCGTTGGCGCTCTTCACCGGAGCGGTCGAACGCAAGACGTTGCCCGCCGCGTCCTTGACCTCGCGGTTCAAATAGTTCTCGCGGGTTTTGCCGGCATTGAAGCGCAGCAGCCACTCGGGCGCTTGCTGCATATAGTACGAGGAGGTAACGAACGCGCCCGATTGCGGATCGAGGAAGAACGCGGCATTAGCCGAAAAGCCTACCGGCAGAATCGCCGCGCGATCCTTGAGCGCGAGGCCATAAACCTTGGCGCGGCCTCCGGTGGCGAGCTTCAACTCGTCGCCGATGGTGTCCGTTTGCAGGTTGTGCGGCGAGGCGCTCCACTTTTCGCCCTCGGCGCCCGCGGGAAGGCCGAGCGGTTTGGTGCTCTCGTCCTCCACGCTGGTGACCATGCGGCGCAGCTTCGGATCCCACCACTCGTTGGCCAGGATGCCGTGGCCGAGCACGTATGTTCCGGTGCCAATCGTCGCGTGGCCGGGCGCGGTCAGTTCGGAGGCGTAGTTGTAATAGCAGGAGGTGAACCATGCGCCGTGATCCATCAGCAGGCGGAAGCCGCCCTCACTGAGGTCGTCATGGTAGCGCTCCAGCAGATCGCCGCGAAGCTGATCCACCACGACGATGACCACGAGCTTGGGCTGCGCATCATAGGCGCTGGCAAATGAGGCGATGGCGCAGAGGACGAGAATGATGAGAGCAAGGGCACTGCGAGGTTGACGGCGCATATGGAGAATAGTTTAGTCCAGCGAAGGTGAATGGGGTGTGAATGTGGGTGATGTAGGAAGGGGAATACAGAGTTAGCCCCCGGATTGCCGACAACCGCCCGCAGCTAACGAGTCCTGGCGGCTTCTCCTCTCAAACTGGCCTATACTGAGCCAGACAATCATGAGCTACTACTGGGAAACGCATTGGACGAATCTCGCACTGTCTCCGACCTACGCCGGAGGGAAACGCATAGGATTTGGCGGGGCCGGGCGCACAAACAGGAGGGTTTTAGAAATGGGAAGTAGGAGGAAATTGGGGAAGCTGAAGCTAACTAGCGAGCTGACCGAGGGCGAGTGGGTACGGGAGTTGGAGCACATAGATAATCAGCTGACCCACGTTCTCGACGTCTTCAATTTCCTTGAGGAGCTCTTCCGGCTCAGCAATGAAAGCGAGGCCGCGCTCGGTGCTTTCAATACAACCCCGTTGTTCTGGCACGTCTTTCGGGATTGCCTGCAAGAGTCGATGTTTATGGGCTTGAGCAGGCTTTGCGACCCTTCATGCGATGCGGTCAATGTGAGGCGCGTGCTTGCGGGCGCGATGGACCACCCCGAGTTCTTCTCGGCAGAGGCTTTGAGGCGGAGGGTTGCAAAGCGGGACCTGACGGAGAGTCTAGCGAATCATCTAATGGCAGGCGCTTGGGTGCCCGGCAGCAGGGCAGACTTCCGGTTCCTGAAGAAGGAGGTCTCCTGCCATCTGCGCCGGATCGAGAAAATCTACTTGCCTATTAGGGACTCCTATTACGGGCACCGGCTGACCGGAATTGACGCCCGCGCGATGTTTGAAAGCACGAACAGGACGGAGCTTGGGGAGACCCTCGACATGTTGCGCCAGTTGGTGGCCGGGCTGCGGTTTTTCTACGACAACGGAATCAGGCCTAGGGTGGACGTGCGCGGCACGAAAGCGCTCGACCTCACGCCGAGGCGCTTTTTCCGCGACGTGGTCAGGGCTGTCGCGGGCCGCGAGCTATAGATGGTCGCGCGGGGCACGCCGGGTGCGGGGCGGAGGCAAGGCCGCGACATTGGAGGCGGACCCTTCCAGCAGTAAGTATGCGCGATCCAACGTATACACAGGAACGCAATTCCCGAATCACGGGCCATTCGGAAACTGACCATTCGCGCCTTGTTCCTCGCCTTCGATCCGCCGTTCTTGATATCCTTTGTTCTTATGCTAGACCTTGCCTTTGTACGCGAACATTTATCCGTGGTGGAAGCGAAGCTGCGCAGCCGCGGCGCGAATCCTGAACAACTGCTGGGCAACTTCCGCGAGATTGATACGCGGCGGCGCGCGCTGACCCACGAGTTGGAGACGGCGCTGGCCCGCCGCAACGAGCTGAGCAAGAAGATCGGTCCGCTGATGGGTGCGGAGAAGAAGGGTTCGATCACGCCCGGACAGAAGGCTGAGCTGGAGCAACTCAGCGCCGAGGTCTTCAAGCTCAAGGAAGGCATTCCGGCGCTGGAAGAGCAGGCCAGGGGCGCAGACAAAGAGCTTTACGAGATTCTGGCGACGATTCCGAATCTGCCGCATGACTCCGTGCCGGTGGGCCGCGACGAGACGGCGAACGTCGAAGTGAAGCGCTGGGGAACGAAGCCCGAGTTCGACTTCACTCCCAAGCCGCACTGGGAGCTGGGCGAGCAGCTCGGCATTCTCGACCTGGAGCGTGCGAGCAAAATTACCGGTGCGCGGTTTGCCCTCTACTGGGCGCTGGGCGCAAAGCTGGAGCGCGCACTGATGAACTTCATGCTCGACCTGCACACGCGCGAGCACGGCTATACCGAAGTGCTGCCGCCTTACCTGGTGAACTCCGAGTCGATGTACGGCACCGGGCAGTTGCCCAAGTTCGAGCAGGATCTCTTCAAGGTTCCGCAGGGCGAGCGCGACCTGTGGCTGATTCCTACCGCAGAGGTTCCGGTGACCAACATCTTCCGCGACGAGACGCTGGAGGCCGCGCGGCTGCCGATTTCACTGACGGCGTTCACTCCGTGCTGGCGCAGCGAGGCGGGATCGTATGGCAAGGACGTGCGCGGCATCATTCGCCAGCACCAGTTCCAGAAGGTGGAGCTGGTCAAGTTCGCCAAGCCGGAGGAGAGCTACGCCGAGCACGAGCGGCTGACGCGGGATGCCGAAGCTGTGTTGGAGCGGCTCGGCCTGCATTATCGCCGTATGCTGCTTTGTACCGGCGATATGGGCTTCAGCTCGGCAAAGACGTACGATCTGGAGGTCTGGCTGCCGGGGCAGGGATTGTTCCGCGAGATTTCTTCCTGTTCGAACTTTGAGAGCTTTCAGGCGCGGCGGGCCAGCATCCGTTACAAGACGGAAGGGAAGAAGGGAAGCGAATTTGTCCACACGCTCAATGGCAGCGGCCTTGCCGTGGGACGAACGTGGGTGGCGATTGTGGAGAATTACCAGCAGGCGGACGGCAGCGTGGTGATTCCCGAAGTGCTCCGGCCATACATGGGCGCGGAGAAGATCGAGCGGCGAAAGCTGTAACGGGACGGACGCTCGCTTTACGGCGAGGAAGCTCTCTCGGCGATCAGGCGAGCCGGAAAATGAAATAAACTGGATGGGTGATGAAGGAAGTGCGATGAGAAAAGCGTGGGAGACATTCCGGGGCTACATCTGGTGGACACATCAGCGGGGAACCTTCCACTACGATGTGATGGTCACGCTGATTCTGAGCTTTATTTTTGTGACCCCGCACTTCTTCAATTACAAAGACAAACCGGCCGAGCGCCTGCCGCGATCCAGGAGCGTGCTGGTGATGCCGGACGGAGACAACGGACTAATCTTCCGGGTGGATGCAGATGACGTGAAGGGCGTGACGCCGGAGGAGAAGCAGGCCGATCTGCAGCGCGTTATTGAGCCGATCAGCGGCTATGTGAAGATCAAGCGCTGGGCTCCGGAGCAGGACACGAAAGGCAACCTGGTGGGATATCATGTGTGGGTTCGGCGGTAAGAGGCGGGCTGGTGTGAGCGGGAGCGAAGAGAGATTCGAATGAAAAAGCTGATGCTGATGGTTTCGCTGGCGGCCTTGTTGGCCGCCTCCGCGTTTGCGCAGAGCAAGCAAGGCAATCTGGAAGAGGTTCTGAATCTGCTGGACAAAACCAGCGCGAGTTTCAAGAGCGTGCAGACTGACTTCGTGTGGGACCAGTATCAGAAAGTGGTCGATGAGCACGACATTCAGAAGGGCGTGATGTACTTCAAACGCTCCGGCTCCAACGTGGATGTTGCAGCCGATATTCTGCAACCCGAGCACAAGAAGCTGGTGTTCGCAAACGGCAAGGTGCAGGTGTATTCATTCAAGACCCGCCACGTGGACGAAAAGGAAGCCGGGCAGAACAGGGAAGAGTTCGAGAGCTTCCTGGCGCTTGGCTTTGGCGGACGCGGGCATGATCTGCTGAAGAATTTCGATGTGCGCTACGCGGGGGAAGAGACGGTAGATGGGGTGGCGGCCTACAAACTCGAACTGACGCCCAAGTCGCAGAAGGTGCGAAACATGTTTCGGCTATTCACGCTTTGGATCGACCCGAAGACCGGGATGAGCGTGCAGCAAAAAGCGCTGGAGGGCGAATACGATTTTAGGTTGGCCAAGTACTCTTCGATGAAACTCAACCAGAAGCTGCCGGAAGACGCCTTTAAGTTGAAGGCGAACTAAATTGGGTGGGCGGCGAGCCGGAAGCAGAGTGTTAAGGCGCTTCTTTTGCCTTAATTCTACAACTGGACTTAGTGAGAGCGCGTCTAATCATTACAGGGAGAATCATGGCGAAGCCCAATGTAGTGATCATCCCGGCACGGCCGGATCCGAGTAGCCGCGACCGGATACGAATCGACGATCCGAGATACATGGATGGCCAGCGCCTGCTGGTTGACGCCATGAAGTATCTTCTGCAAAGTGACCGCGAGGCCAACCGCGAAGCCGCCGAATTCCTGAGCGACCATGTGCGCAACAGGTTCCGGATGAGCGATTCGCCATTTCACAGCGCCGAACGGCGCTGACAGAGGCGCGGGAGAGTTTTTCAAGGCCGGGGCTCAGGGCTCCGGCCTTGTTGTGTCCGAAGCGCGTCAACCAGCCTGCGATGCCGCTCCGGCCGGTTGGCGGCGGCTCTCCCACCAGGCCAGGAAACAAGCGGCGAGCACCAGTACGAAAGGGAAGCACTCCAGAGTGTAGCGATCCTCGGACATGCCGGTGGTGGCCAGAAACAGCGAGCGCATGACAGGGTAAGTGAGCAGCAAGGAGAGGTGCTTGATGCGATGGCGCAGCATCCACGCTCCGGCCACAGCGGCGGCGATGTATGCGAAGTTGAGCGCCATCAGCGCGAAGTTACAGAGTGCGTCGTGCAAGTCTCCGCGAACCTTCCAGAAGTGAGTTTCGAGGGGCAGAAGCTGGGTGCGTGGCCGGAACCACATGTCGAGGGTGCGCGCGGCCGGTAGCAGCAGGTAGTAGCGGATGGGATGGAGGCGAATGTTTTCCTCGGCGATCGCCGCGAACTGGCGGTCGAGCTCCGGAGTCATGTCATATTCGACGTTGTACTGATCGAAGAGTGAGCGAATCAGTTCGCGCTGCGCCTGCGAGGTGTAGGCGCGGCCGGGAATATCACGGACATCGACGCGCTCGCCGGGGACGTGGAAGCCGATGTCCACATTGCTCGAATAGTCGATGAGCCAGGTAGCAAACCAGCGGTCGCAGCCCAGCGTCAGGTACTCATCGGGGTCGCTGGCCTGAGGAGTGACCAGCGGCTGAAATACATGGAAGAGGCTCCAGTTGCGAATTGTCCACGGCACCAGAGGCGCAAGCGAAACGGCGACAAGCAGCAGAGTCGCGGTGATCAGCTCGCGCCGCCGCGGTGCCTCGCGAATTATCAGCAGGAGCACGGGAAGAATGATGCAGCCGAGAAGCAGTCCTCCATCAGCCCGGAGCAGGATGGCTGCGGCGCAGGCAATGCCGCACAACGTCCACCAGCGCAGAAGGCGGGAATCCAGGGCGAGTACCGCGCAGTCAACGGCGGCGGCGGTGAAGAAAATCTCCAAGCTCTCGGTGAGCGGCGTGGCTACATAGCTGATCAGAAATGGGCAGAAGGCGGTCAGAATGAATGCGAAGCGCGCGGCGCGCTCAGAGAAAAGCCGGCGCGCGATGTCTGCCACCAGGAAGCAGGTCAGCAGATCAAAGACAAGCTGAAAGAGCATCGCCCCAAAATAATGATCCTGGCCGAAAATCAGGAAGGTGCCAGCGAGAAAGAACGGATAGCCGGGCAGCCGGGCCAGGGTTGGCGCGCAACTGGAGCCACTTCCCAAGCCGAGGACGTGGCTATTGAGGAGGCATTTGGATATCTGACCGTAGACCAGCGAGTCGCCATCGACGACGGGCAGCTTGAGAACGAAAAGCAGGCGCAGCAGTGCTGCCGCAATGGTTGTGGCGAGGAACCACCAGCGATGCCTGTTGATGAAGGTGAGCACGACCGAATATAGCAGAAGTCAGGCAGGCTGGGGAGTGCGAGAGTTGTACTCCGCGGGCCGAAGCTCGATTGACGGAGCGGGGTGAGAAACATACGATAGAGCTACGGCAATAAAAGAATGTCCAAGCCTGTATTCTTTGATCCGGACCGGCGGCGCTGGAAGCGGATTCGCAAATCGATCGATGTCACGGTTGTGGTTCTCAGCCTGTTGATCGTGTTTTTTGCTCTGACAGTTGTGCGCAGGACGAACATTCCGACCGTCCTGCTGGCCGATCAGAAGAAAAACTATCGTGCGCTGAAGCAGAGTGAACCCAAGAAGCCGCTGCACAAAAGCAGTCGCCGCAAGACGTTGACCCCGGCCTCGCAGGTCGTACTGAACTCCGGCGAAGGGATTCGCGGCGCTTTCTACGTTACCTGGGATGCGGCCAGCTTCAGCTCGCTGCGGGAGTACATTCACCAGATCGATATTGTCTTTCCGGGTTGGCTACAGGTGCTGGGACCGGACGGGCGTCTGCAGGCGGTCAACGAGAACAACGAACTCTACTACGTGATCAACAACGGCCACGTGGCAAAGATCGACGCGAAGCTGATGCCGCTGATCAAGAGCACCAACGCGCAGGTAGACGTGCTGCCGCTGGTGAATAACTTCGACCCCATCGTCAACGAGTGGCGTAGCGACATTGCCCAGATGCTGGATTCACAGCAGGGGCGAGAGCACTTCCGCCAGGAGCTGGGCACTTTTCTGGCCAGCGACAACTACAAAGGTTTAACCCTGGACATCGAGGGTTTTCCTGAAGAGGCGCAGCCCGGCTATCGTGCGTTGATCGCCGAACTCGCCTCGGACCTGCACCAGCACAATCAAAAGCTCTACCTCAGCGTACCGGCCGCCAACCCTGAGTACGATTATGGCTACATGGCAAAGCTGGTCGATGGCTTGATTCTGATGAACTACGACCAGCACTATCCGGGCGGCGAGCCGGGCGCGATTGCGGGGCAGGACTGGTTCACCCAGAACCTGGTCAAAGCGCTCAAGGTGGTTCCCCGCGAAAAGATCATCTGCGCCATCGGCAATTACGGATACGACTGGACGACGGGCAAGAAGGGAAAGCCGGGGATGGCCGGCGTTCACAACGTGAGCGTGCAGGAGGCCTGGTTGGAGGCGCGCGATTCGGAGGCGGAAATCAGCTTTGACCCCGACCTGCTGAATCCGCACTTTACCTATCTGGATGGCGATAATAATCGCCATGACGTCTGGTATCTGGATGGAGTCACGGCGCTGAACGAGATGCGCGCGGCGCGCGCGCTGGGCCTTTCAACATTTGCGCTGTGGCGGTTGGGTTCAGAAGACCGCGCGCTGTGGAAGGTATGGGACGCTCCCCGCGATCCGAGTGCTCCCTCGAAGCTGAACGTGGTGGATCCTGGTCAGGATGTGGACATCGAAGGCGATGGCGACATTCTGCGCATCGAGAGTAAGCCGTCGGCGGGGACTCGCGATATTACGGTGGACGCCAGCGGGATAATCACCAATGAGATCTTCCGTAGCCTGCCGAGCCCCTACCGGATCGACGCTTACGGCGCTTCCGGCAAGCGGGTTGTGATCAGCTTCGACGACGGCCCGGACCCACAGTGGACGCCGAAGATTCTCGACGTTCTGAAACAGTACAACGTGAAGGCGGTATTTTTCGTCATTGGGCTGGAGGCAGAAAAGTATCCTGGCATTCTCAAGCGCATTTATCGCGAAGGCGACGAGATCGGCAATCACACCTTCACCCATCCCGACATCAGCAACATCAGTGCGCAATATGCGCGGGTTGAGCTGAACCTGACCGAACGCCTTCTGGCAGCCAAACTCGGCATCAAGCCGGTGCTCTTCCGGCCGCCATATTCGGTTGATCAGGAACCGGATACCGCCGATGAAGTTAAGCCGCTGGAATTGACGCAGAGCATGGGCTATATCACGGTGGGCGACAAGATCGACCCCGACGACTGGCACGACGATCCGCGGCCGTCGCCGGAGCAGATTACCCAGTCGGTCATGGCCCAGCTTGGACATGGCTCGATCATCCTGCTGCACGATGGCGGCGGCAACCGCGCCAACACCGTCAAAGCTCTATCGATGATCATCGAGGGGCTGCATGCACGCGGCTACCAGATTATTTCCGTGCATGAGTTGCTGGGCAAGAGCTATGCCGAGGTGATGCCGCCGATCTCAACCAATGAGAGATTCTGGGCGATGATCGATTCGGCGGGTTTTTTGATCTTCGGAGCGGTGAACAGCTTCATCGTTTTCGTCTTTTTTGTCGGCGACATCCTGATGAGCGGACGCCTGGTGCTGGTGGGCGCGGCGGCGATCTTTGACCGTCTGCGGCGGCACCGCACGGAGATGACAACCGGCAAATCGGTTTTTCAACCGGCGGTCGCCGTGCTGGTTCCTGCCTACAATGAAGAGAAAGTCATCAACCGCACCATCCGCAGCGTGCTCGATTCCAATTATCCGAAGCTGCGCGTCGTAGTGATCGACGACGGTTCCGTGGACCGCACCTGCGAAGTGGCACGCGAACACTTTGCCGATGAGATTGCGCGTGGCCGCGTCACCGTGCTGCGGCAGGAGAACGGCGGCAAGGCCAGCGCGCTGAATTACGGTTTGCAATTCGTGACCGAAGATATCTTCGTCGGCATCGATGCCGATACGCTGATTGCCAACGATGCGATCTCGTACCTGGTACCGCACTTCCAGGATGTGCGCGTAGGCGCCATGGCGGGCAACGCCAAGGTCGGCAACCGGGTAAACCTGTGGACGCGCTGGCAGGCGTTGGAGTACATCACCAGCCAGAACTTTGACCGCCGCGCATTGAACACCTTCAGCGCAGTCTGCGTGGTTCCGGGAGCGATCGGCGCATGGCGCACCGAGGCCGTGCGCGCCGCCGGAGGCTACAAGACAGACACCGTGGCCGAAGACGCAGACCTTACAATGGCGCTGCTGCAGAACGGCTACAAGGTGGAGTACGAGGACCGTTCGCTGGCTTACACCGAGGCTCCAAGCAGCGCGAACGGCCTGATGCGGCAACGCTTCCGCTGGTCGTTCGGGATTCTTCAGGCGGTGTGGAAGCATCACTCGGCGTTCGCCCGCAAGGGTGCGCTTGGTTTTGTGGCGCTGCCGAACATCGTGATCTTCCAGATCATGCTGCCCCTGGTCTCGCCGTTCATCGACATCATGTTCGTAGTGGGAACGCTCAAGTACCTGATCTGGGACAAGCACTTTCATCCGGAAACGGCGGACCCGGCGAGCTTCGATCAACTGCTGCTCTTCTTCCTGATGTTCTTGGTCATCGACTTCATCGCCTCCCTGATTGCATTCTCGCTGGAGCGGAGGCATGGACGGGATCGCCGCGACTGGTGGCTGCTGGGACACGTATGGCTGCAACGCTTCGCCTACCGGCAATTGTTCTCCCTCGTGCTCATCAAGACGCTGCGGCGGGCCATCGATGGCAGGCACTTCTCCTGGGACAAACTGGAGAGAACGGCGACCGTGACCGAGCCTGAACGGCGGCGGACGCTGGAGGTCGAGCGGTGATCCGCGGGCGTTGAGGACTGAAATGAATCGTTCTACACCGGCATTGATGGTGCTCGGCACAGGTTCGCATGTTGGCAAGTCGATATTGACAGCCGCACTGGGACGCATTCTGTGCGATGAAGGTTACCGCGTAGCGCCATTCAAAGCGCAGAATATGTCGCTGAATTCGGCAGCAACACCCGACGGGCGGGAGATCGGGCGCGCACAGGCTTTGCAGGCAGAAGCATGCCGCATACCGGCCTGCGCGGAAATGAATCCCGTGCTGATCAAACCATCGTCAGATACTGGATCGCAAATCGTTGTGCTGGGCAAGGTTTGGGGTCAGGTTACCGCAGCCGACTACCATCTTCACCGCGTCGAAGAACTCTTTCCGACCGTCATTGCGAGTTACGAAAAGCTCGCGGCGGAATACGAGGTGATCGTAATGGAAGGAGCCGGATCGCCCGCTGAAATCAACCTGCGCGAGCACGACATCGTAAACATGCGCATGGCACAGGCGGCCAACGCCGCGTGCCTTCTGGTCGGCGATATCGACCGCGGCGGCGTGTTTGCATCGCTGCTGGGAACCATGCAACTTCTGGAGCCACTCGAGCGTTCCCTGATTCGCGGATATGCGATCAATAAGTTCCGTGGAGACGTTACCCTTCTGGAGCCAGGCATCCGCATGATGGAGCCACGACTCGGGATACCGTGTGCCGGGGTTGTGCATTTTATCCACGATCTGGGCCTCGACGAAGAGGACGGTGTCGCCATTGAAGACCGGCGGACCGCTGCACGAGTATGGCAAGGAGCGGGGGGCAATTTCGGTTCTGCGCGGCCTTTGCGCATCGGGGTGATTGCGCTTCCGCATCTTTCCAACTTCACCGACTTTGACCCGCTCGCCGCCGAGCCAGGTGTGTCACTGGCTTACGTGGAACGGCCGGAAGAACTCCAACATGCCGATCTCGCAATTCTGCCGGGCAGCAAGCAGACCATGGATGACCTGGTTTGGCTTCGCCAACGCGGCTTCGATCGCGCGGTCTCACAGATGCACAGCCAGGGACGAATCCTTATGGGAATTTGCGGAGGATTCCAGATGCTGGGCACACGGATCGATGACCCGCATGGAATTGAGCGTGCGATTCCCTCGGCATGCGGGGGTCTCGGATTGCTTCCCATTCGAAGCGTACTCAACTCAACAAAGACGACGCGGCAGGTTCAAGGTGTTTGCCAAAGCGCACTCTTCGGGCAGCCATTCCTTGGACAGGAATTTCATGGGTATGAGATTCACGTTGGAGAAACGGTTTATGACGCTGGCTCTACACGGTTTTCAGAGATCACGCGGGAAGGGCTCAATGGTGCCACTCCGGATGGGGCCGTAAGCATCGACGGACGAGTGCTCGGCACCTACGTACACGGATTCTTCGACGGCGATTCGCTGCGTCATGCGTTCGTGGATGCGGCGCGCAAGGCGTGCGGACTGGCGCCATCGTCCGATCACGCTTTCGTAGCAAAAGAGCGCGAGGCTCGTCTGGACCGCCTTGCCGACCATGTGCGGCGCTCGCTTGATCTTGACCTGATACGGAGTTGGATCGGGCTGACGCAGCGAACGCAAGCAACCCGGTGAGCGCTGCCACCCCTGGGCAACCGCTTGCGTTGGGAGCCACTGAGGTGCGAGTCTTGGAGCGACGTGTCGCGTCTGATCCCAGTTCGTAGAAGAAACGCGGGCGGAGAAGCAATCTCGGCGTCGGCAGCGAAGTTGCGCCTGCTTAAGAGCCTGAAGTGCACTACGAAGTTTGAAAGAGCTGCGTGGGAGAGTGGCGCGCAATTAGTGGCAGGCGTGGATGAGGTGGGACGCGGGGCGCTATTCGGATGCGTTGTGGCCGGAGCCTGCATTCTCAATCCCGCCGACCGCATCCGTGGATTGCGCGACTCCAAACTGCTGCCGGAAGAAGATCGAGAAGAGCTGGCGGTGCGCATCCGGCGGCGCGCCGTGGCCTGGGCCGTGGCGGAGGTGGATGTGGGAAGGATCGACCAGATCAACATTTACCAGGCGAGCCTGCTGGCGATGAAGCTGGCGGTCGAGCGGTTGCGTCCGCGCCCGGATTACCTGCTGGTGGATGCTGCCGCCCTGGACTTTGACTGCGCGCAGAAGAAGATTATTCATGGCGATGCACTGTCGGCTTCGATCGCAGCGGCATCCATCCTTGCAAAGGTACACCGCGACGCGATTGTGCGCGCATGGGACGCGGTTTATCCGCAGTACGGTCTGGCCAGCAACAAGGGATACTCGACGCCGCAGCACAAGCGCGCGCTGCGCGAACACGGACCCTCTCCCATGCACCGGCAGAGCTACGCGCCGGTGGCCGAGGCTGCGGGCGGAGGATTGCAGCGCGGATTCGATTTTGCAAACGAGGAAAGTGAATGCTGAGGTTGCTCTGTGTGACCGCGCATCCCGACGATGAAGCGGGATGCTTTGGCGGGATTCTGGCGAAATACTCTGAAGCTGGAGTGGAGTGCTCCGTGATCTGCCTTACCGGCGGAGAGCGGGCCGCCAATCGCGGTGACGCCTCCGATGACGAGGCGCTGAAGGCAGCGCGCCGCAAGGAATTTGCGGACTCCTGCCACCATCTGGGCGTGGCCCGCTGCGAGGTGCTGCAATACGCCGACGGCGGCCTGGATCGCGAGGATTTTAACGAAGTGACCGGGCGGCTGGTGTACCTTTTCCGCACCCTGCGCCCGCATATAGTTGTCACCTTTGGCGCCGAGGGCTTCGTCACCGCCCATCCCGACCATGGCATGGCGGGACTGTTCGCTTCGGCTGCCTTCCAGTGGGCCGCGCGCAAGGATCGCTACACCGGACAGTTGGATCAGGGCCTTACTCCCTGGCATGTAAGGAAGCTCTACTATGTAACCACGGAGTTCTCATTGCCGGAGCGCCCCGTTGTCTCGCAGGCTCCGGTAACGGCGCGGATTGACGTGTCACCGTACATAAATCGCAAGAACGAGGCGTTCGCCAGGCACCGTTCGCAGGCTCCGCTGCAGCCAATCTTTGAGCACGCGCAGCAGCAGGCAGGAGTCTATGAGCTGTTTCACCTGGTTGCCACCGCCGAAGTCACGGCGATAGCAAAAGAATCAGACCTTTTTGCGGGGATTCGGGAGCTGTAGAGCGGTCTCTACATTCCCGGCATCTTCATTCCCGACAGCCTCTTGGCAAAGCTCGGTTTGGACATGGACTTGAACATCTTGCGCATTTGCGCGTACTGGCGCAGCAGGTTGTTCACCTCGGGCACAGTGGTTCCGGAGCCGCGTGCAATGCGCTTGCGCCGCGATCCATTGATGGCCTCGTGATGCTCGCGCTCGTACGCGGTCATCGAGTTGATGATCGCCTCGACGCGCGATAGCTGCTTCTCGTCAACCTTGTTGCCGGCCTGGTGCATCTGCGCGAAGGGTCCGATCTTGGGCAACATACCCATGATCGACTGCAACGAGCCGAGCTTCTTTACCTGGCGCAACTGGTCGCGGAAATCTTCGAGCGAGAAGCCGCCGCCGCTCAACGCCTTCCTGGCAAAATCCTCGGACTTCTTCTTGTCGATCTTCTCTTCCGCCTTTTCGATCAGCGAAAGGATGTCTCCCATGCCCATGATGCGGCCGACGATGCGGTCGGGATGGAAGGGTTCGATGGCATCGTATTTTTCACCCACGCCAAGGAACTTGATGGGCTGTCCGGTTACGGCGCGGATGGAGAGTGCCGCGCCACCGCGCGCGTCGCCATCCATCTTGGTCAGCACCACGCCGGTCAGGGTCAGCTTGTCATGGAATTCCTTGGCCGAGTTGACTGCATCCTGTCCGGTCATGGCGTCGGCCACGAAGAGCACTTCCTGCGGATTGAGCAGCGACTTCAGCGACTGCATCTCGTCCATGAGCTGCTCGTCGATGTGCAGCCGTCCGGCGGTATCGACGATGAGCACGTCGCAGCCGTTGATTACGGCGTCACGCCGCGCTTCCTTCGCCAGCCGCACCACGCTGGCGGTGTTGCTCTCGACGTCCGAACCCTCGTATAGGTGGGCCCCAATGGCCTTGGCGACCACCTTCAACTGCTCGCGCGCCGCCGGGCGATAAACGTCGACGGAGACCAGCATGGGGCGGTGTCCGCCCTTTTTGAACCAGCCCGCCAGCTTGCCGGAGGTAGTAGTTTTACCGGAGCCCTGCAACCCCGCCATCAGCACCACGGTTGGCGGCTGAGAGGCAAACTTGAACTTCGCCGTGTCGCGGCCGAGGGTCTCCACCAGCTCGTCGCGCACAACCTTAATCACCATCTCGGCGGGAGAGAGCGAGGTCATGACCTCGGTGCCAATGGCTTTGGCGCGGATGTGGTCGATCAGGTCTTTGACGACCTTGAAGTTGACGTCCGCCTCAAGCAGGGCAAGGCGGATCTCCTTCAAGGCTTCGTCCATATTCTCCTCGGTCAGGCTGCCCTGGCCGCGGAGGTTCTTAAATGCGCGCTGGAGTTTGTCGGTTAAATTCTCGAACATTTGGATAAGTCCGGGGAGCCGCGCAAGGCGGTCCATCTGTGAAGTTTTTTCAATTGCGGTGGGCGGACCCGCGAGGCCTCAGAATATCACGCCAGGTGGGTTGCGCGTTCAGACTCGGGGAAGGCGCCGAGGCAGCGGCAGACCATCATCGCGCCAATTTGCCGGCCCGTCCGGTCGAGGACGGGGAAAGCCGTTGCCTCCACCGGGGAGGCTGCCCGCTCCTGCCGCACCAGCAGGTTGACGCGGACCACTTTGCCCTCGTAGGCAGCCTGCGCAAGCGGTAACTCCTCCGGGTCCAGCATGCGTTCGCCGCGCCAGTCGAAGATGCCCAGCGCCTCGGGACAATCGTCCATGCTGTTCTTGTTCATGTCGATTTCGCCGAATAGGGTCTTAGCCGCGAAATTGGCATAGACCATCTGCCCGCAGTCATCGCAGGCAATCACGGAATCGGTCATCAGAGCGGTAACAGTGAATAGCCGCTCGAGTTCGCGGGAGACTCTTTGCACGCTGAACCTTTCCGTTTCCGGCTGTTGCAGGAATACCCGCCAAGCGCGCCACTATATCAGAAGCGAAGGGCTGCCCCAAAGAGGAATTCCACTTAATTTGACGATCAGGCGCAGGCGGGAATAGGTGAACCCATAGCGACTCTATCCGAAAACCTCTTTTGCCGCCAGCGCGGTGTTGACGTGGATTGTCACCGTGTCTTCCGGCTTCTCGGCATAGCCTCCGGCTAGCGTGGTCATAATCGGGAAGCCGTGATCGCGCGCGAAGTTGAAGACCATCAGGTCGCGCTCCTTGAGCCCCTGGATGGTCAGGGCCAGTCCGCCCAGCTGGTCACCCGCATAGGGGTCGGCACCAGCGACATAGCAGATCAGTTCAGGCTCAAAGCGCTCCAGCGCGCCCTCCATGGCAGCGTCCAGCCACTCCAGATACTCCATGTCGGTAGTGCCGTCGGGCAGATTCACGTCGATGGACGAGGGAGGCTTCCAATAAGGATAATTGCTCGCCTGGTGCAGGGAAATCGTGAATACATCTCGACAGGCGCTGGTCTTGACGTTTGCGGCGCGCCCAGACGGCTGCATTGAAGCCGACCAGGAAGCACGGGGAAACGGCTCCGGGTCGCCAGTGCCGAAGATAGCCGCCGTGCCGTTGCCCTGATGTACATCACAATCGATCACCATGGCGCGAACAATCTGGCCGTCGCGCTGCAAGCGGCGAATGGCAATCGCCACGTCGTTGATCATGCAAAAACCTTCCCCGTGATCGGCAAAAGCGTGATGGAAGCCGCCTCCGATATGAACGCAGCAGCGATTGCGCAACGCCTGCTGGGCGGCAACGATCGATCCGCCGGCCATCTGCCAGAAAGCGGCCACGAGTTCTCTGCTGTAAGGCACCTCCAGCTCCAATTCCTCTCGCGTGCTCAGCGCTCCATGCTTCAGCTTGTCCACCCACAGCCTGGTGTGGACCAGCAGGAGATCGGCCTCTTCGCATGGCGGCGCAGAGAGAAAATCATCCTCCGTGAAGGCTCCAGCCTGCAACAAGCGCTCGCGCATCGCGCGATATTTGCCTGAGTGGAAGACGTGATCGCCAAGCGGCAGCGCCGCCTTTTCCGAATAAACCAATTTCAACGGAAACATACTCATTAAGAGTCCGCCCTGCCCGCCATGCACGATGCTGTTCTTAGTCCAGAGCAAAATTGTAATGCAAATGATCCGTCTGCACCTATTCGCCCTGAGCTACGGGCGGAGCCTGATTTGGAAAAGACACTCTCAGGGATTACCTGAAAGCTCTTCGACGAATCGAAGCAATTGACGTGGATAAGTATTAAGTCGATTGATATAATCTGAGCTTGGTCGCTGGAATGTTCTGCTGGTTCCATCTCTTCCATGGAACGCGCCAGAAATTTTGAGATGTATTTTTTCAACCACGGGAGATTCATGATTCAGCTCCGTCGCTTATTGTGTGCCTTTGCCGCAACGCTGCTTTGCCTGTCCGCCTCCTGCAAAAAGGCGGCTCAGGCAACGGAGACCATGCCCGCTTTTCCGGTCAAGGTTCAGAAGGTCACGTTGCAGCAGGTTGGAGACTTCGGTGAATTTCTTGCGACCCTGCAATCGCGCAACGCCGCCATACTTCAGCCTGAGGTCGAAGGACAGATCACGAAGATCTTTGTGGCCTCCGGCGCGAGTGTTACTGCCGGACAACCAATCATGGAGATTGATCCCCGGCGCCAGCAGGCCACGGTCAACCAGCAGGAGGCGACAAAGCAGTCCCAGCAGGCCACGCTGGCCTACAATCGCGCCCAGCTCGAACGCTCGCGCAAGCTCTTTGAAGCCGGTGTGATCAGCCGCCAGGAGTATGACAATGCGGTCAGCGCCAATGACGCATCGCAGGCGACGGTTGCGGCCACGGACGCCTCGATCAATCAGCAGCGGGTGCAACTGCACTACTTCACGGTGCGCGCCCCCTCGGCCGGCATCGTTGGAGACATTCCCGTTCGGGTGGGCGACCGCGTGACCAACACCACCACGCTCACCACGTTGGATCGCGGTGGCGAACTCGAGGCTTATATCAACATTCCCTCAGAGCGCTCTGCGGATGTGCATAACGGAAGCGTGGTGGAGCTGCTCAATGAGGACGGCTCGCTTGCGGTTTCAACCAAGGTGAATTTTGTTTCGCCGCGGATCGACACGGCAAACCAGCTGCTGCTGATCAAAGCGCCCGTGCCGAACCTCGATCATCGCTTCCGCAACGACCAGCTTCTCCATGCGCGTGTGGTTTGGAAGCAGCTCAGCAAGCCGATGATTCCCGTTACCGCGATGTCGCGCCTGGGAGCCCAATCGTTTGTCTTTGTTGTGGTGCAGGGACCGGCAGGCGCTGCCGCCCAGCAGAAGCCAGTCAAGCTGGGAGAGCTTATCGGCAACAGCTACGTCATTGAAGAGGGTTTGAATCCGGGAGAGACCGTCATTGTGAGCGGAACCCAGAACCTCGTCGATGGCATGCCGGTAGTTCCCCAGGCATAAGCGCGGAGGATGCACCTTGTTCGTTGATTTTTTTATTCACCGCCCGGTCTTTGCCACGGTGTGTTCGCTGCTGATCATCCTGGCCGGTGCCATCGCCATCCCCACGCTGTCGATTGCCCAGTTTCCCGTGTTGGCCCCGCCCCAGGTTACGGTCAACGCCCAATACACGGGAGCCAATGCACAGGCGGTCGAGAGCGGCGTCACAACCCTGCTCGAACAGGCCATCAATGGCGCGGAAGGCATGCGCTATATGGAGTCCAGCAGCGGCAATGACGGCTCTTCCTCGATCACCGCGACCTTCAAGCTGGATCGCGACCTGGACATAGCCGCCGTGGACGTGCAGAATCGCGCCTCCACCGCACTGGGACGCCTGCCCGCCGTGGTGCAGCAGACCGGCGTCACCATCAACAAGAACTCCGGATCGTTCGTCCTCGCCTACGGCGTATATTCTCCGGACGGCCGCTACGACACGCTCTTCATCTCTAACTACCTTGACGTTTATGTGCGCGACTCGCTCAAGCGCATTCCGGGCGTGGGCAATGTTCTGATCTTCGGCGAGCGCAAGTACGCCATGCGCCTCTGGCTCGATCCCGTGCGCCTTGCCAAGCGCGGCCTGACCGCCGTGGATGTGACCAACGCCCTTGCCGAACAGAACGTGCAGGTCGCAGCCGGCCAGATCGGCCAGCCTCCGGTTGCCGCAGGACAGCTTTACACGCTCAGTGTGCGCGCCTCCGGACGCCTCACCGATCCGAAAGAGTTCGAGAGCCTCGTCGTCAAACAGTCCAAGGATGGCTCCCTCATCCAACTGCGCGACGTGGGCCGCGCCGAGCTTGGCGCGGAAGACTATTCGTCCAATCTCACCTTTAACGGATATCCGTCGATCGGTATTGGCGTCGAGCAGCTCTCCAACGCCAATGCGCTCGACGTGGAGAAGGGCGTCAATGCCGAGATGAGGATGCTTGCCAAGCAGTTTCCCGCAGGCCTGCAATATCAGGAAGCGTTCAATACAACCACCGCCGTCCGCGAATCAATCAGCGAAGTGCTGAAGACGCTCGGCGAGGCGATCCTGATCGTCATCATCGTAATTTTTTTCTTCCTGCAAACCTGGCGCAGCACGCTGATTCCCGCGATTACGATTCCGGTCTCGCTGATCGGAGCATTCGCTTTCGTCAAGCTCTTCCACTTCTCCATCAACACGCTGACGCTTTTTGGCATCACGCTTGCCACCGGGCTGGTTGTCGATGATGCAATCGTGGTGATTGAAAATGTCGAGCGCCACCTGGAAGAGGGCACTCACGATGCCCGGCGCGCCACCTCGGCGGCCATGAGCGAGGTCACCAGCGCGGTCATCGCAACTTCCATCGTGCTGATTGCGGTCTTCGTGCCCGTATCGCTGTTTCCGGGAACCACCGGCCGTCTGTACCAGCAGTTTGCTCTCACCATCGCCTTCTCGATTGCGCTGTCAGCCTTCAATGCACTCACCCTCACGCCGGCGCTGGCCGCGCTCCTGCTGCGCCACACCGATCGCCAGGCAAACCCGGTCTTCCGCACCTTCAACCGCGGCATCAAGGCCATCACTGAAGGCTACCGCCGTCTGCTCACCCGCATGGAGAGCGCGAAGACCTTGGTTGTGCTGATCTTCCTCGCCGGGCTGGGAGTGACGGCATGGGTATATAAGACCGTTCCTACCAGCTTTGTTCCCGACGAAGACCAGGGATATTTCATTGTGCTGGTGCAGGCGCCGGACGCGGCCTCGCTGGAGTACACCTCGGACGTTACTGCACGGGCGGGCACCGCCATCATGAAGAACCCCGATATCGCCGGCGTCTTTGCCGTTCCGGGCTTCAGCTTCAGCGGCGCCGCTCCCAACCGCGGCCTGATGTTCGTCAACCTCAAGCCGATCGCGGAGCGCAAGGGAAAGCAGCATTCTCTGGAGTCTGTCATCAACTCGCTGCGGCAACCGCTCGGCTCGATTACGGAAGCGATGGTCATTCCCTTCGCTCCGCCCGCGATCGAAGGTCTCAGCGCCTTCGCCGGCTTCACCTTTGAACTGCAGCAGACTGGCTTCAGCACGCCGGAGGCTTTGGATGCAACGCTGCAAAAAGTTCTCGGCGCGGCCCGTCAGCGTCCTGAGCTTTCCCCGCAGTCGGTATACTCCAGCTATTCGGCGCGCACCCCCCAGGTACTGGTGGAAATCGATCGCGAGAAGGCCAAGAGTCTCGGCGTTCCTTTCTCGCAGATCAACACAACACTTCAGACCTACATGGGTTCGACTTACGTCAACGATTTTGACTTCAACAACCGTTCTTATCGCGTCTACGTGCAGGCCGATCAGCAGTTCCGCAAGAATCCGGCGAACATCACTCAGTACTATGTTCGCTCCGACGGCGGCGTCATGGTGCCGCTCTCTAATTTTGTCACTCTCAAAGACACCGCTGGTCCCAGCATAATCAGCCACTACAACCTCTTCCGCTCGGCGGAAATCAATGGTGCAGCCGCGCCCGGCTACAGTTCCGGACAGGCATTGGCCGCGATGGAAGAGATCGCCCACAAGGAATTACCGCAAGGCTACGGCTTCGAGTGGACCGGGCTTGCGCTGGAAGAAATCCAGAGCGGCAACCAGGCCATCCTGCTCTTTGGACTCGGGCTGCTGGTGGTCTATCTGGTTCTCTCCGCGCAGTATGAAAGCTTCGTGCTGCCTTTTATCATTTTGCTTTCGGTGCCTATGGCCATCCTTGGAGCGCTCGGAGCACAGTCTCTGCGCGGCCTGCAGAATGATGTGTACTGCCAGATCGGACTGGTGATGCTGATTGGTTTGGCCAGCAAGAACGGCATCCTTATCGTCGAATTCGCCGAGCAACTCCAGCGTGATGGCATGGAATTATTCGCCGCTACGGTGGAGGCTGCCCGTCTCCGCTTCCGTCCGATCCTGATGACTTCCGTCGCTTTCATCCTGGGAGTGTTGCCGCTGGTCTTTGCCTCTGGCGCAGGCAGCGCGGGACGCCACTCCGTCGGCACAACCGTCTGCGGAGGAATGATCGTCTCAACTTTGCTCAACCTTCTGATTATCCCCATTCTTTACGTGATCGTGCGCAGCCTGATCCCGTTGCCCAAGCCCGATTCACCCGAGCCGGTTGCTGCCGAGTAAAGCGGGAACGCTTTAGCCAACAGCCTGCGATGGCCACGAAAGCTGGATAGCGAAGAACAAAAAAAGCCGGCATCTCTGCCGGCCGAGCACCGTTCCTCGGAGGAGGCTACTGCATGCGAACTCTGCGGCTGCGCTGTTGCAACAGCGATGGTGGCAGCCCAAACTTGGCGCGAAACAAATTCGAAAATGTCGGAGCGCTGTGATATCCCACGGCGCGGCAAATTGCGGAGACCGGCGTGTCAGTGGTCTCCAGAAGTTTGTGCGCCATCTGCATGCGGCGGTCGGCCAGAGCACGCAGCGGGGTGATTCCATAAACCTGGCTGAAGACGCGATGAAAATGATGGGGAGACATGCAAGCGACGCGGGCAATCTTTTCCAGGCAAAGCTCTTCGTTGTAGGCGTCTTGAATGCAAACGTAAGCGCGCTGAATGCGGCGATAAAGTTCGGCGCGGGTTCCGGGACGGACGCTGTCGATGGATTCAATCTGGCGGCTGGCCGCGCTGTAGACCAGCACCACGCATTCGGTTACGGCGCGGAACTTGTCAGCGATGCTTTCGATGCTGTCGCCGCGCAGGCAGGCCGCACTGAGTGAACGCAGCTTGGGGCCGATTTCAAAAGCGTTGTAGTGCTGAATGGATTCGGGAAGGCACATGACGATGCCATCACTGTCCATATCGAGCGCTGCGGTCAGAGGAGCGCCGAAGCTGCGCGCCACGTCCGACATATACTTCTGCTCGAAGACGAGAGTGACGGCGCGGGGAGCCGCATGAGCATCCACGGTGATCTCGCCGCGTTGCCCTTCATTGAGCACGACGAACGTGGTGGGAGAGACAACGTAATGCCCGCGCTCAGTGCGGATCCTGTACTGATCCTGCAACGAATAGCGCAGCGACAACGGGCTGACAAACGACTGCACACCCGGACGAAGCAATCCGCTGGCAAAAAGATTCTTGCCCACCAGGGTGTGGTCCGCCGCTTTCTTTGACGCAGCGTTTTCATCCACGCATACCATGCTTAGGTCATTCATCTGCAAGGCTTCAATCTCTAGTCCGTTTAGCATTCGGCAACTCCCAGAATTTCTGATCGTTTCTTCCTACCTATTGAATTGCCGCCAGCCTCTGTCAAAGTTCCCGAAAAAACGGAACGGAGGCACTTCTTTACAAAGCTTTACAAAGCTCTTACAAGCACCAGACTTAAGGACGGCGGAGACGGCAAAAGGTTTACATGGCGCGCACGGGAAAGCAGCACACGCCAGAATGGAAGTGCAATCCAGCGAGTCTCTCTAATGTCCAAGACGCACTTCGCCGGGCTTGGGTTTCCGCGCCAGCAATAGCAACGGCATCACAGCCAAGGTGATGATTGCCATGATCAGGATGGTGTCTCTGTAGCTAAGCACGGCTGCCTGCTGCTGCATCATTCCGTAGACACTGCCATAGGCCCGTTGCAGCGCTCCGGGCCCGGAGCCCAACCGCAGCGCGTACATCGAACTCATGCCCTGAAGCAGGCGCTGCATCTGGTTTGAGTTCACGGTGTGCGATGCGAGCTCGGCTTGATGGACCTGCATGCGGCGCGCCAGCATGGTGGTGACAAAGGAAATTCCAAAGCTGCCACCGAGATTACGCATGAGGTTGACCATCGACGAGACCTGGTTGTTCTGCTCCTGCGGCACGCCGATGTAGCAGAGCGTGTTGATGGGAACGAAGAGGAAAGCCAGGCCGGCCATCTGGTAGGTGCGGTACATCATGATGGTGTTGAAGTCGATTCCGGCATTGATGGAAGCCATGTGGAACATCGATGCGGCGAGGCTCACAAAACCGAAAGCGACCAGCTTTCGCGGATCGATCCTCGTGACTAGAAGGCCCACTATGGGCATCAGGGCCATCACCACGAAACCCCCGGGAGAGAGCACCATTCCAGCGAGCTCCGCCGTGTATCCCATCACGGTTTCAAGAAGCTGCGGGATCAGTACGGTGGAACCATAGAGCACCCAGCCGAGGGTGAACATGAGCACGCTGCTGACGGCTAAATTGCGATTCCTGAGCAGACGCAAGTTCAGAATAGGATGCTGCTCGCGCCACTCCCAGACAATGAAGGCCAGCAACCCGACAACAGAAAGGGCGGTAAAAATCTGGATAAAATGCGAGGCCATCCAGTCTTCACGCTGGCCCTTGTCCAGCACAACCTGCAAGGCTCCGAGTCCAACCGCGATCAATCCCAACCCGATGTAATCGACGGGCGAGTGCTTCGCTTGCTCCTTCGAGTCCCGAATCCATGGCGGGTCTTCCACCATGCGCGAAGTTAGAATCAGCGAAAGCACGCCGACCGGAACATTGATGAAGAAGATCCAGTGCCAGGAGAAATTGTCAGTAATATAGCCGCCGAGGGTAGGGCCAATGGCCGGCGCAAGAACGACGGCCATGCCATACATCGCAAAGCCCATACCGCGCTGCTTTGGCAGAAACGTATCAACCAGAATCGCCTGCTCGCTCGGTCCCAGTCCGCCGCCGCCGGCGCCTTGCAGCACGCGGAAGAAGATCAGCATGGGCAGAGTGGTGGAAAGTCCGCAGAGTAGCGAACTGAGAGTGAAGAGCAGGACGCAAGTCATGTAGAAACGCTTGCGGCCAAAGCGATCGCTGCACCAGGCCGAGATCGGAAGCACGATGGCGTTCGAGACCAGGTAGCTGGTCAAGACCCAGGTGGATTCATCCTGTCCGGCGGAAAGCGCACCGGCGATGTGAGGCAGCGCCACGTTCGCAATGGAAGTGTCCAGCACCTCCATAAACGTGGCCAGAGTTACGGTCATGGCCACAGCCCACGGGTTGTGGCTGGGGCGCCATGGAGGGCTGGCGCCCGGTGAAGCTTCGCTCATCGAACCCTCACGTCCGGAACCACGGAGAGTCCTGGACGCAGTCTGCCATCCTGATTGAAGTCGCTCTTCTCTCTGCCATCAAAATCGATACGAACCGGAATGCGCTGCACTACCTTGACGTAATTTCCGGTTGCATTTTCTGGAGGCAGCAGGCTGAACTTGGCTCCGGTCGCGCCGCCCATGCTGGTGACCCTGCCCTGGAATTTCTGCCCGCCGAGCGCGTCCACCTTGATTTCCACGGGCTGGCCGGGACGCATGTGCTCTAGTTGCGTCTCCTTGAAATTGGCAGTGACCCAGATGTCTTTGAGAGGCACGATGGAGAGCAGCTCCTGCCCAACCTGAACGTTTTGTCCGAGCTGTGCGTTTCGATTGCCATCCACGCCATCGACGGGGGAAACAATAACGGTGTAACCGAGATTGAGACCCGCCTGATCGAGCGAGGCCTTGGATCTGGCAGCCAGTGCCTCGCCAGCGCGCGCGCGCGCCTCGGTTACGGCGATCTGCTTGGGAGTGATCTGGGCATTGGCGAGTGCGGCCTGAGCCTGACCGAGGCGCGCTTTGGTCTGCTTGACGACTTCCTGGGAAGCGCGTAGTCCGGCCGCGGCGGCAGAGACGGCGGCATTGGCGGAGGTCGCTGCGGCAACCGCCTGATCATACTGTTGCTGAGAGATTTCCTTCTTCGCCACCAGGGTCGCGTAGCGCGCCTCATCGGCGTTGGCCGTTTTGGCGTTGGCCTGCGCCTGGATCAGGCGGGCTTCGGCCTCTTCGACCTGCTTGGAGGCGGCGGTGATGCCGGCTTCGGCATTGAGCACGTCGGCTTGCGCGGAATGGATCTGGCTGCTGGAGCCTACCTGCGAGATGGGCACGTTGAATTGCGCCGCCTCCGATGAGGCAACCGCGTCCATGTAATCGGCCTTGGCGCGCTCGACGGCAACCTTGTAATCGCTGTCGTCGATTTCCACAAGCACGCTGCCAGCCTTCACAAACTGGCCTTCCTCAACGTTGACTTTGACGACGTGTCCGCCGACCCGGGCGCTGATGGGATAGATGTAGCCATCGACCTGGGCATCATCGGTATCCTCGTACTTTCGGTTCTGCCACCAGAAGAGCGCAGCACCTATCACCGCGATGACGACCAGCACGCGCAACAGGGTGGAAAGCCAAGGCTTGCGCTCGAATAATCCCGCTTTTTGCACGGCCGTAACCGGCGTACTCTGTTCTTCATTCGCCATTCAAGTTCTCCAAAGAGCTCTAAGGCGGCTGCCGTCGGCGCCGCGCCATTTCTATCTCTATTTCACCGCTGCAGGATTTACCTGTACGGAAGAACCAAGGCCGTCGTCACCGAGAACCTGGCGCAGCGTCTGCTCTGCCGCGCCGATCGCGCGCGCCAGCAGAACCTTGGCAATGTTATGGGCATAAAGACTGCCGATGTACTGCTGATTGGCCGTGGCTAAAGCCTCCTGAGCCTGTATGACTTCAATATTATTCGTCACGCCCGAGGAGAAACGATCCTGGGATTGGGTCAGCGTCTGCTGGGCGTAGTCCAGAGTAGCCCTGGCCACCTCCACCTGTTCCCCGGCGGCGGTCACGTCGAGGATGGCGTCGGCAACATCCTGCTCGATGCGGCCCCTCATGTCCTCGCGCTGCGCTTTGCGCTGCTGCAGAACGGCCTCCGCCTGGCGAATGTCAGCCTCAATCCTGCCACCCTCGAAGATGGGGATTTTGACTCCGGCATTGACCGTCCAGGTAGGAAATACGTTGTCGGGACGGGTGCCCAGCACACCGTAGTCGCCACTGACGCCGAAGGTGGGCAGGCGCTCAGCTTCCGCCGCCTTCTTCCGCAATTCGGCGGCTTTGACCTGCTGCTCGGCAGCCAGGTAGTCGGGACGTGTCGCAAGCGCGCGCTGCAATGCCTCTTCTTCGGAGACCTTGGCGAGAGGCTTGTAGGGGACGCGGCTGACCAGTTTGATCGTCTGATGCACGGGAAGTCCGAGGACGCGCAGCAACGTGATGCGCTGCTTGGCGAGGTTGTTATTGGCCTCGATAAGATTCTGGCGCCGGACCTGCAATTCGACGCGAGCACGGAGCGTATCCACATTCGGAGTCAGGCCGGCAGATTCGCGGTCCTCAGCCAGTTGGTAGAGAGCCTTGGCGGTATTCAACTCGGCAGTGACGGCCTCGACCCGGCTTTCAGCGGAAATAACCAGAAGGTAACTCGCTGCAACAGCAAGGGTTACGGTCTCCCTGGCGGAGTTGAAGGTGAATCCTGCGGCACGCACGCTGGCCGTCGCGGCTCGCGTGTTCTCGATGGCGTGAAGATCAAGCAGATCCTCGCTCATCGAAAGCCGCGCTTCGGAGTTGCTGAAGTGCAGCGCAGGGGGGACAGGTACGCCGAGGAGGTTGGTGCTGAGACCCTGCGCCGCAAGGTTGACCTTGATTGCACTCTCGCGCAGACTGCCATTGATCTGGGGCAGGATGTTGCTCAGATCCTTGAGGCGCTCCGCCTTGGCCTGGGCTGTGGCTTGACCGCTGAGGACGATCCCGAGGTTGTACTTGAGGCCGCGATCAATGGCGTCATCGATGCTTAGTTCCAGCACGCCTGGCGTCAGCTTGGCGGAGGGAACGCTGCCGGAGAATGGGCTCTGGCTTCCCGCGGAGAGTAATTGCTCGAGCGACTGGGGAACATCGAGCGGGGCTGCGCCGCCGCTCAACTGCTGGGCAGCGGCGGGGATCGCCAGAAGAGGGATGAGCAGCCAGCGGTAGAATTGTGGAACCTGCATTGTTGAATCTCCACCCGACTTCAGTTACTATACTAAGAAATCATACGGTTGATTTATTTGTCAAACGATGATTTGTTAAAAGCTGCAAAAATGACCAGACCAGCGAAAACCAAATGCGCCATCGGACGCTCTGCCTGTCAGGACCGGAGCGAGAGAACCCGCCAGCGACTGATCGAAGTGGCGGTTGAAGTTTTTTCCGAACTCGGCTTTGAGGCCGCAAGCACGCGAACGATTGTGGAACGGGCCCAAGCCAACCTGGTTTCGATCCCCTACTATTTTGGCAGCAAACTGGGACTTTATCACGCGGCCGCTGAATATATTGGTTCGAATATCGCAGAACGCTTCCGACCGGCGTGCGATCGGGCGCGGCAGGGGTTGCTGGACTCCGGCAGCACGCACGATGAGATACTGAGTAAGTTTACCGAATTTATCGTGGAATTTTCCCACATCATGCTGGGGGCGGATACGCCCGGCTCGTGGGGGCAGTTCATCTATCGTGAGCAGTTTGATCCCACCGAGGCGTTTGAGATTCTTCATACCAAGTTTGCTCCGCTGCTGGAGATGGGGTTTGAGTATGTCTCGCGGTTGACAGAGCGGCCCGCCGATGCGCCGGAAACCCGCATCCAATTTATGGCCATTCTTTCCATGATTAGATTTACTCGGGTGGATCGTGCCTCGGTGCTGCGGATCATGGGGTGGAAGTCATTTGGTCAACAAGAGACGCGGATTGTGGAGAACATGCTGCGCCACAATATGCATGCGCTTTTTGCCCACTCAGCCTGAGATAGGAGACATTCAATCCTGGATTGACCCATCCGGATTGTGCGTCCGCTCTGGATGGGTGCGAATCGGTTAGGATAGCGACGGAGGATGTTCTTCGATGGCAGTTCCGGTTTCTCAAATGTGGGCGGTGAGCAGTTATGTGCTCAAGAACCGGCTCCAAGGGCGCAAGCACTACCCGCTGGTGGTGATGCTGGAAGTGCTCTTCCGCTGTAATCTGGCCTGTGCCGGTTGCGGCAAGGTACAGTATCCGGCGCATGTGCTGAAGGCCCAGCTTACGCCGGAAGAATGCTTTCATGCAGTGGAAGAAGCAGGCGCTCCGATCGTGAATATCCCCGGCGGCGAACCGCTGCTGCATCCCCAGATTGGTGAGATCGTCGAAGGGTTGATCGAGCGCGGCAAGTATGTGTACCTGTGCACTAACGCGCTACTGCTGAAAGAGAAGATGCACCTGTTCAAGCCGAGCAAGTACTTCACCTTTACGGTGCATCTGGATGGCGAACGCGATCACCATGATTTTGCAGTCTGCCGTGAGGGCGTCTACGACATCGCGGTAGAGGCGATGAGGGAAGCGATAGGCAAGGGCTTCCGGGTGACGACCAATTCCACTTTGTTCGACGGCGCCGATCCTGCGAGTGTGCGCCGCTTCTTTGACGACATGATGGAGCTGGGAGTTGAGAGCATGATGGTCTCGCCCGGCTACAGCTATGACAAGGCTCCCGACCAATCGCACTTCCTGGCGAAAGAGCGTACTCGCCAGCTCTTCCGGAGTATTTTGAGCAACCGAAAACGGAGCTGGAGATTCAACGCCACGCCGCTGTTTTTTGAATTCCTGATGGGTAGGCGGAACTACGAATGTACTCCCTGGGGCATTCCGACCTACACCATGTTCGGCTGGCAGAAGCCCTGCTATCTGCTGCAGGACGGCTACGCGGATACATTCAAGGAACTGATCGAGCAGACCCACTGGGACGAGTACGGCGAAAAGAGCGGCAATCCTCGCTGCGCCAACTGCATGGTGCATTGCGGCTTTGAACCTTCGGCGGTGAATCACACGTTTGGTTCGCTGGGCGGAATCTTCGCTACCGTCAAGGGCATGCTCTCCAGCTATGAGGATGCAGAGGCGCTGGCTGCCGTGCAGGCTCCGCCGCCGGTAAAACAACATCTGCCGCTGGTGCAGATTGATTCGCGGATCGAAAGCCGCATGGAATCCCGCGCTGCACCGGAAGCCGCCTCGCAGGCGACCCGATGAGCACTGGGGAGATAGAGACATTGACGCGTGAAAGCCTGCATGGATGGGTTCCTCCGCTGGCCGCCGAAAGCGAACTGCGCGCAGCACTGGAGCAGGCGTTCGATTACCGTGGCGACGTCACCATTACGCTGAAGAACGGCGAGACCATCATCGGCTACGTCTTTGACCGTCGGCCCGGGAAGTCGCTGGCCGATTCCTTTGTACGTGTGCTGCCGCAGGAGAGCCATCAGAAGCGCGACATTGCGTATGCAGATATTGCGGCTCTGGCTTTTACCGGACGCGACACGGCCGCAGGCAAGAGCTGGGAAGCCTGGGTGCAGAAGTACTGGGAAAAAAAAGCCGCGGGCGAAAGCAACATTGGTCTGCTCCCGGACGAACACGACTAGGACGAGCGTGCTGTGCCAGTAAAACCCCACTCAGCTTGGCGTTAGCCTCTCGTTTTGCTATATTGAACGTGGTCCTCGTGGCGCTATCGTCTAGGGGTTAGGACGTGAGATTCTCAATCTTAAAACCCGGGTTCGATTCCCGGTAGCGCTACCAGCTAACACCCGCTAAGCCCCTATAAACAAGGGGCTTTCGTTTTGCCTCCGAACGAGTGCCTAGCGGGTGCTAACGGCAGAAAACGCGTAATCTGTGGCACAACCTGTGGCACAGTCACTTTCGGCCCGGCGTCACCGCCCCTCCATCTCCGGCAGTCATATTCCGCACTGCGGTCAGCGGATATTGTCCATGCATGGACTGAAAGCGGGGTCGGCACTGCCCAATCGAACCGCACGGGAGTGGGCTTCAAAAAACAGTTCAAGGGGTGGGGGTTCGCTTCGGGCGACCTTTTCAGCTTTAAGGTCTTCCTACGGAATTTCAATTTTGTGAAAACTACTCACTCCGCGTTTGCAGGTAGTGATGTTTCATTTTGTCCTGCTCGGAGATTCGGCATCAGGCCCGCTTTGCGGGGTTCCCAGGATGGCCGCCTTGATGGAGGCGGCATACAAGGCTAGATGGGACTCCAGCAGGTCACTGATCGCCTCTCGGGGCACTCTGAATTCTTTAAGTGAATCGGTTGCCCATTCGATTGCCGAGATTGCTCTCTCTTGCGCGTCGAGCACACGCGCAGACAATCCAGCCTCGGCAATTTCCCCGCTCGAAAGTAGCTTCACAAGGGCGAGCGCGTCCAGAGGCGTTGCATTCACTGGCAGGTCGGCCATCCTGCCGCCAATGCGCCTCAGCTCGATGTCCGGGTGAGAGAGACCGAAGCTCTCGATTCGCAGCCGCCCCGGTTCGATCCGCAGCCGCACGCGGGTTTTCGTGTAGCTGACGGCGGCACGGCGAAGATTGTTCAGCACGTCGAACGGAACGCGGGCGTATCCAGCTTGGGTCACAGTCGCTTCAATCGCCGTGCTGCTGCCGGTGGAAGACAATTCGAGGGTGTCCGCGACGGCCCGAAAATCGGCGGTGTCGTGGCTCAGGTATTCTTTCCGGCCCGAAAGCATGAGACGGATCGCTTTTTTCAGCTCTTGTGTTCTAACGAGGAACTCCAGCATGACCGTCTCCTTGCTTCTGCGGGATTATCTGCGCTTCACTGTGGCGGATGCGGTACTGTACCGTCCTTTATGAGCCGCAGCGCCGCCTTCGCCGCCTCCGCATTGCCCTGACTTGCGGCTTTGTTGTACCAGTACAGAGCCACAGCATCGTCATGTATCGGTGGCTTGGATGTCATCTGCGGTGTCCCGCCAGAAGGACGGATCGGCTTCAGAACCGCCCCGGCAGGCAAACCTTGAATCGGCGTGGCTATCGCCGTGACAGTCTGCGCCTCGTTTGCTTCCCGGTCGTACATTCTACCGAGCTCGAACTGTGTGTCCCTGTCCCCCTGCTCAGCCGCCATGCTCAGCCACTTCAATGCCTCTGCCTCGTCTGGCGGTGCGCCCTTGCCTTCAGCGTACATGTGCCCGAGAGCGATCTGTGCGCTCGTGTCACCTTGCTCAGCCGCCTTGCGATAGCCCCGCAACGCTTCGCCGTACCAGCGCGCTGCCTCGGCATCGTTCTGAGGCACTCCATTTCCGTTCTCGTAATCCGCAGCGACGCCATACTGAGCAGCCGCGTAACCCTGCTCGGCTGCCTTGCGGTACCACCACGAAGCCTGCACGAGGTAATCTTGCTCCACGCTGTCGCGTTCGTCCGCGATAATAACGCCAAGTCGTGCCATTTCGTTGCGGAATTTACTATTCTCGTAAGAACGTTCAGTCGCTCTCTGGACGTACAGGTAGTGAAGATCAAACGAGGCGTTTGCGTATCCCTGCTCAGCCGCCCTTTTGTACCAGCGCTCAGCGTCCCACTCAGCCAACCATTCTTCTTCCTCCGCACCCTTGTGTTCGGCATACATATAACCAAGGTGATACTGGGACTGTGCGTCTCCCTTTTCGGCGGCCTTCTCAAACAGGCTGAATGCCTCTTTGTATTGCTTCTGCTGAAGCAGTTTATATGCGTGCGATCTCAGTCCTTCCGGGCTGGCGGCATGATGGTGCCGCCAAACGATCCCCGCTATCGGTACCAACAGACAGAGAGACGCCACAAGCACAATTCGCCAGCGTCCCCGCAGAGACGGAGTGGAGTTCTTGAAGGCTGCAAAGAAGCCTGATAAGAGACTTTTGCCAGTCTCGGCATAGACTGTGGTGCGTCCGGTATCCGCCTGCTCGTTGGATTGCTCGGTCTCGTTGAAGTGGCCGTCTGAACCTCGGGCTCTGGTGAACTGCCAAACGAGCGCACCGCCGACCACTCCCGCAAGAATCAGCCATTGGAGCGCCAAGCGTGCCCAATCGAGTTGCACGCTCGCTCGGTCGGCGAACGGTTGGCTTTTGTCGAGGCCGGGAGGCGACAGAATCAGAGAATATCCCGCGCTTTTCTCGGCGTGCATTCGATAAGGAATATCAGTGCGAACAATCCAAGGCGGGAAGATCGCAAGCAGAACGAACACTAAAATACCAACTCGAAAGGTCCATGAGATTGCCTTCGCATTCGGAACCCGGAAGCCTTGTATTGGAGACATCGGCACCACTCCTGGAACAGCGGAAATCACTGGTACATCAAGAGGTGGATCAATGCGCACGCATCATTTAATGCGCCGTGTTTTATGCGTGAGGTGTTTGTCGTTTTGCTTCCTTATTAATGGGGCCGTCAAAAAACCGTCAAGCGAAAAATTGACATTAATGCAAGTTCCGCAAAACACAAGACTTCAGTCACAACGACACCTCCCTGTGGGGGCCTATGGTCAAGCGATGATAAAAAGCACAGCCGTGGCACGATGTACCAATCGCTCTTGCGAGGCATCACCGGCCCATAACTCCGTCTTTTTGGAAAAGCCCCTAGCCATTCCGACGGGAAAGTTTTCGCTCCGCGTTCTTGTGACTCACTGGTTCTTCTGGTCATAGAGGTTTGTCATGGCCGCATATCCGGAAGCGTTCGGCAGGTCAAGTCCGGAAGGTTCAACTGTGAGAGTGAAGTTGTTGGGACTGCTGAGAACGCTGGCAAAGTCCACTACGGGCGCACCATCAGCAAGACCTACGGCGGCAATCTGCTGATTGATGCTGGTTGTAGTTGACACACAGGTCACGGCTCCGCTGGACGTGTAAACCGGTGGAACAGTTCCGATCCAAACCTCTAGTCCGTAAATATTCTGTGCTGCCCCGACAAGATTATCGAGGTTATCGGAGAAAGTGTTGCTTTCGATCCCGTTTTCGGTCCCGCCACCGCAGATGTTCAATACATCGAACTCTCCGATCAGCAGAACGAGACGCTTTTTGCCTGGGGCAATTAGTTGCAACTCAGAAGGATTGCAACCGGAGCATTTGTCGGCAAAAACTTCAAAGTCGGAAGACTTTCCCTCTGCGATGACGATGCTATCGGCGGCACTGGAAGCCAGAGGCCACCGCATTGTTACGGCATCGCCCATGAAAATGGTTTGATTCAAGGCGACATAATCGCTTGTACTGCCTGTTTTGGAAGATGTAGCTGATGAGCCGCCTGATCCGCACCCCGCAAGGCACAGGCAACAGAGCATTAGAAGAAGATTCTTGGCTAGGTACATACCGGATTCCCCTGTGTCGATGTTGTGCATGAACAACATGAAAGGATGAGAGTACCGCCACGCTTGAAGTGTGGCAAATGATATTTGCGTGAGGTTCGGAAGAAGACTGCGGAAGCTGCGGGCGAATCGCGGCTGGAGTCAGGCGTATTTGGCAGAAGTTTCCGGCATTGGACGGAGCCACATTTCCGAGCTTGAAAACGGCAGGCGCGAAGCCGGGCTGCGCGTGCTGGAAATGCTGGCGGTCAGCTTCGACTTGACCACCTCCGAGCTTTTGAAAACCGTGTGACAGTCCATGCCTAGACTACAGATGCATTGCAGAGGGCTGGCTGCGCGGTTAAGGCGTCAGTGAGAGAGTTCGAAGCTTAGGTTATAGACTCTGACCGCTGCCCAGCAGATAATCAGAATGAAATCTAGCAGCGCTGCTACCAAGGCAGGCCGGGGCTGCCTGGTGGTCGCGCTTAGGAGCGAGTCGTTTCAAGGAATAGAAATTTGTCGCCTCTCTGTGTGACGGCGCATAGTGCCGACCCTGTGCTTGCCGCATCGCCGTTGTACCCTTCAGCAATTCTGGCAGCAGGGTCTATTCGCATGGCGTCCGGATCGCAGTATTCGAACGCAGCCCCCAAGGGGAGGTGAACTTCAATGACACCAAGATCACGCACTCGAAAAATCGTAAGTTCATTACCTGCCGTTTCCAGCGTGCCTTCTACAGAAATGGAACACCCGGGCATCGTTGCGTCGAAGCGCAATGGTGTTTGCTCGTCCGCCCACTTCCGAAACACTATGAACGCCTCATCAGATGAAATCATCGCGCCATCTCCTCGGGGCACAGCCATCTTAGACCTTCCGCCTTTTTGGAAAGAAATGCTCAAGAAGCCGTTCGACCATCCAGATTGGTCGTGCCCAATTCCCGAGAGACTACGGGGTAGGTAGTCGGGGAACGTCGCCTCCTTCAACGCACACCCGCTCCGGCGGCAGGGGCGGGGTTCGATGTGTGATTGCGGCAGGGGGCTGAGATCAGGTTTCGCTTCCAGCTTCAAGCAGCTTCCCACAGTCTGAGTTAATCTTGAATTGAATCGGCTAGGGTCGCCCCCGAATGGGCGGGCTTTCCCGGCCTGCCCCGCCGATCTTGCTGCAAACCGGGATGCCACTCGGGAGGTGGCACAGTGGCACAAACTCCGCAAGAAGAGCTTGAGCAATTCCTGGCGGCTCTGCCTTCCTACATGCAAAAGGTTCTTCTCTACGACTCGTCGATGTCGGAGCATGAAAACTTCGACTCGCTTCATTCGGTGAGTCCATTCGCCGAGAGCCAACTGCAAAAACTGCGGCTCACGACCGGCTGGCAGCCTGAAACCCAGACGTTCAACGAGGACGAATTGCGACCGCAGCTTGAACGTATCCTCCAACGCATTCCCGCCGAGTGGAAGAAATACCAGCGAAATGCTAAGAAGGCCCGCGATAACTTCGCGGCGTGGTACGCCCCGACGCCGCGAGGGAAACCGGGACCGAAAGAAAACACGGAACTGGCCGAACGCATATGGAAACTCGATGATGATGGCAAAACCAACAGGGAGATCAAGCAGGTATTGGAAGCCGAGGGCCAGAGCTACAGCCTAGAAGCAATTGAGTCCTACCTGAAGACGCGCCGAAGGAAGCCCAAAGACTAAAACGCCTCAAGATGTGGAAAATGTCGTACGTCAATTCTCCACACCTGTGGGTATCTGCGCGGCACGAATGCTCACGTTGAAACACGTACGAACATGCCCCACCATGCGACAGGAGGCAATTAGCGCATGGTCGAGCAGCAGAACACATACAACGAACGTGAAGCGGCGCGATACCTGGCGGTCAGCGGAGCTACGCTGCGGCTGTGGCGTTCGGAGAGAAAAGGGCCGCCCTACTTCAAAGCTGGCGAGAAACTTGTTCGCTATCGCCGCGCCGATCTGGATTCGTGGATTGAAGCGCGTCTGAGTCTACCCGCCTCGGCGGATGCGGATTAGAGCGATAAGCGTTAAGGGGCCGTCTGAGAGTGACATCTCATACGGCCCCAGCTTCGACGCGGTTAGCATCAAGCCTCATTGCATAGCCTGATTCTATCCCCGCCGACGCCTGTCCTCAACACAGAATCTTGAATATTCCCCGAGCAGTCCCTCGACCTCAGCGAGGGACTCGGCGCTGAAAATGCGTGCTCCGGCTTGAAACGCCAAGGACGAAGGTGTGTCCATGAACAGCAGCGCGGCAGGACGCCATCGAATCTCACCATTGGCCCAGCTTGAAGGCAACTTCCTCGAATCGAGACTGCCTGTCAGAGCGTTCGCAACGCTCACGACACCGGGTCAGGTTGCACAGCACAGGTTCGATGAACTGTTCTCGGCCTGGATTCGCGGCGTGCAGGCTCACAACAGGCTCACTATCGGGTGGATCAGGGCCGAAGAATGCGCTCCACAGCGGCATCTTCACGCGGCGTTGATCGCCGCTTCGTCTCTGGATTGTGCTCATGCGGCACAACTCTGGAAGTTCATCGCTGCACCGCGCTTTTCGGAGGCGGCGAAGGTCGAACAATTTCAAGAAGGTATTTGCGGACTCGGCTACGTTCTAAAATCGCTCGGCAGTTCCCCGGAGGACGTGCAATTCAGTCCTAACTTAGCTGCCTTCGCCTCGAATCTGAAATCCGTCTTCCGCACCAATTCCGCACAGAGACGGCAACGTCGCCGGATTATGGAACAAATTGAACGGGCACACCCAGCGTAGCTTGTGAAGAATTCGCTTGCACAATCCAAGCGTGCTAGGTATTGTGCTTAGCATGAAGTGTCCAATTCATCATGTCGAGTTAGTCGCCTTTTGCCCCCGGTGCCGTGGGGGTGTAACCAGCGAGCGCAAGGCCGAATCGTCACGCGAGAACGGAAAACTGGGCGGACGGCCCAAGGGCAGCAAGAACAAACCAAAGTCCAAAGTCAAAACCACAAAAAGGAAAGGTGCGTAATGGTCTTCAAACGAGGAAAGTCGCTTTGGTATAAGTTCCGGTGGCGCGTGAAGCATGAGGATGGCACCATTGAGAACCTCATGATCCGGCGTCCTGCAAAGGTGCGAAACCGCAAGGATGCCGCAGACGTTGAACGGGAGCACAGGCGGGCGCTATCGCTCGGACAGGTTCACCCCAATGATCCGTGGCCGAAAGCCGCAGTGAGCGGGCCGCCGATCTTCCGCGCCTTCGCAAAGGAATTCCTGAAATACGCGGAGACACACACAAAGGCCGGTACGCACACGTTCTACACCGTGAGCATGGAGCGAGTGCTGAGCTTCGCTGCCATCGCAGATGCCCCTCTGGACGCGATTGCAGGCGACGTGGTGAGCCGATACGCACGGCATCGGCAGGAAGTAGCCAAGAACTCCGTAGTGACGGTCAACGGCGATCTGCGCACGATTCGGCGGGTGCTGCACTTGGCCGTGGAATGGGGCAAGCTGCCTCATGCTCCGGGCATCCATGAACTGCCCCAGCCGAAGGGCCGGGAGCGGGTTATCAGTCCCAAAGAGGAAGCGATGTATCTGGCGAAGGCTTCCGCTAACTTGCGGGATGCGGCAGTTCTCGCCGTGGATACCGGGATGCGCCCGAACAGCGAATTGTTCCCGCTGAAATGGGCCGATGTCGATTTGACTTTGCGGGCCGAGTCTCCGAACGGAGTGATTCACGTTCGCCAGGGCAAGACGGACAATGCTCAGCGTAGCCTACCTCTGACTCCGCGTGCTGCTGAGGTTCTACGGCGGCGGAAGCAAGAGGCGGAAGCGAGAGACATGAAATCGGCCTACGTCTTTCCGGGTGCGGGCAAGTCGGGGCACATCGTTTCCATGCAGCACCCGCACGATGAAGCAATCGAAGAATCCGAGGTTGCCGCTTTCGAGTTTTACTGCTGGCGTCACACCTTCGGGACGCGGGCCGCACAGTCCGGCATGGACAGGTTCACGCTGGCCCGCCTCATGGGGCATAGCTCGCCTTCCGTGGCCGCACGATACTACGTCCACGTCACGGAAACGCACGTTGCGGCGGGCTTCGGGAAGTTTGTGGAGTACCAGACGGTGAATACGGCGAAGGGTTTGGCAGAAGCCTTCCCGGAAGCGAGCAAGCACGTTCAATAGGGTTTTGGCGGAATGGTGGCACATCTTGTGGCACAGAGTCGGCAGAACTGGCCGCAAGTGATTGACGGTGTTAGCTACGTCGCTAGATTCTCAATCTTAAAACCCGGGTTCGATTCCCGGTAGCGCTACCATATAATACCCGCTAACTCGTTCTAAATGAGCGAGTTTCCTTTTGGCCAAAACTCTCTGCTGACACTTCCAAACTCCAATTCGCGGTCACCGTGGTACACAAAATCGATTGGTTTCTACCCGTAAGTGTCCCCCGTCAGCACTGAAAGCACTCTTGATGTACAGCGGTGCATCTGCCCCGGCATTCGTCTCTTCCACGGTTCCTGCCGCCAGCAGGATCATGGCAGTTTGAAGTCGAACTTGTGGCACTGCGTGCAATAATTCTCCGACTTCTCATGCTGATGATGGCAAAGGTTGCAGTCGGCATTTTTCCCATAGTGCGGAGAGTTATGAGGATTGGTTGGCTTCACGCCGGCGGTTGCGGCGGAGACCTTTTCCATATCATGGCACTTCAAGCACTGTTTGAAACTAACGGGCTCCGGATTGTTCGGATCTGCATGGCATTTCGCACAAGTTGTCCCCTGCAACTGGTGGACATGCGATAGAGGCAGTTTGCCAGTCAGGCTATTCTCGCCGCCTTTAACATGGCAGCCCTGACAATCTTTCAGGCTCAGACCATCGGTTGGCGGATGGTCCTTGGGAAGGGGGCCTTTACCAACGTGGCAGGAGGCGCAGTCAGAGGGCTTCGCTTCCGGAAGCTGTTTTGGCTCCTGGGCAGAAAGCGCAGCCGTGCAGATGCTGAAAAATAGAAGAACCTGAAGCACTCTTGATAGTAAGGACGTGGTCGTCTTGCAATGAACGGGAGAGGACATTTTTGATTCCTGAATGAATGAGATTTGAGCGCTGGCGGGCGGGAGGAACGTTTCCGCTCCTCTCCGCCTCGCTCGGTATTTTTACGCCAGCGGTACGACTTGTTTTGATTTATGCCCAGGGCTTTTCGGCTGCGGCATTTCTTCCGGCGATGCGTCCAAAGATCAGGCAGGTCGGGCCGGAAACGGTACCCAGCCGGACAGCTCCGTGAACTCCGCCCACTGACTCGCCAGCCGCATACAGGCCAGGAATCGGCTGATCGGTGGAGACATCCGTCACCTGAGCCTGCGTATTAATGTTCAGCCCACCCATCGTGTAATGCACCTTCGGCAACAGGCGCTGCACATAAACCGGCAATGCGAGCGGCTTGGCTTCTTTGTTCAGGTAGCGTTCGAACTCCTTGTCCTTGCCCGCAACGATGTAGCTGTTGTAGTCAGCGACCGTCTTCTTCAGCGCTTCAAGCGGAACATTGTAGGCGGCTGCGACCTCTTCCCAGGTGTTGAACTTCTTGATTATGCCTCGCTCCAGTAGCTTGGGAATAAGGTTCTTGACACCACCCTGCATGTTATCGTCCGCGATAGCGATGCAATTCTGGCCGTGATTCATGAAGTTCATGATCGCGTCGGCGCGCAACTTGCGGTTTGCCAGCTCGCTGATGAAGCGCTTACCGGTTGTTGCGTTGATCCAGATACCGAACATCGCCGCGCCTTCCTGGGCAAAGTGCGGTCCCAGTCCGAAGCCCTTCTCGTCAGGACTTCCCCACGGTCCCACCTGAATCCAGCTCAATTGGATGGGTGTGGCACCCACGCGCAGTGACTCGCGCAACAGCTCGCCCGTCGCGCCCGGTTGATTCGTGCAGTCCATCGTTGCGGTGAGCTTCGGGTCTTGTAGCAAGCGGAACGCAACGTCCTGTCCGAATCCGCCGTAACCAAGAATGACGGCCTTCTTCGCCTGGATGTTCTTGACTCTTCCGCTGCCTGCTTTTGGGAATGCGTACCCCGTGCGTACCTCCAACCCCTTCACGCGGCCATCCACGCCATCGCGCAGGATTTTCTGAACATAGATCTGGGTGCGAACTTCGAGCCCCATGGTTTGCAGCTTGGCCAGCATGGCATTCACTACGTCCGAGCCGCTCTCACTGGGAGTCATGTAGGCGCGTGGAACCGAGTGACCGCCCTCGTGCATCAAGTGGTCGGCATACTTCACTCCAAACTCATCGATCGTCCATTTCACAACGGGCCATGATTGCTCAGAAACGATCTTTACCAGTTCAGGATGATTCAGGCCGAGTCCTTCCCGAATCATGTCGGTGGCAAGCAGCTCGGGCGAGTCCTTCAAGCCTTGGGCTGCCTGAAGCGGATTTCCTGCCGCTGCAAAACCGCCTCCGTTAATAATGGAATTGCCGCCGGCAGTGCGCATCTTTTCGAGGATGACGACTGACGAGCCGGCCTTTTTCGCCTCATAGGCGGCTGCAAGGCCAGCAAATCCACTACCGATGATGACAACGTCGTAGCTCTCATCCCACTTGGCCGGCAGAGACGAACTCATGCACGGCTTCGATTCTTCACCCTGTGCTGCCCCTATGAGACCTGTAACTGCCACACCCCCGGCAATAGCCTTGCCGGCAGATGTTAGAAAACTGCGTCGCGAGGTGCCATTAAATTCTTTAGTATCGCTCACTGAATATTCTCCTTAGAGGGCTCCTGTTCAGCCCAGGCAACTGCGGCCTGGAATGGAAGACAACACGCAATCGAGCCCCATCGCGTGCCATGGCAACCGGCTCGGCACTTATGTCGCCAAGCGTTTGCGCTGTTTTAATTACGGATTAGCTTGCAAACAAATAACCATCCTGAACTATCTACCCTTGGCGCGTTGGTGTCCAATATTTTGTTTGTTTGGAAGCAATACTCAAAAGAGATCGGCGTGGAAGAAGTGAAGGATCTGCGCTTTGCATTCGAGAGCGGACACTACGGCCGGGTATTCGGGGCCTCAACGCCGCGATCGCGAAGCCCGCTGGCAGCGAGTAGGAACAGCGAATTCGATCGCGACTGAATTCAGCCACTCCACACTTACTTGGCGAGCTCGTTGGTGAGCAGATTGGCCTTTACCGCGAGATTGTAGGCTCGCTCGATCTCTCCGGACTGCAAGGCCTGTTTGGACTGATCGATGTAGTTGCGCGCCTGGCGCAGCATGCCCTGCTCGCTGTCGCTGAGGGGGCGGTTGATGCCGGCGAGCCTCCCCTGGGAGTTGCGCAGCAGTTCCTCGGTATTCTGCCTTTGCGATTGCACGGCGGCGCGAGGAACGTCGGCGGTGATCTGCACAGAGCTGTCCGGCTTGGCAGGCTTGGCGGCCTCAGGCTTGGGCTGCTCAACGGGCTTGGGCTGCTCGGCGGACTTCACGGGCTCGGGCTTGTGGGTGACGGGCTTGTGCGGCTTGGGCTTGGATTTTTGCGCTTCGCCTTGAGGCACGCTTGCCGGAGCGGCTTCGGGAGTGGGAGTAACGCTCTCGCTCGAAATCGGCGGTGGCGGAGCTGGCTGGGGTTCGGCTTCGATGGATGGGACTAGAACGGGAGGCGCGGCTCGCTCGGACTTCTCGGCGCAACCGGCGGCAAGCAGCGCAAGGCATAGAGCAACCGCGATGAATGTGCGGGCAGCGATGAGAGCGTGAAAACGGAGCGCGAACATATTTTTTCTGCGAACCCTATCTTAAATTTCCTGGTCTGTTGGCCTTCGCTTGCTATGACCTGCAAGGCCGATCTTATGTCGGTGGCCGGATCACGGGTTCATGGGATGAAGTAGTCGCAGCTTCGCCCGTTGCACCGGAAGATCCCCCGATTGTGGGCCCACTCCCTGCTACGCCAGAGGGACTTTCCGCCCTAGCGTTTGGCACGTTCCCGGCGGTTGCATCGGAGGATTTCTTTGCGGGCAAATCCTGTTGGGCCAACGGAAGCATGAAGCGGAAGGTTGTGCCATGCCGGGCCTCTAAGTCAAGGTCCAGCGCACCGTGATGCAACTGCATGGCGCGATAGGTCATGGCGAGTCCGATTCCACTGCCGGTCTTCTTGGTAGTGAAATAGAGATTAAAAATTTTATCGCGAATCTCTGGTGAAATTCCCGCACCGGTGTCTTGCACCTCCAGCACTGCGGCCTGCGAGGAGGCGAAGGCGCGCAGGGTGAGTGTGCCGCCCTTGGGCATGGCCTGCACTCCATTAAGAATGACGTTGAGCACAGCCTGCTTCATCAGATCGATGTCCACACGGATGGGGAGTGCTTGCCCGCCCAGATCTTGAATGATCTCCACCTGGTGGGAGATCGCTTCGGGGGCGGCGAGGGCGATGACCTCGCTGGCAAGCGAGCGCAGATCGAGCAGCGAGAGCTTGAGTTCGACAGGACGGGAGAAGTCCACCAGGGTTTTCACCACGCGGTCGAGGCGATGGATTTCCGAAGCGATGATATCCATGTGACGGCGCGTTTCGGGGTCAAGCCGCAGGATGCGCTCGCGCAGAATCTCAAGGTGGATGACGATGGCGTTGATCGGATTCTTCACCTCGTGGGCTACGCCGGAGGTGAGGCGTCCGATGGCCGCAAGGCGGCGCGAGAGCTCGATCTCATTTTCGATGCGGTGGACCGACTCGGCATCGCGAACGGTGAGCAGTGCGCCAATGGGAGCGCCGCGTTCGGAGATGAAGTCGAGCGAGAGCTGAACCCGGCGTCCCTGCTCCATCTCAATCTCGCGCGAGGAAACCTCCTGGCGCAGGGCAAAGGCGTCGAGCACGATGCGCCCAAGGCGATTGGAGTCGTTGAATACCTCCTCGACCATGCGGCCGAGCATGTCGCTGCGTGGACGGCTGATGAAGCGCTCGGCAGAGGCACTGACTAGCACGATGCGCCCGTCACGGGTGAAGAGGATGAGCCCGTCCTGCAGTGTTGACATGAGCTGCTCGAGGTTTTCCTTGAGGGCGGAGAAGACCTCGCGGACATTGTGAATCTGCTGGCCTAGACGGTCGATGCGGGTGCTGACGGCTCCGAATTCGTCGGTCTTTACGCTCTCGGCTTCGGGCTTTCCGGTCTCCGTGGTCATGGCATCCAGGCGGCGGGCGATGACCTCCAGCGGACGCAGTGCAAGATTGGAGAGGAAAGCGGCGATGATCAGTGAGAGCAGCACCGCAATCGCCGCGAGCAGGAAAGCGCGGTTAAGTTGCGGCACCAGTTCCTGCTTGAGAAAGAGCGTGGAGAGCCCGACGCGAATCTCGCCGAAGGGCATGCCCTGGCGCTGCACCGGCAAAGTGACCTCATAGACGCGGGCGGGGCCGTAAACCGCGCGAAGCTGTCCCATGAAGCCGCCATCGCGCAGCGCGGCCAGTGCGGCGCGCCGTGGGATTGGCTTGTTCACGGCGCCGGCATCGCTATCCACCAGGGCAACGCCGTTGCGGTCGGCGAGCGCTGTGTCATAGACCTCGGCGTTGTAGCCGACGATGGACTGAAGGAGGCCGCTGACGGCATCGTCGTGCTGCAGCGTTTCGGCAATGAAATCGCGCGCCTGGGTGGAATCCTGAGGCGCGATGTGGTTGCCGGGCAACTCGGTTTCCAGTGCCTGACGCGCGGCGTGGAGCACCTCGTGGGCGATGAAATTGGCGTTGTCGTAGCTCTGGTTGATGCGCTGGCGAAGAATCTGCGAGACGTAAGTACAGGAGAGAGTTGCAACCAGGATGAAGACCAGTGCGCTGATTGCGAGAACCAATTTGGTTTTGAGTCTAAGCCGTGGCATTGGAATTGGAGGAGAGGAATGGCCCTGCGTCAGCCTCCGGCCTCACGCCCCATCACCGCGCCGGAAGAGGCATGCTGCGCCTGCGCTCCGTATTCCTTCAACTTGTTGTGCAAGGTTTTGAGGCTTATGCCGAGGATTTCAGCGGCGCGGGTTTTGTTGTTATTGGTTGATTCCAGAGTTTTGACAATGAGTCGGCGCTCGGCTTCGCCCACGGTGGTTCCCACTCCAACGTGGATGCCGTTGGCTTCGCCGATGGGGAAGCGCGCCGGGTTGATTCCAAACGCTGGAGGCAGATGGCGCGGCTCAATCACGCTGGAGTCGCAAACGATGATGGCGCGTTCGAGACTGTTGCGCAGCTCGCGCACATTGCCGGGCCAGGAGAACGCCTGGAAGAGCTGCATGACCGAGTCGCTGACGGTGCGCACGTTGCGCTGATGTTTGGCGTTCATCTCCTGAATGAGGGTGTCAGTAAGACTGGGAATGTCCTCCTTGTGCTCGCGTAAGGGCGGCATGTTGATGTTAAAGACATTCAGCCGGTAGTACAGATCGTTGCGCAACTGGCCCCGTGCCACGGCATCCTCGGGAATTTTATTGGTGGCGGCGAGGACGCGGACATCGACCGTGGTTTCCGATTTGCTCCCCAGTCGGCGCAACTTGCGATCCTCGAGAACACGGAGAAGCTTGGCCTGGGTTCCGACCGGCATTTCGCCAATTTCATCAAGCAGCAGGGTTCCGCTCTCGGCCAGTTCGAAGCAGCCGGTGCGGCGTTCGAGAGCCCCGGTGAATGCTCCCTTCTCATGGCCAAAGATCTCGCTTTCGATGAGAGTCTCGGGGATCGCCGCACAGTTGATGGCGACGAAGGGTCTGTTCTTGCGGGGGGAAAGCTCGTGAATGGTGCGCGCGACCAGCTCCTTGCCAGTGCCGCTTTCGCCGGTGATAAGGACCGAAGCGGTGCTTGGTGCTACCAGTTCGACGAGGTGGAAGAGCTCTTGCATCTTGCGCGAAGAGCCAACCAGCGAGCCGAGCCTTCCACTGTCACGCAGAAGTCGCCGCGTGGCTTCCAGTTCACGATCGGTGCCGCGCTGGCGGGCGGCGTTTTGCAGAATGTTGCGTAAGCGGGTGGGGTTGACCGGCTTTTCGATGAAATCGTAGGCGCCCAGTTTCATGGCGGCGACGGCGGAGTCAATGGAACCCTGGGCAGTGAGCAGAATGAACGAGAGCTCACTCAGAGTCTGCGTCGCGCGCTGGAGCAACTCCATTCCATCCATTCCCGGCATCTTCAGGTCACTGACTACGATGCCCGGAGCCCAGGAGACGATCTTCTCCAGCCCCTCTTCGCCATCGCGGGCCGTCTCGGTTTGATAGCCCCAGGCGGAGATGAGCTCGGCCAGGCCGGAGCGCTCGTGTTCTTCGTCTTCGACGATCAGTACTTTTTCCAGCCCCATTCCGAACCAGCCTTTTCTTATTTCACCTGCAGCGCACGACTCTACAGAACACAATGGACCCATAACAGTCTGTATCGCTTAGATGCAGGAGCTTGGCACAATGTAACTTTTGCTCGGCATCTATTTTGCGGGACTTCTGCGGGGCGCGTCTGGGGTGCAACGGGGCTAATGCGGCAGCAAAATAGTTTACTAAAAAGGAGCGACTTTACTGAAAGTCGCAAAGCAGCTTGCAATAAGTTGAGCTAGAATCAATCACGTAGGCCGGAGTAGGGGTTTTCACCTGTGTATCATGAATACTTTGCGGCTTCGATTTCAGCATTGAAAGCAAAATGTCCACTGCAGTGTTTTGCCTTGCAATTGCATGAGAATTCAGGAGGATCCAATGTCATTACGTCGCGCGTTCTCGTTTGTACTGGTTTTGGCGCTATTACTCTGTGCATCGTCGCTTCTGTTGGCGCAGAGCCAGAGTGGAGTAGCCAAATATGAGGTTTTCGGAGGGTATTCCTGGTATTACCCCGGTGGCAGCATGCCGGCCACTGAGACTACGCCTGACCCTGATGTGCCAAATTTCAATGCCGGCTGGGGAGCACAGCTCACCTATAACATGAACCACTGGGCTGGTATTGCCGTCGACGGTGCAGGCCACTATAACAGCGACTGGGGAACTGCTCACACCTTCGCAGCCGGTCCGCAATTCAGATATCGGCAGGAACACATCGTTCTCTTCGGAGAGGCCTTGCTGGGAGTGCAGCATTTCGCTCCGAAGTACTATCCCAACCAGGATGCGTTTGTGTTTCTTGTTGGCGGCGGCCTCGAATACCCGATTACTCCGAGGTTCTGGCTTCGCCCGGTGCAGTTCGACTATGTGAGTACCTATTACAACAAGGTCACCGCGCCGAACAGCAACTCCAATCCGTTTAACGGCGTTCGCCTGCAGACCGGCCTGATCTTCAATCTGATTCTGCCCGCGCCAGAGGGCGCAGTGTCGGCAGCTTGCAGTGTGGACCCGGCGAATGTGGACATGGGCGTTCCCGTAAAGGTCTCCATTACTCCAAACGGCTTTCTGCCAAAGCGTAAGCTGAGCTACACCTTTGCCAGCAATGCCGGCAAGATCTCCGGAACCGGGATGACGGCCACGGTCGATACCACGGGATTGGCTCCGGGCAGCTATAAGGTAAGCGCGAAGGTTGTAGACGACGGCAAGGGTAAGCATCAGCAGATGGCAAGCTGCGTGGCGGGGTTCAATGTAAATCAGCCGCCAATGCATCCTCCGATCCTGTCGGTTTCCGCCAATCCAGCTTCGGTGAAGTCGGGCGATAGCTCGACGATTACCGCAGTCGGCAGCAGCGTGGACAACCGTCCGCTGAGCTACACCTGCACTCCGAGCGCAGGGCGCTTGACCGGTAACGGCCCAATCTACACATTGGAAACCGCGGGCGTACCTGACAGCGTGGTCGGCGTGAACTGCACGGTAAGCGATGATCGCAACCTGACGGCCTCGGCCAGCACCTCGGTGAAGGTGAACGTGCCGGTGGTTCCCAAGGCAACAAAGTTCGGCAGCATTGAGTTCGTGCGTGACACCAAACGCCCGACCCGCGTTGATAACGAGGCCAAGGGCGAACTGGACCGTTACGCCGATGCGCTGGCGGCTGCGCCGGACTCCAAGGGCGTGGTAGTCGGCTATGCCACGGCCAAAGAGAACGTGGTAAAGAAGGGCAGCAAGCAGGCTCCCGACTTCGCCGCAAAGCGCGCCGTCAATACCAAGGAGTATGTCACCAAGGAAAAGGGCATCGATCCGGCACGGATCGAGCCGCGTAGCGGCCTGGGCGGGCAGACCACGGATCTCTGGATCGTTCCAGCGGGCGCGACCTTCCCGGATGCAGGCACCACGGCCGTGGATGAGGCCAAGGTGAAGGCAGTTCCGCGGGTCGCCCTGAAGACGAAGAAGGCGGCACACAAGAAAGTAGCACACAAGAAGGCAGCGACTAATTAGCGAGCAAGCTGCGCGGGCGCCCGCAAGCAAACGGAGCGGCCGCTTTTGCTCTCGGCTGGATGCGTTCATCAGCCGGGAGTTTTTTATGTCATCAGCCGCAGTCTGCCGAGCGGATTTGGGTGATGATCTGACATGGGAGCTGAGTTCGGGCACAATCTGGATACGCTATCGTTGCGGCCGATTGCCCGCCTGGTGGGGTTGTGGTGAGGATTCAGAGATTGAGAGGTCTATCGGCGCTGATTTGCGCTCTGCTGCTGCTGATTCCAGCTTCCTCGCAGGCGCAGTGGCGCGCTATGGGACCATACGGAGGCAACGCACGGGCGTTGGCCTATGATCCGGCCTACCCGGATCACGTTCTGCTCGGCTCCGGTGCCGGAAGTCTGTTTGAATCTCTGGATGGTGGCCGCCACTGGAGGTACTTTGCACACCTGGGTTCTGGCAATGATCTGATGCTGGAGAACGTAGCCTTTGATCCCCTGCATTCGTCAACCATCTACGTGGCTGGCTGGAGCGTCTCAGGTTCGGGTGGCAGTTTTTTTGTAACCCGCGACGGCGGCCGAAGCTGGAGCGAGCCGGCGGCGCTGAAGGGGAAGAGCATCCAGGCGCTGGCGCTGGCGCAGTCCGACCCGCGGATTCTGATCGCCGGCGCGCTGGACGGCCTTTACCGCAGCCGGAACAGCGGAGCAACCTGGGAGCGGATCAGCCCCGAAAGTCATGGCGATCTGAAGAACTTCGAGTCGGTGGCCATCGATCCACGCGACCCCAAGATCATCTATGCCGGAACCTGGCATCTACCCTGGAAGACAACCGACGGGGGCGCGAGTTGGAACAGCATCCGGCAGGGGGTGCTTGACGATTCGGATGTCTTCTCCATTATTCTCGACCGCTCCAACCCGGAGACGGTTTACGCCAGCGCTTGCTCAGGCATTTACAAGAGCGAGGACGGCGGCAAGCTCTTCCAGAAGGTGCAGGGTATTCCCGGCACCGCGCGGCGCACCCGGGTTCTGCAGCAGGATCCGGAGGATGCGAAGACGGTGTATGCGGGAACCACCGAGGGGCTGTTCAAAACCATCGATGGAGGCAGGAGCTTCGAGCGCATCACGCCGCCGGATTTCATCCTTAATGACGTACTTGTGGACCCCCGCGACTCCGGGCGGCTGCTGATCGCGACCGACCGCGGCGGAGTCTATGCCTCCGATGATGCGGGGGCAAGCTTCGAAGCCTCCAATGACGGCTTCTCTGAGCGCCAGATTACCAGCGTAGCCACCGATCCTGCCGATCCCGCCGGCCTGTATGCCGGAGTTGTGAACGATAAGGAATTCGGAGGCGTCTTCCATGCACACAGCGGAGTATGGACGCAGATGAGTGAAGGATTGGGCGGCAGCGACGTCTTCGACCTTGAACTATCGCGCAGCGGACAGCTCGGGGCGGCCACCAATCACGGGCTCTTCTTCTTTGACGCCAAGGCGCGGAGCTGGCAGCCCAGCCGAAACGTGCGCATGGAAAAAGCGCCGCCGGGGCCGGTGCGCGGAAGAAACGGAAAGACAACGCCCCCAAAGCCGCCGCCGCCAAGGGTCAGCACTCCCGTCTTTGAGGGCCGGGCCTTTGCCCTGGAGCTGCGCGACCGCCGCTGGTATGCGGCCACCGAGGCAGGCATCCTGCATAGCGATGACCTGGGTGCAAGCTGGAGCCGCGGGCCGCATGATCCAGAGCGATCCATGCTCTCGGTATCGGCGCACGATCGGGTGGTGGCTTCGGCCTCGGTGGGCGAGGTTTGGTACAGCCCCAACTATGGGCAGCACTGGACGCTGCAGCCACTTCCAGCCGGAGTGACCAGGGTTTATTCGGTAACCGTGACCGGCGATGATACCCTCTGGGCCGCAACCCGCGAGGGAGCGCTGCGCTGGCTCCGCAGATCGCTCGACGAAGGCCATTGGGAGCATGTGGAGAACGGCCTGCCCGCCCGCGAGGTGACCTGGATTCGCGAGCAGGGCAACTGGTTGCTGGCCGCCGTGGCCGCCTCCAGGAGCCTGTATGTGAGCCGGGACCAGGGCCGGAGCTGGAAGCCATGCGAGCCCGCCGCCCCTTTTGAAGTAACCGGAGCGCTGCTGCAAGGGGAGAGACTCTACCTCGTCAGCCGGCACCACGGAGTTCTGCTTCGGGAGCCGGAGGTAGCTTCAAAGCAGCCCTGCGCGGAAAGCCCCGAAGCACGGTAATCAAGCACAGCAATCAAGCACGGCAACCAAAAGGAGCGCCGAATCCCTGGCGGCTCCGCAACGGGAAGAAGAGGCGGAACCGGGCATTCGCTAGCGGAATGGGCTGGCGAGGCTGATCTTCCGCTTTTTATTCTCCTTTTTTCGGAAAAATTCCTAACTCGGCAAGATATTAGAAACAAGTAACATAGCCTCCAATTCGAGCGATTCTGATCCGTTTCGGGAATCATCGCCGTTGTCGGCACCTTTCGGTAGAAATCCCATCCTCGCGCGAAGGTCCTTATCCTGCAATCATTTGCGATTTCTAACCCGATTTGGCACGCATATTGCTTTTAGAAATGGCATGAACTCCGAAATGAACATGAAAGAGGCGGGAGCTTCTCCGGAAATGGGCAGCATGGGAGTCTTCATCCTGGACCAGAACGCAGTACATGCGATGCGCCGTGGCCTGCATGAGCTGGCGAATGTTTTCACCGGGCTCATGATTGCAGGCGGCTTGCTCTCGCAGCGCCCGGAGCTGGAATTGTTGCAGCATTATGTGACGGATCTCTGCGACGGCAGTGAGCGCGGCTCTGCCCTGGTGCGCGAGCTGCGCAGCCAGTTGCTGGCCGTCTGCGGAGAAGCCGAGGCTGCCCAATCTGAGCGTGCCGCCGGCGCGCCTCAGGGGCAGTAAGGGAGTTCACAAATAGACACACAAAGGGACGGAGGAGATGGTGATGACGGAGACAGGCGCGGGAACTGCACGACAGCCGAAGCAGGGTTACTCGTCTGGAGTGTCTCAGGGCACACGATGGGGTGACGCACGTACTTCCAGCCCCGAAGTCGCAATCAGTACAATTTTGGGTGCGCTAGCTATGGAACCGAATCGCGACAAAGCGGAGGCGAATCTGCTGAACCTGCTGATCGTCGATGATGAGCGTTCAATCCGTGAAGGCTGCCGCGACGTTGCCCAGGGCATCGGCTACTCCACCTATATTGCAGATAACGCGGAGCATGCATTCCGGGTGCTGGATACGACGAGCATCGACGTGGTGCTGCTGGATCTGCGGCTCCCCGGCGTGGGCGGGCTGGAAGTACTGAAAGAGGTCAAGCGCCGCCGTCCCGAAACGGCAGTGATCGTGATGACCGGTTATGCCAGCGTGCAGTCGGCGGTGCAGGCGATGAAGCAGGGTGCCTATGACTACGTCACCAAGCCCTTCAACCTGGAAGAACTTCGACTGATTCTCGACCGGGTGCTCGGTCATCTGCAGCTCTCCAGCGAAAACCGTATCCTGCGCCAACAGGTGAAGAGCAAGGAAGGTTTTGGGGCGATCGTGGGCCGCTCGCCGGAGATGGAAAAGCTCTATCGCATCATCAGCAAGGCGGCGCACAGCTCACACCCGGTTCTGATCCTCGGCGAGAGCGGCACCGGCAAGGAGCTGGTCGCGCGCTCGATTCACTTCTCCGGACCTTTTCGCGACAAGCCATTCGTGGCCATCGATTGCGGCTCGCTGGTTCCTTCGCTGATTGAGAGCGAACTCTTCGGCTACGTCAAGGGCGCTTTTACCGGTGCCGCCAAGAACAAGGATGGTCTGCTGCAGGCCGCTGACGGCGGGACGATTTTCCTCGATGAAATCGGCGAACTGCCGGTCGATCTGCAGTCCAAGCTCTTGCGCGCCCTGCAGGAAAAGGAAGTACGCCCAGTGGGAGGTACCAAGCCGGTGCCGATCGACGTCCGGGTTCTGGCGGCCACCAATCGCGATCTGGAGCTGGCGGTCGCCCAGGGTGCCTTCCGCAAGGACCTATACTTCCGGCTGAATGTGCTGAGTCTTCGCATTCCGCCGCTGCGCCAGCGCAAACAGGACATTCCGCTGCTGGTGGGGCACTTCCTGGAGCGGCTCTCGCACTCCACTGGAATCGGGCGCAACATCAGCGACGATGCGTTGAAGCTGATGCTCAGCTACGACTGGCCGGGCAACATCCGCGAACTGGAGAACTGCATCGAGCGTGCCTGCGCGCTGACCAGCGGCCCGACGATTCATATCGCCGACCTTCCCACCACGATACAGAACTGGCGGGAGCAGAGCGAGCCGTCGGTCGAGCACTTGCTTCCGCGCCACGGCATCATGCCGATCGCCGAGATGGAGAAGCAGGCCATTCTGGGCGCAATCGAGATGCTGCACGGCGACAAACTGGAAGCGGCGCGGCTGCTTGGCATTGGCAAGACCACCCTCTACCGCAAACTCAAAGAATACGGCGCGCTTCAGTAAGGGTGCGGCCACACGGACGGAAACGCAGTACAAACTTCTGCGCCCCGGCCCGCGCACCTTCGCGGGCCCCAATGAGGAGATCATGATTCTACTAGTGACATCGAGCAACCGCCGCCTTGAATGCGGCGCCGCGCTGGAACAGGCCATCGGCGAGTCGGTCGAGGTCTGCGAAACGGTTCGCAGGGCTGCTTCCATGCTGCGCAACAACGAGTACTCGTCGGTGATCCTGGACGATCCCATGGTGGAGGCCGAGGGCGAAGCCTTGGAGAGCCTGCTGCATAACCTGGGGCTGGCCGTGCCCGTCTATGTCAACCTTGCGATCAGCAACGCCCAGCGCATCGCCCGCGAACTCCGGCTGGCGCTGCGCCGCAATCGCGAATCGCGGGTAATCGCGGTGCGCGCCGCGGAATCGCAACTGCGCAGCGAGATCCGCGATGCCGTGACCGGCATTCTGCTCTCCACCCAGCTTGCCATGCAGACGCCGGAGTTGCCCGCCGAGGCCATGGAAAAGCTGACCTCGGTGTGCCAGCTTGCCAGCAACATCCGGAGCCGTCTGGAAAGCGTGAACTAGGGGCGGCTGGCGGCGCCAGACGCTCAGAGCGGAAGACTTGGGTCAGGAATCTTTCGCCCTCCGTTTTCAGCCCACTTGAAGCGGAGCTATGTTTGCGCGCCCGTGGCTGCGACTCAGGGTTTGCGCCGCTTGCGCTCCCCGCGCACTTTTCGTGCCCTGCGGCCAACTTCAGGCGAGCTCCTGCCTTCTTAGCCTTTGGGCCGCGCTGTGGGCCGAGGTGGAAGAAGCGTGCTTTGGACGATCTGTGCCATTCTGCTCATACTCTGGCTGCTCGGTTGGGGCTTCCATGTGGCGGGCGCTCTGATCCACCTGCTACTGGCGATCGTCGTGGCGATCGTCGTGCTGAGCCTGTTTACCGGCAGGCGTACCGCCTAGGCGCGCGTCCGTATGCAGCCGCGCCAGGCGAGCTTCTTTTGCCTGATCACCGGCAATTGTGCCGCGCCTGCGGCAACCCGCAAGGCATCCCGAGTAGATGATGGCGCTTCTAACTCTCGGAGGGCAGGGAGACAGGGTTGAATTCCGCTGCCGGAGCACCGAGATGCCGCCATTGCAGAGTCTTCCGTCCTCATCCCCGGTCTGTACTCCCGATGCGCTGGCAAGTCAGATATCGGCGCTGGGAGACTGGTTCCACAACATCGATTTGCGCGGCATCCAGACGGCGCCCAATCACTTCCTCGGCGATTTTCCCAACGTGAAGTGGCGCCATATCGCTCCGGCCATTCCGCTTGACCTGAGCGGAGCCACAGTTCTCGACATCGGCTGCAATGGCGGTTTTTACTCGCTGCAGATGAAGATGCGGGGAGCCAGCCGGGTGCTGGGCATCGATATCTGCGACCGCTATCTCGAACAGGCGCGGCTGGCTTCGCGAACCCTGGGCCTTGAGATCGAACTGGAGAAGCGCAGCGTTTATGAGGTGGAGCAGATTGCGGGACAATTCGACATCGTCATCTTCATGGGCGTGCTCTATCACCTCCGCTATCCGCTCTACGCGCTGGACAAGGTGGTGACCAAGGTTGGCGGCAGGTTGATCTTCCAGACCATGATTCGCGGCTCCGAAGCGGTGAAGTCCTGGGAGAGCGATTACGACTTCTGGGACAAGCAGATCTTCGCCGACCCCTGCTGGCCGCAGATGTACTTTGTCGAGCAGAGCTACTCGAACGACCAGACAAACTGGTGGATTCCCAACCGGGCCGCAGCCGAAGCCATGCTGCGCTCCTCTGGACTTGAGATCGAGTCGCATCCGGAGAGCGAAAGCTGGATCTGTGCCCCCGGCGCAAACTCGCGCCAGGGGCGTTTTGTACATCACATGGAGTTGGATGGAACGCTGTAGCCGTCTTAATTTTCGCCTCCCGAAGACGCGAGGCGATACGAGGTGCGGGGCCCAATGGTGGAAGCCATAATGCTTTGGAACGAGCCGAACAATCTCTCCCATTGGGATTTCACCATCGATCCGGAGTGGAAGCGCTTTGCGGCTCTGGTTCATGCCGGCGCAAAGGCCATTCGAGAGGTGAATCCGGAGATCAAGATCGTGCTCGGCGGCATTTCGCCGATCGACCCCAGGTTTATCGAACTGCTCTCCGGCTACGGAGTTCTGGAAGCTGTAGACATCGTTGCGGTGCATGGATTTCCTTTGGACTGGAATCATTGGCAGCTCTCCGAGTGGCCGAAGAAGCTGGAAGAGATCCGTGCCGTGGCGGGAGGCAAAGCGATCTGGGTCAGCGAGGCAGGAGCCTCGTCATTCGGCGCCGAGGAAGTGCAGCTCTTCGGCTTGCAGAAGACCGCCGAGTTGCTGCTCCCGCTGGTGGAGCGGGTGCATTGGTACAGCCTCTTCGATCTGCCTGCCACCTGGACGGCCACAACGCGGCACAAGGAGGCTGAGGGCAGCGCCTACTACCGGCACTACTACATGGGGCTCTTCCGCGAGGATGGCTCCGCCAAGCTTGCGGCGGCGAACTTTCCCGCAGGTCTTGGAATCTGCCAGTGGTTTCACTTCGAGGATCATCGTCTCGAACTCGGCGTCGAGCGTCTGCGCCAGCTCGGGGTGCGGGCGGTAAGAACCGGCATCAGTTGGGCAGACTGGTTTCGTCCGGACTCGGAGGCGTGGTTCGACCGCCAGATGTCGGCGCTCGATGAGTTTGATACCACGGTCACGCTCTGCTTCACGCCGGAGCACCTGGGCATTGCCCCTCACTACACCAGTCCGGCAAAAGATCCGGCGGACTTTGCGGAATTTGCCCGCTGGTCGGTGCTGCGCTACGCCCCCCGGGGACGTACCTCCGGCGTAAGCGCGCCCAATGCGCGTGCCATCGTGGTTGGAGCGGAGAAGCCATGAGCAAGCGGATTCTGGTGACCGGAGGAGCCGGATTCGTGGGCTCGCACACGGTGGACGCGCTGCTGCGCGAGGGCCACTCGGTGCGGATCTTCGACAATCTCGACGACCAGGTCCATCGCGGCTCAATTCCGCCCTATCTTTCGCCGGAAGCCCAGTTTGTGCATGGCGACGTGCGCGATATTGATGCCCTGCGCGTGGCGGTCGGCGATGCCGAGGTGGTCTATCACTTTGCTGCCGCCGTCGGTGTTGGCCAGTCGATGTATGAGATTGCGCGCTACATGGCGGTCAACAGTCAGGGGACGGCAAATCTTCTACAGGCGTTGCTGGATCGGGGAACCAGTCTTGAAAAGCTGATCGTCGCTTCGTCGATGTCGATTTACGGAGAAGGGCAGTACTGTTGCGATGAGCACGGAATGGTTGCCCCAGGGCCGCGTCCGGCGGAGCAGTTGAGGGCCAGACGCTGGCAGGTTGCGTGCCCTTCGTGCGGGCGGCACTTGAAGCCGGTGGCCACCGTGGAGGGCAAGCCGCTACAGTGCACTTCGATCTATGCGCTGGGCAAGAAGGATCAGGAAGAGATGTGCCTGCTCTTTGGCCGAACTTATGGCCTTCCCGTGGTGGCCTTGCGTTATTTCAATATTTACGGCACGCGGCAGGCGCTCTCGAATCCCTACACCGGAGTGGCGGCGATCTTCGCTTCGCGGTTAATAAACGGCCATGCACCGCTGATTTTTGAGGACGGAGAACAGTTGCGCGACTTTGTCAGCGTGCATGACGTGGTGCAGGCAAATCTGCTCGCGATGCAGTGTAGCCGGGCCGATGGGCTAGCGCTGAACATCGGTTCCGGCCAGCCGGTTACGATCCGGCATATTGCCGCAACGCTGGCCTCGGCCCTCGGAGTGCAGACGCAGGCGGAGATTACTCACAAGTATCGCGCCGGCGATATCCGCCATTGCTTTGGCGATATTTCGCTGGCTCACCTTCGGCTGGGCTACAACCCGCGCTACCCGCTGCAGCTCGCAATCGGAGAGCTGGTCGAGTGGCTGCACTCGCAGAGCGCGGTTGATGGGGTGGAAGAGGCATCGAGCCGGTTGGCCGCTTTTGGACTGACGGCCTGAACGAGGTTGCCGTTCCCGCGATGGCGTACCTGCCGGACGAGGAACGGAGGCGCAGGCAGGGAACTGAAGTCATCCCATTGCTCGCGCCAAGTTTTGAGCGCTTCACAGCCGGGAACGCGGCAACGGCTTAGCGACGGGTACGGGCCATCAGACGGCCTCCGGTCGCGGATGCTGGGCCGCTCCGGCTGCGGGCATTGGTCTTCGGCGGAGATAAAAGTCGCCGCCGGGTGGGTTTACTGGAGCCGCATGCACATCTTGGTGACAACCGATACCGTTGGCGGCGTGTGGACCTACACGCGAGAGCTGGTCACTGGGCTGGCGATGCGTGGCATCCGCGTTACCCTGGTCAGCTTCGGAGGGATTCCGACATCAGCCCAGCGCGCATGGCTGGCGGGGCTCTCCGAGGTGACCTACTACCCTACCGGCTTCCGACTGGAGTGGATGCAGGGCGCGGCTGCGGATTTATCGGATTCGGCGAGTTATCTGCGCGCCATCATTCAAGAACGCAAACCCGACCTGCTGCACCTGAGCCAGTTCTGCTACGGCGCGCTGGAGGTTAAGCAGCCGAAGCTGGTGGTGGCGCACAGCGACGTGATGAGCTGGAGCCAGGCCGTACGTGGCGCACAGCCCGGCGATCCCTGGGCGCAGTGGTATCGTGCCATGGTGGAGCGGGGCTTGGCCGGAGCCACTCTGCTGGTTGCGCCCTCGCGCTGGATGCTGGAGTGCATCGAGAGCTGTTACGGAACTCAGAGCAGTTCGTGCGTAATTTACAACGGGCGAACCCCGGCTCTCTTCAATCCATTTGTCAGCAAGCATAATTACGCGGCCAGCGTCGGACGCTTGTGGGATGAAGGCAAGCAATCGCAGCTGTTGATGCAACTCGCCAACCCGCCCATCCCGATCTTTCTCGCCGGAGCCACGGCCCTGGAGAGCGAGACGCACGATTCGCCTCCCGCCAGCCGGAAGGGCGTGAAGCCGGGGCAGCGCGGAGTGCAGCCAGGCGAAGCTGACGCGGGCAGCGCAGCGGGGGTTGAGTTCCGCGGAGAACTCTCCGAAGGCGAAATGAGAGAGCTCCTGAGCCGCGCCTCCATCTACATTGCAACTTCAAAGTACGAGCCCTTCGGCCTTGCTCCGCTCGAGGCCGCACTCTCGCGCTGTGCCATCGTGGCCAACGATATTCCGGGCTTCCGTGAAATATGGGATGATGCGGCGTTCTATTTCCGCGGCGGCGACCTGGGATCGCTGGAAAAAGCGCTGGCCTTGCTGCACGGCAACCCGGAACTCCGGCTCAGGTACGCCAATCGCGCCTATGACCGCGCCCGCCAGCATTACACGGCGGACCGCATGGTGGAGGAATACATGCAGCTTTACCGGGCGCTGCTGGAGCGCCGGGTGGCCGCGTGAACCAGGCGCTGAGCATCCGCTTTTTTGCGCACTCGTGGATCAGCGACTGGAACCACGGCAACGCTCATTTTCTGCGTGGCCTGGTGCGCGAATTGGTGATCGCGGGGCATCAGGTTCGCTGCTATGAGGAGATCGGCGCCTGGTCGTTGAGCAACCTGATGGAGGAAGGTGAAGCGGGAAGCTGCGCCATTGACGATTTTCACCGCATCTATCCCGAGCTTGACGTTCTCTTCTACCGCCGTGACGAGACTTTACCGGCCTTTCTCAACCGCGAACTCGCGGGTGCCGACCTGGTGATCATTCATGAATGGAATGAGCCGGATGTAGTACATGAGATTCTTTCGCGCAAGCGGCGCCTCGGCTTCCGCGCTCTCTTTCATGACACACATCATCGCGCCTACTCCAACGCCAGCCAGATTCTGCGCTTTCAGTTGCACCTCTTCGATGGAGTGCTCGCCTTCGGCGAATCGATTCGGCGAATATACCTGGATGGCTTTGGCGTCGAGCGGGCGTGGACCTTCCACGAGGCAGCCGACATTAGCGTCTTTCACCCCATCGAGCGCGGCAAGGAAAACGACCTGGTGTGGATTGGAAACTGGGGCGACGAAGAGCGTACCCAGGAGCTGATGGAATTTCTGGTTGAGCCCGCCATGCATCTCACGGCCGCTCGGCGGCGGGTGCTTGTGCATGGAGTCCGTTACCCGGAGCAGGCAACAGATACCTTGCGCCGCTCGGGAATCGACTACGCGGGCTATCTTGCGAACCTGGGCGTGCCGGAGGTCTATGCGCGCAGCCGTCTGGCGCTGCACGTGCCGCGGAGGCAGTACGCCAACGGATTGAGCGGCGTGCCGACCATCCGCGTCTTCGAGGCGCTGGCCTGCGGTATTCCGCTGGTGTGCGCGCCGTGGGCGGATACTGAAGAGCTCTTCCGTCCCGGGCAGGATTATGTGCTGGCGCGCGACCCGGCGGAGATGAGAGTGCTGCTCGGCGAACTTCTGGAGAGCCAATCGATGCGCCTGCAGATTGCCGCAAGCGGTCTGGAAACAATCCGGCAGCATCATACCTGCAGGCACCGCGCCGGGCAGTTGATGGAAATTTTCGGAGAAATCACGCGATGAGAATCTTCGTATTTGGATCGAGCATTACCTCCAGTTACTGGAATGGAGCTGCGACCTACTACCGGGGCATCTACAAAAGCCTTGCCGCGCTCGGACACCAGATTACCTTCGCCGAGCCCGACATTTTCAAACGTCAGCAGAATCGCGATCTCAGCGAAGTCGAGTACGCCGAAGTCATCATCTACCAGACGCCGCGCGATATCGGCGAGTTGATCGCGCTGGCGTGTACGGCGGATCTTGTGATCAAGCACAGCGGCGTAGGCGGGGATGACGAGCGGCTCGAACGCTGCGTTCTCGATTGCCACTCCGGGCACGCGCAGGTGGCGTTCTGGGACGTGGATGCGCCCGCGACCCTGGAAAGAGTTGAGCGCGATCCGCATGACCCATTTCGCCGCTGCGTTCCGCAATACGATTTTGTGTTTACTTACGGCGGCGGCCCGGAAGTGGTGCGGCGCTATCGCGCCCTGGGCGCGCGCAACTGCCACCCGATATACAATGCCCTCGATCCGGAGACGCATCATCCCGAGCCGGCCGATCCGTCGCTGGCCTGCGACCTGGTGTTTGTGGGCAATCGCCTGCCCGATCGCGAGCGCCGAGTGGAGCAGTTCTTCCTGCGCGCCGCCGAGCTTGCGCCGGAGATGAGCTTTATTCTTGGCGGCGAGGGCTGGGGAGGCAAAGTGATGCCGCCGAATGTGCGCTGGATTGGCCACGTCGGCACCGGCTCGCACAATTGCATCAATGCCTCGGCTAGAATGGCGCTGAACATTAATCGCGACTCGATGGCCGATGTCGGTTTTTCGCCTCCTACCCGCGTCTTTGAGGCGGCGGGCGCGGCCACCTGCCTCATCACCGACAAGTGGCGCGGAATCGAAGAGTTTTTTGAACCGGAGCGGGAGATCCTCGTGGCGCAGAGTGCCGAGGAGATCGTCGGGTATCTGCGCGGCAAGAGCGCAGTGCAGGCCGCCGCGATTGGCAATGCGATGCGGGTGCGCGCTCTCGTCCAACATACATACACTCAACGTGCCGCCCAGGTAGAGAGGATTCTGCGCGCCGCGCGCACCGACCGTCACCCCAGCGCCCTGGACCCGGCCGTGCTCGTGGCCGCGGAGCGCCGCGCCTGAGCCTCGAGAAGCAAGGAAACTGCATTGACGATTGTTATCTTCGGACTGTCGATTACCTCCTCCTGGGGGAACGGCCACGCGACCACATTTCGCGCGCTGGCGCGGGCTTTGCATGCGCGCGGCCACCGGGTTGTGTTCTTTGAAAAAGACGTGGAGTGGTATGCCTCCAATCGCGACCTGCCCCAACCCGGATTTTGCGAGCTGAAACTTTATACCTGCTGGAAGGATGTCCTGCCGCAGGTGCGGCGCGAGCTTGCCTCGGCCGACGTCGCGATGGTGGGTTCGTATTTCCCCGATGGCATCGCGGCGATGGAGGCAATGCTCGACTCAGCAGCGGCAATCCGTACGTTCTACGATATCGACACGCCCATCACCGCTGCCACCCTCGGCGAGCGCGGTGCCACCGATTACATCCGCGCCGATCAACTTCCGGAACTCGATGTCTACTTCAGCTTCACCGGCGGACCGATGTTGGGAGAGCTGGAGAAGCGCTTCGGGGTTCGCCGCGCCGCGCCGCTCTATTGCAGCTTCGATCCCGAACGCTATCGCACTTATCCGAAATCTCCGCGCTTTGCATGCGCCATGAGTTACATGGGGACCTATGCTCCGGACCGGCAACCGAAGCTGGACGAGTTCTTCTTTGGCGCAGCCAGTGCATTGCCGGAGGAGCAGTTCATCGTGGCTGGGCCGCAATATCCGCGTAATGTCCGCTTTCCGCGCAATGTCCGGCACATCGTTCACCTCAATCCGCGCTGGCATCCGCACCTGTATTCTTCTTCGCGGCTGACCCTCAACGTAACCCGCCGTGACATGGTGATGGCAGGCTACTCGCCTTCGGTGCGCCTCTTTGAGGCGGCTGCCTGCGGCGCTGTCATCGTCAGCGACAATTGGCCCGGACTTGACTCGTTCTTTGAGCCGGGACGCGAGATACTACTGCCCGCCTGCGCCGAAGAGATCGTGCGCTACCTTCGCGAATTCGACGAGCCGGAGTTGCGCGCCATCGGATCGGCCGCGCAGAAGAGGGTGCTGGCGGCTCACACCAGCCAGCAGCGAGCCATCGAGTTCGAGCGCGAAGTGGAAGCTGCGGCGTCGCGGCCGCCTCTCACTCGTCAACCTGGCGCTCCGGAGCTGAGTAATGTGCGAGAATGATCTCCGGTTTTATCTGGAGGAAAAATGGCAAAGGTAAAAATCACGGTTCGTCCCAATGGACCCTATCGCGTGGAAGATCCCGAAGGCTTGATCGAACTGGTGGATGCGGAGGGAAACCCGTTCCCGATCAACCTCGGAGGCAAGCCGGCATTCGCGCTCTGCCGCTGTGGAGCGAGCGTAACCAAGCCTTTTTGCGACGGCGCGCATACAAAAATCGGTTTCCAGGCCGCGGAAGCCGCGGTGCGTACCGAAGAAAAAAAGTAGCTCACCGGGAGCGCCGGACAAAATGCTTCAGTGTACCGTCTTTGTCTTGCGGCTCATGTAATCCATCAGCAGGTATTGGCCCAGTGTGTAGGGAGTGGTGAAGTACGCCTTGCCGCGGCACATCTCGGTAATCTTTTGCACAAATTGCACCAGGCCGCGGTCGGAGGCGAGCATGAAGGTATTAATCATCACGGCGGCGCGCTTGCATTTCGCCACCTCCTCCAGCGTCTGGCTCACCACCATCGGATCGAGTCCGAAGGCGTTCTTGTAAATTCTTCCGTCCGGCAGAGTGATCGCCGAGGGCTTGCCGTCGGTGATCATGATGATCTGCTTCATGTCCTTGCGCTGGCGCTGCAGGATGCGTTGCGCCAGCCGAAGCCCCTCGCGCGTGTTGGTATAGTACGGGCCGACGCGAACCCTCGCCAGTTGCGAAACCGGCAGCTCCTCCGCCGAGTCGTGGAACAGGACCAGCGAGAGCGTATCTCCCGGATATTGAGTGCGAATCAGTTGCGAGAGCGCCATCGCAACTTTTTTCGCCGGGGTAAAGCGGTCTTCTCCATAAAGAATCATCGAATGCGAGCAATCCAGCATCAGCACTGTGGCGCATGAGGACTGATACTCGCACTGATGCACATGCAGGTCGCTATATTCGATGGAGAGCGGTAAGCTGAGTCCTTCGCGCCGGATCGCTGAAGAGAGCGTGGCATTGATGTCGAGATTCATGGTGTCGCCGAACTCATAGAGTTTGCTCGATCCGCTGGCCTCAACCCCGGTCGCGGTATCGCGGGTATCGTGGCGTCCAAAGTCGGAGCGGCCCAGTGAGCCGAGCAAATCGCGCAGCGTGCGGTAACCGAGAAAGTCGAGCCCTTTGTCGGTGACTTCGAACTTCACCGGCTTCTGCCGCGGCTGCTCCGCTCCAACGCTTCCGCCGCTGTTCGAGATTCGGGTTGCTTCGTGCGGCGGCGAGATGGTTACAAATCCCTCCTGCTCCATTCGCTCGAGCACGTCATCGATGAGTTCTTCCATGTGCCCTTCGCTCTGCAACTGCCGCATCTGCTCGCGCATCTCTTCGTCGAACTGGTCGGAATTCAACAGTGCGTCGCGGATTGCGTCGCGCAGCGCATCCAGCGCATCGTCGCCGTCGCCGGGACGGTAATAGCGCCCAAGCTCGTCTTCGAAGCCGCTCTCCAGCAAAAAGTCGGAGAGCGCATTCATCAGATCGTCGAGACTCACCTCGTCGGCCAGCTGCGGAATGTACTTGCTGTACTTGACGCGCTTCATGTCGAGGCTCCGTTTAATTGAATGGGCGGCGATTCTTTCTGCGCTGCGCCCATTCGGCGTCAACCTCCGCGTGGTTTTCGTCGCGCTCAATCAGTCGGGGCTGCTTATCGCCGGAGGTAAAGACGCGATCCTCGGTGCGTCCAATGCGTTTGTGCGCGTGCAATCCTTCAAGAATGAATTCAGCCGCCGAGACGATGATTTCCGGAGCCTCACCCTTGCTGGCGCCGACCTTCCCGGTCTTTTCCAGCAGCCCCTGTATCTTCTCCATGCTCTTCAGTCCGTCATGTGTTGTGGTGTTGTCGGTCAACGTGACCTGACCGCCCAGCTCAAACCACTGCACAACCTGCTTCAGATCGCCGGGGCCGAAATAGCGGTCAAAGGTTTTAGCAACTGAGGCCTGGATGATCTCTCTCGCCACCGTATCTGCTCCCTTGATCTCGCCTTCGTATTCCAGTTCAAGTTTGCCGGTGATCGAGGGCATGGCGGCATAGATATCGGAGATGCGCGGCACTGCAAGGCTCGAGCCTTCGTGTACGGCGCGGCGCTCCGCGTTTGAGATCACGTTCTCCACAACGCTGATCGGCAGGCGCTGGCTTACGCCGCTGCGCTTGTCCACCCGCTTGTCTGCCCGTGCGATGAAGGCGATCTGCTCGGCGGTTTCGCGAACGTAGGCGGGAACCATCAGCTCGGCTCCTCCGCGCTGGCACCAGGATTCCTGGGCGGTGATGGCCATGCCTTCTTCTATCGTTGCCGGATAGTGGGTGCGGATTTCACTCCCGATACGATCCTTCAGCGGAGTAATGATTTTTCCCCGCGCCGTGTAGTCTTCCGGGTTGGCGCTGAATACCAGGGCAACGTCCAGCGGCAGCCGGACCGGGAAGCCTTTGATCTGCACATCGCCCTCCTGCATGATGTTGAACAGTCCGACCTGGATTTTTCCGGCCAGGTCGGGCAGTTCGTTGACGGCGAAGATGCCGCGGTTGGCGCGCGGCAGCAGGCCGTAGTGAATCACCAGTTCGTTTCCCAGTTCATGGCCGCCGCGAGCTGCCTTGATGGGATCGATGTCTCCGATCAGGTCGGCGATGGTCACGTCCGGGGTGGCGAGCTTCTCCACGTAGCGGTCGTTGCGCTTCATCCATGCAATCGGAGTGCGGTCGCCCTCGCGCGCCAGCACGTCCTTGCAGCGGCGGCAGAGTGGCGCGTACGGATTGTCGCGGATCTCGCATCCCGCAATGTAAGGCGCTTGTTCGTCCAGCAGCGCGGTGAGCGCGCGCAGAATCCGGCTCTTGGCCTGTCCGCGCAGGCCGAGCAGGATGAAGTTGTGGCGCGAGAGCACGGCGTTGACCAGTTGCGGAATCACCGTATCGTCATAGCCGACAATTCCCTCGAACACCGGCCCGCCCGCTTTCAACCGCGTCAGCAGGTTTTCCCGCAGTTCGTCTTTCACGCCGCGCCGCAGGGTGCGCTGCTCGCTGAATTGGCTGTTGCGCAGCTCGCCCAGGGTGTGAGCAATCGTCATCATCGCCTCCGGAAACCACTGCCAACGCCTGCTCTGCTTTTGCAAGCCCATGCTCGGCGGCGTTGTCACAGTGACTTTAATTGGACGCAAATTGGAACTCGAACGTTGCTAAGTTATTGTGCAGACATACGCTGGCTTGACTTTTGCCCTGCATGGAACTAGAAGTGCCGCATGGGGATTCCTGGCAAAGTCGTCGTCGTAACCGGCGCTTCCATGGGCATCGGCGAAGCAATCGTTCATCGTTTTCTGCGCGAAGACGCGTCGGTCGTGCTTGCCTCGCGCGATCTGGTGCGCGTGGAAGCTGCCCGCCAGCGTACTGCTGCGTTGGAGCGCACTCTGGCCGTGGCCTGCGACGTGACCGTGCGGGCGCAGATCGAACGCCTGCTGGCGGCGGCCATCGAGCGCTTCGGACGCGTCGATGTCTGGGTCAACAACGCGGGCTTTGGACTTGTGGATTCAGTCGAGCGCATGGACATGGACGCATGCCGCCGCGTCTTCGACACCAACCTCTTCGGCGTGATCGAATGCATGCAGGTGGTCTCGCCTTTGCTCAAGCAGCAGAGATCGGGAGCCATCGTCAACATCTCCAGCCTTGCGGGAATCGTCAGCGTGCCCTACATGTCCGCCTACGGAGCCACCAAGCACGCGCTGAACTGCATCGGGCAAGCCGCACGCATGGAGCTGGCTCCTTACGGCGTTCACGTCAACACCGTATGCCCCGGCTATGTCGCAACCGATTTCTCCGCTCATGTCGTGCGCGGAAGCGACAACCTGCGCATCGGTGGCAGCCGCAAGCATGGAGTGACCGCCGGGCGGGTTGCCGACGCAGTCTGGAGAGCATATCGCGGCAATCGCCGGCTGGTCTTGGTGCCGTGGAGCGCCAGGCCGCTGATCGGACTGTATCGTCTACTCCCTGGCGTCTTTTACTGGGGATTAATGAAGATGCTGCGCAGGATGGATCGCGCCGGGAAGAGCTAGCCCTCCAACTCTTCCAGCAGCGTCTGCAT
>JBEKOO010000009.1:0-108285 GCA_049521655.1 Candidatus Korobacteraceae bacterium
CGTCATGTTTGATTGCCATTCGCGAAGCTTGGGGATTGGCGGATACGACGATGGCGTCCCAAATGCGAACGCCGGCACGGGTTCAACAACCACGATCCACGGAACGGTCTTCTTTGGACCTGCGCTTCCGTCAGTGAGCAGGGTGCTGGCGGTGATGTTGAGAGTGTAGCTTCCGGGCGGCGTTTTTCCGTCCTGGTTGGTGACCAGTTCGAACTGAGTGGTACCCGGTCCCCAGAAGGTGATCGAGTCGTTGGCTATATACGTGGCACTGCGCCTCCCCTGACCGAGTCCGTTGTACTCCTGGTCGGGCCAGTGGAGTGCCGTGTTAGGAGGCAGCTTCTGCACGGTAATTTTATAGCTGTTGTTCTTGAAGCTGGCGACACCTGAGAGGTATCCTGCGTTGAGTTGGATGAAAAGGTCGTATCCTTGCACAACGTGATGCGGACCTTCTGGTGAGAGATAATAGTCGAACGTTCCGGTGGATGGGGCCTTGGGCAGCGTGAAATTGGCTGTAGGCGAAAACACTGGTGAACTGACTGGCTTGCCGTCGACAACGGCGCGTGAGCGCACGCAGAAGTTGTAGCTCTGGCCGGGGCGGAGAGCAGAAATACTGACGGAGTGACTGGTCACGCCGGCAGTGCCTTGCACGCCGCTTTCGTGGCCGAATCCGCTGTCGGGGCCATAGTAAACAAGGCTGTCTGCTGCTACATCAGTCGTCCAAGTCACCTGCACTGAAGTTGGAGAGACTGCGGTCGCCACTACGCCTGAAATCTGGGGGCCCGTTGCGGCCGTCATGACGCCAACTAGCGCGAAGGTTAAGAGTGTCGCTGGAATGATCTTCAGCTTCATGGACGGATCCCCGTATGCGATATTAGTCCATGTTACTCTAGCATTCTCGTGGCCAACAAGAATATAGGGGCCGCTCATTGGCTCATCTGGCGAGACTGAGGCCAACTGCCGATTTCTTCGCTCGATCAGTCAAACGGCAGCTAGATTGCTCCGAACCTTGGGGAGGACTCTGTGAATCTGCGCCGCTACGTGGCAACATCCGATCAAATCCCCGCCGTCGTTGCCCGGAAGCTGTATCGCGCGCTCCAGAACTTTTCGGTTCCCGCTCCGAGAATTCTGGTCGTCCCTGCCCTGCGCATCTTTCTACTGATTCGGGCAGTCTACTACTTCATCTGGCGAGTCTTCGTCTGTGAGCCTCTGTTCAAAGCGTACTGCACCAAGTACGGGCGAAATCTCCACACAGGAGTTTATATTCACTGGGTCCAGGGAAAGGGCGAGATTATCGTTGGCGACAACGTGACCTTCGACGGAAAATGTGGCGTCTCCTTCGCTGCGCGCTACACAAACCTTCCGACTCTGTCTGTTGGCGACAATTCTTTTGTCGGGCACGGCTGCGGATTCACAGTGGGCCGCAGTATTACTATCGGCCGCAATTGTCTTTTTGCTGTTGGAGTTCTTGTTTCCGACGCACCAGGTCATCCTACAGACCCAGAGCAGAGACTTAAGAAATTGCCCGCGCCAAGTGAGGCAGTTCGGCCAGTTGTAATTGGCGATAACGTCTGGATTGGCGCCCATGCGACGATCTTTCCAGGCGTAACGGTTGGAAGCGGAAGCGTGATTGGAACAGGAGCCGTTGTGACGAAGAGTGTGCCCGCTAACGTGCTCGCAGCGGGCAATCCGGCACGTGTGATCAGGAGTCTTTCGGGCGGGGAAACGACCGATCAGGAGCTGATTGGTAAAGAGGTCCGGAACTCGTGAATTCAGCCCTTTCGGCAGTCTCTTGCGGAGCGCAGCCGCGCTGGTGTTCCAAAGTTCCGATGACACTCCTATGAGAACTGCACTGGATTCAAGTGAACTGGATCGCTCGATGGTCCGAGCAATCGCGTGGAATGCCGCGGCGAAGTGGATTGCACAAATATTGGCTTGGGTATCCACCGTTGTGGTGGCGCGACTCCTGAGCCCCTTCGATTACGGGTTGCTAGGAATGGCTGGCGTTTATCTGAACCTTGCGGGGCTGATTGGCGACGCGGGTATTAGGGATGCCGTGGTCACGCTTAGAGACCTGGACCGCCGCCAGGTAGCCGAACTAAACAGCGTGGCAGTGTTCCTCGGAATAGTTCTGGTTGGAGCGTCGTGTGCGATGGCAGGTCCGTTGGCGGTTTTTTTCTCCGCGCCACAACTGCGTCTGGTAATCATCGTTTGCAGTTCAACCTATATTCTCAACTCTTTGAAGGTGGTTCCTTCTGCCCTACTGCAGAAGGAATTGCGGTTTAGGCTTCTCTCGACAGTTGAAGTCACACGGACTCTCATTCAGATCGGCGTGACCCTCGGTTGCGCCTTGATGGGATTTACCTACTGGAGTTTAGTTTACGGGTTTGTGGCAGCTTCGCTTGTGGGCGCGATTCTAATGCTTCTGCTGCGTCCACTTCCCCTGTCTATTCCCCATTTCAAGGCGCTACGCCGGGAACTTCAGTTTAGTGGACATGTCACGCTCTCTAACGTTGGTTGGTACGTTTATTCCAATGCCGATTTTCTTGTCGCAGGTCGCATGCTGGGCCAAGCGCCTCTCGGGGACTACAACGTCGCATGGAACATTTCGTCGGCGCCAATCGAAAAAATCGGCAATCTGATGACAAATGTCACACCGGCTTTTTTCGCGGCAGTGCAGCACAATATGGTGGAGCTTCGCCGCTATGTCCTTCGTCTCACCGAAGTGCTTTCCTATGTCACCGTGCCCGCGAGCATCGGCATTGCCCTTCTCGCAGATATTCTTGTGCCGGTGGTTCTTGGTCCGAAGTGGATAGGGGTGATAGGTCCTCTGCGCCTGCTCGGAATCTTCGTCGCGTTTCGCTCGTTGAACACGATTCTTCCGAAGGTTCTAACCGCAATCGGCGACACGAGTTTTGTGATGTGGACCACCTTGGCCGCCGCCGTGATCATGCCGGCTTCGTTCTTCGTCGCCTCCAGGTGGGGGACGAATGGGATTGCGGCGGCGTGGGTCGTCATGTACCCCGTCATCACCATCCCCGTGTACTGGAGAATGTTCCGCCGCATCGGCATGACCGCGGGTGAATATATCTCCAGTGTTCTGCCGGCCGTCAACGCATCGCTGCTGATGACCGCGGCGGTCTTGTTCTCGCGCTGGACGACCGCCGCGCTATCTTCGCCGCTGCGTCTCGCCATCCTCGTGGTTGTGGGAGCACTTACCTACGGTGCGGCTCTGCTTGCCTTCTATCGGCAACGAGTGAAGCGCATTCTGCGGGCAGTGCGCGAGCTTAGAAAGAGCAAAGCACAGGTAGCCGCAGATTCGGTTCCTATGGTTGAACCTGCCAAAGGCTTGTGATCGATTCGCTTCTGGGTTGTCGTAAAAACGTCTGTGATCATTGCAGAGAATCAGGACAGGGCAGCAAAGGCCCTGACCACCCTGCCCGCCAATCCCGCGATTGGAGTGCTTCCAACCAACCCGTAAATGAAATACGGAAGGCGCCAATCACCTGTCGACACATATCTTGAACGGATAGACCGAGCTTCACGCCATTCACCCCAGTAGCCAAGCACTGCCGCAGTTTTGCTGGCCCGAATCGCAAGAAATTGTTTCAGCAGGGTTTTGAATCGCTCTGGACAAGCGGCGATCACATCGGTCGGGTCCGTGAGGAAAGGGTCGATCTGCCGTACTCTGCGGCGCGAATCGCTTAAATCAGACGCTTCGCGGTGGAATCTCGCAAGCGGCGCGAAGTGAAAGAAAACTTTCTCGTTAAGCAGTATCTTCAAAAGGAGTGCTGCATCTTCGCCATATGTGCAGCGAGATGCGGAGAAGAACCCACCGAACCTCGTCAGTACAGACTTCCACGTGACAGTTGAACAAGAGGACATGAATGCAAGCGAATGTTGCAATTGCAAAGGGGATAGGCCCTCTGCATTCAAAACTCCTTCGCTAAGCCCACGGCGGCGAAACAGGTTTTCTGCTGAGATGTTCTGGGGAAACTCGTAGTAGCCGCTCGTAACACACGCCACATCTGTACCTAACTGTTTTAGCAGCTTCACATTTGTTTCGAGATAGTTTGGGAGCCATTCATCGTCAGCGTCGAGAAACGCTATGATCTCCCCTTCTGCGCACGCGATACCCGTGTTTCGCGCCGCACCTGGCCCCTGATTTGGTTGAGAGATGACTCGAAATCTGTTATCCGGATATGCTTCTGCAATCTGTCGGCTGTCATCGGTGGAACCGTCATCTACGACGATGACTTCCAAGTCCCTGAAAGTCTGTGCGGCAATTGAATCCAGTGCTCGGGTGATATAGGCTCGCTTGTTATAGAGCGGAACAATGACGGACACGCTCATCGGATTCCTCTGGCTTCTGAGCTGCTGATCACTTGCTGGTACAGCGATACTATCGATTCGCAGTAATTCCTTGCGCTGTAGTGGTCCGACAGGCGTCGTGCATTCGTAGCGAACACTCCACGCAGTTCTTCATCCGTGATGAGATGGGCAAGCGCCTGCGCAAGTGCTGCGGGAGTTCCCTTTTCGACCAGGAGCGCACTCACGCCATCCTGTGCGATCTCCGGCACGCCGCCAACGCGCGTGCAAACCGTCGGCAACCCTGCGGCCATCGCTTCCAGCAGGGCGTTGGGAGAGCCTTCGCTGTGAGAAGGAAGCACGGCAAAATCCGCGAGCGTGTAATACGGTGCCGTGTCAGAATCGTAGCCCGCAAAGATAATATTCGAGGAGACGCCTGACCTGCGAGCTTCTTCCTGCAGCCTTATGCGCTCCGGCCCATCGCCCACCACCAGGATCCTGTAGTCCACCGCAACCGGGAACCGGCGCAGATGCACCAGCGCTCTGATGAGGTCGATATGTCCTTTTTCCTGGGATAGTCTGCCTATGCAAACCCCTACGAGCGCATGTGGTGGAATCGCGTACTTGCTTCGGAGAGCCTCAACCCGCTCTGATGGGGCGGGGACGAACGCCTTTACCATGTTGTGTCGCACCAGGATGCGCTCCCCGGCAACGCCGACTTTCTCAAGCTCCGCGGCAAAAGCCTGGCACACGGTAACAACACGCCGGGCCTTGCGCAGAGACCAGCGATTGAATTGGTTGTGCAGAACGTCCTTCAAATTGGTTCTTGTATAGCCGTGGTGGAAGGCGATCCACGGGTATCGCCGGGGCACGCCGAGCAAGCATGCAAAAAAATGGGACTTCACATTGTGGGTCTGTACGATGTCCGGCTGGTGTTTCTCAAGCAAGATTCGCATTTTGCGCAACACGGATAGATCGAGGGCGCGTTTTTCAGGAATGACTTCCACTGTTAATCCAGCCGCGCGCGCCGCTCGAATGAACATATTTGGTTCGTTGATATTTCCGCGCTGGAATGTCGCAATCGTAATCTGCACGCGATTGGACTGCTTCTCCTCCACTGAACTCAGCCGGGCAAACTCGATCAGGTTCTTTGCAGGTCCGGTTACCGAATATGCCTCGATGAACGCAAGCACCCTGATAGGTTGGGACGCCGATCCTTCTGTATCGGTTTTGGTGACATTTGTGGTCGGAACGGTGGACATTTCCAGACTATTCCCTCAAAGAGCACATGCACGCTGGTTTCCACCTGGGGAGTTTAGGCGGTGTGTCACCCGGCGCCGACTAGAGACACTGTGCAATTAGACCCAGCCGTGCAGCCGGTAGTAGGCCATCTTTGTGGCCTCCATCACGCAATCCTGAAAAATCCCCCAGCGACTTCTCCAGCGCGAGACACGTTTCAGCCCATCCGGGATTGGGCGCGGTTCCACATCGACGCCAACTTTTCGAAAGACCAGCGTGGCACGGCGCATGTGGAAGTCACTTGTCATGAGTATCTTGCGGCCAGATAATGTGGCCAGCAGAGGCTTCGCAAAGAGAGCGTTTTCTCGCGTGCTCATTGACTTCTCCTCTGTGATGATAGCGGCTTCCGGAACCCCACTGGCAAGCAGGAATTGCTCCATGCTGTGCGCCACCGTCTCTGGACTGCCTCCACCGCAAAGCACTATTGTCCGGAATTTGCCTTCGCGATAGGCGCGAACGGCATACTGGGCGCGCAGGTAGGTTGATCGTCCCAGCATTCCTTCTTCTGGGGAATCGCTGCCCAGGACAATCAGCACTTCGCCTTGCGGATCGTTCCACGGTCCCGCCAGCACTCGCGACCAGAGGCCCACCAGAGGCGTTGCGGTCACGATCACCATCGCCAATCCCACGAGCGCGAGCGCGGCAAACACCACGCGCCCCAGTCTTCGTAATCCTTGTCCTATCAGCGGCATAAGTAGCTTGCTTGTATCCAATCCTAGATGCAATGTAGCACGTTCGGTGTTTTGTTTCGCGAGATTGACAATCTGTCCCAATGGCTGGCAAATTGCAAGGGTTTCTAGCGTGAGTCAAAGCAAGCTTATGCCACCGCAGCGAAGGGTTGGGCAGGGTACGTTTGTTGTATCGCCGCTACTCTGGAAAATGCTGATTTTGTTTGGCTTAGCATTATTGCTTTACGCCGGAGTGCTCGCTCGGCTGGCACTCCAGTGGTGGCGGGATCCCAACTTCTCACACGGGTTCTTTGTCCCACTGATTTCTCTCTGGATCGTTTGGAGCAGGCGCAACCAACTTCGTGAAGTCATTATTGCGCCCTCGAACTTCGGCTTGGCGTTTATCCTTTGGGCACTTTTGCAGATGGTCGTTGGGGTGGTAGGCGCTGAGGTGTTTCTAGCGCGAACTTCTTTTGTTGTGCTGCTTGGCGGACTTGTTCTGTTTTTTCTTGGATGGAAGTGGTTGAGGTCCATAGCCTTTCCTTGGCTGTTTCTGCTCATGGGAATTCCTCTTCCTGCGATCGTGTTCAACGAGATCGCGTTTCCACTGCAATTGTTAGCTTCCAGTTTGGCTACCTCGCTTTTGCGCGCCTGTGACGTACCCCTTTTGCGCGAGGGCAACATCATCACTTTGGCCAGTGTGACGCTCGAGGTCGCCGAAGCCTGCAGCGGCATTCGCTCGCTGGTCACGCTAGTGACTCTCGCCCTGGTGTACGGATACTTCCTTGAGAAGAACCTGACTCGGCGAATCATCCTCGCATTTTCGGCCATTCCAATCGCGATCGTCGCCAATGCTTTTCGTATCTTTGGTACAGGGATTTGTGCGGAGTATTGGGATCCAAGCAAGGCGGAAGGATTCTTCCATGAATTTTCCGGTTGGGTTGTCTTTGTTCTCTCTCTCTTCCTTCTTTTGGGAACACATGCGCTGCTCAAGCTGATTTCGCGCGTGGGAAGGAAGACCGCATGATCCAAAGACACGGACGATTTTTCCTCGTAGCGTTCTTGCTGGTTCTGACCGGGCTGTTCCTGTACGGACGCAATCGTACCGAGGTAATTCCCCAAAGCAAGCCCCTTTCACAGTTTCCAATGGTAATCGGCGGATGGAACAGCAAAGTTCTGGAGATTAGCGACGACGAACGGAGCGTCCTCGGTGTGGGCGATTTCATGGCGCGCGATTACTGGAATGCATCCGCCCCCAGAAATGCCCCGGTGGACCTTTTCATCGCATATTTTCCGTCGCAGAGAGCGGGGCAGACCATGCACTCACCGAAGAACTGCATGCCAGGTGCGGGGTGGCTGCCAGTCCAGTCGGGGTACGATTTGCTGGAAGCTCCCGGCCGTAGTGCCCTTTCTGTGAACCGCTATGTACTCGGCAAGGGTGGGGCCAGGATGCTTGTGTTTTATTGGTACCAGGCGCATTCCAGGGCAATCGCCAACGAATACAAGGCGAGGCTTTTCATGGTGGCCGATGCGGCTCGGATGAATCGCACGGACGGTGCGCTGGTTCGAATCAATACGCTCGTAATGCCAGGCGAGAATCTGCCGGACGCCGAGATTCGACTTCGAGCATTTGCTTCGCAAGTGATTCCACAGCTCGACGAGTACATACCTCGCTAAAGCCTTGGAATGCCCTGTGGCTTGCCGGATTTGTTTTTGAGGAACTTTTGAGCGAAGTGGAAAATGTTCGACCTAGACCGGGAGCAGAAGAATGCTTCCACGAGTGGAAAGAGTTTTCCACTTTGAATGTGCTTTGACGGTTTTGTGGGAGCAATCTCACATTTCTTTCGTTTTGGGGAGCCGGAGTTCGGCTAGGATCACATTCTTTGCCCTGGCTGCCCAATTGCTAGGAAATCTATAGACTCTCCAGATTCGAGATTTTCGGAGCTTCGCAATGAAACGCTGCGCCATCTTCTGCCTCGTGATTTTCAGCCTAATCCTTTCTTTCTCCACCAGTTGCACGCGCGACCCCAATGTGAGAAAGCAGAAATATCTGGAAAGCGGCATGCGTCACCTCGAGAAGGGCGAAGCCCGTGAAGCTGTACTCCAGTTGTCGAGCGCTCTCCAGATTGATCCCAAGTTCGCTGAAGCTCATTACCAGCTGTCGCGTGCCTACACGAATCTTGGCGAGTTCAAAGACGCCTTCCGCGAATTGAACGTCACCTGCGATCTGAATCCCAGGCACCTCAGGGCGCAAGTTGACCTGGCAAATCTCCTCATGGCAGCCCGCCAACCGAAAGAGGCCGAGAAACATGCGCGAAAAGCCTTGGAGATCGACCCGAACGACGTAGAAGCTCATCAGTCGCTGGCCAACATTTTTCTCACCTCCGGTCAATCGGATGAGGCCTTTGCGGAGATGCGCCGCGCCCTCGAATTGAACCCGCAACGCTCCATGACGCACCTGAACCTGGCGCTTTTCTATGCGTCAAAAGGAGAGAATGCGGAAGCCGAAGCTTCTATGCGTAAAGCACTGGAACTAGATCCGCACAATCAGAAGGCCATACTGACGCTGGCTAACTTTTTGCAGAGCCAGAAGCGCTGGCCGGAGGCCGAAGCCCAGATCCAGCGGGCGATTGAAATCTTGCCCAAAGAGGTTGGAATCCGGGCCATGCTGGCGCGACTCTACCTGCTTCAGGGTCGCACGGATCTTGCGGAAAAGACCTTCGTACAAATCAAGCAGGACCTGCCGGACAATAGCGCTGCCTACAACTCACTCGGCGAGTTTTACCGCATGCGTGGCGACAATCCAAAGGCTCTTGCGGAATTTGAGTCCCTCTATCGCGCCCACCCTAAAGATGAGCGGACGCGGAATAACTACGTCGAATCTCTCTTCCGCGCGGACCGCTCTCAGGATGCCCAGAAGATTGTCGACGAGACCCTGAAACAGAACCCCAAGGACTCCAAAGCTCTGGTCTTCCACGCGCGCCTTCTTCTGCAGGCCGGCAAGGCATCAGAGGCCATTCCTCCCTTGCAGGATTGCCTAAAGCATTCGCCCGACGATGCCGAAGCCCACTACTTCCTTTCACTGGCCTTCAACCTAACCGGCGATCCGCGGCGAGCCGAGAGCGAGTTGCGCGAGTCGGCCCGTCTGAATCCCACCAATCTCCAGACTCAGGAAATGCTGGCCGGCATTGCCGCTCGCAACAACGACTCCGCCCTGCTGATGCAGATCGGCGAGCAGATCATCAAAATCGCTCCGCAGCTCTCCAACGGCTACTCCATCCGGGCGGCCGGAGAGATTGGGCGCAAAGACTTCACCGCCGCGGAGGCCGACCTGACGAAGGTGTTGCAGCTTGCCCCCAATGACGCCCACGGATACATAAGTCTGGCAAGGTTCCGCATGGGGCAGAAGAACCTCCCTGCGGCGGAAAAATCTTTCGAGGAGGCGCTTCAGCGCGATCCTGCACAGGTGGACGCTCTCCAGGGGCTGGCGGCTATTTACTTCGCGCAAAAGAAGCCCGAGCGAGCCATGGCACGCGTCAATGAGCAAATTGCCAAGGCTCCGAACAGCGCGTCGATGTACGGACTTAAAGGAAGTCTGCAACTACAGTCAAAGGACACCCACGGTGCACTCGCCTCATTCAGCAAGGCCGTGCAACTGAGCGGCGGTAAGGATCTCAATCTATTGCTGCTGCTCGCGCAGACGCAGGCTTCCGTCGGTTCTTATGACGAGGCGAGTGCAACCTTTGGAAGCGCCGCGAAGGCATTCCCCAATAATCCTCGCCCCCTGCTTCTCGGCGCTATGCTGATGGACGAGCGGGGTAACTGGCAGGGCGCACAAAAGCAATACGAAGCGGCTTTGGCCATGGCGCAGGATCCTATCGCGGCGAACAACCTCGCGTTCCTGCTCTCAACCCACGGAGGCAACCTGGATGTTGCTCTCTCCTGGGCGCAGAAGGCACGCCAATGGCTGCCGGAGAATCCCACGACGGCAGACACGCTGGGCTGGATTTACTACCAGAAAGGCCTCTATAACATGGCCATTCCGCTCTTGCAGGAAGCTGCGGACAAGGATGTGAACCGTCCCGCTTACTACTACCATCTCGGCCTGGCCCAGCGCCGAGCTGGCGAAAAGGATAAAGCGAAAGCTTCACTGACCAAAGCGCTGAAGCTCGATCCAAAGTATGGCTTGGCCGAAGAGGCACACAAAGCGCTGAGCGAACTATAAGGGCGCATGGCCGCGACGTTCGTCGCTAACCAGTTCGCGTCGAAGTGTGCGACGCTTCGCGGATAGGAGTTGAGCAGTGGCCAGTTCGGGGCTTCAGAGAACCCAGCGAATTGTGCTTTTCGGAGAAGGCGGAACTGCGCTAAGCGCGGCGGCCTGTTTGCGGTCTCACCATATTACCGTAATCAGCGCGACCAACGAGCGTCGGTTGGCATCTCTGTCACGGTTTGTCCAAAAACGGATTCGCTTATCGGGGCGGTCCGCTGCGCAGGTCTTTAACTGCCTGGAATCGTTACGCAGTTGCAGTGAAGAGCAACTGTTCCTATTCCCGTGTGCGGATGCCTGGATGGAAACGCTGACCGAGGATCTGCCGAGGACATTGCAGCTCGGTACGATGTTGCCTGCCACACCTGAACATCTTGCGCTGACCTTGGACAAGTGCGCCTTTGAGCGAGAAATCAAGAGGCTGGATCTTCCGCGCCCGGCCACCCTTTGCACGCTTGTGGACTCCGATTGGATGCCGCCATCTTACCCGTTCGTGCTTAAGCCATCCTCGACTTACAAATTCGAAGCACAATGTGGTGTGAAGGCTACCATTATCCAAGATTCCCAAGAGTGGCGATCCTTCGACAAGCGATTGCTCGATCAGCACGCATTCCTTGCCCAGGAATATCTAGGCGGTGCGTCGATTTCGGTATGCTTTTGTACGACAGCCGATGGGCGGCTTGCTCGCTCATACGCAACCGAGAAAGTGCACTTCGGTAGCATGCGGACCGGAAGCAGGGTGGCGACTGTTACCCGACCTGACGCGATTCAGCTGGCATCCCGGTTCATCCGCGGGACTGGATTTGTCGGGTTTGGCGAGTTGGAGATGATCGACTCTGTGCGGGGTCTCGTGTGCCTGGAGTTAAACGCGCGGCCTTGGAGCCAAGTTTTAATGGCAAACTCGATCGGCTTTCCGATTCTCGAAATGGCCATTGGCTTGATGTCAGGAGAGGAACCTCCGGAGTGTACTGACGGCATCACAACGCCGTTTGAGTGGATCAATTGGGACGGCGACCTGCTCTTTCGCCGTGCAATGCGTCGTGCGGGCCGTCCTATTCGCCCACCGATGTCCTTGAAGCGGGTTTATGCGCAAAGCTTTCTTCGCGATCCAATTCCGGCTCTCGTCTACGCGTTCACCGTAAGCCGTATGGGACCGGGCCGGTTTGTTTAGCAGGGAAATGGTCGGGGAGGCAGGTGTCTATGCAAACGATTCGCATCCTCCGTAGCGGACTTTCCCGATTGAGACAAGCCCTCCGGCAACAAGGCCTATTGCAGGTGATTCGAGCGTTCCTCGCCTATCGACACTCGCCTAAGCTTTCGAAACGAAGCAAAGGTTCAGCTTAAGTTCTAAGACCTTTCGAGGAGGATGGAAGATTATGCCCACTCTTGGAAGTCGGATCCCGACCAATATAAGGAAAGCCGTGCGGTTAGCCCGCAGGTTTATTGATCAGCGTTCCTCCGGATCCTCTCTTGATCTTGGCGCGCTCGAACGGAACCAAATTCATGAGATATTGCGGGACATCGCTGAAGACCTTGGTTTTGCGACGGAAGAGATTTGCAACATCTTGTTCATTCGTAATTCTCGGGGAAAAACCTTTCGGGCACATGGCCTGTGGATGCCCTTGGACGACTTTGCAACCGGCGCGATCTGCGGCGATAAGGAGCTTTGTAGGCAAATTCTTTCCAAGGAAAATGTCTCGCTCCCAAGAGGAAAAACCTTCAGCTCGCTCGAATTAGATAGCGCCCTAGCCTTCGCACGTTCCTTGAACACGCATTGCGTGACAAAACCAGCTCGCGGAACTAGCAGCGGTAGAGGGGTCTCGGTTGGGCTTGTCGGCGATGTAGCGGTCAGGAGAGGATTTCGCAGAGCAGCGCTCTACGGGCAGGATATATTGATTGAAGAGTTTGTATCTGGCGAGAACTTCCGATTTCTTGTCTATCAAGGCAAATGCCTCTCGGTTGTTCATCGCCGCATCGCAACGGCGGTGGGTGACGGTGTCAAGTCGGTCCTTGAGTTGGTCGCGGTAATGAACCGTGGCCGGATCAATTCGGAACACTGGCGAATCGGAGATCCCACTGCGCTGCCAGTGCCGCTTGGTGCTGGCCTAAGATCCGCTCTGGCACCACAGGGACTCTCGCCTAAGTCAGTTCCAGCGGCTGGTCAGATGGTCCGGCTTGCTACGCACGCAAATTACCAATTTGGCGCAACATACACCGAAGTTATGGATATCGCCCACCCTGTGCTCGTCACCGCAGCAGAGACAGCGGCCCGGTCCGTTGGCGTGCGTTTCGCAGGCGTCGATGTGATTGCGAAGGACGTTAGCGTGAACGAGTATTGGATCAATGAGATCAACACGACGCCTAGCCCTGAACTTCATCACATGGTGAGCAATTCCGAAAAAGCCCGTGAGCCTCTCCGTACGGTGCTTCTCGATATTTTGGGTTCTGAGTAGGTGAGTAGGGAAGGTGGTTTTTGTTTGTCTACGTTCCTCCGCAGACTCTCGCGATTGAGACAAGTCCTCCGGCAACATAGCCTGCCGAGGGCGATTCGGTTGGTTTTCGAAGCTTGTGTCGTGAGGCTCGGCGCCGTATGGTTGCGCAGGTGGAGAGAAGAGCGCTTCGACCACCGGCACGAAGTTGAGACCAGTGGCTTCTTGACGCTGCAACAACTTGGACTCAGTGCCGCACAGGCTGCAGAGTCCCACAATTACGAGGGCACGCCGGAGGTAATTTTTGAGGCTGCATTCGACGTGCTTTCGCTTGACTGGAAAAACTTTGAGTTTGTGGACTACGGTTCCGGAATGGGCAAAGCGCTCTTGTTGGCTGCACGTTACCCGTTTCGCCGAGTTACGGGCGTGGAGTTTTCCGCAGAGCTGCACGGAATTGCCGAGCGTAATATAGCTCACTGGCGCTTACCGGGACAGCGCTGCCACTCCGTGCGCTCCATTCTGGCCGATGCCACAACATGGCCGCTTCCTGAAGGCAATTGTCTGTTGTACTTCTTCAATCCCTTCCGGCAGGCTTTGTTGCGAAAAGTTCTGAGCAACATAATCCTTGAGGCGACCAGAAAGACACGCGATGTGGTGTACATCGTCTACATTAACCCGAGCTTTCCGGAAGTCTTCGATGAGTTTCCGGAACTAAAATCAGTCGCGTGCGTCCGGTTTGTAACACACCTGTACGAAATCTATAAAGTCGAAGAGCCGAGTGCCCATCCCGCTCAATCCGAGGTCGGCCGCCCTTGATGTCCGGTAGCCGAAACCGCAGGGGGACGCAGGAAACGACTCCGAGTCCTGCAACTAAATTTGTCTCACAACCGCTTGGGAAGAGTGAATCAAGGCCAGTATTTGCCCGTGAACCTACAGACATCCGTCTGAACTTGGAACCGGCACCAACTTTGGCCGCCTACGCCAATTCGTTTCACGTCGTAGGGAGCTGCCTTCCCTTGCACGTTCGTGCCGCCATGGAACGAGAAGGCAGCGCGATAACCCAACTCTTGCGCTAACATCTGTGTTTGATCAGAAAAGCTGGTCGTGCTGCCCACCGGGTAAGCTAGCACATCGGCTTCGAGCCCAAGCTGTTCCTTCAAGATTGAACGGGACTGGGATAACTCCTCATATTGCTGTTTCAGACTCAATTGACTCAGCACGTGGTGCGAGTGCGTGTGTGACCCTATTGCCATGCCTGCCCCGCAAATTTCTCTAGCTTCATCCCAATTTATAAAACGCCGCAACGTTCCGGGTAGGTCTTCCCCCTCCGTCTCCTTCCCTAGTTCACGAATGAAAAGTACGGGATCGGCGTTCTCGGGTCTCTTATATAAGCTCAGGACGTCTCGTAAGCTCTTCGCAAAGCCATTCTTATCGACATCAACAACCAGGTCAACTGGATAATGAAGAGAGAACCGGCGCTTTCGCGCAGTCCTTACAAGATAGGCAATGTGATCCCACCAGGGGACGTGGCAGGACCCAACCATGCTCGTGGCAAGAAAAAAGACGCCTTGCACGCCATGTGATTGCAGAATGGGAAAAGCGATATCGTAGTTGTCCAGGTATCCGTCGTCGAAAGTAATCAGCACCCGACAGCGACCGGCCTTTTCTCTAATAGTGCCGTTGACAAAAGCCAACGCCTCTTGGAGATTCACCAGCGAAGCGCGCCGTTTTAGGTAGGAGATCTGATCGTTAAACTCATCAGCGCTCGCTGAGAAAACACCGGGATCAAAGGAATCCTCATCGGGGTTCCCAATACGATGGTAGTTCAGCACGAGCAACAAATCTCGTTCTTGGAAGTTGCGAGAGGAGAAAAGTGGCACCACTCCAGAACAGCCCGCGTGCCAGCAACTCTCGTTTTCCGCCGAAGTTGAAACCGGCCGTCATAGCCGCTTAATCATAGCAGGTCTCAAATCCGGCCAGGTACCAGCCAGGGACCAAGTAGTCAGCAGCAGGATTCCTGTAATCAAAAAGCAATTCCATGGCGAACACCTAATTCACATCGCGAGCGTACGGGCGGTCGGTGCGTACTTTTCCGTTGCTCTTCCGGGGGAAACCGGCGTCACGCATCTTGTAGAGCAGGCCGCGATAGCTGATCTCCAATGCGTCTGCGGTTTTCTTGCGGTTCCAGTTGTTGAGCTGAAGCATTTTCATGATCACCTGGCGCTCCAGCTCTTGCACCGCATGTTTGGTTAGCCGCTTCAAAGGCATTCTTGTGTCTATGTCCAGACGAGCTTCAAAGTGCTGGTCAACGCTCTGCACAATCTCGGAGGCAATAAACTCTTCGTCCTGCAAGAGAATGTACCGGCGAATACAGTTCTCGAGCTCCCGGATATTGCCCGGCCAGTGGTAGTGCTGCATGATGGCAAGGGTGTCCTGAGAGAGTGGCTTAGTCGCGTGGCCCAATCCGACCGAATGCTGCTGCAGCAGGTGGTCCACGAGCACAGGAAGATCGACGATTCGCTCGCGTAGCGACGGAAGCCGAAGGGTCAGTGCGTTGATTCGATAGAAGAGATCCTCGCGAAAGAGCCCTTGGGCCACGTGCTCTTTGAGATGACGGCTGGTGGCTGAAACCAGGCGGACGTCAACCCTCCGCTCCTCATGCCCGCCGACCCGTGAGTAATGCCCATCCTGCAGCAGTTGGACGAGCTTCACCTGCAAGTCGGTGCTGATTTCACTGATTTCATCGAGGAATAGGATTCCTTTGTCGGCGAATTCCACGCGGCCGCGCCGGGTTGTATACGCACCGGTGAAGGCGCCCTTTTCGTACCCGAAAAGCTCTGACTCCAGCAGAGTTCCCGGAATGGCTGGGCAGCTGACCTTTACAATCGGCACCGACGGCGTGAGGGAGGCGATGAATTGAGCAATCAACTCCTTGCCGGTTCCGCTCTCACCTTCAATAAGGATCGGAATGCGAAATCCGGCGCTGTGCAGCAATTGCTCGTACACTTGCGCCATCTGTCGCGTTTGGCCGAAAAGTACCAGCTCGGGCGGTAATCCGTTTGGTTGGGGCAATCTGTTCTCTCACAAAGTACTTGCGCGCGGATCGCACGGCTGGCGAAAAACTTTAGCTCGCGAGGAATTATTCTTCACTTCTGCCGAAGCTTCATCCGCTCGCACGACAAAATCCTAACCAACGGACCTCTAAACACGCTGTCTGATTGCACGGTGCTCCCGTGGATTCCTCGGACAGGCAGCAAACATAGAGTTAGGCTGCATGTAGAGTGCCAGAGATCGCCCGCACCGGGGCCAACCGAATAGTTTTTGTGCAATATCTAGGAAAGGTCAGGAGAGCTTCCGTGCGGGGATGCACGGAACTCTCTACGCAACAAAGCGGCGCAGCATGAGGCCAATACCGGCCAGACCGGTAACAAAGAGCATCGACGACATCGGTTCCGGGGTAGGAAAAAGGACGTCCGGGCCAGAAGGCAGCCCCGCTGGGAAAAAAGTAATGAAGTTCGGAGTGGGCCGATCGATCGAGCTGAGTTCCCTGCTGGTGACTCTGAGGTACGTTTCATCCTCGAGAGTGAGTGCAAATTGCTGGCTTGGGAGAGCCTGGGCGTCCGTGCGGGCAATCTCGTAATCGGCCGAATAGGCCACGGGCTGCGATTCGACAGTCGAGAACTCAGAAACTACGTCTGACTCAAAAGCGGGAGCAAAGCTCACCGCCTTGGCTGCAGGAACGTAAATCAAGGCGAGAGCCACGAATACAAAAGTGAACATCTTCAAAGTGTTTTTCATCGCAACGCTCCCCCAAAAGGTCTAGTGCTCTTTCCGAAATCCGCTCTCCGGAGCCGCCCCACTAACAACAATATCAGCGACCCCGCCAGACAGACTTCACCCTACTTCAACACTCATACAAGCATTTGAGTGGCCAACTATAGCCGAATGCATCTCGTTGATTCCATTGTATTCCTATCTTTCTCTTTGGCTAGCACTGCAAAGTTTTGCAGATGTGAATGCCACAATTCTACCCAAAACGACGTCGCCTGACGCCTGTCGGGAGCTAAATAAAAAAGCCCGGATATCCTCCGGGCAAAGGGAAAGTACTACGCGATTTATTCTGCACTTCCACTACGATGCACCAGCGTGAATCGTGAATATAGTACGCACCACCTTTATCCAGCTATCGATTCAACCGCCGACGCACCATGCCGCCGATACCCAACAGACCCGTCCCGAATAGCATCAGCGTTACCGGCTCCGGCGTCGCTGTAATACCCACATTGGTCAGGAATGCCGTGTGATCCCCAGAATTCGTGCCCTCAAACTCCAGCGTCTCAGTAGTGCTTGTGGCGGTAAAACCAATGTTCTCAAGCGTAAAGGGGGTAGAGCTTCCCAGATCATAGGTCTTGATCACATTTCCGCCGAGCAGAACCTCGACAATCTGATTGCCGTTGTAACCGCCTCCGTTATAGCGCGAGCCGAGAAGGAAACTGAGGTCGTACGCCTGGCCCACTGTAAAACCGGAGAGCGTCTGCGACACATAGGATCCAGCACCTTGCAGAAAAGCGGCTTGCGTGAATGTACCAAACGGTGGCGGATTAAACGGCGAATTAGCCGCTGTCAGCCCGTCCCCATACTGGTTGGTAAAGAAAGGCTGCCCAACCCCCGGTCCGTCGGCAAATGTCCACCCGATACCGGGAGCGCCGTTAAGGTTCTGCTGGTAGCCGCCACCATTATTGGTCGTATGCAGGTACCTAGAGCCAGCCCTGATTGCTGGTAGCTGTACCCTGATGCGCAAGCAATAGCTACGCCCGAAAAGTTAGAGTTTGTGATCGATATACTGCCCGCGAAGGCTGAAGCTCCCAGCAGTACCACCACCGCGAACGCTACTGCAACCAATGACTTGCGCATAGGTCTCTCCCGCTTACCATCCAAAATATCGTTCAAATCACTCAACTATCGACTCAGCTTGCGACGCACCATGCCGCCGATACCCAGCAGACCCGTCCCGAATAGCATCAGCGTTACCGGCTCCGGCGTAGCCGTAATGCCTACATCGGTGAGAAATGCCGTCTGATCCCCACTGGCGGTGCCGAGAAACTCCAGCGTCGCTGGTCCGCTGCCTGTGTAGGTGAAGCTCAAATTCTCCAGGGTGAAGGGAGTGCTGCTGCTGAGAGCGTAAGTCCCGATCACGACGCTATTAATTAGAACTTCGACTGTCTGATTACCCATTCCGCCTATATAGCGTGAGCCAAGATAAAAGCTCAGGTCGTACGTCTGCCCATTGGTGAATCCCGAGAGCTGCTGCGACACCGAGCCATCCGTTTGCAGAAACGCGGCCTGGCCGGTTGGGAGTCCCGTGAAGGACGGCGGAGCGAATGGGTTACCAGCGGCTGACGTCACCAACCCGTCCCCTGGCCCTCCCGACGTGACATACGTGCCAAAGGTCCATCCAATTCCCTCAGCGACGTTAAGATTCTGGAACGGGCAGCTTTCTGTTCCTGGGCCCTGGTACGTATATGAACCGCAATTACCAGTTACGGCCGAGAAGCTAGAATTTGCTATCGTGATCGTGCCTGCGAAGGCTGAAACTCCCAACAGCATTACCACCGCGAGTGCTACTGCAACGATTGACTTGCGCATACGTCTCTCCCGTTCTTACTATCCAAATCGTTCGACTCACGCAACTACCGACTCAGCTTGCGGCGCACCATGCCGCCGATACCCATCAGGCCCGTGCCGAAGAGCAAGAGGGTGATTGGCTCGGGCGTGACTGCGCTCATGGTGATGGGAACGCCGTTCTCGGGATAGCCTACCGGGTCGACCGTGCTGACAAGGAGGTAGATGCCCCCATTATAAGCGTAGATATTGTAATCGACGCCACTGAGGGTGGCGAAGGAAATGCCAGCGCCATCGGCGTAAGACCCGCCCGATGGCGGGAAATAGAGCAACTGGTCCGCGCCAGCGTATAACGACAGACTGGTGATCGCCGACCCGTCAGCCGTGCCCGTGATTCCGGTGACCGTGAAAGGTGAACCTGCGTTGCCAGTCGTGAACACTCCAGAGGCGGAATATCCGCTGCCGCTGTAGGTGAAATCAAACGTATCTGCTTTGGCCGCTGGAGCGTAGAACAAGCCGAGAGCCACGACGGTGAATGCGAGAATTCTCAAAACGTTTTTCATGCTGACTTCCCCCAAGTGTTCAATCTTTCAATCAATTGCGTTCTTATGCGTTCTTAGCTTCCGGTACCGCACCGCTGATACCGCTATCCCACGATGCCGACGGACAGACTTTTGCGTTGTTTCGATAACTATATATGCATTTGAGTGGCCAACTTAGGCATCTGTAAATGATTGATTCTATGGCACGCTTTCTTGCGTTTAGACAGAGACCGCAAAGTTTTGCAGATACGAATCCCACAGCGTTTCCCAAAACGCACATCACGTGATGCCTGCTCGAAGCCATCAAAATGAAAGCGCCCAGATAGCCTCCGGGCGCGAACAGGAAAATATGCGATTTCTTATGCAATCACGCGACGGCTCAACCGGCCGCGAACGTAGTCCGAATTGCCTGGCCCAACTACCGATTCAGCTTGCGGCGCACCATGCCGCCGATCCCCACTAGGCCCGTGCCGAAGAGCAAGAGGGTGATTGGCTCCGGCGTGCCAAGCGGGTCATGGGAGGAGGTGATTGGGTCAGGCGTGCCATACGACTGGCCAGTGCTGATGTCGGTGATTGAGAAACTGTTAAGCCATACTCCGCCACCGCCGGAGTTGATTAACCATTCCTGCCCACTGTTGTTCCCGGTGGTGTTGTAAATGTTGAATTCAGGGCAACCGCTTCCCACAGAGCAACCGTTGCCGACAAAAAAGACAAGCCCCCAGTAGTCGAAAATGAAATTCCCAGCGTTCAGATACAGTACGTTGTTGGCAAAGAACTGTCCATTTTGAGTTGTGAATACGGCTCCAGTACCAGGACCCGACTCAAGGCCACCCGCAATGCTCCCGGCCGTGAGGGAGGTGACGCCACTCGGAACAAACACATTACCGCTAGTGATGGAAGTGATCAGGTATTCGCCAGGCGACAAGAGTGTTCCGGTCATGGAGGCATCGATAGTCACCCCGCTACTACTCGAAGCTATAAACGTGAACGTATCGGCCTTGGCCGCTGGTGTGTAAACCAGGGCGAGAGCCACGACGGTGAATGCGAGAATCCTCAAAACGTTTCTCATGCTGACTTCCCTCAAGTGTTCAATCATTCAATTGCGTTCATTCAATTGCGTTCTTAGGTCCGGAGCCGCATCGCTGACAGTCTTGTCCCACGATGCCGATAGACAGACTTTTGCACTGTTTTGGTAACTATCTAAATGCATTTGAGTGGCCAACCTAGATCCCTGTAAATCATTGATTCTATGACGCACTTTCTTGTCTTCAGACAGAGACCGCAAAGTTTTGCAGATACGAGTTCCCCAGCGCTTCCCAAAAGGACATGACCTGATTCCCTCTCGACGCCATCAAAAAGAAAGCGCCCAGATAGTCTCCGGGCGCAACCGAGGAAGTACACGATCTCTTATGCAATCACACGACTGCTTGAACAAGCCGCGAACGTAGTACAAAATGCCTAACCCAACTACCGATTCAGCTTGCGGCGCACCATGCCGCCGATCCCCATAAGGCCGGTGCCGAAGAGCAGGAGGGTCACTGGCTCCGGCGTGGTGGTGGCCGTCAGCGAATTGAGCTGATAAACGTCGGTTGTGATAAATGCGTTCTGAAGTTCGTAGTAGCCGCCGTTCGCATGCCACTCCAAAATCCAATAGTCCGATTCCTCCGACACCTTCTTTACAGTTTTTGACGCGTGCAGGCCTGGGATTTCGAGGAGCAAACCACTGGTATTGAGGTACTCAGCCGCGCCCGTGGTGCCTAGTAGCTTGTTGTCATAATACAGGGTGGTGCTTACAGTATTCCCCCAGCCAGTCGGAGCTAGTTCCTTAGTCCCTGCCCCTCCTGAGTCAGCCACGAGAGAGACATCATAATACGTTATGCCATAGAGGACGACCGTGCCCGTGGCTCTAGTAATCCCATAGTCGGGGTGCTTGTCTGTGGACAACGGAGTGCCAACCAGGTTGAGGTTTATGCTAATAACTCCGCCGTCGACCGGTCCAGAGGCGGTGATCGCGAAGGTGCAGGTGGTCAACTCGCAGGCTTTAAGGTTATCGGCTTTAGCCGCTGGAGCGTAGACCAAGGCGAGAGTCACGACGGTGAATGCGAAAACTCTCAAAGCGTTTCTCATGCTGACTTCCCTCAAGTCTTCAATCTATCAATTGCGTTCTAAGTTCCCGGTGCCGCATCGCCGACACAACTAGCCAAATGACCCGACAGACAGACTTTGCGTTGTTTCAATTTCTATATAAGCATTTGAGCCGCCAACTTATGCCTCTGTAACTCATTGATCCTATGCGATGTTTTTTTGTTTTCAGACTGATACCGCAAAGTTTTGCAGATATGAGTTCCACGGCGTTACCCAAAAGGACATGACCTGATACCTGTTCGAGCCGCCGAGCGGACTGCGCCTGGATACCCTCCGGTCTATGGGAAGGAGCTCCTTTTCCCCCGAAAGGCTATTTTCCCTCCCCTCAGCATCCTCCGCGGCTATAAGATTGCAACAGGAAAGGTGTTCAAGCGTAAGACCAGGGAGAGAAATGTCGGCGGAAATTCCTCTCGACAAGCAACTGAGCCTCGATCGGAAGCTCTGCGAGAGCGCCGAGTGGGAGCGCCGCCGCCGCGAGCTGCAACTGCTTCTTGCATGCCGTAGGCGCCTGGCAACGGCAAGCGCAGCGCAAGACTTGAGTTCACCCCTCTCCGCATACCTCGTCCTTCTGAATGTGGAGCTGCCCGATCAGGATGGGATCGTTACTCTCCAGCAATTGTGCGCGGCTGCGCCAGATGCGAAAGTCGTCATGGTTTCCCGTGTTGCCGAAGCAAGAAGCGAGGCGCAGACAATCTACGCTGCCGCCCAGGATGCGGTTACGAAAATGTCGCAGCCGGAGGAACTGCCGGCACCGGTAAACGAACTCGTAAACGCGGACGCGGAGAAAAGTTCTTCACCGGCAGTACTGATCGATGAGCTGGATGAGGATATCTGCATGGTGGTATCCAGTCCGGCCATGCATCGATTGCGCCGGCGGGCCGAACTTGTGGCCAAAGAGACGATTCCGGTGCTCATCCTCGGCGAAAGTGGGACAGGCAAGGAAGTGATCGCCCGCTTCATCCACAGTCGCTCGCCGCGCGCCGCAAAGCCGCTACTGAAGATAAATTGCGCGGCCCTTCCCACGGAGCTGCTCGAGAGCGAGTTGTTCGGCTACGAACAGGGAGCCTTTACCGGCGCGACTTCCGCAAAGCCGGGAAAGTTCGAACAGTGCGGAGGAGGCTCAATCCTGCTTGATGAAATCGGCGAGGTGTCTACTGCACTTCAGGCGAAATTGCTCCAGGTGTTGCACGACAAATCGTTTTCTAGGCTGGGAAGCCGCAAAGAAATGAAGGTCGATGTGCGCATCATGGCCGCGACGAACGTCAACGTTCAGCAGGCGCTGGCAGCGGGGACTCTGCGCGAGGATCTCTACTACAGGTTGAACGGCATCACTTTGGAGGTACCGCCTCTTCGGGAACGGAAAGAAGACATATCTCTTCTATTGAAGCATTTCGGGGTGCGGCTGGCAGAGCGCTACGCTTGCCCGGCCTTTGTACCATCGCAGAAGCTCGTCGAAGTTTGCTTGGAGTATGCCTGGCCGGGGAACGTCCGCGAACTCATCAATTTCGTAAAGCGCGCGCTTGTCATGTGCGACGAGGATGCCTTGTTTGAAGAGCTCCAAGACAGCGCACAGCTCGCCTTGCAAGGTGCTACTGCAAAGACGTCGATGAAACGTGCCCGAAAAGCAGCCACAGCCGGCAGCGGACTTCTGTAATCCGTTTGGAGTATGATTTTCGCTTTATTTATCGGGCCGACTTGCAGATGGACTTCATGGATCGCAATGCAGGGATTGCCGAGCGGGATGAGTCTTTGCGGAGCTTGGAGCTTCCTGGAGCACGCGTTGCCTATTATGAGCGCGGGGCCGGAACTCCCCTGATACTAGTCCACGGTATGTTCGGCGACCATCTGGATTGGGCTCCGGTGCTTGAGCCGTTGTCAGAATGCCACCGTGTAATTTCGATAGACCTTCCCGGCTTTGGAGACAGCAGCAAGTCCATACAGGAGTACACGCCGGAATTCTTTGTCGGGGTGATGAACGCTTTCTTGTGCGCGCTGGATTTGAAGGGCGCCATACTGGTGGGAAACTCATTCGGAGGACTCCTTTCCAGTCTGTTGATAGCGGTACACCCAGAGCGCCTGAGTGGCCTGGTTTTAGTGTCCAGCGCAGGGATGCGGGAATACAGCCAGCAGGAACAGGCCCTCGCATCGCAGCACTTCAGCGAGAGCAACCTGCTGCTGATGCGGCCGGAGTATGTCGAACCGCTGTTTGCCATGAACTTCGCGCAGGTGACGGAGGCGCGTGCCGCCTACCTTGAGAGGCAGCGTGGCAAGCTTGCGCACCAGGACTACAAAGTTTACGCCCACGTCTTGGCAGAGTGCGCCGTGATGGCCTTTGCCCATCCGGTAGTGCCGCTGCTGAGTGAGGTAAAGCTGCCGATCCTCTTGCTGTGGGGAGATCGCGATCCGGTTTTCCCCGTTGAGTTGGCCCAGGCGGCACTTCCCTTTCTGCTCCACGCGCGGCTGACGGTGATTGAGGGGGCAAGCCACATGCCGCAAATGGACCAACCGCTAGCTTTTGTGAAGGAACTGGCGGAGTTCATCTCCCAGTGCGGCGCTAGCCAAGGTGTATGAGTACTGAGCGGGAAAATCAAAACGAAGAGAATAGACGAAAAAACTTCTAAGAAAAACTTCTTGACAGTCGTCACGGAACGGAGTTAGTGTGCCAGCGCTGAAAAGAAAACGGTCGTTCGGTTTGCGGCCTTTTCTTCTGGTCCTTTAATAAAAACAAGTGATCGTTTTTGTTTGGAGCGGCTGTGCCGAAGCTGAAAGACAAAGCGGTAGAGCGCAACCAGATTCGCATCGAGGACGCCGCCCTCCGTATTTTTACCCGCCAGGGCTATCACGGAACCAGCGTGCGCGAGATCGCCGACGAAGCTGGCGTTTCACTGGGAAACATCTACAACTACTACGCCACGAAGGAAGAGATCTACTGTAGCCTGGTGAGCCGCTATGGCCAGCGCATGGCGGAACTTCAGGTGCAGAAGATCACTCCTCTGCTCGGCTCCTTCGACCCGGACAGCCTCACTCGCCTGGCCGGGGTAATGCGCGAGATTGTTGCCGAGAACGCCGACTACTGGAGATTGATGTATATCGATGTAGTGGAGTTCGGCAACCAGCATTTCTCTCACATTTTCCAGGCATTTCCCTCCGCTCTGCGGCAAATCAACCCGGCGGCCTTTACTGGCTCGCAGCTCGCCTGCGGCGAGGCTCCCGAATTCGCCTTCGCCTCGGTTTACCTGCAATTTCTACTTTACTTCCTCATTGAAACGCTGTTCGGCGGTAAGCAGCATCTTGGAGTTCCCGATGATGAGGCCATCGCCAGGCTCATCCGCCTTGCGACCGCGGGGCTGGGCAACTGCGGTGACAAGAGCACACAAGTAAAAACAGGAGGAACACATGTATCGCAAACTATTTCTAAGCCTGCTGTGCGTCGTCCTGCTGGCAGCCGCCGGCACCGTTAACGCTCAGACAGCGACCACGGGGCAAATCACCGGCGCGGTGACTGATCCCACCGGCGCATTAGTACCCGGTGCCAGGATCGCCGTAATCAACGAGGCAGGCGTGAAACGTGAGATCACCACCGACGGTGAGGGCCGATACCGCGTACCCCAACTTCCGCCAGGCAGGTATCGTCTGAACATCAGCGCCCCCGGCTTTTCATCAGAGACGGTCAGTGGCATTATCGTTAACATCACCGAGTCCACGGTGGAGAATGTCACGCTTAAAGTCGGCGCTCAAAACGAGACCGTCGAGGTAACAGGCGAAGCTCCGCTGGTGCAGACTGACTCAGCGGCGACCGGCAAGGTGATCGAACAGGACACCATCCGGCAGCTTCCGCTTCCAACGCGCAACTTTCAGCAGTTGCTGACTCTTAGCTCAGGCACGTCGGGCAGCCTGCAGAACTCGTCGGATCTGGGCCGCGGCGACGCGACAATCAGCGTGAACGGTAACCGCACAACCTCGAACGCGGTGGTTGTCAATGGCGTGGACGCCAGCTCCATTGGCACGGGCGCAACTCCAAATCTGGCCGTGCCCGCCACCGACACGCTGCAGGAATTCATTGTGCAGACCAGCCTGTATGACGCCACACAGGGGCGCAACGCGGGCGGCGTGGTGGCTGCGATAACCAAGAGCGGCACCAACAGCCTGCACGGAAACCTCTACGAATTTCTGCGCAATGACGCCCTAAATGCGAACAACTACTTTCTGAACCAGGCTACGATTGCACGTCCCGAATACCGGCGCAACCAATTCGGCGGCACGCTAGGCGGACCTGTGGTGAAGGACCGCACCTGGTTCTTCCTCAGCTATCAGGGCACGAGGGAGACCAATGGTACCTCGCTGACCAACTCGTTGTCGTCGATCTTTGTGCCCGGCTATGTGACCAGCGACCGCAGCGCGACTGGGCTTAATTCGATCATGATGGCTGCGACCGGATTCCCGGGAATTTATATGAATCCAATTGCAGCGACAATTCTTTCGCTCAAGCTGCCCAATGGATCCTACCTGCTGCCAAGCTCGCAGGGTCAAGCCAACCAGTCGGTGACGATTCCGACTATTTCGACCTACCGAGAAGACCAGATGAACGCCAACCTGGACTTCAAGCTTTCCAATGCAAATCATCTTTCATTCAAGGCGTTCGTTGCCAACAATCCGACGACCCAGGGGCTGTTCAGCTTTGCCGGCGTCGGCAATGCACTGCAGGCTCCGGGCGCGCCGACTGGCTTCGATATGCGTCAGCGCGTATTTGCCGTATCGGATACGCATCTGTTCAATCCGCGGCTGATCAATCAGGTGACCTTCGGCTACAGTGGAATCGCGGGAACGTTCAAACCGCAGGAGCCCTTCACGGCCTCCAATTTCGGCATCAGCGGCCCTTTGCAGAGCCTCTTCCCCGGCGCGCCGACAATCTCGATCATCAACATGATGGACCTGGGACCGTCGCCTTTGGCGGATAATTTTTCGCAGACCGAGACATACGATTTCAATGACATGCTGACCTGGACGCATGGGCGTCATACGGTGAAGGTCGGTGCGGAATACAAGAGGCAGGAGATTAACCTGTACTTCAACTCCTACACTCGCGGCCAGGTGTACTTCGATACGTTCGCGGAGTTTCTGGAGGGAGTTCCGTTGCTCACCATCCAGGGATCGGGAGTGAACAATCGCAACATTCGCGCCAACGACTTTTCCGGCTTTGTACAGGACGACTGGAAGGTAAGCAGCCGCCTGACCGTGAACCTCGGTGTGCGCTACGATCTCTTCAACCCCTTCTACGACACCAAAGGACGTATCGTTGCCTTTGATCCGGCTTTGGCCCAACTCAGCAGCCTTGGCGTGCTTACCGCAGGCTTCGTGCAGGCCGGCAATGGCTCACTGGCTGGGATGCCGAAGGTGCAGAACGGCCTGGTACCTACCGACCACAACAACTTCGCGCCGCGTGTCGGCTTCTCCTTCCGCCCGGTGGCAAAGAACAACTCGCTGGTTGTGCGGGGCGGTTTCGGTGTGTACTACGACCGCATGAACGCCGCGCTTTACAACAGCCAGGTATTCAATGCACCGTACAACATCATTGCCATGAACGAAATTACCGCAAACGCGCTGGGACAGGTCGTGTCATGGCCTTCGTTCAGCGATCCCTTCGTGCATGTGCCGCTGCCCTCCGCCTTCCCCTATAGCTTCTCCAGTCTCTCGGCGTTTCCATACGGAGGCCCGCCATGGGTCTTCCCAGCAACCCAGGTATCCGCCACTACCTTCTTGCCGAGCACGGCGCCTGCAGTGGTTCCGGTCTCCGGTATTTATCCCGACCGGCACCACTTCGTCACCCCATATGTGCAGCAGTACAACTTTGACGTGCAGTGGGAAGCAATCAAGAACACGGTCATCGACGTGGGATACGTTGGTTCAACAGGCCGCAAACTGACTCAACTCCACAGCCTGAACCAGCAGGCTCTGAACTCCTACCCGGTCGGGCCATATTCACCGGCGCTCTCGGCGCTGGCTTCGCCAATCCTCGGAAGCTATGCGGAGAGCACAACCGGCGATTCCGGATACAACTCGCTCCAGATTTCGGTGACCCAGAGATCGTTCAAGGGGTTGAGCTACCTGCTCTCCTATACTTACTCTCACTCGATTGACGACTACTCGGGCGGAGATGTGAATGATCTGAATGGAATGCCGGGAAATACGCTGGATAATTACTATGCGTCTTCCGACTTCGATCGCCGTCATCGGTTGGTTTTCAGCGGAATATACGATCTACCGAAGTTTTATGCCGGCAACGGTGCGCCGAAGTTTTTGCTCAACGGTTGGGAATTTGGCGGCATTTTGACTCTGCAAAGCGGCATACCGTTCTCGATTGTGGGCACTGACTCCGCTTTCGCCTATACCTTCGGCGATCTAGCTCCGGGGCGGACGATTGGCTCGGCGGAGGGCCACGGCAAGATTGAAAGCCGGCTGAATAATTATTTCGACACCACCGCCTTTGTAAATCCTGCTGCGTACACCACGGACTTCGGAACACTGCGCAATGTCCTGGTCGGCCCTCCGCAGAAGAACGTAGATCTCTCGGTCGTGAAATTCTTTCCGGTTACCGAACACCAGAAGGCTGAGTTCCGGGCCGAATTTTTCAACCTGTTTAATCATCCGAACTTTGCAAACCCGGTGAACGTGATTACGTCGGGAAGCTCGTTCGGATCGATCGTCAAGACGGCGACTGGCCCTCGCGTGGTTCAGTTCGCATTCAAATACAGCTTCTAACCCTATACCCATGCACATCGTGGCTGGCCGGCACTTCCGGTCAGCCGCGGTGCAAGTGTGGTTGCGCAAGAATCAGGGGAAGGCAAGATGAGAGACACTGGACTGAAGCACAAGGTCGTTATTATCACTGGCACGGCGGCTGGAATCGGACGAGCCACGGCGCTGCGCTTTGCTGAGGAGGGGGCCAAGATCGCGGGATGGGACGTGAGCGACAAGGCCTTCGCCGAGATCGAGCGGGAAATCGCCTCTGCCGGAGGCGAAGCGCTGCTGGGTGTGGTGAACGTTACAGATGGCAAAGCGGTGGAAGCGGCTGTCGCCGAAGTGGTGGCGAAGTGGGGGCGTATCGACGTTCTGGTAAACAACGCGGGTATCACGCGCGACTCGCAACTGGTGAAGTATAAGGATGGCGCAGTGCAATCGGTGATGAGCGACGAGCAGTTCGACTCTGTCATCAGCGTGAACTTGAGGGCTGTCTTCGTATGCACCCGGGCGGTTGTGCCGCGGATGATCGCAAACAACGGCGGGGTAATTCTAAGTGCCTCGTCGGTGGTAGGGTTGTACGGCAACTTTGGCCAGACAAATTACGTGGCGACAAAGGCCGGCGTGATCGGCATGACAAGGACCTGGGCCCGTGAACTGGGCAGGTACAAGATTCGCGTCAACGCCGTGGCCCCGGGCTTTATCGGAACTGAGATGGTTCGCGCTATGCCTTCGAAGGTGGTGGAAGGCATGGTCTCGCGGACGCCGATTGGAAGGCTGGGTGAGCCGGAAGACGTCGCCAACGCCTATGCCTGGCTTGCCTCGGAGCAGGCAAGCTTCATCAGCGGCGCGGTGCTTTCGGTCGACGGCGGAATTGTGATTGGGACGTAGCTTGGCGCAGACGAATTCGCAGAGCTCACCCAAGGAGAGACTTCATGGAACGCTACGCAAGAATAGTTTCAACGGCTATGTACAAGCCTGAGCGCCTGATCAGTAACGATCTGATGCGCGACTGGCTACGGCATATTCCGGGGTTTGTTGACAAGATGGAAGAAGGAACGGCCATTCGCCAGCGCTGGTGGGCACCTGAAAACTGGGCTACAAGTGATGTTGCGCTGCCTGCGGCAAAGCTGGCAGTAGAGCGCGCGGGCAAGAAGCCCGAGGATCTGGACCTCATCATTCTCGGCACGGATTCACCTGACTATGTAACACCCGCAACCTCGGTGGTGCTTCAGCACAAGCTGGGTGCGAAAAATGCCGGAACCTTCGACGTGGGCTGCGCCTGCGCTTCGTTTCCAACCGCTCTGACGGCGGCTGCGGGAATTATCGCAGCAAATCCTGCGATCAAGACCATCCTGGTGATCGGCGTCTACATGATGCACAAGCTATCGAGCACTGCAGACCCGATGATGTTTTTTTACGGTGATGGCGCTGGAGCGGTCGTACTGGAGGCTGGCGAGAAGCCGGGCTTTGTGACCTCGGCTTTCCAGGCTGACGGCGCTTATGCTCCCAACTGGCTGATCCCTTCCAGTGGCACCGCGGAGCCGGTAACGGCGGAAACCCTGGCGGCCGGAAGGACGAAAGTGATGATGGTGGCGCGCTATCCACCGGAAATCAACGACGAGGGCTGGCCGCGCCTGGTACGCAAGCTTGCTGCCAACGGAAACTTCGACGTAAACGCAATCGACTTCGCCATCTTTACGCAGGTGCGCAAGCAAACCGTGGAATTGGTCATGGAGAAGCTCGGCCTGCCAATGGAAAAGACACACACGATCATGGAGGAGTTCGGATACACCGGCTCGGCGTGCCTGGGAATGGCGCTGGATGATGCCGTGGCCAGGAATAAGATCAAGGCCGGAAACCTCGTGGTGCTGGTTGGCTCCGGCGTTGGTTATAACCAGGCTGCATGCGCATTCCGCTGGTAGCTGCGCAACTGAGTTGGGGAGAGTCAGTGATTTCCGGCGACATACTGGGAGAACGGGCGCGAATCCATCCTGAGAAGATTGCGTTGGTCTGTGTGGCCACCGGGCAGCGATTCTCCTACGCACGGTTGAATGAGATGACGATGCGTGTCGCTCGCGTGTGGAAGGAGCGGCTTGGTCTGCGAAAAGGCGATCGCATCGGAATTCTGACGAATAACTCAGTGGAGAATGTCTGTGCTTTTTTCGCCGCCGGAAAAACTGGCATCATCATTGTTCCGCTCAATGCCCGCCAGACGGCGCATGAGTTGAGGCTCGTCGTTGAGGATGCAGGCCTCTCTGCGCTGATGCACGAGGCGCAGTTTGCCCAGGTTGCCGGAGAATTGTGCGCGACGCGCCCGCTGATGAAGTCAATGACTCTCGACGGCCCTGAGTGGGCGGCTGTCTTTGCCACCGCCGATCCTAAAGGCTTCGTCAATGAAGTTTGCGCGTCCGAAGATATTTACTGTTTGCTCTACACCAGCGGCACCACGGGAAGGCCCAAGGGTGTGATGATTCCGCACCGCATGATTGTGTGGAATGCCTACAATACTGCAATCTCCTGGCAACTGCGCGACAGCGACGTGATTCCGATTTTCACTCCGATGTATCACGCGGGCGGCCTCACGGTTTTCCTTACGCCCGGAATTCTATTGGGTTGCACCATCGTACTGCATCGCAAGTTCGACGCCTCCGAGGTCTGGCGCACCGTTGAGAAGGAGCGCGTCAGCGTGCTGATGGCGGTTCCGACGATCTTCAAGATGATGATGGAGGCACCGGAGTTTGCGGCCTGCGACACCAGCAGCGTGCGGTGGTTCATCAGTGGCGGCGCACCACTTCCGCGTTACATTATTGAGGCTTACCTCAAACGCGGCATCCTGTTCAAGCAGGGCTACGGACTCACGGAAGTTGGCGTGAACTGCTTTGCTATGAGCGACGAAGACGCACGGCGAAAGCTTGGCTCTATAGGAAAACCAATGTTGTTCACCTCGGCGAAGCGGATCGATGCGGAGGGAGGGGAGCTCGCCGCCTGCGAAATTGGAGAACTCTGTCTGAAAGGACCGCACGTCAGTCTCGGTTACTGGCGCACTCCCGAGGCGACCGCCGCCGTGCTCGACGCGGAGGGTTGGTTCCACACCGGAGACAAGGCACAAATGGATGAGGAGGGATACTTCTACATCGCCGGACGGACTACGGAAATGTTTATCTCCGGCGGCGTAAACGTTTACCCCGCTGAGATTGAAGCTGAGTTGCTCCTGCACCCTCTCGTGGAAGATGCGGCGGTTATCGGTGTGGAGGACGAACGGTGGGGAGAAATCGGAGTCGCCTTTGTAGTGCCGCGCGGCAATGCCGTTTTGAGCGAAGAGACAATCAGGGCTTTTCTTTCCACCAAGGTGGCGCGCTACAAGGTTCCGAAGCATTTCATCCTGGTGCGCGAACTCCCCCGCACCGCATATGGCAAGATCGCAAAGCCTGAATTGCGTAGGCAGTTTGCCAACCGAAAGTAGCCTAAAGGCCGCTATGCGAGTGGTTGATCAATCCAACAACATGGCACTCATTTCCTTACTGGATCGCTGAAAGCCGCCGCTGAGAGATTTTTTCCTCTTAGGTACAGAGGTTTCCATGGAGTAGGATAGGCAGCCATTTCAGGTAATTGGCGTCGTCTACTTCTGCATGTGATACGAGCCCTTTCAGGTCCATTCACAGCCGGTTTCATACTACATCAGCATTCTAAGCATTCAATTTTGAGTGTCCAAGGTACCTGATCGAGAGCACGCAGGCGAACTCATGCTCGGTGATGCGGTTGCCGGCGTGAAGCAGGGAGCAAAAAGAGCTCTCCATGCAACCGCTTCTCCGGTACAATTTGGGGCGCTGTCAATAACCATAAGAAGCTGACTCAGTCTTTCGGAACTGTGGCTCGCTCAGAGCATCCAGCAGTCTCATAGATTTTGCAAACGAACAGGTGAACGCTGCCTGCTTCAGGATGGAGTGATCATGGAAATGACCGATGTGAAATTCTCTACCACAAATTTGGGTTCGTCATCCGCATTAATGCCAAAAGACGGGATCTCGATAAGCGCACTAATTGATGGCGAGCCGTTCGGCCGCTTTCAAAAAAGAGTTATCGCGCTCTGCTTTCTGCTCATGACGTTGGACACCTTCGATCTGTCGTTGATAGCATTTGCTGCGCCCGGTATCGCCGGAGCCTTGCACGTTCCCATTGCCAAGTTCGGACCGGTGTTCGCTATCGGTCTGGTGGGAAATCTGGTCGGAGCGATGGGCTTCGGCTCCGCGGCAGATCGCTTCGGACGGCGCTATCCAGTCATCGTTGGGGTCGCTGTCTTTGGGTTGTTTACGCTGTTGCTTCCCGTAGCGCATACCATGGCAGCACTTCTGGCAATCCGCTTTCTTGGTGGCCTCGGCCTGGGTGGGGTGCTGCCGAACTGTATTGCAACAAGTTCGGAATTTTCTCCGGCGCGCATACGCCCGGGGGTTGTTACGGCGGCAGCCTGCGGATTGCCATTGGGTAGCATGCTGGCTGGCTGGATTGGTTTTCTGATGATTCCCTCCTTCGGTTGGAAATCAATTTTTTATGTGGGTGGTTTTATTCCACTTGTTCTGCTTCCCTTCCTGCTCTTTTACCTGCCTGAGTCGATTAGCTTTCTTGCTCTCAAGAGAAACAACTCCCCGGAGCTCGCCCGGATTCTCGGCAAGATTGCTCCCAAGAAGGTTTCTGCAGAGATCAACCGCTTTACAATCGCAGAAGCTCCGGCCTCCGGTTCTCCAGTGAAGGCTTTATTCACGGATGGCCGCATGCCCAGTACGGTCCTCATCTGGATTTTGTTTCTGGTGGGCGAACTACTTACTTTTCTTCTACTCAACTGGTTGCCAGCCCTGTTACAGCAGTCGGGGATACCGCTGAAACGGGCAATTATAATCGCATCCGTCTTTTCTCTCGGCGGAATAGCCGGCGGCTTTGTTCTGGGCATCGGCAGCAAGCGCCGGGACCCACGGCTGCTTATGGGTCTCGGCTTCGTCGCTGCCGCTATCTGGATAGCCGCCTTGGGCCTGAGCATCGGTCATGTGGCGTTTGTGGTCCTGGCAGTATTCCTCACCGGATTTTTCGTGACAGGTTCTAAAGTGGTCATGTGGGCAGTCTCCGCCGCAGCCTATCGGACGGCCATGCGCTCCACCGGCGTAGGCTGGGCCTCTGCCTTTGGGCGGGTGGGCTCAATTCTCGGACCACTCACTGGCGGCTTCCTTTTGGGAACTGGCGCCACGGTTTCGGTCCTGTTTTATTTCACCGCGCTTCCCGCGGTCGTCGGTGCCGTTGGTTCATTCCTGCTCGCACGAAAACCGCAGGAGAGCCTGGTGATCGCATCTATGAAGACGGATTAATCGAAGGTTGGGTACAAAGGGGTTTCATTGTGCGGGGCCGTGCATGGGGACTTTTCACCCAACCTCATGGCAAACCAAGGATATGCGTGGTGCGGGTTGGGGCCGCCCAAAATAGTTCTTGAGACAGAAAACGGAGAATAGGAAATGCGATCAAACAACCGGCGCTTGCGCTTGCGAGCCGTGTTGTCGGGCAAGGAATGCGTTTATCCCGCTTCAGTATTTGATCCTATATCCGCGCGTGTGGCGGAGCGTCTTGGCTTCAGTGTCTTCATGCTGGCAGGTTCGGTGGCATCCTGGGCGATCCTCGGTGCTCTGGACAAGGTCGTGATTACGCTTAGCGAATTGGCATTGCTTGCGAAGCGCATTGCACTCGCCAGTGGACAACCTCTGCTGATCGATGCCGACCACGGATACGGCAATGCACTAAACGTAGCGAGGACCGTTGAGGAGCTGGAGACAGCAGGCGTTGCCGGTCTGACCATTGAAGACACAGTGCTCCCTACCCCTTATGGAAAAACCGGCAAGGCAGGGCTGATTCCCATCGAGGAAGGCGTTGGCAAAATGCGTGCGGCCTTATCCGCTTGAGAAGATCCCTCTCTCGTCATCATGGGCCGGACCAGTGCGGCCTCAGCAGTCGGCCTTGACGAAACCATTGCTCGCATTCGGGCTTACGAACACGCCGGCGTTGATGCCATCTTCCTCGCAGGCGTGAAAAAAGAGGCGGAGCTCGCAGCTCTGAGCGACGCGGTGAAGTTACCACTGATCCTTGGCATGACCTCCTCTGATCTGATGATGAATCGCGCCCTGCTTGCCAAATATCGGGTTCGTATTTGCATGCGAAGTCATAAAGTCTTCTGGGCCGCGGTCCAGGGTGCATATAACGCAATGGCAGCTTTGCTCTCAGGAACTGCGCCAGAGGACCTTACCGGTATTGCCTCCGAGGAACTGATAGAGGACGTGACGAGGGTGGAGCGCTACGCGCGCGCCGAAGTAGAGTTTCTGGGAGTAGCCCAGACCCGAGCCAAAACACCCGATCGCGGGTAACTCAGGCTCTTTCGAACGGAGCACTTCAGGCTGAAATCCAGCCCGACTCTAAAAGCTGATAGCCGCGAATCCTAGAGCGCCAGCCTCGTCGCGTGCCTCGGCAAACGGCCTTCGTTCGATGTGAGATTAAATTTCAGCTTTACTGGCAACCGCAGTCACAATCACGTCCTCCCGCGCTAATGGCTCGCCGGAATCGAAGCGCACGATATTGGCATACGCATGACGGATGCCTTCCATCTGAGCATCCAAGGTCCCTGCCGCGCAGTGAGGCATGAGCACCACGTTATCGAGCGCGAAAAACGGACTCTTGGGATCGGGAGGTTCCTGCCAGAAGGCGTCTATGCCAGCCCCGCGAATACGTCTTTCCTTCAGCGCCTCATATAATGCCTGCTCATCAACCACCGGACCGCGGCAGGTGTTAATTAAAATCGCAGTCGGCTTCATCAGGGAGAAAGCGCGGGCGCCAATCATTCCCCGTGTGGCAGCATTGAGAGGAACGTGGAGGCTGATTACGTCTGAGGTCCTGAGCAATTCGTCCAAAGAGACGAAGCGCGCATGCAACCGCTCTTCGTCAGCCGCTGGCATTCTCGCAACGTCGTAGTAGATCAACGACGCCCCAAAGCCTCGCATGTGTTCGGCAACCATGCGGCCAATTTTTCCGGTGCCGACCAATCCGACTTGTTTATCGTGCAGCTCGTAGGAGGTGGATCGATATTCGAATTTTGGAAATCGACCCTGAACAACGGCATTGTGCAGGCAGGGGAGCCACCGCAGTGTCGCCAGGATCAGCATGGTCGCCGCTTCGGCTACCGACCGGGAATTGCTGCCCGTGGTCTTCGCAACCGTAATGCCCATACTTGCCGCCGTCGCCACATCGATGCGATCGCTGCCTTCTCCAATCTTCTGGATCAGCCGTGCCTTATTAATTTGCGCTATAACCCGGGTAGGCATCTTGGCCGCCCAGACCAGTACGTAATCCGCATCGGCTACGGCAGCAGCGGTCTTCTCTTCGGTATCCGCGTCGGCAAAGCAAATCTCGAATCCTGCAGGCAGATACAACTGGAATGCTTCGCGCAACGCTGGTATGGCGACATCCAAAAATATGATCTTCTTAGGCACTACCACAGACTCCTCCTGTTTCAGCCATGGCCAGCCCGCGTTCAACGGCCACGCTCTCAATCTCATAACAATCCGAATGCGAGTGTTACAACATCACGGCTATTCCGGCAGCGGCTTTCCGCGTGTTTCCGGGAAGAACGGCGCCGCCACAAAGCCGAGGATATAGATCGAACTCACAATGACAGCCGCTTTGCCGTACCCGCCAAAATGAGTGATCAGTGTTCCCGCGACGAGCGGCCCGAGAAACGCAACAAAACGAGGAGCGTTAAAACCAAAGGCGATGGCTGTTGCACGCATGCGCGTTGGATAGGCTTCCGGAAGCCACGTCGGGCACCAGGTGTATTGGCCGAGGGAGAATATTGCATTGAAGGCGCAAACAAACAGGATGGCGTGCAGATTGTGCGTCCACAAAAATAGAACGGGAGTGAGGAAGAACGCGAGCGCAAACCACGTCATGGTTACAGGTTTTCGGCCCCAGGCGTCGGCAGCGAAGCCAAAGCCGATGTAGCCGAGGATCGCTCCCAGGTTATATGCCATACCCGCATAACTAGCCCATTGAGCCGCTGGCAACCCTTGCTTAGCGGCAAGCGAGGCAATATACGGCGGCACCCACGTCGAAATACCCCACCAGCCCAGCGTCGTCGTGCAGGACATCAGGAAGGCAGCAATCGTATAACGCCGCATGCGCGGCTCGGAAAAAAGATCAAACAACGTAAAGCGCGTAAGCTTGTTCGCCGCCACGTCCAGCACTTCTCCGCGCTTTTTCGCTTCATTGGCTGCACGCCGCTTTACATCAGAAACCTTCCACTTCTCCGGCTCTTGTATTTTGCGTCGAATCCACAGCGTAGCGAGGGCCGGGGCGACGCCGATGAGATACATATAACGCCATGCCGCCGGCCCGGTGGGGGAAACAAAAAGCCATATGACCGAGGCAACAAAGAAGCCCATGCCCAACCCGCATTGCATCAGCCCGGCGCCCTTGCCGCGATGTTTGTCGGGCCACATCTCCGCTACCATCGCCGTACCCGTTCCCCACTCCGAACCCAATGCAAGGCCCACAATGAAGCGCAAGACTATAAATGATGGCCATGACCATGCGAAAGCCGTAAATCCGGTGACCAGCGAGTATGCGGTAATGGCATAGATCATCGTGCGCTTGCGGCCGATATAGTCCGCCAGGATTCCGCCGACGATGCCGCCGACTCCCCATCCCAGAAGGGTCAGGGCAATCGTCAACCCCGCGAAGAACGGGATTGACCGGTAGCGCGCAGCCGGCAACAGCTGGTGGAACGTAACTCCCATGGTCAAAATCAGGGTGTAGGTTTCATATCCGTCGAACAGCCAGCCAAGGTTGGCCGCACCCAAGGTGTACCATTGCCGCTTGTTGAGCGCCCGATACCACGGTCCCTCCGGCGCAACGACTGGGGTTGCATTTGCAGTCTGCATAACTCTTACCTTTCATTTGCTTCATTATCAAGGCTTGCCGAGACTGTCTTAAGCATTCACCTCTGTAACTTCCTTGGCCGCGTCCTTAACTGCCTCTACGATGTCTGAATAAGTGCCGCACCGGCACAGATTTCCCGATAGATAGTGTCGAATCTCATCATCAGTTGGGTGGGGAAAACGTTCCAGCAATTGCTTGGTCATCAATTCAAAGCCCGGTGTGCAGAAACCACACTGAAATCCAGACTTTGCGATGAAAGACTCCTGAATACGATGGAGCGATCCGTGATCGGCCAGTCCCTCGACTGTAATCACTTCCTTGCCATCAACCAAGGCGGCCAAAGACAGGCAACCGGAAACTGCAATTCGGTCCACGAGCACTGTGCAGCACCCGCACAAGCCCTGTCCGCAACTCTCCCTCGCCCCAGTAAGTTGAAAGTCGCGTTGCAGCACTTCTACTAACGTGTCGTTTGACACCACTTCGGCACTTACCGGGCTACCGTTAAGAGTGAAGCGGATAGTGCGCCGTTGTATTTTGCTCATTACTCATTCTCCAAAGGACGGTTCTCGGCCTTGCGGATTGCGCGCAGCACTTTCTCTGGCGTAAGTGGCAGCTCCATAATCCGAACGCCAACCGCATCAAATAACGCGTTGGCAATGGCAGGTGACACTCCAAACGTGCCCGATTCGCCAACCCCTTTTGCGCCGAAGGGAGCATGTTCATGTGGTACTTCGACCATGGCTGCGCTGATTTCATCGGGCATGTCCAGAATGCCGGGGATCTTGTAGTCGGCCAGGCTCGCATTGACGACCTGTCCACCATCGAAGAGCATCTCTTCGAACAGGCTGAAGCCGAGTTGCATCACGGCTGCGCCGATGAGTTGGCGTTCGACGATTGCCGGATTCAGAGCGCGGCCTACGTCGGCAGAGTTCACTAACTTCGTGACGCGGATCTTGCCGGTTTGTGTATCAACCTCTATCTCAGCGCCTGCTCCACCTGGCATCCAGAACGGCGTGATGTCTGGGGACTGCCCCGTCTCGTGATCCGCCATCGCAAACGGCGGCGTAAACGACCCTACCCCGACAATATTGCCCGACTGCATCTTGAAATGTATGGCCATAACTTCACGAAGCGTCAGCTTGGCGCCGGAGGGTGCCACTACCGCTCCTTCACGGCATGCAAACTCGGAGGCATCCACACCCATTTCCGTGGCGGCAAATTGAAGTAATTGCGCACGAGCGTCTTTAGCTGCAAGCAGCACGGCATTGCCCATGTGATAGGTGGAACGTGAACCGAGCGTTGCCATGTCATACGGCGTGACGTCGGTATCGGGATGGACGACCAGCATGTCCTCGGTCCGCAGTCCGAGGACCTCTGCGGCAATTTGTGACATTGCCGTATCCGAGCCCTGGCCCATATCGACGGTGCTGCAATAGATGCCGCAACTGCCATCGCTATAGATATTCAAGATCGCGCCTGATGTCGTCGGCGAAATGCAGGCTTTGATTCCGAGCCCGATGCCCCGGCCGCGGCGAATCGTCCCGGAACCGTGATCGAAAGGACGGCTCCACTGCATTTTTTCTGCAACCTGGTCAAGCACATCCGTAAGGCGGGCGTTGTAGATCGGCGTCCCCGTCGCATGTGGCCGCCCCTCGGTCAGCACGTTGCGCCGCCGGAACTCCAGCGGATCAATCCCTAATGCGTGAGCGATGATGTCGCCCTGGCACTCATATGCCCACACCACCTGTGGAATGCCAAAGCCGCGCAAAGCGCCGGCCGGCGGTTCGTTGGTATAACAGGCATACGCATCCAGCTTCAAGTTTTCGATGTCATACGGACCGGCGGCGGTAAAGCCCGACTTCTGCGTCACCCGCGGCCCGATGTCGGCATATGCTCCGCCGTTCCACCAGGTTTCAACTTCGCGCGCAACGATCCTGCCATCTTTCTTGACGCCTGTCTTCATCCGAACCGTGGCTGCGTGCTTGGTAATGGTGTAGAACTGCTCTTCCATCGTCAAAGCAATCTTGACCGGCCTGCGCACCAACAGCGCAAGCGCAGCAACCAGCACCTCAAGCTTGATATAGAGCTTGGCTCCAAAACCACCGCCCAGAAAAGCGGTCCGTACCCGCACTCGATTCTCCGGCCAGCCCAGGACGCGGCTTACTTCAGTGCGAACGAAAGAGGGACTCTGCGACGTCGTGTGAATCGTCACGCGATTCGGACCATTCATCTCCGCTAGAGTCACGATCGGCTCCATCGGCACGTGCGTCACCTTTCCGGTGCGGAAAACATGCTCAAATATCTGATCGGACTCGGCGAAGCCCTTTTCCACATCACCGCGGCGGACCTTTGCATCGAGCGCGATATTCGTTCCCGATCGACCCTTGAGATGCTTGAGATCAGTAAAAGTACCAGATGGTTTGAGGAAATCATGAACGATCGGTGCGCCAGCCTTCGCCGCTTCCACTTCATTGAAGACCGCCTCCAGATCCTCGTATTCGACCTCGATCAGATCGGCGGCTTCCTCAGCGATCTGCGGGTCGGAAGCCAGAACGACGGCGACCGGCTCGCCTACGTAACGAACCTTGTCGAGAGCAAGGATGGGCTGATCAAGGAACGCGGGGCCATAGTAAGGGTCTGGAATCTTTGCGCGGATATCTTCACCGGTAATTACAGCCTCAACTCCCTCAAAGGCCAGCGCCGCGCTGGTATCGATCCGCACAATTCGCCCATGGGGAACAGAGCTGCGGAAAATCTTGCCGTAAAGCATTCCCGGAATGCGGAGGTTGTAAATGTATTCCGCACTGCCGTCGACCTTGGATCTGCTTTCCAGACGCGGAACCGAACGCGACACTTCGTGCATCTCTGGCTCCGCGTACGCTTTCTCCAGAGGTTGGTCCTTGGTTCTGCTGTCAGACTTGGTATCGGATGGCATGCTTATTTTGCCTCACTGGATCGCGCCGGCTGCGCCTGCTCAAGAGCACGACATACGTGGACACGCACCATCTCGCGCTTGTAAGCCGCCGTGCCGCGAATATCCGCCAACGGATTCACCTCTTCCGCGGCTGCATCGGCAGCCTTCGCGAAAACCTCCGGACCCGCGGCGGCGCCCAACAGCACAGCTTCCGCTCCGGCTAATCGTACGGGACACTCGGTCGCGGCGCTCACGGCTACGCGCACTTCGGTAATCACGCCGGCCTCGCTGCGGTACCACACCGCAGTTCCCACCGCCGGCCAATCGTCGGCGTTCAGTGCCGTGTACTTGATGTATGCGCAGCGAACATCTGCCGGCTGTGCCGGGATCTCGACCTCCGCAATCAGCTCGTTCCGCAAGAGTGCGGTTTGGTAGTAGCCCACAAACAACTCATCCAGACCGATCCAGCGCTCGCCGCTCGGACTTACCGCCAGAACGCGGGCGCCGAGTGTCAGCAGGATTGGAGGCAGGTCCATATGCGGGTCACCGTGCGCGAGGTGGCCGCCAATGGTCGCCACATTGCGAATGCGCACGTTCGCCAGCGTCCTGAGAGCACGGCTTACGACGGGCACGGCGCTTGCAACTGGCTTGGAATATTCCAGCTGCGACAACGTTGTCAACGCGCCGATGCGCAGGCTGCCGTCCGGCGCCACTCGTACCCCGCGCAGCTCCCCGTTGAGTTTGGCAAGGCTCACTAATCGCGTCGGCTGGAAAAGCCGCGTCTTCATCATCAGCATAAGTGCCGTGCCGCCGCCGATCGCGCGTACACCCGTGTCTTCAGCATCCAGCAGACAAACGGCTTCTTGAATAGTGGCCGGTTCCGAAATTTCGAACGGTCTCACTTCTTGACCTCCTCATTGCCCGCAACTGCTTCGGAGTTTGCGTCCGCTGCTTTCGATTCTCCAGCAACGGAGTTAGCAAGCACGCAGCTTGGGCTGGCAGGCACTTCGCCCGAAGATCCTATTGCTGCAGTTTCTGCCAACTCTCCGCTAGCGCCAGCGGGCTCTCCGGCAATCTTGGCCTCGATCGAGTTTGAAGCATCCGTGCCGACGGTTTCTGCACTAACCGCAACTGCTTCGGAGCTTTCGTCCGCCGCTTTCGATTCTCCAGTCGCAAACGTAGCAGGCATGGAGCTTGGAATGGCAGGCTTTTCGATCGCTGCTTTCAAATTGGCGGCAAACTCTTTTCCAAGTGTCGCGCTCTTGGCCCGAAACACCGGCTGCCCAAGACCGCCCAGCTTGCCCGTCAAGCCGACGTCGGCGGAGTAATGAATGAGCGTGCGGTTCTCGCCAGCGTCCGAGAATTTCAATCCCGCACTTGCCATCAATCGTCCGCCGAGGCCAATCGGCTCCCCAGTGATCTTGGCCTCAATCGAATTCGGAGTATCGATACCCACGACTTCCACCAAGACCTTGAAGTTCAGCGTGATGAATGAAACCTTGTTGGTGAGCACCGCCGTAAACTTTCCCGGCGCAATCTCCTGTAGATCATGGCACCCAGGAATACACTCTGCCATTCGTTGAGGATTTTCGACCAAACTGAACGCGGTGGCGCGATCGACTTCTACGATAACGTCATCAGCACTTTGCAATGCCATTGGCAAACCTTCCCATTACATGCGCGAGACCATCGCCGAGTCAGGCGGCTGTCGCGGAGAATATTTTGTAAGATAGCCGTTACTTCACACTCGATGAACCCGCCCTGGGTCCAACGTTATTGCTTCGCTCTAATCAATTATGCAGTGCAATGAATATGTGATAATGCCGTAATATACCGTACTTCCGCTCCCAACCGTCTCAATTCGTATCTTTCGTCAGCCGGCTCTCCGAGCCGCGCGACCCGAGCATCTGCTCCAGGACGTGCATGAATACCGGAAGATTTGGAATGCGTTTCGTGTGGACTGACAGGTGGGTTTGGCTCTTTGTATGGATAACTATTTCACCGCCGCAAATGTTGTACCACTGGATGGCTGTCCACGGGACGGTGACTGTGGATTTACCGGACAACGCTCCACTGATGCCGCGCCTATTGATCACGATGGATCCAAATCGCAGATTCATTCCCAGGAAGAATCTGGTACAGTGTCCGCTGCTCTTTTCGTCCATCATGCACTATCTCTCTTCCAGCGTCATCCGTCTCTGGAGTTGGTGCTGCAGCCGCATGATGGCGTAATTGCAGACAATCGGAAGAGCGACAACGCCTCACCAGATTTTCACCCGGTGATTTTCTATTCAGAATTATCAACTTACAATGATTTCTGCGGACGCCTTTGGTATAAGTCACCAGCACTCGATTGTCAAGTCCTAACCTCCGACCTAACCTCTGACAGTCCTGCCACCGAATGTCCGCGGCACTCAGAGGTTCCCACTCTCAGACCTGCTTCGACCCATCAAATGCCACATACCGACAATCGATCGATTTGCTTTTTAGTTGAACCGCGTTTATCACCATGCTATTTTGATGGGCTTGCCTCCATTGAGATTATCGACTGCAGTGGGCGCACGTTGTTTTTTTGGAAGCCATTTTAGGATAAGGTCAATGACTTATAAAGCAATCGTAAGCGATGGCACGGTTACCACATCCGACGGCATCACTCTTCCCTACACTGTGTACGGCAACGACTCGACAACAAGGCCGCGGCTTGTTCTCATCCACTCACTCGCAATGAGTCGGCTGCTATGGGAGCCGGTCGCCGAGCGCCTGGTGTCACGAGCCACGATTCTGACTCTTGATTGTCGCGGTCACGGCGACGCGACAAAAGCTAAAGGACCGTACCGCCTCGAGGACTTTGCCAACGATCTCGCCCAACTCATGGATCATGTCGGTTGGCAGAAGGCGTATGTGGCCGGGGCCTCCATGGGAGGAAGCGTTGCACTGCAGTTCGCAGTGTCCTACCCTTCACGGGTTCTGGGGCTCGGATTGATTGACTCAACGGCCTGGTACGGCGCGGAAGCAAAGCAACGCTGGGAGTGGCGCGCGCATGAGGCGGAAGAGAAGGGACTGGGTGCGTTAATCGACTTCCAGCAGACTCGCTGGTTCACGGACAAGTATCGCGAGCAAAACACTGCGGAGGGCGCGCGTTGCCGCTCTATTTTTCTGGCAGGCACCGTAAGTTCATTCGCGGCAACGTGCCGAATGCTCGGAGATTTCGATTTGAGAAGTAAGCTCTCAGGATTAGAGATGCCAACAGCAGTTGTCGTCGGCGACGAAGATTATGCTACCCCGCTCGACATGGCACGGACTCTTCAAAGCGGGATTCCAGGCGCCACGCTGCAGGTAATCCCTGCCGCGCGTCACCTCACTTTTGTGGAGCGGCCCGATGACGTTGCCGATGCATTGTCCGAACTGCTGGACCGACCAAGTTTTTTCATCAAGCCTGCATGATTTACGGCCAGATCCTCTCTTTGCTTCATGCTACGCGTGTTAGCTCTGGATATCGTTGGCCTGCCCGTTCTTTTGCACCACTTCGATTGTTGGTATAGCTCAGCGGCTTGGATTGTAACTCCGTCGCCGTCGGGGCCGTGGAAAAGTGGAAAGCGGTTTGTGCTTTCCACTTCTCCATGCCCCGGGTTGTTTGTGCTTTGGCACGCTTTTGGAGCCGGCAGCACTCCATGCACGCAAATGCAAGCCATTCTGAACACAGCACAGAGTCTGCAAGCTTGAGAAGACTGATCGTTGTTAGCGTATCCGGTGCGGCATCCGGCAAGAAATTCGATCCGTTTGCCGTCAACGCGATTCGAACCCCGGAATTCATGATTGACGCGGATGTACACACGTTACATGTGGTGGGCGCCAATAATCCGCCGGTCGAAACCGCTTGGGGCACGCTGCCTACGCCCAGTTTTTAGTCGCTATTGCCCTGTTCTTATGTATGCAACGGACGGCGCAAAGTGCGCGCCTTGGAAAAATGAAGCCATTATCCACTTTCGCACCGTCCCGGCGGCTGGATGAATGCATGGCATAGTAATGGCTGAAGTCAAAGGCCACAAGAACCGTGGTACGAAGTCATTGGCGAGTGATGTTTCCGGAGTCTTGGTTCTCAAATGGCAATTCTGGGGACAAACCGAGCGGTGCTGGCGCACCGCTCGGGAACATTTCGCCTTGACAGCGCCTTCGTTCTTATCGAAGGGCACCCGGCATTCAAGATTGTTCCAGCCGTTCGGAGGTCAGTGGAATGATCAGGCTGCCGTCGGCGGCCAGATCTAGATCGAACCACCATTTATCCGTTTTTTCAGTTGCCCGGCTGTAGTTGTGCTCTTTGAGTTGCTGGGCGCGGAGATTGACTTCATCAAGGATTTTGTCCATATTCCCGTCCCAGTCGGCATAGTGTTCCGGGGAGACATCGGGCCGGTTCCAGGGACACATAGCGGTGCATCGGCCGCAGATTTTTCCCCTGCTGTTCAACATTGAAAAAGAACTGCAGCGACGTTCGTCCAGCTTCCAAGTCTCGTAACCGTTGTAGACAGTTTTGCCGCCCTCCGGTATGGCCTTTGAAGGGCAGAGCTCGACACAAATCCTACACCCTTGACAGTACTCCTGCAGGCCGAAGTCAGTAGGCAAGTCAACTTCCAAAGGCAGATTGGTTAGAACTGCTGCCGCCTTGAAGTTGGCCCCGATAAACGGATTGACTGCAATGCCCATGCGGCTAACCTCGCCCAAGCCAGCTTCAATGATCAGCTGTGGCATGAGTGTCAAGTAGTTCCACAGATTGGAGGCTTCTGCTTCATAACCCAGACGGCGAATGTAGTTGGCCATGGTTTCGGTCTGGCAGGCAAGCCGTTGATAGGCCTGGAAGCTGACTGCGCCAAAAATCCAGTCAAAGCCATTCGAGGCGTTTACTGTCTTCGCCATCTTACGGGACAAAGCGACGATAGCGTATCGGAAGCCGGGTTGAATCGGTTGGCCCCTCATGTCGTTGGCGTACACCGCCGACTCGGGCAAGCGGCAGATGCCAACGATGTCAGCACCCAGGAAGTAGCCCAGGCTCTTAATGTGCCTGCTCAGCACTCGAGGATTATCGGGAATGGGAGCTTTCTTCGCTGCGACTGGAGTTTTGGCAATGGTATTGATATGCCTTTGCACTTCGGCAAGAGCCGCATTCAAAGGCTCACTTGCGTTGAGCAGAGGGGTCCGCTGCTTGACCGCTTCACCGTAATCACCCCGACCCGAAACAGCCAGCGCATGCTCCCGTGGATCCCGCCTGGCAATCGGGCCGACATAAGCGTTTGTCGGTTTTGCCACCCGTCGGAGCTTTTCCAAAGGATAAGGCCCCAATTGCACGTCATTGTAGAGGACATCACGATATTTGAGTTCGTTAGTCATAAACCATTCCCTCCTTGCAGCCATTCGGTGATGGGTGCATAGGTAATCAATTGGCTGGCTCAGCGTGCGCGAGCAGGGGTATTCATCCGCCCCCAAATGCACTTCCGATTGCTATTCGCGTGCGCAGTTTAGCCTAATGAGCAGCTGCCACTCCCGGCTGTACAGTAGCAGGTTTCTCCTTCTTGCGCAGGGAATACTTATAGGCCCCAAGCGGAAGAAACAGCAGACATGCGACTACCAGAAATATCTCGAAGAGCACGAAACCTGCGCTATAGGAATGCCTGAGCTGAAAGCACCATCCCAGAATACTGGCTCCCGCAGCATTGGAAATTACCGCGCATCCAAAGATGAAACCGTGGATCGCGCCGAAAGCCCGCAGTCCGAAGTAGCAAAAAACAATATCGCCGCGGGCGGCACAGACCTATGCGTGCGGCAAGCGCGATGGCTGCCATAATTATCAAAGTTCATAACTAGGGCCTGCCCGGCGCTCTCGAATCATCAACACTAGTATCAGATCAATAAACCAATACAAGTGTCCGATGAGGCAGTTGCAGGGATAGTCGACCGGTTGACGTGGACACTTTCCACTTGCCATTCTCAAAAACCTGCAAAACCCATTTTCATTTAAACATGACAGACATCTTTTTCGTTGATTCAAATGGTTCCGAACTAGGCGAAGAGTCTCGGCTGTTGACTAGATGAGCGAATGCACATTAACCGAAGATGACAAACAAGTAGCGCTAGAAAACTCCTCCACGGAAATGCGAAGGGCCTTCAGCAAGGCAATAAGCACGCCTAATTAGTGATTACTTTTTTTGCAAGCAGGTCGGCCTTGCGCCAAGCCCTAACGGTGATAGGATGCTAGGCGTAATATGCATCTAGATGCAGACTGAGAGCTTCCGTCAGCCGAAACTAGAGGAATTCATGCAGTTCATCAGTCCAGAGGATCGGGAAAAAGCCTTTCGTTCTGTGAAAAAGCTGGATGTTATCCAGAGACAGCACCTGTCGGTTCGCTACCACGTAGAGGACTTTGAGGTTCATGACCGCGCCCGCCGTTTCCTCGAAGCATTCGCCGCCATTCTTAAGCATACGAACTATCGCGTGGCATTGGACCATTATGTCCGGATCAATGCAAAATGCTCGCGCTGTACGGTTAAATGCCAGATCTATCTAGCTACTGGTGATCAGCAAGACATTCCGTGCTTCCGCTCGGAGTTGTTGCTGTCGGTATATCGCCGTCACTTCACTATCGCCGGTGTCTTGAGGGCACGGCTGCTGGGCGATCCGGGATTGACCGATGGCAAGGTCCGAGAGATGGCCGAGGCATTTTACAACTGCTCGGCATGCCGTCGCTGTCACTTTGAGTGCCCGATGGGAATAGATCACGGACTGCTGACTCACTTGGGGCGTTACATCCTTTCAGAGATTGGGATTATTCCACGAGCACTGGCCGTCAGCGTTCGCGAGCAGTTGACCGGTTCAAGCGGGAACACGTCGGCACTGCCAATCCCGGCATTGCTGGATACGTTGGAGTTCTTGAGCGATGAGATCAAAGAGGGTCTGGGTGTGGATGTCACGTTCCCGGTCGATACGCAGGGTGCTGAATACCTTTTTTTCCCCGCCGTTTCGGACTACATCATGGAGGCTGAAACGCTGATGGGCAATGCCGCGGTTTTTCGTGCGACCGGCGACACATGGACCATCGGCACCGGTTACTTCGACGGCATTAATTACGGCCTTTTTTACAACGACCAGATATTGGAACATGTGGTGAAGAAAGTCCATGTGGAAGCAGAGCGCCTACAGGTGAAAAAGTTACTGATCGGCGAGTGCGGCCATGCTTCACGAACCGCCAAGTTTTTTTATCCGACCTTCTGCGGAGAAAAGGAGGCGCGACCGGTTGTCAGCATCATGGAGTACACCCACAAGGCATGGCGGGATGGGAAGTTGAAGCTCAAACCGAATGTGATCAGCGACCGGGTGACATATCACGATCCGTGTAACTTTGCCCGGAGTGGTTGGATTGTGGAACAACCTCGAGAGCTTCTCAAGGCCATTTGCAGTGATTATGTTGAGATGACACCGAACAGGCGCGACAACATTTGCTGCGGCGGTGGCGGCGGCACTGTATCAATCGATGAGATACGCCCTTATCGAACCCTGGTAGGGGGCAAGGCAAAAGCCGAACAGATTCGGGCGACTGGAGCCAAGTACTGCGTCGCGCCCTGCGCCAACTGCAAGAAGCAGCTTCGCGAATTGATGGAGGATCACGGGATCGACTGTCAAATCGTAGGTCTGCATGACCTGTTGTACAAGGCGATCGACTTTGATTCAGAGGACACGCATGGAATCGTGGATTGAGTTCGGCCGAGGACCTTTATTCCGTATTGCTTTCTCGCTGATGCTACTCGGTCTGCTGCGGGTAGTCGCGCTTAGCCTTTTTGGAATCGTGGAAGCTTACCGGCGCAGCCCGGATAGAATCGTAAACTGGCGTGAAGTACGGAGGCAGACGTTTGCCTGGCTGTTTCCGGCCACAAGATTGTGGCGAGCGCGGCCATTTTACAGCACACTATCATTTTTGTTTCATGTCGGCATGCTCCTGGTGCCTTTGTTCCTTGCCGCGCACGTTCTGCGATGGAAGCGCTACACCGGGTTTGGATGGTTCGCAATTCCTCAGGGTCTGGCAAGCATTCTTACAGCGCTCGCAATTGTGGCCGGCATAGGGCTTTTCTTCGGCCGCCTACTTAATCCAGAAGCGCGAAAGCTGAGCCGGGCTCAGGATTTCGCATGGCCGTTACTTCTGGTGATTCCTTTCATTAGTGGCTTTTTGTGCGCAAACGCGGCAATCGGGGCCAAGACTTACCAGTCGCTCATGATTCTTCACGTTTACTCAGCGGACCTTGTCATGCTTTTGATTCCATTCACGAAACTCTCGCATTGCGTACTGGCTCCGCTCTCACAAACGGTCACGGCGATCGCTTGGAAATTTCCTGCAGGAGCGGGAGACCGCGTTGCCGCTACCTTGGGCTACGTGGATAAACCCACTTGGTTGCCGAATGCAAGGCTGGAAATCGCAACGGCTATTCACAGTGAGGTGGACAATAAATGAAGGCGGCCATCCTCACTGATACGACGAAGTGCATCAACTGCCACGACTGTGTGGCCGCATGTAAGAAGCAGAACCATTTAGCAGAAGACCTGCCCCGTCGCTGGGATCTCAATGACGGCCTTTCGGCGAAAAACTGGACCTCAGTTGTCGAGGGGCCGCAGCATACATTTGCCCGCAAGCAGTGCCGGCATTGTCTGGAGCCCGCTTGCGCCTCCGCCTGCCCCGTAGGCGCACTTCACAAGACAAAGCTCGGGGCTGTGGTGTATGAGAGCAGTAAGTGCATGGGGTGCCGATATTGCATGATGGCGTGTCCCTACGGTATTCCGCGCTATGAGTGGGAGTCTGCGGTTCCATATGTACGCAAGTGCATCTTCTGCTACGACCGAATTGCGGCAGGCGGTCAGCCAGCGTGCACCGAGGCGTGCCCAACCAAAGCAACGATTTTCGGGGATCGCGATCAGCTTCTCGCCGAAGCACATGACCGAATCAGCAAAAGCCCGGCTAAGTATATGAACACGGTCTGGGGAGAACACGATGCCGGGGGGACTTCCGTGCTCTGCATTTCTAACGCCGACCTTTCTTTTTTATTCGGGGGCCAGCGCGTCGGAACCAAGCCTCTGCCCGCAACCACAGAGCTGGCAATGGGAGCTGTCCCGTTTGCGTTTACGGGCGTAGTGGCCTGCATGGCAGGGGTGTCGTGGATCATTGAGCGCCGTATGAAGAGCCAGAAGGACGAATCGAATGGATAGGGTTCGCAAACTGAAACTGGCGCTCTGGACGATGCTTGGCCTGGCCGCGTCGGTTGCGGTGACGCGTTTCCTGTTTGGGCTGGGAGCCAGCACGAACCTGACGGACGCAAATCCGTGGGGCGTCTGGGTCGGATTCGACGTAATGAGCGGAGTCGCGTTGGCGTCCGGCGGATTCATTGTTACCGCTACAGTTTATATCTTCAAACTGGAGCGCTTCCATTCGATTACACGTCCCGCGGTCCTCACGGCCTTTCTCGGCTATGCGGCGGTCGCGGTCGGACTGCTGTTTGATCTGGGCCTGCCGTGGAATATCTGGCACATGATGGTGTACTGGAACCTGCATTCGCCGCTGTTTGAAGTCGGCTGGTGTGTCATGTTGTACCTCACGGTCTTGATGCTGGAATTTTTTCCGGTTCCCGCTGAGGAGTTTCCGCGACTCGCGAGCATCCGCACAACGCTGCTCAAGTTTCGTCTGCCGTTAGTGATCCTGGGAATCGGACTCTCGACACTGCACCAGTCATCGCTGGGCTCGCTATTCCTGATCATGCCGTACCGCTTACATCCTCTGTGGTACTCGCCGATCCTTCCAGTGATGTTCCTGATCTCCGCGATAGGACTCGGACTGTCGATGGTGATCTTCGAGAGCCACTTCACGGCGTATTTTTATCACCGCAAGCCCGAAATTAACCTGCTTGCCTCGTTAGGAAGTGCCTGCAGATGGGTTTTAGTGATTTACCTGGCGGTACGCATTGGCGACCTCATCGTTCGTAGGCAGGCATCGCTGCTTTTGATTAGCAACTGGCGAACCGCTCTGTTCTGGTTCGAAATACTGGTGATGGCGTGCATCCCCATCGCACTTTTCTCATTTTCACGGATACGGCACAGTCGCGCCGGTCAATGGACGGCCGCCACATTCGTGGTTTGCGGCATAGTCCTCAACCGCATCGACATCGGAGGGGTTGCCCATCTCAGACCAGATGGTGCATTCTACCTGCCCTCTTGGACTGAGCTTGCCATAAGTGTGGGTGTGGTTTCTGCCGCAGTTCTGGCTTTTCTTTTTATCGTCGAGCATTTCAAGGTTTGGGAAGAGAGGCCCGCCGATCCAAACGCCAATCCGCTCAAGTTGCCGGAGTTCCATCCTGTCGGCCTGACGTGGTTGGGGATTCCGGGCATTGCGGCGCGTACCACATATTCTCTGGCTTTCATTCTGGCGACCGCTCTCGGCTTCGGTTTCTTGAACGTACAAGCCGTTGAGAGCCAGGGCATCGATCCAGCCCCTGTTCACCGAGCCAGAGGCGGGGAGATTCTCTGGATTGACGGAAACCATGACAATTTTGGGGTTGCATTCAAGCATGCGGAACACGAGAAGCGTGAGGGCGGCAAAGAGTCATGCGTGAAATGCCATCACATGAACTTTCCTCGCGACGAAAATACCGCCTGCACTCGTTGTCATCGTGATATGTATCTGCCAGTTGATGCCTTCCGGCATGATTGGCATGCGTCGCCCTCCGGAGCGCGGGTGGCGTGCTACCAGTGCCACCCGGAAGGGCAGGCGCGTACCGCTGCGACCGCGGCCCACTGTGACAGATGCCACAAAGACCTCGTCCCGAATGGGGCCTTAATTACTGTTAAGCAGCACCGAGCGGTTGCCTATACCGAGGCGATGCATCGGCTGTGCATAGGCTGTCATGTGAAAAAGGCGCAGGAAAAGAGCAAGCCTGAGATGACTCGCTGCGACTGGTGTCACAAAGACCGGCGCGAGCTCATTGACTCCCGCGAAGTGGTACTCCACAGAGCGGGATTGATGGGGCAGAACGTGGTGCTTCCAGCACCGGAAGCGAGGAAGTAATGGCGCTGCCAACTCAATCCGAGCTGGACCAGCTGCTGGGCGGTAGCATGTTCGAACTGGTCCCATTCAACGTGGCTGTAATTGACCGCGAATTCAGGATTATAGCAGGAAACGGGAACTTTGAAGAGTACTTCGGGACCTGGCAGAATCGTCGCTGCTACGACGTGTGCAAGCGAGCGTCGCGACCATGCGAGCCATGTGCCTTGAAAGCAACATTCGGTGACGGACGCCTCCGCGTATCGGATGAAACCGGAGTGGACCGACACGGTCGGACGCGTCATTATGTCGCTCATCTTGTGCCGATGAGGGACACCACCGGACAGATCACTCACGTTATGGCGATGACGACGGACTTGACAGAGACGCGCTCCTGGAAACGGGAATACGACCGGTTGTTTGAGCGCGTGCCCGGCCCGGCTTTTGTCATCGACCGCAACTATCGTCTTACTCAAGCGAATGACAGATTTCGCGAAATCTTCGGCGTCCCCGAGGGGCAGTTTTGTTATGAGGTTTGCAAACGGCGTAGAGGTCCGTGCCGAAGTTGCACGGCTGCGCTAACTTTTGCTGACGGCTCTGAGCACGTTTCCAATGAGGTTGGCGTGCATAAGGACGGGTCTACCGCGCATTACGTTGTGGCCAGTTCTCCGGTATTTCGCGGCCAAGAGGGCATTTCACATGTCATTCTGATGGGCACGGATATCAGCGAGCTCTCTCAACTCAAGCGGGAATTGCAAAAAACCCATGCCTACTACGAAGCCCTAATCCGCAATTCTCCGACCGGGATCATCGCTGTCGACTCTTCCAGCGAGCCAAAGGTTGTCAATCCGGCGGCACGTGCTCTACTGGAATGGACTACCGGCCGGCTACCAACCGCGGCTCGGCTGAGACAAATGCTGCCAGAGCAGTTCTTCGCTGCTGACGCCATGCCCGAGGGAAAACTGGATTTGTCTGAGGTTCCAGTGCGCTCGGCACAACAGCAGCAGATTCCGGTTCGCTTTTCAGCCGTTGAATTGAGAAGTGGGAGGAGGCGGCTTGGGCGTGCGGCCTTCATGGAAGATCTCCGTGAGATCAAGCGTCTTGAACAAGAGAAACTGGATGCAGAACGGCTAGCCGCCGTTGGGCAAACAGTCGCAGGGCTGGCACACACGATCAAAAACCTTCTCATGGGCCTCGAGGGCGGAATGTACATGGTGGACAGCGGCCTGTCTCGGGGTGACGCCTCGCGGATTACTGCTGGGTGGCAAATGTTGCAGCGTAACTTCGAAAAGACTAATGGTCTGGTAAAGGATTTCCTTAGCTTTGCCAAAGGCAGACTGCCGGCGCTGCGACCTACAGACCCCAACGCACTCGCCCGTGACATCGTTGCCCTTTATGTGGACGCGGCTCGTCTGCAGGGAGTGGAACTGAAGCTCGATCTGGGTGCTGAAGTGAAAGAGGCTCCGCTCGATGTGCAGGGAATGGAAACCTGCATCACCAATCTGCTCTCCAATGGAATCGATGCCGCTGCCATGCGGATTGAGGGAGGGGGCCAAGTCATCCTGCGCACTTGCGAACAAGCTGGCGACTTACTCTTCGAGGTGGTTGATAATGGAGGCGGGATGGATTGGGAGATAAGTGGGAAAGTGTTCACTACATTTTTCACTACAAAGGGGAATAAGGGAACCGGCCTCGGCCTGCTTACAACTCGCAAAATCGTGCAGGAGCATGATGGCCGAATTGATGTGGAGTCGAAACCTGGCAAAGGAGCTACCTTCCGCATTCGCCTTTCGCGCCAGCGCCTGCAGGCGATCGCGAACTCGGCTTCCGGGCCCGCAAGCTAAAGCCATGGAGTAATGTAATGACCGATGCAAAGCCTTACCGGATTCTGGTTGTCGATGACGAGGCAGACGTCCGCGATTACCTGCGCACCGCTCTTGAAGATGCTGGTTTCGTTGTCGAAACCGCCAAGGACGGGCTCGAAGCTATGGAGTCGGTCCAGCGAAGCACACCGGATTTAGTCTCGCTGGATCTGGTGATGCCCCGTCATTCTGGAGCGAGATTTTTTCATGATCTTCAGAAGGACAAAATACTTTCGAAGATCCCCGTGTTGATCGTTACCGGCCATGCCCGTGACGAGATGGGTAAGGCCGATTTCAACCAAATGACCATGTCCGGCCCGGGCATTTACCTTGAAAAACCCGTTCGCCACGACTCTTACGTTTCGGCCGTTCGCAGCCTGCTTGGCGTTGAAGCTGCTGACAATCGAATAGACGACTCGGAAAGACTTCGCGGTGAATTGGCTAGCGTGCTCTCCACAGCTAACACGAATACGTTGCAGCGCGCATTGGATGCACTCAAGAAAAGGTGACTATTATGACGGAATACAAAGGGAGAATTCTTGTCGTCGATGATGAAGAGGATGTGACCACCTTCCTCGGCACTCTGCTGGAAGACAATGGCTACTCGGTCATCAAAGCCGCGGATGGCAAGCGGGGGCTGGAGATGGCCAGGTCCGAGAGCCCTGATCTAATTATTCTGGACATCTGCATGCCGGAAGAGACTGGTGTGCGCATGTTCCGGAACCTGCAGGAGGACGCGCAGACAAACGTTATCCCCGTGATTATCCTGACGGGGGTTTCGCACGAATTCAAGCGATTCATCGAGAATCGCCGCCACCTGTGCCCACCAGCGGGTTACTTTGATAAACCGCCGGACCGCGAGGAGTTATTGACCAAGGTAGCTGAACTCGTCGCGGTAAAACATATTGTGTAACGAGTTACGGCTATTTCTAGAGATTGAACAGCATAATTACTCTACTGGACGAGCAGGGGCATGACAGTACTGTCGCCAGGTAATCCGAGATGGAGAGCGCGAATGAAGCACAATACCTTGTTTGCGACACTGATTTGTTTGGTTGTGATCGTATTAGGCACAGCGAATGCCGCTGGCTCTCAATCTGGCTCGAAGCTGCTGATACAGACCACTTGGCTGGCCGCGCACCTCAATGATTCGAATGTTGTTATTCTTCACGTCGCAACTAACCGAACCTCTTATGATGCGGGCCATATTCCCGGAGCACGCTTCCTGCCGCTAAGCGACGTCGCCGTCACTCGTAATGGCCTCCCGAACCAACTTCCCGCTGTCGATGCCCTGAAGGCCGCGTTCGAACGTGTGGGTATACATGACAGCTCTCGCGTCGTAATTTATGGCGACATGAACGGTCTGTTTGCCGCTCGAGCATATTATGCGCTTGACTATCTCGGTCGCGGGAATCGCGTCACCTTGCTCGATGGTGGACTCGAAAAATGGAAAGCGGAACATCGCAATCTGAGTATCGATGTGCCCGCAGCCAAGGTTGGCAGACTGAACGTGAAGCCTCGTCCCGGGCTTGTCGTCGACTTGGCTGCGATGAAGCAGATGGTGGCCGACAAGAGTACTACGCTGATCGATGCCCGGCCGCCGGATGAGTACTCCGGAGCGAAACCAGGCGATGGCGTGCAGCGGGGCGGGCATATCCCAGGCGCCAAAAATGTCTTCTGGATGGACAACCTCGTCAGCAAAGACAATCCGACTCTAAAGCCAGTATCTGAACTGCAGGCGGCGTACACGGCGGCGGGTGTGAAACGCGGCGCAAAATTGGTGGTCTACTGCCGCACAGGCCTCCAGGCCTCGCACGACTATTTCACGCTTAAGCTCCTGGGGTTTAATCCTGTCTTATACGAAGGGTCCTTCTTCGAGTGGAGCAATGCGCCTGGAACACCTGTTGAGAGAAGTATGCCAGGCACTCAGAATTAACAAACCAAGACCGCACCATTATTGGGAAGAGACGAGAAGATAGGCGTAACAGCTGACTTGGCCGGCTGGTACGCCTTTTTGCACTGCAACCCACGCTCTTTGCGAAGCTCACCCCTCGACGCCTTCGCCCGTGATGATCGTTTGAGTCTCAATCCCATTGCATAACCGTTGGAGTCGCAATCCACGGCTCTCGCCAGTGAAGTTCATGGCAACTATCACCGGTCAGCAAGGCTAGCGGCGCCATGCATGCTGCGCCCTTGCGCCACGTCCCCGAGCTGCCGGGGTGGAGGAGCTCGAAGAGCAAGCTGCCTCCCTTTTTCATCAAAAAGCCCGGATAACGCTTACAACCAAAACAAACAGGCACTCGGTGTAGACCTCTGGTGCGGGTAGTCGTCTGTAACAAGTAGGGCCATGGAGCAGCTTACAGCCACAGTAATGGAAAATGCGAAACAGATAACCGGCTTCATAGTTGCGGAGTTTGAGAATTTCGACTCGCTCGTATTGGCCGAGCAGCGGTGCATCTACCGTGTGTTGCCGACGATGCTTCGCGATTCCGACGCAGCCGATAACCTTACGCAGGAATGTTTTCTGAAGGCGTATGAGCAGCGAAAGCGCTTCCGGGGCGAATGCAGCGTGCGGACATGGCTGGTGCGCATCGCCGTCAATCTCGCTCGGGATCACGTGAAAAGCCGCCACCGGCAGTTTTGGCACAGTCTTTTCAGTGCGTCAGACGGCTCGGCGGAACTGCTTGAGCAGGTTGCTCCTCACGCCTCGCCGGAGCGCAGTTTGTTGGCGCGTGAACGACTCGCCCACGTCTTCGCGGTGGTTGAATATTTGCCGGAACAACAGCGCGCCGTGTTTGTAACGCGGTTTATGGAAGAAATGAGCACTGAAGAGATTGCGATGGCCATGTCTCTGCGGCCCGCAACAGTAAGAACACACTTGTACCGTGCACTCAGCGCGATAAAAGGACACCGCAAGGAGCGGAAAGCCCGATGAGCGCTCATTTGAACGAACAACAATTCGGAGATTTGATCCTCGGAACCAGTAATGCGGCGATCGCAGGGCATATCGAGGTATGCGATGTGTGCCGCGCTGACGCGGAAACCGTCCACATCGCAATTTCAGGCTGCCGGGATTATGTCCAGCAATCCGCAGAGCGCGATGAGATCTTTTGGGTCAACCAAAGACTTGCGATTAAGCAGCGCCGTGAGCGTCATCATTTTGCACCGTACATACGCTGGTTTGCGACGGCTGCGATGGTTCTGGTGGTCTCAGCGGCATTTCTGGTGACACGGACGCCTCGACCTGCGCAGTTGGCGAACACTGATGAGGCCGACAACGTTCTCTTGCAAGGAGTGCAGAGTGACGTTGAGCGCGACTATCCGGCCGCGCTGGCTCCCGCCGTGCTAATAGACGAGGAGCGTAACTCGGTGCTGTCAGGCAGCGCCGAACCAAGTTCTAATCACTGATTGAAAAGGAGCAACTGCAATGAAGAAGCACATAGCAAAGCTACTGGTAGTCATGCTGGCGTTCGCTTGTATCGCGATCGCACAAGGCGCCCCTCGTATGGGAATGGGCCGCGGTCCGCAGATAGGGCAAATGCCCTGCCCGATGGATGGTGCTGGTCCGGGAATGGGTCACGGAATGGGCAGCGGTGGGCGAGGGATCGGAATGGGGGGCAAGTGGTGGACAAATTCCGAACTGGTCAAGAAAATTGGACTCAGCGAATCGCAAGTCCAGCAGATTGAGAAGATCTTTCAGGACCATCGCATGAAGTTGATCGACTTTCGCGCCACGTTCCAAAAGCAGGAATTGGCTCTGCAGCCGCTGGTGGATGTCGATCGCCCGGACGATGCAAAAGTGACCGCACAGATCGATTAGGTAGCCCAGGCTCGCACTAACCTCGAGAAATCGAACGCGCAGATGCTGCTTGCGATCCGGCGGGTGCTTACGGTTGAGCAATGGAAGCAGCTACAAGCGCAAGGCACAGGATCAATGCGGGGTCCGGGGATGACGGGCGGTGGTAGAGCGGGTCGTTCCGGACAGCAGAGCCCGACTTAATTCGTTGAACTTGCCTCGCAGAATCGGCCAGCCGCGCCAAGCCGATTCTGCGTTCCTATTCGTGCTTAAACCAGCCTAGACTCTGCACTTGGTCGTCGATCCATCATGATAAACGTACATACGGATTAACCACATCAGGTTAGGGCACGACTACCAATTTCGTTCGGAACCTTCGGCGGGACTAATCCGACACTCCAAGTCCTCCTTGACTATTTGGATTGCTACAGTACAACAGTGGCATTGCTCCCCATCGCTGCGTCAAAACCCGCAAATGCTGTTGACATAAAACCGGATCGGGCAGAATATACCAATAGGGGGTATATCTATGACACAACTTAACCTGATGATTACCGGAATGCATTGCGGCGCGTGCGTTCGCCGCGTGACGGCAGCCCTGGAGAAAACTCGGGGCGTACAGATTGGAGCTGTCGAGGTCGGCTCCGCTCGCCTGGAGTATGAGCCTGCACAAGCCGATTCAGCCGCGATTATCGCATCACTTGAGAAAATAGGCTTTTCAGCGGCCGAAAAATAAGTAACCGGGAGGTCGCAATGGTAGCACCGACGATTTCTTTAAAGCCGGGGAAACAGCGATTCGACGCACGCGAGCAGTGCGTGACTTTTCCTGTGACTGGAATGACTTGTACCGCCTGCCAATCATTTGTAGAACGCACCTTGAATGCTCAACCGGGCGTGAAGAATGCGTCCGTAAACTTGATGTTACAGAACACGAGCGTGACCTTTGATCCAGGCCAGATAAGCGCTGAGATGCTGGTCGAAGCTGTTCGTGAAACCGGCTATGGGGCTGAGCTGGTGGCGCAGACCGAATCTGCTTTGCAACAACAACAGGCGCTCGACCGGGAACAGCTTCTGGAATACAAAAGTCTCAGACGCAAGGCTGTTCTCAGCGCCATCGCTGGGTTGGCGGCAATGATTTTCTCTATGCCGCTCATGAGCGCTGGCAGCATGGGCGGTATGGAGCATATTCGCGATCCATTGCTGTCGTTGTCGATGCGACTTATCGATCCCGTGCTCTCTCGAAGCATGCCATGGCTATACCGCATCAGTCCCTCAGCATTGCGATGGGCTCTGTTTGCGTTAACTGCCCTGGTGCTTGCCGGGGCGGGCAGGCGTTTCTTCGCCAAGGCCTGGTCCGCACTGAAGCACGGCACTGCGGACATGAACACGCTTGTGGCGCTGGGAACAGGCGCGGCGTTTCTGTACTCGACTGCCGCGACTATGTTCTCAGCGTCCTTCGTCGCGCTTGGTATTGCGCCTGATGTCTATTACGAAGCGGTGATCTTGATTATCGCTTTGGTATTGGTAGGCAACACGCTGGAATCGCGTGCCAAGGGGCAAACCGCCGCGGCGCTGCGCAAACTTGTAGCTTTACAACCCAAGAGTGCCCGCGTCGTCCGCGAGGGCACGGAAGTCGAAGTTTCCGTCGAAAATATCCAGCCTGACGATCTCGTTGTCGTGCGTCCGGGGGAGCGGATAGCCGCCGACGGCCTCGTCGCCGACGGAGCTAGCGCCGTCGATGAATCTATGTTGACCGGCGAATCACTTCCGGTCGTCAAACGTGGCGGAGATCGCGTCATCGGGGGCACGCTCAACCAGAATGGCTCTTTTCGCTATTGGGCATCCCATGTTGGCAGCGAGAGTACTCTGGAGCAGATTGTTAAGCTATTGCGTGATGCCCAGAGTTCGCGCGCCCCGATTCAAAAACTAGCCGATCGCGTTAGCGCAGTGTTTGTGCCGACCGTGCTCGCAATTTCTGTTCTTACGTTCGCCTCATGGCGACTGCTTGCCCCCGGCGCAGGTCTGGTGCAGGCGTTCGCATTCGCCATCACTGTTCTTGTCATCGCGTGTCCATGTGCGATGGGTTTGGCCGTACCTACGGCCGTGATGGTTGCAACCGGGCGCGGGGCGCGTTTGGGGCTCCTCATGAAAGGCGGTGAGGCGCTGGAGCGACTCGGGAAGATTGACACCATCGTACTCGACAAAACGGGCACCATCACCGAAGGTAAGCCTCGGGTTACCGATCTCCTGGTCGCTCCTCAAAACCTGGCCGCGATTGCCGACGGATTGACGGGTGTCGATGCCGATCTGGTCGCAGCCGTGGCAGCGGTGGAGCGGAGAAGCGAGCATCCGCTTGCAACAGCCGTGGTCAGTTACGCTGCAGGGTTGGGACTACCTACACTCGAACCGGAGTCGTTCGAAGCGCGCGTAGGTCAAGGTGCGGTCGGGGTCGTGAATGGCGCCACCATAGTGGTGGGAAACGCAGCTTTACTGGAGAGTTATGGTATCGGTTTAGCCCCGATGCAGGCGGCGGCACAGCGGCTCGCCGAGGAAGGCAAGACTTTGTTATGGGTTGGAGTCAACGGCAGGCTCAGCGCTTTGATTGCAGTGGCTGACACTGTTAAACCATCGTCGGTAGTAGCCATTGCAGCGATGCGAAAGGCTGGACTGAAACTGGTAATGCTCACCGGAGATAACCAGCATACGGCGAATGTAATAGCCCGTCAGATTCATATCGATGAGGTCGTGGCAGGTGTTCTTCCGGCAGGCAAAATTGAAGTCATCAAGCGACTTCAGGCCGAAGGCAGGACGGTGGCGATGGTCGGGGATGGCATCAACGATGCGCCATCCCTGGCGCAGGCTGATGTGGGAATCGCCATGGCGAGTGGATCAGACATTGCGATGGAGGCAGGCGATGTCACCCTCATGCGCAGCGACCTGAACGGGGTAGTTGCGGCCATAATGCTCTCGCGCAGGACCATGTCGATCATGCGGCAGAACCTATTCTGGGCATTGGTCTATAACCTGATCGGCATACCCGTTGCCGCCGGAGTGCTGTATCCATTGCTCGTGCTCAGCCCCGTGCTGGCTAGCGCAGCCATGGCATTAAGCTCAGTGAGTGTTGTTTCCAACAGTCTTCGGCTCGGTCGAATGAAAATCGCTTAGAGATTAAGTATTACGAAATAGTGTCACTGGAGGAACTTCGATGAAAGAACCTGCAAGTCACCCCCCTGGGCCGGAGCGCAAGGCTGTGGAAGTGGACCCGGAAATTAAGGCCGCCAATTTGCGACGACTGCGCAGAATCGAGGGACAGTTACGGGGCATCCAAAAGATGGTCGAGGAAAATCGTTATTGCGCCGACATCATTGTCCAAATCGCCTCCGCGCAGGAGGCGTTGCGCGGCGTTGGCCGAGCCCTCATGAAGAACCACCTTCAGCATTGCACAACGCAGGCCGTCAAAAAGGGTCCAGAGCAGGCGGCAGCAATGTATGACGAGTTGCTTGAACTCATTTACAAGCACCTCCGCTGATCTCAGTTGCCGGGAAAAGTAAAAGCCCTGAAGAGATTGATCACCCGCACCTGGTGCTGCGGATTGTCAGCCCGAATTCTGAATGCAGCTGTGCTCAAAAAGTCGCCGTGCATCCGAAGGAGACCCAGGATTGATGCTCCCAGAAGAATCTCGCCACGGTACTTGCTCGTCATGGGCTGTCAACCCTGCCTAGGAAGGTTGTGGCCCTCTTCGACTAGCTTGGAGGCCCATCGTCTGCACCGGTTGGGCAACCACTTCGCGGAGCTTCCGAGAACTCGCTTTACCGACTTCCCTTCCTCGTCATTAATCGACTGATAGCCGTAGACGCTTATGCGAAAAGACCACCTATGGCTTCTTTTCCGGTTCTTTCGCCGGGTCGAGAAGGCGCCGGTAGTAGGAATGCGTTTCGTAGAGAGCGGCGACTGGATTGTGCCCCAGGACGCGGTCCTTGGCCACGAGTGTCGTCACCGGCGCTTCCGAATACTTGCTAAACAGCGCGTCGTGGCCGACGCAAAGTCCGACCAGCACGTTCAGGTCACACTTTCGCGCGTTGAGCACCTTCGCTTGGAGAATGGGGTTACACATCGCCTCGTAAGAACCTTTCTCGACCTTCACCTCTTCGGAGAGCCCGATTCTGGTCTTATCCACAGAGCCGACCTTGCAGACGGCCGTGAAAGCATCCAAGTCGTTTGCCCGCAATACCTTGACGAAGGTTCGAGCTTCTTGAATCAAGCCGAGACAGGTGGCGACTCCGACACGCTTGGCTCCGATGCGCTTCGCGAACAAAGCCGTTTCTTCAACGCGCGTTGCCTTGCAGTAATACATCCCTTCAATTTCCGCGGAAGCATGAGCTATGCGTGCATCCAGATTATCGCCCTGCAAATGCTCCACGATCTCTGTCACTTCCTGAGGGTCGGCACCCTCGGTTAAACAGAAAGATGGTGGCGTCTTATCTTTTCGATAGCAGTTTAGCGGGCCGCATTCCGTGCATGAATTGATGATTTTTGGCATTGATTCTCTTTTGCACCCCTAATGGCCTTCCGTTGCCCTTTCCGCCGCGCCACAGAAATCATCTCCTGGCGAACCGGAACGGCCCTGACTCACATCATACATAGTACGATGGCCTGGGCTCGCATCCAGAATTTTGGGGAAGCTCATTTGCCATCCGTCCAAAAGGACCTCTCCAAAGAGGTTGAGCTGGTCCAACAACATCCATGGTCCATATTGGTATCAACAGGTAAATCTTCTGTCTTAATCGGAATATTCCGAGTCTTCTCTGCCAGTTCATTGATAAATTGGTAATAAGTGGCCTGAGAAGATTCCGGGTTGCTCCACATCCTCAACGAGGAAAGGAAATCTTATGAACCATCGTCTATTGCGTCTCCTGTTCGTCCTTCTCGTGACTGCGCCCATTCTTCTGAGTACGGCTTGGGCTCAGGTCAAAGCGGCTCCTCCGATTTCGAGTGTCAAGGGCAAACTGCAAGCAGTTACCAGCGATTCGCTTGACGTCGTTTCTCCATCCGGCGTAGTACACGTAAAGATCAAGCAGCCTCTCAAAATATACGGACGGGTACCGTCCGATCTAAGCCATGTGACTTCGACGTCGTTCGTCGGCGTGACCTCGGTAAAGCAAGCCGATGGGACAGAACTGGCGAAGCAGGTCAACATTTTCCCAGCGGAACTGCGCGGAATTGGCGAAGGCAGCAACATGCTGCCGGCAGCGCCCGGCAGCATAAGTCAGAGCAGAATGACCAACGGTTCGGTCTCCAAAAGCGCCGCTCCGGCCTCACGCATGACGAACGGAACAGTACAGAAGCAGGGCGGCGGCACGACTCTGGTGGTCCAATATCAGAATGGCGCTCAGACAGTCTCTGTGCCAAAGGATGTTGAAGTGACAGAAACCAAGCTTATCAAAGAAACGATAAAACCTGGCGATACTGTCAATGTGGTAACCGAAAAGCAGAAAGACGGAACGCTCACGACGACCAAGGTTTATCTTGTCGCCGCTAGCAAGTAACTCAGAATTAATCGCAATAGGCGCTGATACCGCTGACTCTGATGCAGAACGCTAGTGCGTCCACGAATACGAGCGCGACCGCTAAACCATCCGGCGTGCTCGTAGTACGCAAGCACCACTTTCTGGTGCGCTGGAGTCATTGGATGAATGTACCGCTCCTTCTGGGCCTCATTCTCAGCGGCATCTCCATTTATTGGGCGTCGCCGGTCTATCAGCACCCACCGGATCCGAATACTGGAAACTTTGACGTGCTCGGGGACATTGGAATTTGGCTGTGCGCTCACGCTCCCGGACTGCATAGTTACAGTAGTCCGCCGGACTGGGTTTATAACCATATTAGCATCGGTCCTGGTATGCTCGCTGCCGCATTGCGCCTTCACTGGTGGTTTGCATATCTATTCATGCTGAACGCGCTGTTGTACGTGGCAGGCCTTGGCATAGGAGGAGGCTGGCGCGCTCTGCTGCCCCGCCGAACCGACCTGGGAGATGCGTTCAAAATGCTCCGGTACTACATCGGCATGCCCTTCGCCAGGCTGGCGCGCCGGGCGTGGCCGCATCCCCCCGTCCACACAAAATACAATGCGCTTCAGCGCCTAGCCTACTTTTCCATCCCGGTCGCCGGACTCCTTTCGATGGCTACAGGCTGGGCGATACACAAGCCCATGCAACTGCATTGGCTAGCTGCGTTTTTTGGCGGCTATGACAAGGCGCGCGTTTTTCATTTTTGGTTTATGTGGCTCTTTATCTTCTTCGTCGTGCCTCATGTAATTCTTGCCTTAGCCGACGGGTGGGACACGGTTCGCAGCATGATCGTGGGATGGTCGATGAGAGTGGAAAGACCGGAGGGCTTTGGGAATGAACCCTGACGAAACGCACGATGCACCAAAGCCTGAGGACCCCCAGCCCGCCCCTCAAGAAACGGAGCCTGAGCCGACAAAGTCCCCGGACCTCGACGACGAGCAAGAGACCGCTCCCATCTCCGCGGATGCAGAGGCGCCCAAAGGTGTTGATGCTGCAGTTGGACTGCCGGAGTCGGAGGCTGAGCCCCTGTTGACAGTCGAGAATGAGCCGACGGCAGCCAAACCGGTTCCGGCCGCCGTTGCGGAAGCTCGCTCCACCGGGAAAGCTGGCGGATTCTTCAGCGAGCAACCTCCCAAAGTGATTGAAGTGGCGCCTCATGTCTTGCGGTATCGGACCCGGCGCGACGTCCTGCTCTTCGGCGTGGGAGCGATTGCAGCACTGGCAGGCGTTGGCTTTCTCTTGCCGCAAGAAACTCTCAAACGCATGGGCCTGCATCGAAGCATAAACTCACAAGGAAGAGAGTGGTTTTTGAACAGGTCTCTGCGTATCGATGACGACGTGGCGGAAGCACTCTACTCAAGAGATCGTACCGTTCCGACGTACACCAAGTCCCAGATCACGCCCCTCAAGAATAATTACAACGGGGTTACCCCCTACCCAGGCTACATCGCAGGATGGAATCTGACTCTCGACGGACTTGCTTCCGGCATAAATGTCTCTCTCGGTATTCGGAATCTCCTGACGCGCTTCCCGACCCACGAACAGATTACGCGGCTGGTATGTGTCGAGGGTTGGAGCGCGGTAGCGTGGTGGGCTGGCCTGAGATTCGATGATCTGCTGCATGCTTATCCGCCGATGTCACAGGCCAGATGGGCCCGTGTGGAGTCGTCGGTCAACCTCGATGCCTCAGGCAATCCTGATCCATACTTCGTTTCGCTTGATCTTCTGACAGCGCGTCACCCACAAACGCTGCTCGCTACCCACTTCAACGGTCAGCCTCTCACCGTCGAACATGGCGCGCCTCTCCGCCTGCTTGTGCCGGTTAAACTCGGACTGAAGAATGTGAAGGCCATTACCAATATCTCCTATGTGGCGAAAGAGCCGCAGGACTATTGGGCTGAGCGCGGATACTCACGCTACGATGGGATCTGAGAACATTCGATTTTGTGGCTTCAGGCCGCATTTGGGGCCGTCTCGCTGGCTTGAGCAGGGGATGACGGATACCAACCGCAGAACGTGTTTTCCAAGTCAGCATTGAGGGCATGCGCCCGGACATGTATGAGCAGGTGCGCGCCACGATTGACCACTGACTCGATAAATTCTGAAAGTGTGCGATGTTGAACAGTCGAGGCTCTGGAATCGCTTTACGATTACGTGAGGAACTATCAGTGGTGACCGCTCGACACGAACTGGCGGCTCCGATTGATCCGTTTCTCAGCATCAGCGGTGCCGTGCAGGCGCCGGTCCATTACGGTCCCATGCGTGAATGGAAGAACGAGCCGTGCTCGACCATCCAGGATAAAGACGATGCCAGCACAAGACAGCGGTGAAGGTAATCCATCAGGCGGTCTGACGGGCGATGAAGCCAGAGCATTACTTGCGAAGTATGGCCCAAACGCAATGCCGGACACGACGATCCAACCGTGGCGCATGGTTTTAGGCAAATTCTGGGCGCCGGTCCCATGGATGCTGGAAGCCGCGATCATCCTTCAGGCAGTGCTACACGAGTACGTCGAAGCTGCGGTCATCGCGGGACTCCTGGTATTCAACGCTGCTCTCGGATTCTTCCAGGAAGGACGCGCGCAGGCAACTCTTGCCGTGCTGAAATCACGACTCGCGCTGACGGCTTCGGCGCGGCGCGACGGTGCTTGGAAAAATGTCCCTGCTACTGAATTGGTGCCTGGCGACACGGTCAAGCTATCGCTCGGAGGCGTGGTTGCAGCCGACGTAAAGTTGATCGATGGATCGATCCTGCTCGATCAGTCTATGCTCACCGGCGAATCTGTCCCAATCGAAGCTGGAGCCGGTCTGCAAACGTACGCAGGGGCTCTGGTGCGTCGCGGAGAAGCCACGGCAACCGTCACCGCAACCGGAATACGCACGAAGTTTGGACACACGTCAGAACTGGTCCGCACTGCACATGTCGAGAGTACCCAGCAAAAAACTGTCGTGCGAGTGGTGCGCAATCTTGCCATATTCAATGGCGTCATCATCCTCTTGCTCATTGCGTACGCGAATAGTCGCAGAATGCCGATAGGCGAGATCATTCCTCTGGTTCTCACCGCGATCCTGGCGTCGATTCCTGTCGCGCTGCCCGCGACGTTTACGCTTGCAGCCGCGATTGGCGCAAAGGCACTGGCACGCATGGGTGTGCTGCCAACCAGGTTGTCGGCCGTGGATGAGTCGGCAACGCTGGACGTACTCTGCTCGGACAAGACGGGGACGTTAACTCTGAACAAATTAGCGCTAACTACCGTCCATCCTGAGACTGGCTTCGATGAGGCACACTTGCTCGGGATGGCTGTTCTCGCCAGTTCCGATGGCGGACAAGATCCGGTAGACACGGCGATTCGCGCTGCGGCCGCAAAATCCAAAATTGCCGATCTTCCCAAACTGACCAAGTTTATTCCATTCGATCCGTCGAACAAAATGTCAGAGGCGACGGCGGTTGACGCGAATGGCGGCACAGTGCGCATTGTGAAGGGCGCATTTGCGGTGGTCATCAAACTGACCGAAGCAATGCCAACCGCCGCCGCAACGGCGCAACAACTCGAGGAGAAGGGCTTCCGGGTTCTGGCGGTTGCCGTGGGCGATGCAACAACTATGCGGCTTGCGGGATTGATTGCGCTGAGCGATCCGCCTCGCACGGATGCGGCGGATCTTATCAAGGAACTGAATACGTTAGGAGTGCGCACGGTTATGATAACCGGTGATGCACCGGCGACTGCGGCGATCATTGCCAAGGCCGTGGGACTCGATGGCACTATCTGTCCCCCCGGGCCAATCCCAGAGAGCGTGCACCCAGAAGACTTCTCGGTCTTCGCGGGCGTCCTCCCAGAGGATAAGTATCACATCGTTCAAGCATTCCAGAAGGGCGGTCACACCGTCGGGATGTGCGGCGATGGGGCCAATGATGCGCCAGCGTTGCGTCAGGCACAGATGGGAATTGCGGTTTCGACAGCGACGGATGTCGCCAAGTCGGCCGCCGGAATTGTTCTGACCAAGCCCGGACTTGAAGGTGTTGTGGCTGCGGTGAAAGAAGGCCGCGTAACTTTCCAGCGCATCCTGACCTATACCTTGAACTCCATTACAAAAAAGATTGTGCAGGTGCTCTTCCTGGCGGCGGGTCTGATCATGACCGGACACGCAATCCTGACCCCAATGTTGATGGTCATCATCATGATCACCGGCGACTTCCTGGGCATGTCCTTGACGACGGACAACGTGCGGCCGTCCTCTAAACCCAATGCATGGCGTGTCGGCAACCTGACGATCGCAGGCGTTTTTATGGGTCTTTCCGAGTTGGTGTTTTGCACTGCCGTGCTGGCCATCGGTAAGTTCCGCATGGGTTTTGGAATTGAGACACTGAGAACTCTCGCCTTCGTGGTCATCGTGTTCGGCAATCAGGCAACGACCTATACAAATCGAACCCGTCAGAGCCTGTGGTCGACCCGCCCAAGCCTCTGGCTGGTACTTTCATCGGTGGTCGATCTCTCGATCGCTTCAACATTGGGCATCTGCGGGATTGCTATGGTGCCTCTACCATTACTTGTTATGAGCGGTACGCTCGCAGCGGCAGTCGTCTTTGCGTTGATCGTAGACGTTGTCAAGATCCCTATATTCAATCGCCTGAAAATCGCCTAAGACCGAGAATGCATCGCCCGGAGAGTTCTGCTTCACACGGAAAGTCGCCAGCGAATTTGTGAGTCATCTCTATACTTTAAAAGACGTGTTACTCCGGATTTTCTTTGCGACCAATCAGAGCTGGAAAAGGAGATTTCAGGTAAAGTAGGAAATATGAATGCTATGCAATCCGTACCAGATTTTTCCGTCGTGCGTGAACAATGGAATGAGCGCTACCGCGCTGGCGAGCACACCTGGACTGATCCCGATCCACTGCTGCTTCATCTTTACGAAGAATTCATCGCGCCCTTGTTCCCTCAACCGGGACGGGGGCTGGACCTGGCTGGTGGCGCGGGCCGCCACGCCATCTGGATGGCAAAACAGGGCTGGCAGATGACCCTCGCCGACCTCTCCGATGAAGCCACTACTATTGCCCGGCAGAACGCGCAGGCCGCGAAAGTCGAATTGCAGACAGTCAGCGAGCCCAGCATCGACACGCTCATGCGGGCATCGGCTTCGACAGGTGGGCAGTATGATCTCATCATGGTCTTCCAGTATCTTGACCGTTCTCTTTTTCCTGCCATGCGGACGGCCATCCGGCCCGGCGGCCTCATCCTCTACAAGGCTCACACCATCGACCATCTTGAAATCGGCGATGGTAAAGGACCGAAAGACCCGCAGCACCTGCTGGAACGGCAGGAACTGCTGCGCATCTTTGCCGGTGCGCGCGTGCTGTACTACAACGAGACCGTCGTCCGTCGCGGAACGCAGTGCCTCCTGACGCAGATCGAATAGCGCGGAAGCTCTAGTCTCAGAATCGAGAAGGTGGAAATCTAGCAGTTTTCGCGCAATCGAAGCAGACACGGAGTAGTTCGGTGTGTCACGAGAAAGGCGGCGTGGTAGAGAGTATGCGCAGCAATATGGAATGCGGAGGCTGCCACCAGCCGCAGATTAAATCAGGGCACGGCGTTTAGCTGGCTGCTCGCGGTTTGGCGAAAGCACTGCCTACACCTTCGATTTGCGAGTCTTTGCGGGTTTGAGTTTCGTCAACACTGTCCTGACCAAGCAACTTCGGATCTGCGCTGGGGCGGAGGTATGATTGGGCGCGGAGCGAGAACACTCGCGGGGACACCCACCCGGAGCCTACGATTACCGGTGCCGGAGGGGAGGGGTACGTTTCCTTACCCCAGCCAGCGCTTGAACCACAGTTCTTATCCAGAGCGATGGATTGTCCCCGGGGCAGTTATAGTCAGCGCCATCGAATCCAAAATCACTTTTCCGAAGCAAGGCCACGATCGGCACGCCAGTCAAACCTAAGCGAAAATGAGCAATCAGTTCTTGGCGGTCAACCCATGAAGTTCCATGCCCGATGACGACAACTCCAATTGGCTGTTTCAAGAGCTCCCGATCCAATGCGTCGGAAAAGCCACGTACTGAAATCACGCTCTATCCGAAAGGCTCGAGAATTGCCTTTCGCTCCGATAGCAGACCTGGAGAATATTCGATTTGAAGAACCGTTTCCATAGGCATCGCCTGACTTTTTTCGCCCTAGCGAAGCCCGCACTTTCTCAGAAAGAACATGGCTGGGCACCAGTTGGTAAAGGCCGATTGAAAGAGGTTGAGTCCGACAAAAGCTGTGAACCAATACCAGTAGTGGCCCACCGTCATGCCGAGGAAAACCGACAAAAGTATGAAGAACCCTGCCATCAGTCTCAATCCACGTTCAACAGTCATTGTGTATCTCCTTTATTAGAGTTCATTCGTTGAAACAGCGCCCGGCAGGGCCTGACGTCTGGACTCCACCATGTAGTAGAGGATGGGAACCGCCATCCGCGAGAGCAGAGTTGATGCGACTTCTCCCGCCATCAGCGAAAGTGCCAGCCCCTGAAAGATCGGGTCCGAGAGAATGACGCTGGCTCCGACAACAACGGCGGCGGCCGTCAGCAACATGGGACGAAAGCGCACCACACCGGCATCCACTACTGCATCCGCCAACTCCATTCCCTGGGCTCGACGAAGCTCGATGAAGTCGACGAGAATGATCGAATTTCGCACGATGATGCCCGCGCCGGCGATGAAGCCGATCATGGATGTTGCCGTAAAGAATGCTCCAAGCACGGCGTGCGCGGGCAGGATTCCGACGAGGGTCAGCGGAATCGGCGCCATGATTACAAAGGGCACCGTGAACGAGCGGAACCAGCCCACGACGAGGACATAAATCAGAATCAGCGCAGCGCCAAAAGCCAGGCCGAGATCCCGGAAAACCTCGATTGTAATGTGCCACTCTCCGTCCCACTTCATCGCGTAGCGGTCAGTGGATTCGGGTTGCACCGCGTTGTAGCGTTTGAGTGCATAGCCCGCCGGAAGCTTCAAGTGGTCGAGCGCCTCGTTCATCTTGAAGATGGCGTATACGGGGCTTTCGGCTTTTCCCGCAACGTCTCCGGTCACATACACCACGCGCTTCATGTTCTTGTGGTAAATGCTGGGCAGCAGCGTCGTCGCCACAGTCCGCGTAATCTCCCGCAGCGAGACGAGCGAGCCATCCGATGCGGTCAGCTTCGTGCTTTCCAGCGCATCGAGGGAGGAGCGGTCGGTGCGCGCCATGCGAACCGTGATCGGTATATCTTCGCGAGAGCTCTGTGAGTGAAGCAGTCCGGCATCGGAACCTTTCAGAACGGTCGTAAGAGCGTTGGCAACGCTGGAGGAAGATATACCGTGAAGTGCGGCCTTCTCCTCGTCAACAGCAATCCAGTACTCCGTTTGAGGATCTTCGACATACCAATCTACATCGACAACGTCTGGCGTTTGCTGAAAGACTTGCTTAATCTGTTTCGCCACATCGATCTGGCCAGCAGCGTCGGGGCCATAGACTTCAGCGACAAGCGTCTGCACCACAGGAGGTCCGGGAGGTACCTCGCTTACCTTGATCCGCGCGCCGTATGGCAGCCCGATCTTCTGGAGCTCGGGTCTGAGACGCTTCGCGATCTGGTGGCTTTGCGTGCTTCGATCTGCCAGGGGCAGGAGGTTGATCTGTATGTCCGCCTGATTCGGCTGATCGCGTAGATAGTAATGCCGGACAAGTCCGTTGAAGTTGTATGGACCGGAAAGTCCCGCGTAGAGCTGATAGTTAGCTACTTCCGGTTGCTGGCTCAGATAGTCGCCAAGTGCCTGGGCGGCACGCGTTGTCTGCTCAAGCGTAGTCCCGTTGGGCATATCCACAATAACCTGAAATTCACTCTTGTTATCGAACGGCAGCATCTTCACCTGCACCAGTTTGAGTGGGACCAGTGAAACCGCAGCAAGCAGCAGGAAAACGATGCCTAGAATGAACAGGTATCGCCACTTGGCGGAATGCATCATTGGCGTCATAAAACGCCGGTACAGAACTGTCGCCCAATCTTCTTTCTTGTGCGCGCCATAATCTGCCTTACTTGCCGTATGTCGCATCAGGCGAAGTGAGGCCCACGGCGAAACTACGAAGGCTACCAGCAGCGAGAACATCATCGCCGACGATGCCCCCACAGGGATGGGCATCATGTATGGCCCCATTAGACCCTGGACAGACGCCATCGGCAAGATGGCCGCAATCACAGCAAAAGTCGCAAGAATCGTCGGATTACCGACCTCCGCCACAGCCTCTACCGCCACCTCGGCCAAGGGCCGCCCCATAGACTCCGGGAGGCGAAAGTGGCGAACGATGTTCTCCACGACGACGATTGCATCGTCAACGAGAATTCCGATACTGAAGATGAGTGCGAAAAGCGTCACTCGGTTGAGCGTGTAGCCAAGCAGATAGAAAATGCCAAGAGTGAGTGCGAGAGTGACCGGAATTGCCAACAGCACAACGCCCGATTCTCGCCATCCCAAAAAGATTGCGATCAGCAGCGTGACGGAAAGAGTGGCAAGCAACAAATGCTTCAACAGTTCGTCAGATTTCGCTTTGGCCGTCTCGCCGTAGTTGCGCGTCGTGGTGATATTCAGATCGGAGGGAAGCGTATTTCTTTTCAGCTCCGCGATTCGAGCCAGAACATGATTGGAAATGTCAGTAGCGTTGGTTCCCTTCCGCTTCGCAACGGTAATCGTGACTGCGGGAAACTCTGCTCCAACCTGCGCATGAGGATCGCTCTGGAGGGCTCCTTTGCCAACCCCGAAATTTACATAACTGGTCGGCTCGGCCGGCCCGTCAGTGATTTGATCGGCCACATCGCGCAACAGGATGGGGTGCCCGTGACTGACGCCAACGACAACTTGCTCCACGTCTTCACGGCGCCTGAGCAACGATCCGGCATCCACGAGAATCTGCTGGTTCTGCTTCGAGAATTCTCCCGCCTCCACTGCTGCGTTTGCGGCCTCGAGCCTTGCTACAACCGTCGCCGTCGATAGTGCATAGGAGGCCAGCTTCGACGTGCTGAGTTCCACCCGCAGGGTGCGCGGCTGCCCGCCGAGGATGCGCGTCTCGGAGACATCATCGACCTGCTTGATCGAGTGTTCCAGCTCGGCAGCAATCAGGCGCAAACGGTAAGCATCGTAGTTCTTGCCCCAGAGGGTGAGAGAAAGAATCGGTACATCGTCGATCGAGCGTGATTTGACGATGGATGGAGAGGCGCCCGCGGGCACATGATCGAGGTTCGCGTAAAGTTTGCTGTAGACCTTTACGAGTGCATCTTCCTGCTTGGTCCCTACGTAAAATCGGACGATGATGAGGCTTTTGCCCGGGCTGGAAGTCGAATAGACGTACTCGACACCTGGAATTTCTCTCAGGATCATTTCCAGCGGAGTCGTAACCCGCTGCTCGACTTCAGCGGGCGATGCACCGGGCATTGCGGTCATCACGTCGAGCATCGGCACCACAATCTGCGGCTCCTCCTCGCGCGGAATCTGCATCACCGCAAAGATGCCCAGCACAAGAGCCGCTACAATCGCAAGAGGTGTCAGCTTCGAGTTAATGAAGGTTTGAGCAATGCGCCCAGCGATGCCGAGATCCTGCTTCATTGCTGAACCTCGATGCGCTTGCCGGAGAGCTCGCGTTCTCCGGGAGAATCGATAACAGTTTCTCCCGCGCTTAGGCCTGACAGGACTTCAATTTCATTGCCGTGGGGAACACCAACTGAGATGTAACGCAACTCCGCGACATGATTCTGTCCTAGGACATAGACGCTTTGCATGGAGCCGTGAGCAACAACGGCGGTCCTGGGAATCATCAGCACGTCCTTGGTTCCCCGCATCAGTTGTGCATGCCCGTACATTCCGCTGTGCAAACCAGGCACGTTTGGCAGATCAATTTTCACCAGAAAGCTGCGGCTACCCGCATCGGCTGCCGGTACGATCTGCGTAACCTTTCCGTCCACCGCTTCGCTGCCGAGCGTATCAAGCATGACAGGAATGCTCGCACCCGCATGAACAAAGGAAAGCAGAGATTCATCAACCGAGACCTCCAGCCTGAGAGCGCCGGCCTTTTCGATCGTCAGCAGCGGGCTGCCGGGTGTCGCCATCGCACCGGGATCGACCTTGCGTTCCGTGACAATTCCGTCAAACGGCGCGCGTATCCGCGTGTATCCCTGCATCGTGCGCGCCGCCGATTCAGCGGCTATCGCTTCATTTTCCTGCGAGCGCACCATCGCAAGCCGCGCCGATGCAGCTTTTGAACGCGACTCAACTTCGTCGAACTCCTGGGGACTAACGCTCTTTTGCGCTTTCAACATTTCAAAGCGTTTGAGTGTGCTCACAGCGAGGGCCGCATCGCTCTCTGCCGCTGTAATCTGTTGTGCCATGGCAAGCACGGAGGCATGTGCCTGCTTCGCTTGCGACCCGAGTTGCGCCGCGTCGATGGTGAGCAGGGTTTGACCTGCGCGGACGCGATCACCCTCGCGGACTGCGATGCCTGTGACCGTTCCCATGACCTGTGACGACAGTGTAGAAGCCTCCACAGCGTGTACGGTGCCGACCGTATCTACCGTCTCCGGCAGCTTTTGATTTGCGGTTTGGAAGACGCGAAGGTCGCGGATCACCTCTGGCGTCGCGGAAATTTCCGTCTTCTTCGAACAAGCCGTCAGGCTGGCGATCGTCAGGAGAACAACAGCGTAGGAAACATAGGATCGAGAGATATTCATTGGAAGCTCACCACCTGCTCTGCGTTAAGGGTTCCAGTAGCCAGCCGGAGTGCTGCATAGCTTAATGCGTTGCGATACACCGCCTGCCAGTAACCGCTCTGGCTCTGGCGCTCCGCGTCTTCGGCACGCAGCACGTCGGTTAAGGGAACAAGTCCTGCGTCATAACGATTACGCAGAATACGAAGGCTCTCTCTCGCCTGGGTCATCGAATCCCTTGCGACTTCCACCATCTTCATTGCGGATTGATGACCGAAGAATGCGCGGCTCACCTCAACGCGAATCATGCTCCGCGCCGATTCCTCGCCCGCCTGTGCGCGCAGCAGCGAGGCTTTTTCCTGCTGGAGTCGGAATTGCTTTTCAACCGGAAGGAGGTCCATACGAAGCTCTACGCCGGCCATCCAGTTACTTCCGCCTGAGCCAGCGAAGCTCTGGCGGTCGGTTTGCCAGGAGCCGAAGGCATCCACGCGAGGCCCAAACTCCGTCCTCGCCGATTTAACCGCCGTCTGCTGCGCGGTGGTCTGGAGTGCAAGACTCTTGAGGTCGGATCTGCTTTTGAACGCTTGGTCCACCTCGTCTACCAAAGTGGATGTGGAGAATCTGTGTTCGGCAAGTTGGTCCAAGCCCTCCGGACCCTGGGGTAGTGCGACACCTACAGCTGCTTCCAGTTCGGACCACGCCGTTTGTTCAGCGCCTTGCGCTTGAATCAGCTCCTGTTGCCGCGCCGCCAGGTTGACCTGCGCGGAGAGTGCATCTGACTCAACTACGAGCCCCGCATCCACGCGGGTGCGGCTCTGGCCATAGAGCGCCTGCGCCGTTTCAACCGCATGTGTGGCAACTTCGACCTCGCGGGTCGCAATCAACACAGATTCATAGGCTTCAACCACGCGGTAAATCACCTCCTGGCCGGTTCTTCCCGCCGAGGCCGCCGAGCCCTGCTTCAAAAGGGACGCGCGTTTGATCTGGAATTGAGTGTGCAGCGAATCGAAGGCCACCCAGCGCCCGGAAAAGGTCGTCGTAAAATCACCCAGGGGAGATGGGCGATTGAGGCTGCCCAGTCCAAAGTCGGACGCCTGGAAAACCTGCTGCCTGAGTTTGGTGCCGAACGCATAGACAGGATCGTCTCCACGGGTCAGTTTCTCGGAGAATTGAATCTGCGGCAGCAGCGGAGCCTTGGAGAGCCGGAATCCCGCCTCCGATGCGGCGATCTCTGCCACTGCCAGTTTCTGAGCAGGATTGTGTTCCAGCGCGGCCGCCACTGCCTGCTGCAGCGTCAACTTCGGCTGCTGGGCAACCAGAGCGGACACCAGAAAACCCGTCAGAAGAATCGTAATTTGAATTTTGTGAAAAATTATCTTTGACATCGCTAGTTGGCGCCACCCGGACGCTTCTATGCGAACAAATGCAATCAGAAAGCAGACGTTACAGAATCGAGCGATAAAATCTTAAAAAGTCTTGTGGGATTCCAATCGATTAAACACAAGTGCTTATTACTCATCATGATGCGAGTGGTCGTATCGAGGACATGAAAAGTAAATTAGACAGGCTGGCGAGAGCAGACGTGCGGCGAATTACTGAACAGTATAGCAATCGCCATTCAGAATCTCGTCACATTTATCGCCATGCTTAAAGGCAGCAAATTAGAATATAAGTTTGCGACCCTCGTCAATCTGCTTGCGCAGCACGTTCCGAATGAGTTCGCAGGCATTCTTCACTTCCGGCATGGCCAAAGTACAGGACAACTGCTTTCCCACACGACTTGTCGTGACCACTCCGGAATTTCTCAGGATCGCCAGATGCTGCGAAAGATTCGGTTTGGAGATTCCAAGCTCCTCTAGCAATTCTGAAACGTATCGTTCCCGTTGCCCGAGCATTTCCAATATTTGGATACGAACAGGATTGGCAAAGGCCTTACATATCTGGCTTTGCCGCTGATAGATGAGCCGGTCTGTGCTGGACGCACCTTTAGCCTTTTGCTTGGAACGCGGCGCGATGGATTCAGCTTTACTCTTTACCAACGTTGACTCCTATCGAAATCCGAGAAACGACTCGTCACTATTCAGCTTGCCCGGCTCGGTTGATTGGAATTCCTGCTGCCATCTTCTCTGCTCTATTTTAGTCTGTTTCCACCATTTGAAGTGATGTTTATACGCAAAGAGTTCGTTGACCCTCCCTGTAATCATTGAAAAGAATGCAGGTCGTTCCTCCGGGAAGACCGCACCCATATATGCGTGTACCATCAGACCGGAGACAACCGTTCCAACGGCAACAAAGTGAAGCAGCATCGCCCAGGCGACTATGGCGGTTCCAAACAAGTGGAAGCTCATAATAAGTCCCGTAACGGCAATCAAGGGCAAAGTAACGTACACCAGCAGAGCGAACAGCTTCTGCCCGGCGTTATAGGAGCCCTGCTCCGGCAACGCTTCCTTTGTCCGGTTCAGAATCAGCAATACGCGTATTCGTAACCATTGCCAGTCATCCCGATCCAGCCCGATCTCGTTGACTAGCACCTCCTTGCGAAGATAGTTGCGATAACCGAAAACACCATAGACCAAAAAAACGATAATCCATGTCAGGCCGATCGCGATGTGAACGCGCAGAACATTCGCTCGCGAACCGAGAGCGCTGGCTATCATCGTGGTATACCACTGTGGCATCACTCGATAGGCCGCTCCCACGATCAGCGCAAGTCCGGAGAACAACTCGATCAGCCACACAGATGCATTGAACCAGTGCAAGAGAATGATCGCCACGTCATGTTTCTTAATATTTCGCTGCTCCATACCAGTGGCTTCTTCGGCTGTGAGCGCGATAGGGTGTGTCGGGATAGGTTGTGCGTTCATATTTAGTCCTCGAAACGTTTTTCACCAACGGCAAGTTGGCGGAAAAATGCGATGGCTTGGCCCGCAAAGGTGGCGCCCACGGCGAGCAGGACCAGTTTCTTGGCAATTGCTCCCCATATAACACCGGGGGCGATGGTACGGGGGGGCACCGGTGCAAAGCTGGCGGTTTGCACTTCCAGGTGTTCCGGTGTTCCCGTGTAATAGACATTGGGACCGATGGAGACTGCGCTGCTCACCATGCGGCGCGCGCCTTCGCGATAGACAATGCGATAGACGTCACTGGAAGAATCCTCGAGATCCCCGAAGACTTTTGCTTCTCCGGGACAGGTCAACACACAGGCCGGAGCAAGCCCCTGCTCACGGCGCGGCGAACAGAAGTCGCACTTATCTGCCTTCCCCGCGCCGGGGTCGACGTAGCGCGCACCGTACGGACAGGCGGCCACGCACGCGCCGCAACCTATGCAGAGTGCGCGATCGATCTGTACCGTACCATCCTCAGCCTGATAGGTTGCTCCACTGGGACATGCGGGCACACAAGTGGGCCGGTCGCAGTGATTGCACTGTTTGACATGGAAGCTGGCGTTGAGGTTGGGAAACATACCGCGGGTTCCAGTCTCAGGGACTCGTGTGCGTGCAAAGCCGTTTGGCACATTCCATTCAGACTTGCAGGCAACAGTGCAGGACTGACATCCTACGCACCGTTCCGTCTTGATGACCATTGCATAGCGCGCCATCGTGATTAGCCTTTCCCCTCGTTTGTCAGCAAACGGACAAAGTTCACCCGCATGCCGGTTCCTCCCATGATCGGATCAACTGCCACCCGAGTAATAAGCTTCGTGTCAGAAGCACCGTGCCGGTTGGCTTTTCGCATCTTCGGTGCGACAGCCCCGAAACCGTGCACCATATAGGCACAGTCGTCGCGAATCCTCTCCGTGATGCGCACGTGGATGGGGTCACTCCGGAAGCCATCCTGATTCTCAAGCGCTACCGGATCGCCTTCGCCTAGTTTCAACAACGCGGCGTTCTTTGTGCTGACCCAAACCTGGTTTTCCGGCATCAGATCGTCCAGCCAGGCGTTGTTCTCCGTACGCGTAAACGAATGCATGGGAGCCCTGCCATAGATCAGCCTTAAGTAGCCGGAGGGCGGCGGCTCCGGCGCTTGATACACGGGCATGGGATCGAAGTGAAGGTCGTTAAGCACCGTGGAGTAAAGTTCGATCTTGCCGCTCTGTGTGGGAAACAGCGGTCCATCTTCTTCCGCCCGATCCTCTATATATGGCTTGCCCTGGAACGAGACTGCACCCAGGCTCATCAACTCGGACATATTCACTCCCAGCGGTGCAACAAGGCGGCGAAGATGATCGTCCGGATCCTTCCAAGGAAAATACGCATCCGACCCCATCCTCTTCGCCATCTGCTTCGCTATCCACCAACCGGGCTTCGACTCATACATCGGCTCACAAGCAGGTTGCCTTATCGCGACAAAGGGAGGCTTTGAAGTCGTCGAAATTGCTGGAGGGTCGTAACGCTCCAAGTAAGTCGCTTCCGGCAATACGATATCCGCGTAGTCAGACTGCTCATTCGGAAGCACGTCGACAACGACGAGCAAATCGAGTTTCTTGATCGCCTCCAGCGTTCGCTGTTTCTGCGGGATACTCTCAAGAACGTTTTCTCCATAGACGATCCAGGCCTTGATGGGGTAAGGCTTGGCGGTAATTGTGGCTTCGACGAGTCCCTGAGTCAGCCCCTGCGCCTCTTCCGCCGCCAAAGGATACTTGTCACCACCGCCGTCAGCGCGGCCTTTTTCGGAGTCTGGCATCGCCGGTAAGGGGATCCTTCCTAGCTTCACCTTGGTCGGAAGGAAAATTCCGCCCTTGCGGCCATAGGCGCCCAGCAGAGCGGTGAGAATCGCCATTGCCCGTGCACGCTGAGTGTCGTTGCCGTACCAGGTCACATGACGGCCCGGGTGGAGTGCCACTGCAGGTTTGGCCTCGGCCATGGCGCGCGCAGTCTCCCGAATCCGGGCTGCCGGGATGTCCGTCAATCCCTCCGCCCATTCAGGCGTGAAGCCCTGAACATGGGCAGCCAGCTCTTTGAATCCGCTGGCATACTGCTCGATGAATTTCTTGTCGTATAGATCTTCCGTGATGAGGACGTTGGCCCAGGCCAGAAGCAATGCAGCGTCGCTGCCCGGCTTGATCGGGAGCCACCAGTTTGCTTTGGAAGCAGCCGTTGAGAATCGAGGATCCACCACCAGCAGCTGCGCTCCCCGGCTCAGGCCCTCAGAAAAAGCTGTAACCTGCGAAGTGAAAACGTTTTCCCCAATGTGGCTTCCGATCAGGACAATCAGCTTGGATTCCACCAAGTCGACGGGCTCCGGCGAATTCACCGGACGACCGAATGTGAGCTGATAGGCGACATCGCGCGGCCCGGTGCACTGTGCAAACGCAGTCTCGGCTGAATTGGGCGTGCCATACGCCTTCATCAGCGTGGCAAAGAAGCCAGAGCCTACGCCATGAGGAAACAGCGCGACCGCCTCTGGACCGTATTTCTGTTTGATCTCTCTCAGTCTGCCGGCAAATTGATCGAGCGCTTCATCCCAGGAGACGCGCTTGAATTCTCCAGCGCCTCTGGAACCTGTTCGCACCTGCGGATACTTCAGCCGGTCTGGATCATAGAGCAGTTGCGTCCCGGCATTTCCGCGCGCGCATAGCTTGCCCTTGGTCATGGGGTGATTGGGATTACCTTGCAACTTCAGAACTCTGCCGTCCTTGACTTCTGCTAAAACGCCGCAGCGCCAGAAGCACATCTCGCAGTTTGTGGCGATCAGTTCGACACGCTCATTACCACGACGTCCGGGCACGCGTGATATGGGCTCTGCGCTTGCGCTGCCAGCCCCGACAATTGCAGCACCAGCAGTTGATACTCTTAGAAAATCGCGCCGAGAGATCTTGGAATTCATATATGCTCTCCGAACATGGCTGAAAAATGTGGGACCGGCGCAGGCCGGTCCCACTCAGGCGGACATTAGAACCTCGCGATCATGCTGAGCGCGAACTTGTCGGCTGTGTTGAAAGTCGGAAAACCAAGAACTTGAGGAGTACCACTGAGTTTCTCGGGCGCTCCCACGTCCCAGCCAGAGCCACTCCACTGCGCGTCGTAGTGGATATAGTCCGCCTTGGCAATGAAGTGAGTATTGATACGGTGCGTTAGATAAGCCTCGTAGACATTGCCACGAACGCTGGTCTTCGGCAGGATAATGTCATCTTGCGCCTGGGCGAAATTGAACCAGTACTTTGATCCATGATTGAACTCGAAACCCGCCTTGGTGCGGCTATTCGGGAAGTCGTATCGAGCGCCCACATAGATCATGTATCCATCCTGGTTGACGGGAGTGCTAAACGGATCCGAAACGAGTCCACCAAAAGGTCCGGTAGCGTTGATGGGACGAAGACCGGACCAATTGACGCTTCCGAAGAAGTCAAAGCGCCTCCGGTGCTGCTGGAAGACAACACCGGCCAGATCAATTGCGCCCAGATTCTTTGTTGGCGTAAAGCGCAAGACCGCCGGAGGAAGCCCCGTCTCACCCGTCAGCGGATTCGTAGTGAACACGGTAAGGCCGTCAAAGCCGTCGGTGACGTCGAATGCACGGGCAATGGTGACCTGAAGAAGTGTATTATCCGTGTTCCAAAGATCGAGATTGCCGCCAATGAAGTGGGTATCGGACAAGCCATTCGACTGGCCATTCGCGAGATTTCCATTCCCGAAGCCGGAATCGTATCCCACTCCATAGCAGGCACGAAGTGTAGTTTTTTCGCCGATGTGATAGCCAACCGTGATTCCGTCAAACTGGTAGTCGATCAGTGAGCCCAAGGGAGTTCCGCCCCTAGGTTCGTCCTGCCGCAGATTCAACGGCGGGCCTTCCGTTGACGGCCGGCGTCCAATCGAGAGATAGAGCGGGGAGCCCGCGATATTTGTCCAGTCAAAATACGCCCGCTCAACGCGCAGAACATCCGAGTTCGGAACGGTTGCGGTTGTACCGTCCATATTTACAGTGTTTGGTTGGCCATTAAATACCTGGACACCCGTGGAGTCACCAAATACCTTGTACATGCTGAGGCGGCCGGAGAAGTTGAAGTTGTCAGTCATTTTCGCGTTGAAATTCAGGCGAAGACGGTTTGTCTGGAGGGCCTGGTTCTGGTACTTGGCCGCCGCCGTCACGCCGATTTGCTGCAACAGGCCTTGCTGGAAGGCAGCGAATCCCACCGGGCCGAACATTTGCTTAAAGCCTGCCACCGCGGTCTGCAGCTCTGAGTATGTGACGGCATTGAGGAATTGTTGGTAAAGAGCGTAGTTATTACCGCTGCTGTTGATGAAGGTGGTTGCGCCCATGCCTTGTGCGCCGGCTGGCGCGTTGAGAGGCAGCATCGGATTGCAGCCAAGCGCTCCGTTGTTAAAACAGAATACTGTCCGAACGAGAGCATTTTGCAGCTGCATTCCATCGTAGTGGGCGGGAATCTGTTCAAAAATGGAATGCACTTCATAGCGGTAATCGCCGCTGAAATTCAACCGGTCGAGTGCGGTGTGCATTTCAGTCTTCTGGACGCGTTCATCCAGATCTCTCACCTGCGCCTGCAAGTCAGCGGTCGCCGATGTCGGTTCCGTGGCTGGCACGGCGGTGGCCGCGGTCGCCGGAGCCGGTTGTGCAATTGGCTCGGCTTTCTTTTCCTGCGCTTCGAGTCTTTGCTCCAACTTGGCGAGCGTCTTCTTCAGTTGCTCTACTTCCTGGCGCAGCTGGGCGTTGTCGTTGGGTGTGCTGGCAGCCTGCTGCGCCCATAGTCCCGGTGCGCACGCAAGGCAAAGCAGCGCAACATAGGTTGCGATCCTTCGTTTCATACGTATCCTCCCTCGTCAGCCTTCAGGTGTTCGGGTTCGTTAACCGCAAGTCGCCGGTTGTTCGGAATCGGCAGCGTGGTCAATAGCAAAACGCTGTATGGCTTTCATTTGCTCGGGAGAAAGTGACTCCAGCAGATGCTTGCCGGTCTTTGGATGAACAGCGCTTTTGTGAGAGGACACGAGCTTCGCAGAAAAGAAGGAACGCCACTGCGCCTGCGTGAGCGTCATGGGTGTGTATTGCTTGTGCGGCGAGCCCTTGTCGTGACACACCCTACAGTTATCGCGGTAGAGTGACTTCCCGTCCAGCCCGCCAGCAAGTGCAGTGCCGACGAGAATGAACATAGTCGCGATCATCAATGAGACAAAACGACGTGTATGCATGTAAAGCCTCCAAGACATGAGGCACTGCGTATTTGGAGAACCGCTTCTAGGAAGCGGGGATAAGAACGCCAGCGCCAGCTGAGACTTTGCGCTTAGTCTTAAGGCTTGTCTGTGACACAGATCACGTATTGCTGTATTAATAGACTGCGCAACTATTAATGTGTGCAATCATGGAACTATTTGAAACGGGCCTCATGGATTTATCCACGATGAAGCTGTGGCCTCACATTTGAAGGCAGGGTGCGAGTAATGACCCCCGGCAGAGCCGGGGGCTTTCTTGATGTGAGCCGCTCAAAGCGGCTATGCGGGGTCGCTAACGCGGCCCCGGCAGTCTTGAGCCACCTTGCCGGTGGACGTTCACTGCCACGGGTTTCGCTGGTCTAACTGCTGATCTTCCTGCTCCTGCTTTCGGATGTACTCGCGGATTGTCGCTTCGTCCCGGCCCACCGTGGATACCCAGTACCCTCGCGCCCTGACGTTCTGTCCCACAAAATTCCGCTTTCTCTCTCCGTACACCCGAGCCAAGTGAATCGCGCTCTTCCCCTTGATAAACCCAATTACCTGGGAAACCGCGTGCTTCGGCGGTATTGCAATCATCATGTGTACGTGATCCGCCATTAAATGCCCCTCCTCAATGCGGCACTCTTTCTGCGCCGCAAGCGCCCGAAGCACTTCTCCAAGATGCTGCCGCAACTTCCTGTACGGAACCTCTCGTCGGAACTTCGGAATGAAAATGACGTGGTATTTGCACTCCCATTTCGTTTGGCTTAGGCTTTCATACTCGTCCATCGTGAAACTCCTTTGCGTGTGCTTTGCCGGCTCACGTCTTGGAGTTTCCGCGATGGACTCCCGGAATCGTCAAACTCTGACTACCTCCCCGGCATAGCCGGGAAGCTCCTTTTGTTAGGCTAGGGAGTCGTTTCTTTTACTTCGCGTCCACCGTTACCAACCAGGCGGCAATCTCAGCAGCGTTGGGAATTCGGCCTGCGGATTTCACTTCGCCATTGATGACTAGAGCAGGAGTGGCGAGAATTTTGTAGGCCATTATTTCTTTGATGTCTTCCACTTTGGTAAGCGTGGCCGGGATAGAAAGCTGAGCGACTGCTTTCTCTGCTTCGCCGTAGAGTCGCTTGCAGTTCGCACAGCCGGAGCCAAGGACTTTGATGTCAAGTTTCATTTGATTTCTCCGTGAATGGCAAACGTAAAGAAATTGCATGCTGCACAACACCTTCTGGCATCCTCACATTATCAGGTTAAACAAATATCCGACGAGGAGTATGCCAACAGTGACGACACCAACGAAGGCCGCTATCAGTTGCAGACGAAGCACCCTACGAAGAATGATCATTTCCGGCAGTGAAAGGCCGATTACCGACATCATGAATGCCAGCACGGTCCCCAGCGCTGCGCCCTTTCCCAGTAGAGCTTGCACTACCGGAATGATGCCCGCCGCGTTGGAGTACATGGGAACACCGATTAGGACCGCCAGCGGCACCGACCACCAGGCACTTTTGCCCATAATGTGCGCCATAAAGTTCTCTGGAACATAACCATGGATTCCCGCGCCAACGGCGATGCCGGCGATTACATAGGGCCATACTTTACCAACGATGTCGCCTACCGCCTCAACACCAAACCGAATACGCTGCGCCCAAACAAGACTTTGCTCTTTTGAAGAGCATTCGCCAGGTGTAGTCTCGTACACCCACGGCTCAACGTAACTCTCCATTTGCAGTCGCCCGATCGTCCATCCTGCAATCATCGCAATCAGCAGACCTGTCCCGGCGTAGATGGCTGCGATACGCCAGCCAAACATACCAAGCAACAGTACCAGCGCAACCTCGTTGATCATCGGCGCGGCGATAAGGAAGGAAAACGTAACGCCGAGAGGCACGCCTGTGGTCACGAAGCCGATAAAGAGTGGTACAGCGGAGCAGGAACAAAACGGTGTGACTACTCCAAGGAGCGCGGCCAGCACATTTCCGATTGATTCAGGCTTTCCGGCGAGAACCGATCGGGTACGCTCGGGCGTAAAAAAAGACCGTACGATACCGACGCCAAATACAACAAGCACCAAAAGCATTAGCACTTTGGGTCCTTCGAACACGAAAAACTGGACCGCCGACCCCAGATGAGCAGTTCGCGACAGATGAAACAGCGAGAATGTGAACCAATCCGCAAAGCGCTCCAGGTTGTGATAAATCTCCCACCACGCCAACAATCCGACAAACGCGAAGAAAGTTTTGAATACTGTATTCCACGATAAAGACGAGAACAATTCAGGGTCCGTCTTTTTTGGCGAAACCGGCTTTATCTCGCAACAGAAACCGCTTTTCATCTTCGCGTCCTTCCGCAATGCCAGTACAGAGAAACAGAACTCGTTGTTTGCTCATTGCACCCACTTTTGTCGTGAGGGGCAGATTCCCGCCATCGTTTCAACTTATGCCGCCGTGCGCTCATGCTTTCTATTGAACTGCCATCCCCAAGCCCCTCTCTCAGATTCTTTTGCAACTGAAGGTCTTAAATCTCATCAGTGCGGCGTAAGGTCGCCACTCGCTTACGGTGCAAGCACCTTTGCTGATACTTTTGCCGAGTTTGTCCATGTCGTTGATCAGCATCGTTTCGCTGTGGAAAGCCTGCCGAAGGTATTTAAACAGGAGTTTCCTCTCCGTCTGGTTTGAATTGTCCAGCCGATAGAAAATTCGGAAGCCGACTCTCCGATTGAGTACAAGTCCAGAGTTTCTTAGGTACAAAAGGTGCCGCGAGATATTGGGCTGGGAGATTTCGAGAACACGTTGCAGGTCACAACCACAAAGTTCGCCGTGCAGCAACAAAGCTACGATTCGTAAGCGCGTCACATCTGCAAGTGCTTTGAAGTATTTTTCCAGTTTCATGTTTCCTCCCGCTGCGGCACTTACATTGTACACTGCTATACGTATAAACGTATTAACAAGTATACAAGGAGCCGCTAGCGGGTGGAAACAGATGTCGCCATCAATGATTGCAATTGCAGAAGCCGGCTGGAGCAACGGGGACATTCCCGCTCATATAGAACGCCACCGCATCGTCGGCAGAGCACGCTCGCGGTAAAATGACCGGCTTGATTCCATTTGCCGTCATCGACTGGGCGGCACCCGCCCCCATACCTCCACAGAGCACAACACCACAGTCACTCAACAGGTCAAGGATGCTCGCATGACCTTGTCCTTGTTGACTCTGACCTTCGTGATTGCAGATTCCTTGGTTGTGAGGCGTATCGTCATTGGTGCGGAGTTCCCGGCTCTGCACGGTCAGGCCGTCTACTTCAAACACCACAAATCCCTTGCTCTGTCCAAAATGCTGCGAAAGGGAAACTCCGTCGGTTGTTGCCACTGCAATTTTCACATTTCCTCCTGTTGTTTCGTTGCTAGTTGTAATATACATCTAGATTGATGAACTGAATAGTTTCTTACGCGCATTCCAATGTCTTTGGAAAAAGGGTGCGGAGGTATTCATTATGATTCGAGGATTATGTCCAAGGCATGGAGGCGGACACGCCTGCACCTGCGCCATGGGCCACATCTACAGGTTCATCGAGCCAGTTCTGCTACTCATGTTGCATGAGAAAGGGCAGTCGTATGGATACGAGCTATCCGAGACACTTGGCGAGTACGCCCTGACGGATGCACAAATTGAACGTGCAGCTTTGTATAGAACCTTGCGGACACTGGAAGAAAATGGCCATGTAACTTCAAATTGGGAGACGGACACCGCAGGGCCGCCCCGTCGGGTGTATTCACTGACAGAGTCGGGACATGTGCACCTGCAGGAATGGTCGGAAGTCATGAGCCAACTGGGAAATGCGATGGCAGCATTCGCAAAAAGAGCTTGTAAAGCAAGCACAGACTCCTGATCACAGGAGGTTGATAGTTTTTCACAAGAAACACTCGCAGGGCTGCCTGACTGGCTCATGTCAAGTTTTTAGGGTTTCCCAACAGAAATTAAGTTAGAGTGAGTTTGAAGCTATGAATTGGACAATAGCGTTAGTCATTGCGATAGCCCTTGCGGTTATTGTTGTTCCGAGTCTCGTCGGCCGGATTTCATTGGAGGACGCACACGAGCATCTGAAGAACGGGGCGTTGGTAATTGACGTGCGCAGCCCAGGCGAATTCAACGCGGCGCATTTGCCGAACGCGATCAATGTTCCTCTTGGCGAAATTGAATCCGCCCTTCCGCGTCGCGTAAGAGATAAGAACCAGGCGCTGTTGATGTATTGCCATAGCGGCATGCGCAGCGGGATGGCGAAGAAGAAATTGAAAAGGCTCGGTTACACTAATGTCTTCAACCTCGGTTCTTATGCAAGAGCTGCACGGATCGTAATTGGCGTGTAGTCCTCACGCTCTGAATACGATCTCGATCGCGGCCAGCAACCACGAGACAGACATGACGATCCTATAGAAACCGGAGAATGAATCCAATTCAATGGGCTATTCTTTCGCTCCAATCGGAACTATCCACAGTTCGTTCAGTCAACCCGCAGGAACTCCCATTCAGTCTTCCCGTGCGAGTGGAGCGAAGGGAGTAGTACGCCTTGAGGCACCCTTTCGTCAAAACCTACAGGACTTGGAAGGGTTTGAACGAATTTGGCTTATCTATCACTTTCACGAAGCGCCTCCCGGGCAACTTCTGGTCATGCCATTTCTCGACACGGTGCTCCGCGGGGTGTTTGCCACTCGCTCTCCAGTGCGGCCTACACCAATCGGGCTGTCGGTAGTAAGGCTCTTAAGCGTTCACGAAGACTGCTTTGAGGTGGCGGATATCGATGTAATTGATGGAACCCCACTGCTCGATATAAAACCCTACGTGCCTGAGTTTGACAGCTACCCCGGCAGTAAGGCGGGATGGTTTGACGAATCCAGCAGTCGGCGCCAGCGCGCTGATGATCGCTTTCACTCAGAAATCTACATATATGATGAGACTTAGAGAGTTCGCAAATGAGCGCATTTGACAAAATGAGTCGGGAAGAGTTGCGGAAAGCCCTGGAGATGTTCGCTAAGAGCTGGCTGGCCCACGACGGCTGTTGGTTTCTGGCCGCTGAAGAACAGTTCGGCATGGCTACTGCCATGGAACTGGATGCTGCTTCCTGGGCCCGTTTCGCCGCGGTCGAGGCACGTCGAATTCTGGCAACATTCAACATTGAAAAGTTCGGAGGCCTTGCTGCCCTCGACCGGGCGCTTGGGCTGCGCATGTACAGCCTGATCAATGCGCAGCGTACGGAATGGTCAGACGACCGGCGACGCTTATGTTTGATGGTGGATGTTTGTCGCGTGCAGGAGGCTCGCCGCCGCAAAGGACTCCCAGATTTCCCTTGCAAAAGTGTTGGGAAGATCGAGTTCGAGATCTTTGCGCGCACGATTGACTCGCGAATCCAAACCCGATGTTTGCACTGCCCGCCCGATGCTGACTCCAATCAGTATTGCGGGTGGGAGTTTAGTCTCGATCTGTCGGACGAAGGCTGAGCCCGTTTTCCTAACCGGAGAGCTGCATGGTAGCCTAATGCCAGTGATGCGATCTGACCTTACAAAAGCTTTCGAATTATTGCGATCCAGTGATCCCGCGCATGTAGAGCAGGCACTGGAACTCCTCCAGAACACTGTGTTCTCGTTCAGTATGACGGTCTGCGGACACCGCGAGGATGCCGAAGATACCATGCAGGAGGTCCTGCTTAAGGCCATACCATATCTCGCAAACTTCGACAGCCCCAAGGCGCTCACTACATGGCTTTACACCGTCGCCAGAAACCGATGTCGGATGTCTCGCCGGAGGAGTAAGTTCGCGCCAAGGGAGCACTTGTCGCTGGAAGATCTCATGCCTGATGCCATGGACCTCGATCACCTTGGCGCGATTGCAACGGCAGCACCGTCTCCAGAGAAATCGGTGATCGCAGGGCAAGATTCGAGCCAGCTACAACAAGCCATTTTGAAGGTGCCCCCATCGTACCGGATCGTTCTGGTGCTCCACGATGTCGAAGAGCTCTCGACAGATGAGATCGCCCGCATCCTGAACTTAAAAGAAGGTAATGTGCGCGTACGTTTGCACCGGGCACGCCTTTTCGTCCGCAAAGAACTTTCGCAGCGCGCGCCTAAGGCGACCGATCAGGCCAGTACCGCGCGATACCAGTCAACTTCAGACTCTTTGCATGGACGCAAGGGGAAGCCGTCTTGTTCACGCCATTGTAAGCAGATATTCGCCAACCTTTCGTTCTATCTGGACGGTGCGCTGGACGACACGCTATGCAAAGAACTGGAACGGCACATGGTGGGATGCAAACCCTGTGAAGCTTTCCTTGCCAGCCTGCGAAACACCATCGAGCAGACGCACCTGCTGCCCAGCCAGCGACCTGATCCAGGTGCTTCTGCCCATCTTCGCGCCCGTCTCGCCCAACAGCCACAAACGGCAGCCAAAACGGACACATAGCTAATTTCAACATTGTGCACAGGTGATGAAAAAAATCGATCCCACCTTGTAACACTCCTTCGCTTTCTGCGTTCTTTCCACAGGACCAAGCCGCAAAAGCGGGAAGGCCGCTTCGTGTCGGCAGGTGGAGTACCGATGTTTCCGAGGTCAGGGAGTACGGTGCAAGGAGAGATCAAATGGCGAAGAGAGTATTGATAGTTGGCGGTGTTGCGGGAGGCGCGTCTTGCGCCGCACGAGTGCGTAGGCAGTCGGAAGATGCCGAAATCTTGATCTTTGATCGCGGACCTTACGTATCGTTTGCGAACTGTGGCTTGCCGTATTACGTCGGCGACGTCATACAGGACGAAAAGAAATTGCTGGTAGCCTCAGCGGAACTCTTCAAGACGCGATTCAACATTGAGGTCCGTACCGAAAACGAGGTCATGGCCATCGACCGCGAGCATCGTGAAATTGAGGTGAAGCGGCTACTCACTGGCGTGGTCTACCGGGAAAAGTACGATGCCCTTGTCCTTTCGCCGGGCGCCACCCCAATCCGTCCAGCGCTTCCGGGAATCGATCTGCCAGGAATCTTCGTGCTTCGCACCATCCCGGACAGCCGACGTATCCGATTGTGGATAGAAGAACATAAAGTCAGCCGCGCGGTCATTATTGGTGGCGGTCTCGTCGGCCTCGAGATGGCCGAAAATCTGGCCGCTCGCGGCATCTCCGTAACGGTTGTGGAGATGCTCGACCAGGTTTTGCCGCCGCTTGATCCGGAGATGGCGGAACCAGTGCAGGAGCACCTCGCCAAGAGCGGTGTCTCCCTTCATTTGTCGGATGCATTGGCTGGATTCGAGCAGTCTTCCACCGATGGCTTAGTCGTTAAAACCGCATCCGGCACCCTCCTTCCAGCCGACCTTGTGATCCTGTCCATAGGAGTGCGGCCGGAGATCAAGCTGGCTAAAGATGCGGGGCTGACGATTGGGGAACGCGGGGGTATTCGCGTCGATGAGCAGATGCGCACCAGCGATCCGGAGATATGGGCGGTGGGCGATGCCGTCGAAACGCGCAATTTTGTAACAGGTGAATGGGGTTTGGTACCTTTGGCCGGACCGGCTAATCGCCAAGGACGAGTGGCTGCCGACTCCATATGCGAACGGGAGGCATACTTTCGTGGTGTGCAGGGTACGGCGGTATGCGGTCTCTTTGGTATGACCGTCGCCACGACGGGAGCCAACGAGAAGACACTACGCCGCCTGGGAATCGCCGGCTATCAGAAAATTTACCTCCATCCGGGACAGCACGTGGCTTATTACCCCGGCGCGAGTCCCATCCATATGAAACTATTATTTGCCATGGACGATGGCCGCATCCTGGGTGCGCAGGCTCTGGGCCAGAACGGCGTCGAGAAACGGATTGACGTCATTGCCATGGCGATCCAGAACGGTGCGAGTGTATTTGACCTGGAAGAGGCTGAGCTTTGCTACGCGCCGCAGTTTGGTGCCGCCAAGGATCCTGTCAATATGGCGGGCATGATTGCCAGCAACGTACTGCGCGGCGATGTTTCGCTGGCCGAGTGGGAGGCACTGCCCAACACGGAGGCATTGCTCGTGGACGTGCGCCAACCGGAAGAATTCACTGCTGGGCACATCGAAGGCGCAATCAATCTTCCGCTACCCCAGTTGCGCAGCCGCCTCGGTGAACTCCCCCTTGACCGCGAAATCTGGCTGAACTGCGGGGTTGGCCAGCGCTCCTACTACGCTCTACGTATACTCCTGCAGCACGGCTTCAAGGCGCGGAATCTCTCCGGCGGCTTTACCACTTACAAGCACTTTCGTCGTCGCCTGCATGATGCGGTGGCCACGGCGTCGAGCTAGACAGGCACTGTGACGGCACGATACCAATCGTCGGTGCAAATGAGGAACACCGCGTCAACGAGAATGCGTGAGACAATTGAGTCGCGATTAGACATGCCCAATCGCCCTCTCTGATCACATGAAGTTCCAGTTGGCAGGCATCAATGATGCGCGCTCGACTCTTAGCAAAAGATGCCAATGCTGACTAGAAGAGACGTTGTCATAATCCAGCGAGCCAACTCGCCATTACGATGTGATCCACAACTCCGGACTCTTGCCGGACAATTTTCCCATGTGAAAAGATGGCAAAGGTTGGAATGCTTTGGACACGGTACCGAGCTGCTAATTCCGAGTACTCTTCGGTATTTACTTTCAGAACGATCGCACGGCCAGCCATTTCCGTGGCCAGTCGTGCTACCTCAGGCGCCGCCGTGCGGCAGGGACCGCACCAAGGCGCCCAGAAGTCCACAAGTACTGGAACCCGCGCGTCTTTGACGATTTCCAAAAATGTTTCAGACGTGGCGGAAATCGGCTCAGAAATTGCTGGCAAAGGCTGTTTGCAAGCTCCGCAGCGTCCTTCATCCGAAAGGTGCGCTACCGGAATTCGATTCAGCTGCCCGCAACTGGTGCATTCTCTTGTGATTGGCATGTCTTCCTTTCAACGCATCGCTTGTCCTATGTTCGGCGAGTCGCCAAGCCGGGTTTCAACGGGGGAATTGGTCCGAACTGCGACTCCAGCGGAAACCCGAGGGAACGCCATTCATGTAAACCGCCCTGCAGCGGTCTAACGCGGCTAATGCCGCGGCGCTTGAGCCTGACCGCAATTGTCGCGCTACTGGCTTCGTTGGGGCAGGTGCAATAGAACACGATTTCGGCATCACATGAAATCCCTTTTGTTCGCTTCTCCAGCTTCTCCATTGGAATTCGAATTGAACCGGGAATCGTATATGGTTCCGGCAGAAAGTCATGCGAATGGCGTAGGTCGACAATCGTGACCGGCTCGTGGCGGTCGAGCTTCTTTTTGAGTTCGCGGGGTAATTCTCTATATTCGCAGTTCATTCCGAAACCTTCGCCGTCGAGCATATTTCATTGAAACGTAGCTGACCAGACCTGCAACCGCCGTCAGCGCGAGAAGAACCGAGCTGGCCTTGGCTGCGAGCTCAACGATTCTTCCAAATTTCAGGGCAAAGAAGTATCCAGGCCATTCTAGAGTGAGAACCCAAATCACGATCCCAATGAAATCTGTCAATAGAAACTTCCGCCAGGAATGGCCTTGGCCCCTGCGCTTGGAGCTGCCAAAGCGTTCAGCCCAGGCACGAACTTCGAGACCAGCAACAGGCGTAACCCACGCTCTCCAAGTAGCCATTTAGTACGTCGGACGCACGAATCCGGCTCGATACAGATGCGGCAAAGTCGTCCCAGAACCGTCATTCCATAGCGCTTTCCGAGGCTGAACCAAATCAGGTCAGCACTTAGAGCCGCAGAGACGGCAATTATGGTCATAAGCCAGAGGTTTCCGCCATCCTTTGCTGCGAGCGCCCCCACGGCAAGCAGGATAGGAAACGAAGAAATAGGAAATCCCATCTGCTCGGCAAAGATCCACAGCGGAAATAGCAGATGGCTGGGGAGAAGCAGCGCTGGTGCAGTCTCAGGCATTCCGTAAACCTCTTAACCGTTCAACTTAATAAATGCCAAAGTATCGCATTCGTTACAGTCAAACTTCCCAATTTCGGAATTTGCTCGCATATAGAGGTCTTCTACATCTATCGGTGGAATATGACATAATCTTGCAGACTATTCCGAGGAGCGCGCTCTTGAAGCATCAAACTTGTCCACGTCATCCCAATGGGTATCCGTGCACCTGCGCCATGGGGAATATATACAGATTTGTAGAACCCGTGGTGCTATATATGCTTAGGGAAAATGGAGAAACGCATGGCTATCAACTCGCGGCCAGCCTCCAAGATCACGCGCTGACCGATGCTGAAATTGAGGGTGCGGCGATGTACCGGACACTGCGGCGGTTGGAATTACACGGCTACGTGCAGTCGACCTGGGATGTTCAGAGCAGGGGCCCTGCCCGCCGGGTCTATTCACTAACCAGGGATGGCAGAGAGCATCTGGAAGAGTGGGCACAGGTTTTGGATAACCTCTCGAAGTCGATGACCAAATTCGTCACCAAGATCCATCGCAGTGCCTCTACAACGGCTGGCAAATCGCTTCGAAAGTACAGCCCAGCCCCAGGTGGCCGGAAGACAAAAACATTTGCGGGGTAAGTTTTCGGCGCGTAAAGGAGCACTAAATGAGTTCTCGCTTCGTTCGCTTTGGAACTGCATGCATGATTTGCTGCCTCACCACGTTGTCCGTACCCCGAAAAGGACTCGCGCAATGGAACCCCAATCAGATCCAGCCGGCAACCGCACTAAGCCAGTCAGTGCTCATCCAACCCGCGGAACTTGTGAAGGCTCTCCAGTTCAGCAAAACCAAGCCTGTCGTCCTCAACGTCGGGCCAAAAATGCTTTACCAGCAAGCGCACATTCCAGGGGCAGAGTTCATCGGCCCGGGCTCTGATTCAGAGTCGATCAAGCAATTGCGCGCCCGCGTACAATCCTTGCCGCACTCCACGGTGATTGTTCTTTACTGTGGCTGTTGTCCATGGGCACACTGTCCAAACGTTACCCCGGCCTACACAGAGTTACGTAGAATGGGATTCATTAACGTCAAAGTGCTATACATCGCTGACAATCTCGGAACCGACTGGGTGTACAAGGGATACCTGACGGTTCGAGGCAATAACTAAGTCGTATGGCGCGAAGAACATCCCCCCTACTGCTAGTGACTGCATTGTGCGCCATCCTCCTGATATTTGCCATCTGGAAGAGCCGTCCAACGATTACTCCGCGAACCAAAGCAGGAGCTGAGCTCGCGCCCGATTTCACGTTGAAGGCATTGGACGGCACTGCACTCAGACTCTCCGATTATCGGGGCAAGGTCATCTTGCTTGATTTCTGGGCAACCTGGTGCGCGCCGTGCCAGGATGAGATTCCGCTTTTTGTAGAATTGCAGAGCAAGTATCGAGATCGGGGGCTTCAGGTGCTCGGACTGTCAATGGATGATAGCCCCGAACCGGTAAAGAAGTTCGTTCGTAAATTCAGGATGAACTATCCTGTTGCGATTGGAACTCAGGAGGTTGCCTCTCAGTACGGTGGAATATTCGGACTCCCTGTCAACATCGTGATTGGTCGCGACGGGAAGATCAAGGCAAAGCATCTTGGGATGTACGACCTCACGCTGCTGAAGCAGGAATTGACCTCGCAGCTTGAGTCCAAGAAATAAGTAAAATAGTTCGGAAGCGCACGTCCTTGCGCAGCCCTATTTCGCCAAGAGTTTACCAACTCACTCTCGCGAAAAAAGATGGCGAAGCTTTGGGTTCCACCCGGGCTCCACTGTACTTCAGAATTAAAACGCGATTCAGAAAACAAATTACTTGAGGAGCAGCGGCCATGATGACGGGCGACTACGCCATCGAACAGAGCTGGTGGCGTTTTCCCAAAATAGGAAACTCATTCGAAGATTTGATCGCTCCCTGTTATTTTGAATGGCGATATCCTTCCGGGGAGCTAAACTTCACTCGTCTATCTAGATGTCATTAACATCTACACGTGCAATTCATCGGGCCAGCTTTTGTCGTTGGCCCTTCGGGGTTGTATTTGGCGAACCTGGTTCGCAAACGACCAACGAATTACTTTAAGGGTGGCTACCAAATGAAACGATCATCCGAAGGTTCTTTCACCCGACGTAGCTTTCTTCAGACAGCGGGTCTGGTCGGCATTGGCTCAGCAGTTGCCGCTGGGACTACCAATCTGCTGGGTCTTCCTCCCCAGCTCCACTCATCGGAAGAGAAGGCTATTCCGACTTTCTGCGCGATGTGCGGGCCGAGCCTGGGTTGCGGGATCTATGCAATCGTCAAGGACGGCAAACTTATAAGAGTCGAAGGGATGAAGGAATCGCCGCTCAATCGTGGGCGGAACTGCCCCAAGGCTCATGCCGCTGCCCAGTGGGTGTATTCGCTCCAACGACTGAAGTATCCCCTGCTGCGCGTCGGCAAGCGCGGCGAAGGCAAGTTCGAAAAGATCAGCTGGGATCAGGCCATCGATCACATCGCTGCCAAGCTCAAGGAACAGAAAGAAAAGTATGGTCCGGAGTCCTTGGCTGTTCTTTCGCCGGCACGGCGCACTTACAGCGCCTATATGCAGAGATTTCTGCAAGCCCACGGCAGCCCGAACTATGGCCATAGTGGGATTTGCATGGTGGAAAAGACGTTCGTCTTTGGTTATACCCTGGGCTCGGCAACCGTCGGAGGCCCCAATCCAGACTATGCGAAGACCAACTGCCTATTTATCTGGGGAACGCAGCCGATTTACTCCGGCAGTTCCAAGGGACAGGTGAAGCGGTTGCTGGACTGCAAGGCGCGCGGCGCCAAAATCATCGCCATCAAGCCGACCATGGAGCCCGACGTAGCTATCGCCGACATCTGGGTTCCGATTCGGCCCGGTACCGATGCCGCGCTGGCACTGGCGATGCTGAACGTGATTATCACGGAAAAGCTCTACGATGCAGCGTTTGTGGAAGAATGGACCTACGGTTTCGATAAGCTCGCCGCGCACGTCCAGAAGTACACGCCCGAGTGGGCCGAACCGATCACGGGTATTCCGGCACAGCAAACCAGGGATGTAGCCCGGATTTATGCCACCACCAAACATTCCGCTATCGACCATGGCAACGGCTTTGAACATGCTCCAAGCTGCAATGACGCCATCCGCGCTGTCGGCGCACTAATGGCGATCGCCGGTCATCTCGATCGGCCCGGCGGAAATCTCTTCCCCAGTAAGCCCCCGGCAGCTACCAAACCCGTCGAACTTAACTCAAGAATAACGCAGGAGATGATCGACAAACTAGTCTGCCCGGAGTTCCCCAAGGCGTTGCAGCCATTCCTTGAGGGAACCTCCTCGGCTTATAACGGTGTCATCGAGAGTGTACTTACCGGCAAGCCTTACCCCATTCGCGGCATTATTGCCCCTGGAACTCAGCCCATGGTTAGTACCAGAAACCCCAAGGGCATGGTGAATGAGGCGCTAAAGAAAGTCGATTTCTTTGCCGTGGTCGATGTGATGCGGACGGCGGAGATGAATTACGCCGATATCGTGGTTCCCGTCACTACGATGTACGAGACTGATCACCCGTTTGAAGCGGGCGGAAACTGGGTGATGGCCCGCAATAAGGTCATTGAGCCACTGGGTGCCTACAAGTCCGATTATGAGTTTTGGATCGAGCTGGCGGTCAAGATGGGTTACGGTAAGGACTTCTGGAATGGAAGTTTGACGGAGTGCATGAACGACCAGCTTAGCCCGCTGGGAATTACCATTGACGAATTGCGTGCCAAGCCGAACGGCATCGTCTACGAGATGAAGCCGCCGGTGTACGAGAAGTACAAACAGGTATTCAACAGCCCCAGCCCACGCCTCTCAAAGGCCCCGTATCTGCCACAGGGAAAAGTGGCCCTCTACAACACAACGTTCGAGGAACTGGGCATGACTCCCATGCCGGAGTGGAAGGCGCCGCCTGAGAGTCCGGGGCGCACTCCCGAGCTTCTGGCGAAATATCCGCTTACCTTCTCTGACTTCCATACCTCCAAGGTATATAACGCCGGATGGTTACGCAATGTACCGTACCTGCGTGAGGTAATGCCCGATCCAACGCTCCAGATGAATCCCAAAACGGCCAAAGCGAGAGGCATCAAAGATGGTGACTGGGTAATTGTTGAGTCGCCTCGGGGATGGCTCAAGTTCAAGGCCGATGTTAATCCCGGCATCCGGCCGGACACGGTCATGGCACTTCACGGCTGGTACCAGGGATGCGGCGAGTTGGCGAAGCCGGCCTATCCAATACTTGATGGCGGCGCTAATACCAACATCATGTACAGCATTGATCACAAGATCGCCTGGGATCCGGCGGTCACAGCCATGTCAAGCCAGACGTTGGTGCAAGTCAGGAAGGCATGAGCAGGCGTTTCCGTGGGAGATGTTCGTGGCGGGTGTGACCATGCCGGCGTCAGAGCCGGGGAGGAGTGGAGAGATTATGACGAAGCAATTAGGGTTTTACATCATTGCCGGGCGATGCGTGGAATGCCATGCGTGCGAAGTTGCGTGCAAGGAATTGAACAACGTTGCTCTCGGGATTAGCTGGCGCCGGGTTCAGAATCACTGGGGCGGAGAGTTCCCCACCCCAACTAGTTTTAATATGTCCAGCGCCTGTATGCACTGCGAGAAGCCCGCATGCAAGGAAGTTTGCCCCACCGGCGCGATTACCAAGCGCGCTGAGGACGGCATCGTACTGGTCAATCAAAGCGAATGTATCGCCTGTCACGCCTGTAGCTCGGCGTGTCCTTATGGAGTGCCGCAGTATGGCCACGACGGTAAGATGCAGAAGTGCGATCTGTGCCTCGACCGACTGGAAAAGGGTAAAGAACCTGTGTGTGTCAGCACCTGCCCAGGCGAAGCCTTGGGCTTCGCACCAGTGGAGGAGTTCGCCAAGTCGGCAGCTGGAAAACTGTCGGTCAGGCTTGAAGGTGATACGAAACCATCGTTCTTCGTGGTCGGGTCGACCATTGGCCCTAAGCCTGAAGTATTTATAGATACGTTTTTCAGACGGTCGTAGGCGGGAGGGGTACAGAAACTGCGAAGGATCAATTCCAGTCGAGGACCCAGGGGAATGCCTTTGACCTTATGAACAGCGAGAAGTTTCTGAGGGCGCTGGAAATTGGAGCCGGTCCGGTCAGCGCCCTTTAGCGCCGGCGTTCGCTAGCCTTCCTTGGTAATGTGGATGGCAACATCGGAAGCCACTGCCAATCCGGCCGCTACCTCCACGGCCTTAACGATGCCGCATGGTACGGGGCAGGCGGCGTGTGTACAGTGCTGCAGTCCGGCGGCAATGATCGCCGTGGCTCCCTGCCGACAAGACAACTCTTTGTAAGCATCCACTACTTTGAGTGACTCCGCCAGCTTCTGGACGTGGGGGCAAGCGCTCTCGATAGACAGTTCAACCGTGCGCTTGTCGATTGCCGTCGCCTTCACCACTGTGATGAATCCGCAAGCCCCCGCCTGGATCTCTGCAATAGCCAATTCGCCACCCCAGCTTTGAAAATAGCACAACAAGGATGCCGATTTCCGCCAATGCATCAAGGAAATCGGCCCTGATCGGCAATCCGTTCTTCCCGAAGATCTGCATGAATTTCAGCCCGTCGGACCAGCTTTCCGTCCGGCTATAGTTCTACACTGCTCCGATTTCCACAAACCCATGTTCATGAAGCGGCTGATGCAACGAAATGTCTTACGGGAAGTTGAGCTGGGGAATATCTTGAATCCGGACGTCTTCTGCTTCACGTCACTGGTTCGGGCGGCAATACCTTACCCGGATTCATAATCCCCAAAGGATCGAGCGCCGTTTTAATTCGGCGCATGGTTGCCAATTCCACACCACCGCGCCATTCCTGCATCATGTGGATTTTTACCCGGCCAATCCCGTGCTCAGCGGAGAAGCTGCCATCGAAATAGCGGACGACTTCATTGGCGGCGTCCATGATGGCTGGGGATTGTTTCAAGAATGTGAAATTCTCAGCGCCGGTTGCTGGCAAGATATTGAAATGAATGTTCCCATCGCCAATGTGACCGTAAGGAATCACCCGAATACCAGGAAACTGCTGTTCGCAATCCGCTCGGGCGCGTACGAGAAACTCTGCCACTTTTGACACCGGAACGGAGATGTCATTCTTTACCGAGGCAGACTCGCGCTTCTGAGCCTCCGAGTGCTCCTCGCGCAAGCGCCAGAGGTTGGCCCGCTCTGCCGAATTGCAAGCAATGACCGCATCTTGCACGAGGCCACGATCCATGGCGGTCTCAAGAACGTCTTCCAGTTTTTCGCTTAGCCGCCCGTCGGGCACGTAATCGGCGAGTTCCACAAGGACGTAGTGGCTGGCCGGATCCCTGAGCGGCAACCGAGTCCCAGGAATATGCTTCAGCACCAGATCTATTCCCGCGCCGCACATATACTCGAACGCTTGAATCAAGTTGTGGTGATGCTCCCGGCAGAGAAGGAAAATATCCAGCGCAGCCCGCTCCGAGGGCACAGCGCAAAATGCCAGGGCGACGTCGTGCGGCCGTTGGACGAGTTTAAGCACGGCTGCGGTGATGATGCCCAGCGTTCCTTCCGCACCGACGAATAGCTGACGAAGGCAATAGCCGGTGTTGTCCTTGCGCAAACGGCGCAATCCGTTCCAGATCTCTCCATCGGCCAACACAACCTCCAGGCCAAGCACGAGGTCGCGCGCATTGCCATAGCGTACCGTGTTGTTTCCGCCGGCATTGGTCGACAGTACACCGCCGATCTGAGCCGATCCCTCCGAGCCCATCGATAGAGGCAACATGCAATCCTCGGCGAGTACGACCTCCTGCGCGGCCTTGAGCGTGATCCCGGCGTCTACCGTAAGGGTCAGATTGACCGCGTCGAAGTTACGGACCTTGTTCATCCGGGTCAGCGAGATCACTATCTCGTTGCCTTCGGCACTGGGAGTGGCGCCGTCCACCAAGCTAGTATTGCCGCCTTGTGGCACGATCGCGATGCCTAGTTCTGCGCACAACCGAACCACCGAAGCGACTTCCTCGGAACAGGCCGGCCGAACTACGAAAGGCGTGGAACCTTTGTGAAGTTGCCGCCAGTCCTCGCAGTAGGGAGCAATATCTTGAGGATCAAAGAGGCAATTGGGCTCGCCAACGATACTTATCAGTTTCGATCGAAGTTCCGGCCACGAACGTGAAATAGTTGACTTTTCAGCCACGGTGTCCTCGCACAACCACTGTGTCATGTTATGGGAACTGCCAGGAGATAGAAAGGCTGACTTGCTCCCAAATTTTGCGCCGTTCGGGGACGAGCTAACTGAATGTTGAGGCGAACCCAAATGCGAACCGCCCTGGCTCGTGCGATCAACTGCAGCGTCTTAGTCAGCGGTTTAAGATCTGTTGTATGCTCTTATCTCTGCGTGTGGCGAAAGCAGCCTGCGAAGAAGGAGTGGCGTTTGATTCCACGTATGGTGTCCGTAACCGGGGTCACGGAGTGGTGTGAAGGAGAGCTTCGCCCGCAAGACGATTATCTCGTCGCCGAAGAGCCTCTCGAGATTCGCGTGGGCGAAACCGCGATCAGCGTCACCATGCGAACGCCGGGGCACGACCTTGAACTCGCAGTCGGCTTTCTATTCACCGAAGGCCTGATTACCCACCGCGCCCAGATCGCCTCCGTTCGTAGTAAATCCGAGTCCTCCCCCCAGAACGGCGGCAATCGTGTGCGCGTCGATCTTGCTTCCGGCTACGCACTCGATCCTGAGCTCACTCGCCGCAACTTCTACACCACCTCCAGCTGCGGAGTCTGCGGCAAGGCTTCCATCGACGCTGTGCGTGTTCGCAGCATCGCTCCTCTCACGGCGCAGCACAGCTTCGATTCCGCGTTGCTTTGCAGGCTGCCGGATCAACTTCGCGCGGCGCAGCAGGTATTTCATCAAACCGGCGCTGCACATGCCGCCGGTCTGTTCGCATCGGGCGGTGATTTGCTCGTTCTGCGCGAGGACGTGGGCCGCCACAACGCTGTGGACAAGGTAATCGGCTGGGCGTTGGCAAATGATCTCGTGCCGCTGAGCAATTCCCTACTGATGGTCAGTGGCCGTGGTGGATTTGAGATTGTACAGAAGGCCCTAGTGGCGGGAATTCCCGCGCTCGCCTCGGTATCTCCGCCCTCGGACTTGGCAGTGAACCTCGCACGGGAATTTGGAATGACACTGATCGGATTTCTGCGCGGGCGGCGCTTCGTGATTTACTCGGGAGCCGAGAGGATCGCTGCTGGCCCTGCGGTCCCAAGTTAATAATGCGCATCACCGTTGATTGATTATGCTTGGCAGATCCGAGGGCCGCAAGGCCCCGGCTTCCATTGCCTCCCGGATCGCTGCCTCCACGCAACACCAAATCTCGGACGGATCGTCCTCGACCCAGCCCGGTTTCGGATAAATCTGTTCATGTTCTTTTTGTGCAAGGCTGACGATTCTGCCCGAACCGTCAAGGACCATAAAACATGAGCTGGCCGTTCCCTGGTCAGTCGCTTCGATGCAGCAAGGCATATGCCGTCTCTTATCCTCTTTTCCAGCATCCCCGCGACGAAATCTCGTATTCGCTATTTCTCAATCCCGGCGCTTTGGAGCAGGTGCTGGATCGACTCCAGGTAAGAGCTGAGCGCCTTCTTCCTCTGTTCGTCGCTCCAGGCAAACTCCCGCGCCAGCAACCGGCTCACCACGGGTGCAGCGAGTGCAGCTTCCTTCCAACTGTGAAGTTGCACACCAATCCTCCGTAGGAGAACATCCTCGATTGTCTGGGCCATCTCCTCACGAATCGAATACACCACTTCCGCTTGGATGGCTGCCCCACCCTCAATCAGCGGTTGCAGCAACTGCGGCTCCGGTTTTCCCAATTCCAGCACGTTGAGCGAATCCGTGCCGAATTTCTGCACGAGGTGTTGAGCGGTTTCCTGTGATAACCGATAATTATCGGCCAATTGTCTCCAGTAATCCGGAGTGAATCCACGGGCACCTCTGAGCAGGAAGTCCAGTGTCTTGCACGCAGCCTGCCGACCCGCAAGGGCTCGCTGCGCGTGGTTGATCCCGTCCTCCGCCATGGCTCGGTATGTGGTCCACTTACCACCAAGAACACTGACCAAGCCGCTCACTTCATCGACCTCGACTTCGTGGTCGCGGATCAGTTTCTTGGTGTTCACCGCGCTCTTGGAACTTACCAGTGGACGCATTCCAGCGAACGCCGACTGCACGTCCTTGGGAGTCAGGCTCACATTCAGGTACTGGTTTACATACTTGAGCAGGTATTTGATTTCCGCGGGTTTGACCACCATGTCGTCGGCTAGTTGCGCTTCATCGTCCGTCGTTCCGACCAGCATGCGACCGAGCCACGGAATGGCGAAGATCACGCGGCCATCTTCGGTTTTCGGGACCAACAGAGCAGATTCACTCTGGAGAGCCTCCAACGGAAGCAGCAGATGGACGCCTTTGCTTAAGCGCAGGCGTTCCGGCAGCGAGGGATTTGCCAATAGGCGGATATGATCGGCAAAGGGCCCTGTACAGTTTACGAACACCTTTGCGTGAATCTGGAAGCGCTCCTGTGTAAGCTGGTCTTCCACCTCCAACAGCGCCAGCTTCCCATTTGAGTCCTTGCCGAAACCCACGGCTCTAACGTAGTTGATAACTTCTCCGCCTTGCTGCGTAACCGTCTGCGCCATGGCAACGCCGAACCGTGCATCATCGAACTGCCCGTCAGCATAGGAAACTGCTCCCACCAGCTTCTCGCTGCGCAAAGATGGCATTCGCTGAAGCGCCTCCGCCTTGGAGAGCATCCGGCTGGGAAACAAGCTGGCCGAGCCCGCAATCCAGTCATATGCCTTCATGCCGATGGTGTAGTACAGCAACTCCCACAGGCTGAAGCACGGGACCAGCAGTTCCAGGGGATGTGCGAGATAAGGTGCGCATCGCAGCATGTGAATGCGCTCGTGCAGTGCTTTCCGCACCATCATGTACTGGCCGCAATCGAAATCCGTTACAACCTCCTGAAGATACCGAACTCCGCCGTGAACCAACTTCGTAGAGGCTGTCGAGGTGCAGGAAACAAAGTCTCCCGCGTCCAGCAGAACGGTTGAAAATCCACGGAGCTGCGCATCCAGCGCGCATCCCAAGCCCGTGGCTCCTCCGCCAATGATGCACACGTCATAACTTCCCTGGCGGATTGTCTGCCGCGCGCTGATCCGGTTTTTCATCGGCTACTTCTATTCTGCAGGGAGCAAAGATGGACCTGCATATCATTCATAACTGGTCGGAAAACCAACCGCCATTACGGTTTTGCTGAGTCGATCTGCATTGTGAACTCACCGCACATCTACTTTATAGGATCTTCGCTCTGGCCTGATTCTGGGTTGTCGTGACTTGGATTTCAGCGTGTTCGAATGGTGTTCTTGACGACGTGGAGGCGTGGAGGTCGCCATCATCTCTGGAGAGTATCAGAGACACTACGCCCTCCGGGTGACCAGCAATTTGCGGCGCACGAGAAACGGCTCGCTCAATGCACAGAGCGTAAACATCGGCTTCTGCCGCCGAAACTTCAGTAGTTTTTCAGCATCCTGTTAAGCGGCTTTCCCATGCATGGCCTTGCCTGCCACCTGCCCCGGCAGAGTGAAAGTGACGATACAGGCAATCAACAGAAATCCGGAAAGAACATAGATCCCTTTGTCGGGGCTGTGAAAGAGAGTGATAAACAAGCCCACCAGGGAGGGACCGAAAAAGCCTCCAAGGTTGCCGCAACCGTTGATCAGACCCCTGGCTCCGCCGGCCACCTCGCGAGGAAATAACATCGGAGGAATGCTCCAGAATACGCCGTTGTGCGCCTGTTGGAAAAAGCCAACCCCTACCAGAAACAAATATGAGACCCAGATCATATCTTTGGTCTGGGTGGACAAAAAGAAGCAAACGGCGAAACAGAAAATCGGAATCGCGGTATTCACCCTGCGGTCTCCGCTACGGTCTGACCGGGCGGCAAACAGGTACAGCCCGGCAATCGTAGCGATATAAGGCACGGCCGCGAGGAATCCCACCTTGGTCATGCCCGTCTTCATCAAGGTCTTGAGCATTGTCGGAAGCCAGAGAACGTAAGCTGTTACCGCAATCTGGACGCAGAAATAAATGATGACCAATTTCCACAGATTCACGTTGCGAAAGAGCTCTCGATAATTGATCGGCCCCTTGGCGGCGTTCTTCCCGCTTTCTCGCTCCTCTTTAAGGGTTCTTACTAGATAATCGCGCTCGGAGGTGGACAGCCATTTGGCTTTTTCCGGCGAATCGTCAATGAGCGGCCACCAGACAAAAATCAAGAATATGGTCACCGCACCTTCGACAAAGAAGACATAGCGCCACCCAAAGGCGCTGATCAGCCAGCCCGCGAACGGTCCCGTAATGATCGACGCAACGGCATTATTCATGATGAAAATTGCGTTGGCGCGCGCCAGTTCCTTGTTGGGGAACCAGTGGCTCAGGATAACCAGCACCGCCGGCCAGACGCCACCTTCGGCCACGCCAAGCAGGAAGCGAAGCACGAGCAGTTCCCAGGTGTTAGTGACCAACCCGACGGCGAAGGCAATGAGTCCAAAAGAGACAATACAGTAGGCAATAAATTTCTTTGCGCTGGCCTTCTCGGCGATATCGCCAGCGGGTATTTGCAATAAAAGATACCCAAAATAAAAAACACCGCCTGCCATCCCGGCGACTGAAGCGGTCATTCCGATGGCTTCATTCATCCCGCCGGCCATGGCAAAGCCAAGGCTGCTGCGATCCATATAGCCGAAAATATAAATAATCAGGGCTGGTGGAAGAATTCTCCACCAGCGCTGATGCGGAATTTTTGCCGCCGCTTGGGCGAGGCTACTCATTGGGTAATCCCCTCTTCACCATAATTTGTGTATCAGGATCTCCCGGCGTCGAAATGCGTTATGTACGCCGGGAGACCTCTGCCGCTGCAGTAAATGAATTGCCGATTAAAAGATACGTCCCTCACTGCCGACGGCAAACACTTCGCTTGGCGTCTTGTGCATTCTTTCCGCCCCAGCCGCAGTGACCAGGAAATCATCGCAAGGGAAGGCCCATGCCGTGCTTGTGACAAGCAGCGGATGGATGGCCAGCACCATGTCGGCTTTCAACGTCATGTCCTCATCGTCCCGGATGAGCGGCCGCTCCACCAGGTCATATCCCTGGCCGTGGGCAAATACTCGGCCCTCGGCGGTATAACCCCTGGCAACGATGAACTCGTTGTATTTTGTGAAGATTTCCGCCACGTGGACGCCGGGTTTGCTCAGAGCGGCGGCGTACTTCTGCGCCGCCAGTGCGTCATCCCATGCTTTCAGTAAGTCCTGGGTTGGTTCACCCAAAACCCAGGTTCTGGCACACTCGCCGTAGTAACCGCCGGGGCCGTTGGGCTCCACCATAATCGTGACTTGATCACCCCAATCGATTTTTCGATTTTGGTAGTAATTGTGGGCCGTGATGGCCGGCTCTCCATTGGGAGCTGAACCCAGCCGCATCAGTTGCTCTTCGCTTCCGAGGTCGGCAAGCATGTGGATGATATCGTTACGCACCTCGAACTCGTGCCGGCCCGGCCGCAGCATGAAAGGCACTGCCGCCATGACGATATCCTGAGTTTCGACCGCCCGGCGCACGTACACCAGTTCGTCCGCGCTCTTTATCGCCTTGATCTCGTCCACCATGTCGGTGGCTTCCACAATCTCGACCCCCGTCAGATGTTCTTTTACATAGGTATAAAAAGCGGCGTGCATCAGTCCTAAACCGATAACACCAACTTTCTTATCGCCTCGGGCTTTAATGATTTTGACGGTTTCCTCGGCGTCCCATTTGTTCGTGTAACGGACGGTGCGGAAATAGGGAAAGCAGACCTTATTCTTCACATGATGCACCGCGAAGTCAGGCGGTCCCGGACGATCCGGGGGCCCTCCGTGGGTGATGGTCGTCATGTCATCGTCATACGGAAACAGCACCGTGACCGGATAGCCATTAACGGCCGGGATACCGAGGAAGTAGCGAACATATCCGCCGAGATACATGTTGTCGTTTTGGACAACGAGAATGTCGATGCCCTCGGCCTTCATCGCCTTGCGGATTTCCAAATAGCGTCGATCCAGTTCCCGCGTTGGCAGCGGCGCTCTGATACTTTCTTTTCCAAAGCTCATTTTTTCCTCCCGTGCTCATTGGTGATCAATATGCGCTAATCAGGCCGCACGCATGGTCCCTCGCATTTTTGCTGCCCGCCCCGTGTAGCCTTTGCGCCGGAATCCATGCCTCGCCTGGATTCCTGTTCTCACCGCCCGAATGGCGGGTAGATTAAGTGAGATCGGGTCAGCATATTATGCACCGATCGCAAACGCCAAAAAGAAAGTGTTCAGGCAAAACGAAAAGGCCTGTCAATTCTCAACGAAATTCCCGGATTGGGCTATGAACTGAAACATCGAACCCTCCGAGCGAGACAACGCGCTTCGTGGCAGGTGAACAGGACGGCAATCGATGGCAAACCATTGCGACCGCTGCTCTGATCTCCCGATGGCTTGAAAAAGAACTTCGCGCCAGCGCTGCTTTCGCGATTATTGCGCCGTCCATTGCCCAAAAGACGAAGGATCCGGCGGTGCCGGATCCTTCCCAGGTGCTACTTTATCGCCGCTTGAGTTACACCCTTCAGGCAGCTCCCAAACGTCTCCGGCGCCTCCGCTTGCGCGGCGTCCGGCTTACGCCTTCCAGAGGTTGATGTCTCCCACGTTCATGTCTTTCTCCGTGACATCCACCGGGCCGAGCTTTTGAGGCATGTACCCTTTCTTCTCGAGCAGAAGCGTGTACTTGCCGTCTTTCAGGTTGTTGAGCCAGAAGTCGCCGTAGCTGTCGGTCGCCGTCTTCACCTTCTCGCCGCTTTCGACATTGGTGGCCGTCACGGAGACACCTTCGGTGCATTCGTCGGCTGCCTGATCGAACACCGCTCCCGCGATGAACTTCTTCGGCAGGTTGAGATAATAGACCCGTGGCTTGGTCGGAAGCTCGGGCTTCAGAAACTCGGCTTTGGCAATCTGGTCTTTCAGATCTTCCTCCTCGCCGAAGGTGAAAGCGCCGGTCGGGCATGCATCCGAGCAGCGGGTGTCCTTCCACCCCTTGTCGATGAGGTGCGCGCAGAACGTACACTTTTGTGCAATGTTGAGCGAGTCGTTGAAGAAGATGGAGTCCTCGTACGGACAAGCCGTGATGCACATCTTGTTTCCGCGGCACTTCTCCGGATCGATGATGACGATGCCATCGTCACGCCGGTAGATGGCATGCGCAGGACAGGCTCCCATGCAGGGCGCATCCTGACAGTGCTGACAAAGGCTGTGGTGATACGTCATCTTCACCTTTGGCACGGTGCCGCGCACCAGGCCGTGCCCCTTGGTCCAGAACTGGCCTGTATCAGGCTGAGGCTTGGCAATCGGCGTCCAATCGTTGCCGACGTGCTCGTCCTTGCAGGAGATCTGGCAGTTATGGCAACCGTTGCAGATAGCCAGGTTTATGATCATTACCTTGCCCATTATTCTTTACCTCCCGTCATGTACCCTTCGATACCGGGCCCGGCCAATGGATGGAACGGGCGCCGGAAGGCCTTGGGATACTTGTGCTTCAGGTCTTCCAGGTCTGTCTTCTCGACCTCCACCAGGAAGCCGCTGACCGCGTGGCCTACGGCGTTCTTGGATGTCGTATTGGCAGGGACAATGGTGTTGATGGCGCCGCCCCGATCAATGACTCCCGTATCAATCGGGTCCCACTTGGCGCCGTGATCGATATAGGCCACGCCGGGCATGATGCGCTCGGTAATGTAAGCGCCGGCAAGCACCGTGCCGCGTTCGTTGTACATCGAGACGATGTCGCCATGCCTGATGCCGCGCTTCTCGGCGTCGACCGGATTGAGCCAGCACGGATGATACTGGTAGCCGTCGGGGCCGGTGACCTTGCAGGTCTCGATCTCACGGAGCCAGGTGATGTCCTCGTGCTGCGAGTGGACGCTCCACCGCGGGTGGTTCGAGCAGACAAGCATCGTATATTTCTTGCCGCGCTCGGTTTCCAGTGTCTCCTCGTGGCTGATGCCCTTGGCAACCCACTTCGGAACCGGCGGACGCTCGAGATCGTCGGGGAAGTGCAACTTCAGCCCCGTCGACTCAAACTCGAGCTTACCGGTCGGCGTCGTCAGCGGGTACTTCTCCGGATCCTTGTAGAAGTTATAGAAGCCGGCCGGAACGTCTTCCCACCCGTCTTCGGTCGGGATGACAAGGTAGCCCTTGTCGTTCAGATCTTCCCAACTGATGAGGTCGGCGCAGCGGGAAGTCTCCCAGCCGTACTTGATCAGCTCGGGAATGCTCTTGCCGCCGGTGTACTCCTTGAGCAGCCCGAGTTTGTCGGCAAGCTTGCAGACGACCTCGTAGTCGCTGAACGACTCGGCCAGCGGCTCAATGCACTTGTGCTCAGGGAAGAGCAGGTTGTACTGGCCGCTGAAGATGTCGCCGGCGATATCATCCTCTTCCAGCTTGGTATTGACGGGCAGGATGATGTCGGCAAGCATGCAGTCGTTCTCCAACCACGGATGCTGGGCCCACATGAACTCGATGTCGGGATGCTGCATCGCCTGAACATAGTCGTTGCCCCCGTTCCAGCAGGTGATCCACGACGGAGAGTCCGTCCACACCGCGTGGATCTTGGAGCAGCCTTCCTCCGGATAGAAGCGGTGGATGAACTGATCTTCGCGGGGAGCAGTTTCCGACTTGCAGCCCCACCAATCGCACTTGCCCTCAAGAATTGCCTTCGGCACATAAGTCTTCGGCAAGGATGGGGAGTTCTCATCCGATGGATGCCCGCCGGTGTATGCGGCACGCAGGTTCGGCACACGCAGCGGTTTAGGCTGAGCGTACTGATCGGGGAAGTCGAACAGACCCCACTCGATCATCTTCACCTGGTTGACGCCCGGCTTGCCCAGTCCTTGCATCGCCAGGCAGATGTTCTGCAGGCGAGCCGGTTCGGTAGCATACGGACCGCGGATTCCGGGACCGCCGTTGCCGATCACCACGCTGGTGCGTTTGGACGCCCATTCCCGGGCAAGCGCTTTGATCACCCGGGCCGAGACACCGCACTTGGTAGCCGCCCACTCCGGCGTCTTCGCCACGCCATCTTCTTCACCCATCACATAGGCTTCGTAGGCTTCAACGCCCACGGCGTGGGTCTTCAGATAGTCCTTGTCGTAAGTTCCGTCCTTGAACCACTGATAGGTGATCGCCAGGTACAGAGCCGCGTCGGTATTCGGCAAGACCGGAATCCAACGGTCGGCATGCACAGCAGCGGCGTAGTTGAGGTCCGGGCAGACGTAAATCTGCTTGATGCCCAGTTCGCTGTACCAGTAGCTCAAGCGGCTGGGAAGCTGACCCTGCCAGCCCCATGGAGTGGTCTCCTGGTCGCAGCCCCAGAACAGCAGCAGTTCGCAGTTCTTGGCAACGTCGTAGAGAAGATTGCTCTGCTTTCCCTGCCCTACCGGCTCGCAGCCCCAGAAGTGCTTGCTGCCCCACCACCAGCCTTCCCAGCTGTCGGGTTGCCGGATCTGCAGCGTATAGCCGCCCCACAGCGGAAGCAGCTTGCGGCCGGCACCGTGACAGGCCTGAACTACCTTGTTCTCACCGTGCTGGTCGCACTGGTAGAGAAGCGAGGTTGGTCCGTACTTCTCTTTGATCCGGTTCATCTCACTGGCAATGGTGTTAAGCGCCTCGTCCCAGGAGATGCGCATGTACTTGCTCTTGCCGCGGTTTTGCGGATTGCGTTCGCCGTTTGGATCCCAGTCGACCCGCTTCATCGGGAAACGGACCCGGGCGGGCGAGTAGACACGCTTCTTGTAGGCGATGGAATAGGGCGGCAGGAGGGTCTTAAGGCTGGGCTCGAAGGTGCTGCCCCGCACTTCCATCTTCCAGGGGTTGAGATCTTTCTTTTGGTATTTCCACAGATAATGCATCGGCCGGATGCGAATGATCTTGCCATCCTTGACATCCACCATGGATGCATTCGAGCCGTTCTCAGGCACGCCGCAAAAACTGATGTCACGGATGAGCGTACGCTCTCCGTCAGCAGTCGGCGGCACAGGCTTGATTACGGGCTTACCCGCACTGTTGTCCTCTGCCATACCTTCTCCTCGGATCTTTCTTGGTTGTTGCTATTTCACTCTCAACGCGGCCAGCCAGAACCGCAGCTCGTGGC
>JBEKOO010000010.1:0-91176 GCA_049521655.1 Candidatus Korobacteraceae bacterium
AGCTAGCCCTCCAACTCTTCCAGCAGCGTCTGCATTTCGCTCTCCGCATGGCGATTCCCAACTCGATGCGCACACACGATACCATCGCGCAACCACTGCATCGCTTCCTCGATGCGCTCTGCCCGCTGCAGCGCCTGCGCCCCCATGAAGAAGGCGTTGGCGTAGTTGGCGTCCAGCTCCAGCAGCGCGCGAAACTGTTGCAGGGCCAGGTCGGTCTGCCCGGCGGAGACATATTCCATACCCAGCGCGTAGGTGGCAAAGGTGTTCCTGGGATCTTGCACAAGAATCGATTTCAAATGTTCCAGACGCTCTACGGACATATGCAAAACATACCATAGGCGCAAAGTCGGAGGCTTCAAGACGCGTGGATTGAACAGCTCTGCTCTTCTAGGGAGGTTCCCCAAAGAAAGATCTACCTACGGGTGCCCCACCTTCGACGCGCTGTTTTTGCGCGGCTAAGGTGGGACGGGCAGCTCAAATCTCCAATCAATCCCAGAGTCATCTCGGCCTCGCAGTGCCTTTCCTGCCGGGGTAAATCCGCGCAACCGATATAGAATTGCTTTGCAAGGAGTGCGCGGTGGCGTGTCCCTACTTTATCCCGGCGGAAGTCCACACTCGCGAACTCTGGCCGCACCGCGAGCGCTTGCCGCTCGGAGATGGCTTTGCCGGCCGCTGCGGGGCGCAGGCGACCCAGCCGCTCTGTGATGACGAGGCTCTGCGCCTGCACTGCAATCTGGGCTACGCGGAACTCGCTTCCGCGCCCTGCGTGCATCTGCCCGCCAGCCGCGACTTCGATGCCAGCCGCGACTTCGATGCCGTCCGCTTCACCGTGCAAGCCGGGAGCCCGGTGCTTCTCCGCGTGCAATTTGCCTGCGAGCTGGCGCACCGCCCCGCGTTCTCCGGCGAGCTGCGTTATGATCAAGCATCCATGACGTGGCTGGAGCGGCCCGATGCGCGGTTGCTGCAGCTTGCCGAGGCCGCAGTGCGGGCATGGATGGCAAGAAATAAGGGTGGGCGCAGCCATTGACCCCGCGCCCTCAATCGCCACGGAGCAACTTCCGTGGGAGTCAAGAGCAGGGAATCATTAGCCGGCCGCGTCGAGCAGCGGCACACCGCAGCGAGGAATGAGGAATATGGAATCAGCAGAGAACTTGAAACCGCGTCCCGTCGCCGACTCGATCTCCGACAAGGTGGAACTGGTTCTGCCCAATGACGCCAATCCCCTCGGCAATCTGCTCGGCGGACGCTTGATGCACTGGATTGACATGGCGGGTGCGCTTGCAGCCCATCGTCATTCGCGTGGTTATATTATGACCGCCTCAACCGACCACCTCGATTTTCTGCATCCCGTGCGTGTCGGAGAATTGGTGATCTTCAAGTCGTCGGTAAACCGTGTCTATAACACCTCGATGGAGGTGGGAGTCAAAGTATGGGTGGAGGGCTACTTCACCTGTGAGCTTCACCACGTCAGCTCCGCCTATCTCACCTTTGTTGCCGTGGACCGCAATGGCAAGAAGCAGCCGGTAGCGCAGGTGATCCCGGAGACGGCAGATGAGAAGCGCCGCTTTGAGGATGCAGGACGGCGGCGCGAGATGCATCGGGCCGAGAAAGAGCGCCGCACGGACGCGGCGAAACTCCTCTAGCTCTTGTTCCTGACTTGCAGTTCGCTCGGCTCGCGGTCTTCCACTTCGCCGCGTCCGGCATCCTTGGCGTTCAGACGTCTGTCAAACGGTCGTTCTTCGTCCGGTGATCAGTTGGAAGACCAGCGCTATTACGGCCAGCACCAGCAGAATGTGGATGAATCCTCCCATGGTATAGCTGCTCACCATGCCAAGCAGCCAAAGCACCAGGAGAACAACAAATAAAGTCCACAGCATATTCCGGGCTCCTTTGGCCCAATTTCCATGCCGGACCCACTTCCCGGCATTCGAGAGGTTAGGTGCCGTGCGGACGAAAGAAGTTTGCATAAATCGAATGCTGCTTGTTCTGCTCTGGCGGGCTCGCTCCAGCCGTCATTCTCCAGACCCTATCCAGCCGGATTTTTGTCCTTGGGCGCGAATCTTTCTTGCCTCACCGCTTCCCCTGGGACTACAATCCGCCCGCTTGGTACTTTTCCTGCCGCCAGAGCTTCTATTCTCGCGGTTGGCGGCCAATCGAACCAGAGCGATGAGGGAAAACCACCGCTTCCGGGTCGGATGAAAACTTAACTCCATATATGATAATGAGTTACCAGACTTTGAATCTCTATGCGTATTGAAGTCATCAAAGTTGAGTATACTTGACTCAAGGAGCGTTATGGCCAAAGAAACGCACAATCTTGAAAGCATCCCCGGCGTAAGTGATGCCCGCCCTGTGCGCGATCTCCCGGTTCTTCCGGTTCGAGATACCGTGTTGTTTCCTCATGCTGTTCTTCCCCTCACGGTTGGTCGTGAAAGTTCGGTGCAGCTGATCAATTCGCTCGGAGAAGACAAGACGATTATTGTGATCGCCCAGCGCGAGGCCCGCGTGGATGCGCCGCAGCCGGTCGATCTTTATCCCATCGGCACCCTGGCGACGGTTCACAAAGTGGTAAAGATGCCGAACCAGAGCTTGTTTGTTTTTGCCGAGGGCCTGGAGCGCGTCAGCGTGGTTGAATACACCCAGCTCGCTCCTTATATGAAAGCGACGGTCCAGACTGTTGCCGAAGTTGTTCCCGAACTCAACTCCGAGGTCGAGGCACTGCAGCGCAACATCCTCACCCTCTTCCAGCAGATCGTTGCCGGCTCGCCCACTCTTTCCGATGAGCTTTCCACGGTCGCTATGAACATCGAGGAACCGGGACGCCTGGTGGACTTTGTCGCCAGCTCGCTGCCTTCGCTCTCTACCCGCGACAAGCAGGACGTGCTGGAGACCTACGACGTGCGCTCGCGTCTGGACAAGATCAACCAGCACCTCGCCAAGGAGCTTGAGGTTCAGCAGCTGCGCAACAAGATCCAGAGCGAAGTGCAGGACCGCGTGCAGCAGACCCAGCGCGAGTACTACCTGCGCGAGCAACTCAAGGCGATTCAGAAGGAACTTGGCGAGCAGGACGACACCACCCGTGACGTCGAGGAATTCAAGGAGAAGATCGATCAGAGTGGAATGCCGGAGGAAGTGAAAAAGGAGGCGATGAAGGAGTTGAACCGCCTCTCCCGCATGTCTCCCATGGCCGCTGATTACTCGGTCACGCGCAACTACCTGGAGTGGCTGGTGGTGCTGCCGTGGACCAAATCGAGCGGCAGCCAGGTAGACATCACCAAAGCGAAGGTGATTCTCGACGAAGATCACTACGATCTCCAAAAGGTGAAGGACCGCATTCTGGACTATCTTTCGGTGCGCCACCTGAACCCCAAGATGAAAGGTCCAATCCTGTGCTTCTTTGGGCCTCCCGGCGTGGGCAAAACCTCGCTCGGCAAGTCAATCGCGCGCGCCCTCGGGCGCAAGTTCGTGCGCATGTCGCTGGGCGGCATCCATGACGAGGCGGAGATCCGCGGACATCGCCGCACCTACATCGGAGCCATGCCCGGACAGATCATTCAGGGCATCCGCCGCGCCGAAGCCAACGATCCCGTGTTCATGCTGGATGAAATCGATAAAGTGGGACGCGACTATCGTGGTGATCCCACGGCGGCCCTGCTCGAGGCCCTTGATCCGGAGCAGAACTCAACCTTCCGCGACAACTATCTCGACGTGATGTTCGATCTCTCCAAGGTGCTTTTCATCACCACCGCCAATCAGCTCGATACCATTCCCGATCCGCTGCGCGACCGCATGGAGATCATCGACCTGCATGGCTACACCGAAGAGGACAAGCAGCACATCACCTATCAGTACCTGATCCGCCGCCAGACTGAAGAAAACGGTCTTACTCCGGAGCAGATCGAATTTACCGCCGATTCAGTGAGCTTCCTCATTCGCCACTACACGCGCGAGGCCGGAGTGCGCAGTCTTGAGCGCCAGATCGGCACCATCTGCCGCAAGCAGGCGCGCCGCATCGTCGAGGGCAAGACCGAAAAACTGGTCGTCACTCGCGAGGTCGTGCAGGAGATGCTCGGCGGCATCAAGGTTCGCGTCGATACCGAAATCGCGGCTCGAACCAAGCACGCCGGAGTTGTGGTGGGACTGGCCTGGACTCCCACCGGCGGCGACATCCTATTCATCGAAGCCATGAAGATGAAGGGCAAGGGTGAGTTCCGCATCACCGGCCAGATTCAGGAAGTCATGCGCGAGTCGATGCAGGCGGCATTCAGTTGGGTGCGCGCCCACGCCGAGCAGTTGAAGATCGATGATGAGATTTTCACCAAGTACGATCTTCACATTCACGTTCCGGCCGGAGCCATTCCCAAGGACGGACCTTCGGCGGGCGTTACGATAGTAACCGCCCTGGTCTCGCTGCTGACTGATAAGCAAGTGCGTCCGAGGATGGCGATGACCGGGGAAATCACCTTAAGCGGAAACGTCCTTCCCATCGGCGGAGTCAAGGAGAAATTCCTTGCCGCCAAGCGAGCCGGTGTCACCGACATCATCTTCCCCGCCGAGAACCAGATGAACGTCGAGGAGGATATACTTCCCGAACAGATGGAGGGCGTCAAGGTACACTACGTCGAAAGCATCGAGGAAGTGCTGGAGATCGCCCTTCCAAAGAGCCAGGAAGAGGCCCGCGAAGACGCCGAAGCGCGCCAGCATGTGCTGGCCGACGCGCAGAACTAAAGAACTAAACGGTTGCACCGTGCTCCACATTTGCCGTAGTTAGCAAATGTGGCTTCGCGGCGGGTGCCCCATATTTGCCTGCCTTTGGCAAATGTGGGGTAGTTGCCTTTGCTCTTGCTCTTGCTTTTGCCCTTGTCCTTGAGCTGTCATTCCGAACAGAGTGAGGAATCCCAGCGCCGCTCAAATCTCCCGCCCGCCCCCAGAGGCACCTCAATTAGCAATCGATTCTGTCTGCTGCCCCATATTTGCCTGCCTTTGGCAAATGTGGGGTAGTTGCCTTTGCCCTTGCCCTTGCTGGAGCATATCTTCTGCAGAACCGTTGTAGAGGCGGTCTCATAAATCGGTTTTGAAAGTGTATGACCTCAGCCGCGCGCTCTCACGAATCGGTTTTGAAAGGGCACCACTTCAGTCGTGCCGCAAGAAGGCTCGTTTCACGCGGCTTTACAGGCTGCTGAAAAACTCAGAATGGACGGCGAAAGGACGAAACTTGGGGGATGCAAAACCATCAACCAACCCTCGCGGATCGTTCCTAGGGCATCGTGGCGCGATCCATTTTTCGCACTTTTTGAATAATCGAGTTTTTCCGCAGCCTGTTTAGCCGCTGAGGCAAAGCCCTTCAGACGATTGATGAGACCGTTTCAAGGCGGGAGGGTCTCATCGCGCCAAACACTGCGCGTTCATCCCATGCAAAAGCAATAGGAAAACTCACTTAGTAGAGCCCGCTCCAATACTTAAGTCCCACTTCTTGCCCAAAGGTCCAAGCACCTGGGTATCAAGTTCAATACCCCGAATTCCCTTGAATTGCAGAGTTGATGTTGCGAAGATTGAGCAGAATTTCCGGACAGGAGGCTGCATGATGGTGCGGCGCGCATTCATTTTGTCGTGTGTTGGTCTGTTGATGGTATTGCTGGCCAGTTGCGGCCAGACCTACAAATTGATGTCGATCAGCGTTACGCCCGGAGCTTTGGGTGCGACCGGCTCATCGGCCATAGACCTTGATGGCATCGGCTCTTTTCAACAGCTCACGGTCACAGCTCTCTTCTCCAACTCTAAGACCGAAGACGTGACGGTCAACAGCACCTACCAGCTTGGCTCCTCCACTGACACGTTAGCGCCGCTCAGCGCCGTTACCGTCAACACCTCCGGAATCGTCAAGGCGGTGGGAGCCGCATGCACCTGGACAGCCACCGAAGCATCGGGAACGACCATCTGGCAATACCAGACCCAGCCCTACCCCGTTGACATTACTTATACGGAGAATGGTGTAACCGCGACCACCACGGCATATGTCAGTGTTAATTCCACGGGCGGCAGCTGTTACGACCCATCGAACCCTCACCCGTAGCTGGTGTCGGAGGCGGCGGATTGGGATGCTTCCTCCATGTACTCCGCGTCCGCTGCCGTTCGCAACCAGTTTCGTAGTTGATTTTGTCGAGTGTTGTACCTGAGGTATGAACATGAAGCTGAAGCTTTCCACCGCACTGCTCGCCGCTGCCGCTCTTCTTGCACCGCTTTCCGTGATGGCCGATCAGGCGCAGAACGCCGCTGAAGCCAAACTCGCCGCAGTCGCGGTTTATGGCAAGCTGCCGCTCAGCTTTGAGCCCACGGGGAGTGCCGCGCGTTTTGTCGCCCACAGTGGCGGCTACACGGTCTCGGTTGGAGCTCGCGAATCCTCGATCGCGATCACCGCGGGCAAGCCCGGTAAAAGCCAGACGCTTCACTTCGCATTCGACAATGCCGCCGCCACGCCCCTCGAAGCCATGGAGCCGCAGCCCGGCGTTACCAACTATTACATCGGCGCCGACTCCAGCCAGTGGCGTCTCGGCGTGAAGAGCTACGGAAAGCTGCGCGCCCAAGGCGTATATCCCGGCATTGATGTTGTCTATTACGGCGATCATCGCCGCCTTGAATTCGATTTCGTCGTCGCCCCCAAGGCTGACCCCGCCGCCATCGCCCTCGCGTTTTCCGGCATGGATAAGTTGTACAGGGATTCGAACGGAGACCTGGTCGCGCAAGTCGGCGGACAGCCCCTCCGCTTTGCCAGGCCTTACGCTTATCAAAAGCTGGACGGCGCAACCAAGCCTGTGGCAGCCGATTATGAATTAGCCGCCGATGGCAAAGTCCATCTCCATCTCGGTGACTATGATCGCAGCGCCGAACTCATCGTCGATCCCGTCGTCAGCTACGTCACCTTCCTCGGCGGCAGCCTCAGCGACGTCGCCAATGGTGTCGCCGTGGACGGCTCCGGCAGCGCCTACGTCACCGGACAAACCTGCTCCCCCGACTTTCCTGTCAGCGGGGTGAATGACAACGGGGCCTTTTCCGGAACCTGCGATGCCTTCGTCACCAAGTTTACCGAGGATGGCACGGGCTTTCTTTACACCACGATCATCGGCGGAACCACCCCGTCAACCTCCACTGCCGTCGGCAACGGGATCGCAGTGGACTCAACCGGCCAGGCCTACATCGTCGGGACCACCAATTTTACTGATCTGCCGGACCCAGACACCACCACGGTGTACACGAACCTTCTGAACACCTGGCAGGGTGGTGACAGCGACGCGTTTATTTCGATTCTCAACGCCAGCACCGGGGCAGTGGTGCGAACCTCCTATCTGGGAGGCTCCAACGCCGACGCCGGTTACGGCATCGCGGTCGACAGCTCCTCGAATGTAATTGTCGTGGGCCAGACCTGCTCCGACGATTTTCCCGCCTACAATGCTTTTCAAACGAAGATTGAACCCTGCGTCGGCTTTATCACCAAGTTGGACAACGAGCTCCACATCGCCACCCCCACCTATGGGAAATACCACATCATCCAGATGGCTCCGCCCCCCGCCGCTCCTTCGGGTGCCGCGTACTACTTTTCAGAGTTCTTCGGCGGACAGCCCGTAGCGCCTATTCATACCAGTGATTGGGTGGCGAGCAGATATTACTTCCCAGGCTCAATTATTCAGGACAGCACCACTCCAACCCCCAACATCCAGATCACTTTCAACGGCGGCGTAAGCGGAGGAGCTGAGCCTGCTTGGTCGACTGCGGCACTGACTTACACGGTCGATGGCACAATCACCTGGGAGAATCTGGGCCCGCTCGCGCTTATTCCCGACCATAACACCTGGGCTTATGGAGTCGCGCTTGATCCTCTGGGCGACGTCTTCGTTGCGGGCGGCAGCACCACCCCGAACATTGTTTCTGGTGTTTGGCCTTTCGAAACGTTTCTTAATGCTGGTACTGGCGCCTGGCTTATAAAGGTAAACGGCCAGGCAGCGGGCAAAACCGGTGGTTGGGTCTATGGCTCGGCTCTGGAGAACACCGTGACCACCTTAGGCACCGTCGACACGGCTCGTGCGGTTGCCGTCGATGCTTCCGGCGCGGCCTATGTCACAGGAACCATAACCGGAGCACTCTACGGAACCTCCGCGAACTCTTATAAAGCCGCCATCACCGGCGGCCAGGATGCCTTCCTGCTCAAGATGAATACGGCTGGTTCGGCCGTCGACTATGCCACCTACCTCGGAGGCAGTGGCAACGACCAGGGACTTGGCGTGGCCGTGGACACCAGTAGCGCGGCCTACGTCACCGGCGGCACCGAGTCAGTCAATTTCCCCACCATCAATCCCCTGACCTTCCCCAACGGTACCCCGCTGCTTACCCTCTCCGGCAGTGAAGATGCATTCATTACCAAGTTCACCACCGACGGTACAGCATTGATCTTCTCTGCTTACCTCGGAGGTTCGGCACTCGATCAGAGCAACGCCATTGCCGTTGATGCCCAGGGCAATATGTACGTTGCCGGCAGTACCTATTCAACCGACCTCGAGGAACTCAATCCGACTACTTATGCTCCACCGCAATTGCAGTTTGGAGGAGGCGAAGGGGATGCCTTTGTAGCCAAGATCGCCGGCTCCAGCATAGCCATCGCCACGGTTACCCCCGGCACCCTGGACTTCCCCCCGCAGGACGTGAACACCTCCAGTGCTCCCGAGCCCATCACATACACGAACACCAATGGGGTCTCGTCGATCACCATTTCCAGTATTGTCTTCAACAACACCGAATTTGCGCAGTTCCCCATGTCCGGTTCCAATCCGCTCAACCCGAACAATTATGCGAATTGCACTACCGGCGTGATTCTCCCGCTCACCTCCTGCGACCTCTGGGTTGTCTTTACTCCAGCGGGCCAGGGAAACCGCTCCGGCACCGTCACCATCACCGATGACGCCAGCAGCACCACCCATGTGATCGACCTTTCCGGCCAGGGCACGGTGCCCGAGGACGCGCTCTCAGTGCCCAGTCTCACCTTTGCGGCCCAGGGCGTCGGCACTACCTCCGCCGCGCAGTCGTTCACCCTGCAAAACATCGGAGTCGGCACCCTCTTCATCACCAGCATCGCCGTCGCTGGCGCAAATCCCACTGATTTCACCCAGACCAATAACTGCGGAACGGCGTTGTTGCCACAGGCCATCTGCACAATCACCGTGACCTTTACTCCGGGAGCGGCGGGCGTACGCGGCGGCAATGTGACCATCACTGACAATGCCTCCCCCGGCACTCACGCCGTTGGGTTAAGCGGCACGGGAGTTCTCGTCAATAGCTCGATTACCACGCCAACCACGCCTCTTACCTTCCCGCAGCAGGCCATCAACGTGGCCAGCGTTGCCCAGAAGGTCACGGTGACGAACACCGATGCCTCCCAAACCCTGATTGTGTCTTCGGTCTCCACCACCGGCAACTTTCAGGCGAACATCAACACCTGCTCGGTGCCCGTAACTCCCGGAAACTCCTGCATCATCCTCGTCGTCTTTGACCCGACGACTCCGGGCACTCTCACCGGGACACTGACCATCACCGGCAACGGAGCCACCATGCCGGCAATCGTTGCCCTCAGCGGAACTGCCGGTGCCACGGCAACGCTCGCGCCGAACCTCACCTTTACTGGCACCAACGTCGGCACCACCAGTGCGGTGCAGATAGTAACCCTCACCAACCTCAGCGCCTTTGCCTTTAATGTTCAAAGCATCGCTTTCGGTGGCACCGCGGCGGCGGAATTCTCGCAGACCAACACTTGCGGTACCAGTGTCTCAGCCTCTGGCAATTGCACGATCAGCGTGACCTTCAAACCGACCGGGACGGGCAATCAGAACGCCACTCTCACGGTTACCAGCGATGCCGCGGCTTCACCGCAGAGCGTTTCCATCCTCGGCGTCGGAACCGCTCCCGTTGCAACTCTGTCGCCGGCAACCAACTCAACCATCACCTTCCCGAATCAGCCGCTGAGTGCTTCTTCTCTCGCCATCCCGATCACCCTTACCAACACAGGCACCGGACCGCTCAACATTCCAGTCGGCGGAATTACCATCACCGGCGCCGCCGCCGGCGACTTCAGCCAGACCAACACCTGCGGAACTCAAGTTGCCGTCAATGCGATCTGCGCCATCAACGTAACCTTCACTCCATCGGCCCTCAACAGCCGCAGCGCAACGCTGAACATCGCCGACGACGCCATACCGAGTCCGCAGACCATCTTCCTGGTAGGAACGGGAGTGCAGGTGAAGCCTCCCACAGTCGCTCCGCCCAGCCTGACCTTTACCAATCAGCCATTGAACCAGCCGAGCACGGCGCAGACCGTGACCATTACGAACACCGATCCGGTCTACACGCTCTCGTTGAGCGCGCCGGTCACCACGGGAGACTTCCAGGTCGTGGCGCAAACCGGGAGCTGCGGCACGTCACTGGCCGCCACCGCGAGCTGCGTCATTGCCGTGGCCTTTACTCCCACCGCCTCGGGAACCCGCACCGGCACCCTGACCGTCTCCACCAATGGCTCATCGACTCCGCTCTTGGTGCCGCTGACGGGCACCGGTGGCGCTGCCGCCGCCGTCAACCCGACATCGCTCAACCTTGGAAGCGCCAACGTCGGCGAGAGCAGTCTGCCGCTGACCGTCACTCTCACCAACAGCAGCGCCTTCCCGGTCAACATTACCTCTGTGACCCTGAGCGGCCTCGGAGCCAGCGAATTTGTAGCATCCAACAACTGCGGGACAATCGTCCCGGCCTCCAGTGCCTGCACCGTAAGTGTGACATTTAAGCCCACCGCAACCGGCAACCAGACGGCGACCCTGACCATCGGCAGCGATGCCGCAACCCCGTTCGCTGCAGTCTCACTGACCGGAAACGGAACCGCCCCGGTGGTGAGCCTCTCAGTCCAGAGCCTGAACTTCTCGCCCCAGGCGCAGAATGTCCCCTCCAACCCCCTGCCCGTCACCCTCACCAACACGGGGACCGGGCCGTTGAACTTCACTTCGATTGCCATCACGGGAACCGCTTCGGGCGACTTCTCCCAGACCAATAATTGCGGTGCGCAGGTGATCGCGGGTGGCAACTGCGTCATTAACGTCACGTTTACGCCGACCGCCCTCAACAGCCGCATCGCTGGCCTGGTATTCACCGACGATGCTACCTTCACTCCTCCCACCTCTCCGCAGACGGTGGCGTTAAGCGGTACCGGAATTTCCGGCTCCGGAACCATATCGTTATCCCCAACCACCCTGCCCTTCGGCAATCAACTGGAGAACACAACCAGCACTCCCGCGCAGACGGTGACGTTGACCAACAGCTCCACAACTTCCGTCCTCACCGTCACTAGCATCGCGATCTCCGGCAACGCCGACTTTGCCATTGCCACAAATAGCTGTGCCGCAACTCCCTTCACCCTGGCGGTAGGCGCCAGTTGCAGCCTCACTCTGACTTTTACGCCGAAGACTCTGGTCCTCGAATCGGCCACGCTAACGGTCACCGGCAGTGCCTCGAATTCGCCGCAGCAAGTTACCCTTACGGGAACCGGAACCAGCTCCATAACCAGCACCGCGCCCTTTACCGTCACTCCCCAATCCACCGGCGTATCCATTACTGAGAACGGTACGGCTCAGTACATTCTCTCCGTGGCTCCGCTGAACGGATTTAACAACTCGATCAACTTCACCTGCTCGGGGCCGAATGGATCCACTTGCTCCATCACGCCAAATCCATTGACTATGGATGGAACCACGGTTAAGACCGCGACTCTCTCTGTGAGTACAACGGGCGGCAGCGGCGCCATGTCCAGCGTGCGCTTTGCAGCCAGGCCGATCCTGCTTGCACTGCTTCCGTTCTCCATGATGGGACTGCTGCTCATCGGCCAGCGCCGAGGTTATCTGCTCGTACTCATGCTGATCGTGTTGTGTCTGCTGCTTGGAATGGTGGGCTGCGGCGGAGGTTCCAGCAGCAGCGGCAGCGGACTGGCACCTGGCACCTATCAGGTTGTGGTCACTGCAACTTCGAGCGTCAACAGTACGCAGTCGCAAACCATGACCCTGAGTCTGGTCGTCACCCCGCAGTAAGTTCTTCCGGCTTCTCCGCGGCACGCGCTGCTTTGCGTGCCGCCGGACGCCGGAGTTCAACGCCGGACAATCTCTTGAGGACATTCCCGGCACAACATTCTCCGCGCAACATTTCTCGCGGAAACTGATATCTTTATCTCCATGCGCCTTCAAGTTCTATGCTTCGGACGTCTGCGCGAGCTGATCGCCCCGCAAGTCGCCGTCGAGCTCTCTTCCCCGGCCACGGTTGCCGATCTCTGGCGTCTTCTGCGCGAGCAGCATCCTGCGCTCGCACCCTATGAGAGTTCGATTGCCATCGCCGTCAATCAGAGCTTCGCATCGTCGTCCACCCCGCTGGCCGAGGGTGATGAAATCGCGCTTCTGCCGCCCGTGAGCGGAGGCCTGTCTGAGCCGGAGCTGCCTCTGCTCTCTGCCCATGCGTGCTTGCAGCGCGAGCCCATCGATTCCACGGCGTTCCTCGCCCGGATCAAGCAGGGCGAGGATGGCGCGGTATGCCTCTTTGACGGCATCGTGCGCAACCACAGCCGCAACCGCCGCACCCTCTATCTCGAATACGACTCTTATCCCGCCATGGCCTTGGCAGGGATGGAGAAGCTGGCACTGGATGCCCTGGCGGCCTTTCCAATCCGCGATCTCCGCATCGTTCACCGCGTCGGCCATCTGGAAATCGGCGAAACCAGCATTATCATCGTCGTTGCCGGCGCCCATCGCGCCGCCGCCTTTGACGCCTGCCGCTGGGTCATCGACTCGCTCAAGCGAAGTGTACCGGTTTGGAAAAAGGAATTCTTTGAAGACGGCGCGACCTGGGCTGACGGTGAGCCATTTCCGCCCGACCTGAGCCTCTAGCGCGCTTCCCTAAAAGATGTATCCGTGGCCCAGAGTTGGCTCTTTTCCAACTCTGGGGCTTTTCGGAATCACGGGCGGCAACTTCGCAACCCCGGCCATTCGGCTTTCCCTATAATGGCTCTCGTATGCCCGTTCGCCTCGCACTCTCGCTTCTGCTGGTGCTGCTGACTCCCGCCCTGGCCCAGGACGCGCCTGCCAAGCCTCCTGACCTGTCTCCGCCTGACATGTCCAAGGTCCCATGGTCTCCGGTCCGTCGCAACCCCGCTCCGGCCCAGTCGCCTCAGCCCTCCGCAACCATTTCGGTGAACGTGAAGCTGGTCAATGTTTTCGCCAGCGTGGTCGATGCCGACGGAGCTCCCTACGCAGCCCTCCAGAAAGAGGACTTCCTTATTTACGAAGACGGCATCGAGCAGAAACTTTCGGTCTTCGAGCGCGAGTCCGGCCTGCCGCTCTCTGTCGCCATCGCTCTTGATACCAGCATGAGCACCCGCAAGGATCTTCCCCTTGAAATCGCCTCCGCCCGCAAGTTTGTTCACACCCTGCTCCGTCCCGTCGATTCCATCTCCCTCTACCAGTTTTCCACCTATGTCTCGCAGGCCCTGCCCTATACCAACGACGAGCGCCGCCTTGACGATGCCCTCAATCATCTCCGCACCGGAGCCGCGACCGCTCTTTACGACGCCATTTTTCTCAGCGCCCAATCGCTCCAGCGCCGCCAGGGACGCAAGATCATCGTCCTCATCACCGATGGTGGAGACACCTCCAGCAAGACCGACTACCCCGAGGCGTTGCGTGCCGCCCAGATCGCCGAAGCCATCATTTATTCCATCATCATGGTGCCCATCGAAGCCGATGCCGGCCGTGACACCGGCGGCGAGCACGCTCTTATCCAGCTCTCCCGCGATACCGGAGGCAAGTACTACTACGCCACCTCCCTGCCTCAGCTCGATGAAGCCTTCCGCCAGATCGGCAACGAATTGCGCACCCAGTATCTCCTCGCCTACTACCCCATCAGCCGCCGCGGAGACGAGTTCCGTCGCATCACTGTCGAGCTGACCGCCGAGGCCCAAAAACGCGCCCACCGCGAGCTCTACGTCCGCCATCGGGCCGGCTATTACAACAGTAAGATCGACTGAACAGGTTGCGGAAAAACACCCAAGACGGCGGGTGGCCCACATCCGCCCTCTTTTGGCGAATGTGGGGAACAGCCGCATTAAATTATCCCAATTTTCATATTTCAAATCGCCATCCTACCTGAATTGGTATGCCCAAATAGGTCCAATCCCCTTAAATCCCCAGAATTATGCCCTTATTCGGGACTGCTCGTTTGGCGATTCGCGTGCATATACATAGTTGCTTTCCGCGCATATGGGAGCCACAAGCCACAGCATTTCGGCATATAAAGTTCTGGTTGCCACCAAGCAACCGCAGGGAGGATCTTAACTATGAAGGGAAAACTTTCCCTCACCGTTCGCTTCTGCGTTTTTCTGGCACTTGTTGCGTGCCTCAGCGTCGGAGCCTCGGCACAGTCACTCGTAGCCGGCGATATCGCGGGTACAGTCACCGATTCGTCGCACGCCGTCATTCCCAACATAGTCGTCAACCTGAAGAGTCTCGACACCGGTGCATCCCTGACCGCCAAGACCAACGCCACTGGCGCCTATCGCTTCACTCTTCTGAAGCCGGGCACCTACCGCGTCAGCATCGCCGAGACCGGCTTTGCTCCATTCAGTGAGACCACCAGCGTATCGGTCGGCCTAATCACCACGGCCAACATCGCCCTCAAGGTCTCCGGCGCCGCCACCACCATCGAGGTCACCAGCGAGGCGACCCTGATCTCAGTGGAACCAGGCTCCTCCACCGCATTCACCCAGCAGGACATGGAACTGCTCCCGAGCGCCGGCGCCGATATCACCAACATCGCCGAGACCGCTCCCGGCGTCACCATGAACAACGGCGGCGGAAACATGTATGGCGGTGGTAACTTCTCCGCCAACGGCCTGCCCGGCGTCTCGAACCTGTTCACCGTGAACGGCGAGAACGACATGGACCCCTACTTCAACGTCAACAACTCTGGTGCCGTCAACTTGACAATGGGCCAGAATGAAATCGCTGAAGCAGCTGTCCTCACCAACGCTTACTCCGGCCAGTACGGCCAGCTCTCCGGCGCCCAGGTCACCTACGTCACCAAGTCCGGCACCAATAAATTCCACGGCAACGCTCAGTGGTGGTGGAATGGCGTTTCGATGAACGCCAATGACTGGATGAACAAGAACTTAGGCGCATCGAAACCATTCTCCAATAACAACCAGTGGGCAACCTCCGTCGGCGGACCGATTTTCAAGAATCGGACCTTCTTCTTCGCCGACTACGAAGGCGTGCGCTTCATTCTGCCTTCTGGCGGCACTGGTTACGTTCCCAGCTCGGATTTTGCCACAGCCGTATATAACAACGTCCTGGCGGTACAGCCAAACTCAGCGCCGCTCTTCAAATCCATGTTCGGCCTGTACTCCGCCGCCACCGCTGGAAAGACGCTTACCCCTTATGCGGTCAGCGGTTGCAACCCCAGCGTCACAAAAGGCGTCGGCTCCCTCGCTCCGGGCTTCACTGCGGACGCGGCTACAGACAATTGCGTGAATGCGGTGGCATTAACCCCGTCGGCGCTCGGCAAGGAGTTTATCCTGGCGGCCCGCATCGACCAGCACATCAGCGACAAGGACACCCTCTACGGCCGCTACAAGATCGATCACGGTGTGCAGCCGACCCTCGAAGACCAGATCAGCCCGAACTTCAGCGCGAACTCAAATCAGCCGTCTTATGACATTCAGCTCAATGAGACGCACATCTTCAGCCCGCGCTCTACCAACCAGATCATGGTCACCGGCAGCCATTACGTTGCCCAGTTCGCCCAGACCCAGCCGCTGGCCAACAATACCTTCCCGGCCTTTGTCGCTTTCGGCAGCACCATGCCGTTCACCGACTTTAACTACGAACAGGACTTCCCGCAGGGCCGCAACATCACCCAGTACCAGGTCATCGACGACTTCACATGGACGCTTGGCAGGCACAACCTGAAGTTCGGTGAGAACTTCCGCCGTTACCTGATTAGCGACCACAACTTCTTCTTTAACTATCCCGAAACCTATTGGAGCAGCGGCCTCGGAGGCACTGCCGAATTCGTCAACGGTCTGGCGCTCGAGTACCGCAGATCTCTGAATGTCAACACCGATGTGCCGATCAAGATGTACGGCCTCGGCATGTATGCGCAGGATGAATGGGCTGTCACCCGCAGCCTCAAGCTCACCCTCGCACTGCGCGTCGAGCACGACGGCAACCCGGTCTGCGGAACCAAGTGCTTTGCCAACTTCGTCAGCCCCTTCGCCACCTTGCCGAGCACAGCTGCCGGTGCAGGCGGCGGCAACGTCCCCTACGACACGGACATCAAGACCGGCATTCCCAATGCCTTCTCGGGCGTCGATGCGCTCAACGTCTCGCCGCGCATCGGTTTCTCCTGGTCGCCCAAAAACGACAGCACCCTGGTAGTCAGCGGCGGCTTCGGCGTCTTCTTTGATGGCCCGCCAGCCGGGCTGCTCGACAACCTGACCCAGAACGCTCCGTACTCCACCAACTTCAGGGTGGAACCAACAGGCGGAACTCTTGCCTTTGACCCCACTCACGCCGGATCGGCCTATACCTTCGGGCAATCCGCAGCCGCTTTCAGCACGGGATTTGCCGCCGGCGGCACCTACAATTCAATTAAGGCCGCGCTTCTTCCATATGGCGTGAACTTTGCCGCTCCCGCCTTTACCGCCCTGGTCGGAACCTTCCATTCGCCTAAATACTATGAATGGAACTTCCAGGTGCAGAAGGAAATCGCTCGTGGAACCGCTGTGATTGCCAACTACGTCGGCAACAAGGGCTCCAACATCCCCTATGCAAACGCATGGCCCAACGGGTGGGACCAATACGCGACCTACGGCTCGCCCATTATTCCCCAGACACCGCCGAATCCAAACTACGGAACGATCATCCAGTGGCAGAGCGGTGCAAACTCAACTTACAACGGTGTGAACCTCTCGGTGCGCCATCAGGCCAGCAGGGCGCTCACCATGCACGTCAACTACACCTGGAGCCACGGACTGGATGATATGTCCAACGGCGGCGCCGTCTCGGGCAACATTTACAACCTTTCGTCGTCGTTCAACACTCAGCTCCTTCCGACCGGCCTGCGCCAGGGCAACTACGGCAATGCCGACTATGACATTCGTCAGAGCCTGAACGCGGATTATGTCCTTGCGCCCAGCTTCAAAATCAACAACCACCTGGCCAGCGCCTTTGCCAACGGCTGGCAGTGGTCTGGCAAGATCTTCCTCCGTAGCGGCTTGCCCTTCTCCATCGTCGATGGCAACTACACCTTCGGCAATGGCGCTGCTGGCGGGACCATCCTGGCCCAGCCTCTCGCTGGTATGCCTGGAACGACCGGCGGCGGTTGCGGTGGCGGAAATGCCAATAGCGGCGGCAGCGCGCCGCCCTGCTTGCTGGCTTCGGGCTTCTACGACGCAGCCGGTTCTGCTTCCGGAACCTACCCTGCCTTTTCCACTCAGGAGCGCAACCAGTACCGTGGTCCGCATTACTTCGATGTGGATATGGGCCTGGCCAAGAACTTCACCATCTTTGACAACTTGAAGCTCGGACTCGGTGTGCAGGCATTCAACGTCTTCAACCATCCGAACTTCAATGAGCCGCTCCACGACATCTCCGATGGATCTGCCTTCGGCGTGATTACGAGCATGGCGGTTCTTCCCACAACCCCGTACGGCTCCGGACTTGGTTACTCCTCCGAAGCTCGTCTGGTCCAGTTGACGGCGAAGATCACCTTCTAAACCTCAGGTGCGTATCCTCCGGCTTTTGCCAGGGGATACGCACCAATCAATCAGAGTTTGTTACATTGAAAACTGCAATCATGTGGGGCCGGGAAACCGGCCCCCTCTTTTTGTGCTCTCCCTCCCAGTCCATCGCTGCTGCCCTTGTTAAATCCTGCGCAATTTTCCTCTTGCCTTTTTGCCAATTCATCACCCCTTCGCCTTTCAACTTCGGATAGAATCACCTCATGCCGTTCCATTCAATCAATAAGGGCAAAACGCCTCCGCCGGAAGAGACCTTCGAAGAAGCTGGATACCTCAAAGCGCTCGGTGAGAAACAGAAACAGGTCAGTGTCAAGCTCCAGGGTGGCGAGATCGTTCGCGGCTGGATCGAGTATTACGACCGCAACATGCTGCGCCTCACTCGCGAAGGCGCGCCCAATCTTTTCATCTTCAAGTCAGAGATTATGTACATCGCCGAAGGTGAAATCAAAGCTCCGCGTGTGCGTCGCGCCCGGTTGGCGCCCCTGCAGCCGGAATCTGCCCGATAGCATGAGCCTCCACGCCGCCGCCGGATTTCTCCCGCAAGCCACCGCCATCGCCGTCGAAGCCGGTAAGCTCCTTCTGCCCTACTTCGAGCGCCGCATCGGCTTCGAGTACAAGGGAGACGCCGACCTCGTCACCGAGGCCGACCGTGCCAGCGAGGCCTTCATCGTCGCCCGTCTGCGCGCCGCCTGGCCCCAGCATGACATTGTTGCCGAAGAGGGCACCCGCGATGCTCATGGTGGCGCATTCCGCTGGTATGTGGACCCGCTAGACGGCACCACCAATTTTGCTCACGGCTATCCGGTCTTCTGTGTCTCCATGGGACTGGAATGGGAGGGCCAGCTCATCGCCGGCGTTATCTACGATCCCACCCGCGACGAACTATTTGCCGCCGCCAAGGGAAGTGGCGCGACCTTGAACCGCCGTCCCATCCACGTCTCCACCACCACCACCCTGGCGGAATCCATCCTCGGCACCGGCTTTCCCAGCTTCAAGCGCCACAAGAGTCCGAACATCCACTATTACCACCAGATCACCCTGCGCTCTCACGGCATCCGTCGCGCCGGCTCGGCTGCGCTCGATCTTGCCAACGTAGCCGCGGGCCGCTATGACGGTTACTGGGAGTTCACCCTCAATCCCTGGGACACCGCTGCCGGAGTGCTGCTCGTGCAGGAGGCCGGAGGCACCGTAACCCGCTTCGATGGCTCGCCCTTTAATATCGACAGCCGCGAGACCCTGGCCTCCAACACGCTCATCCACCAGGAGCTGCTGCACAACTTCCGCGAAATCTTTGCTGGCCGTGGTCTCGAAGTCCTTCCGCCCGTCACCGGCTTCGGCACCCGACGCTAGCGGCCCGCTCCTGCCGCTCTTTTGCTACAATCTTAGCTTTGCAGTTGATGCTTCACTAATTATCACGGAGAGGATCTCCAATACTTTATGGCATACGTAATCGCAGAACCGTGTATCGGAACCAAGGACACTGCTTGCGTCGATGCATGTCCGGTCGATTGCATTCACCCCAAGAAGGACGAAGCCGCGCACGGCGCCGAAGAGATGCTCTACATCGATCCGGTCGAGTGCATTGACTGTGGCGCTTGCGTCCCGGTATGTCCCGTCTCGGCCATCTTTGCCGTTGACGACCTGCCGGAAAAGTGGAAGCAGTTCACCGAGCGCAACGCCAAGTACTTCGGACGTTAGCTTCACCGCTTCGCGGGGCTCCTCGCCACTCCGCGCACGCGGTCACCGGCGAGCGTAAGATTACTCTGCAGGGAGATAAAACTATGCCTCTGGTTTCGATGCGGCAGTTACTGGATGAGGCCGCCAAGGGCGGTTACGGCGTTGGCGCCTTCAACGTAAACAACATGGAACAGATCCAGGCCATCATGGAGGCCGCACGTGAGACCCGTTCGCCGGTCATTATTCAGGCGTCGCGTGGCGCACGTGCTTACTCGCAGGACAAGTTCCTCTATCACCTCATGCTCGCCGCCTCCGAGCTCTACCCGGAGATTCCCCTGGTCATGCACCTCGATCACGGCAACAGCTTCGAGACCTGCAAGTCCGCCATCGATCTCGGCTTCACCTCGGTCATGATGGATGGTTCGCTGCTGGAAGACGGCAAGACTCCCTCCACCTTCGCCCAGAACGTCGAAGTCACCCGCAAGGTTGTCCAACTCGCCCACGATCACGGCGTCACCGTCGAAGGTGAAATCGGCGTCCTCGGCGGCATTGAAGACGGACACGGCGCAGGCGGCAGCGGCCTCGAGCATGTCACCGATCCCAACCAGGCCGTCGAGTTCGTCGAAAAGACCGGCGTTGACGCGCTAGCCATCGCCATCGGCACCAGCCACGGCGCGTACAAGTTCAGCAAGAAGCCGGACGGCTCCGTGCTCAAGATGGATGTCCTCATCGCCATCCACAAGCGCCTGCCTAACGTCCACCTCGTCATGCACGGCTCCTCCAGCGTCCCCAAGGAGCTGCAGGACGTCATCAACCAGTACGGCGGAAAGCTCAAGCCGACTTGGGGCGTTCCAGTCGAAGAGATCCAGCTCGGAATCCGCAACGGCGTGCGCAAAATCAATGTCGATACCGACAACCGCCTCGCCATCACCGGAGCCATCCGCAAGGTCTTCGCCGAATCGCCGGAGAAGTTCGATCCCCGCGATTACATGAAGCCCGCCCGCGAGGCGATGAAGAAAGTTGTCGCCCAGCGCATGACGCAGTTCGGCCAGGCTGGCCACGCCGGAGACTACGCGCCCATACCCATCGCCGAGATGAAGAAGCGCTACGCCGCCGAAGCTCTAGCCGCAAAGTAGTTCGCAGCAAGGTAGTTCGCAGGGTGGCCCACATCCGCCCTCCGTTGGCGAATGTGGGATGTAGAGCACCCCAAGCCGGATTTCTTCGCCCTTCCGGGAATTTCAATATCGGGTTAAACTTCGGAGTACATGTCCAAGGCAAACGATAGCGGCTCACAATCAACGGCCCCGGCCCGCCCCTCGTCGCTCCTCGACACGCGCGTTATCTACTGCGGAGACAACCTCGAGCAGTTGAAGAAGCTCCCGGACGCCTGCATCGACCTCATCTACATCGATCCGCCCTTCAACTCCAATCGCAACTACGAAGTCTTCTGGGGCGAGACCAGGGAAAAGCGATCCTTCGACGACCGTCACGAATCCACCCAGGCCTACATCGACTTCATGCGTCCCCGCTGCGTAGAACTCGCCCGCGTCCTCAAGAAGACCGGCAGCTTCTACTACCATTGCGACTGGCACGCCAGCCACTACGTCAAAGTCATGCTCGATCAAATCTTCGGGGAGAACAATTTTCAGAACGAAATCGTCTGGAAACGGACTACAGCACACGCCGATACGCATGGATTCGGCCATGTGCACGACATCTTATTTCGATACTCAAATGGAGATGCACCTACATTCAACCAGCAACTGAAGCCATACTCACAAGCCTATCTGGATAACTATTTCGTGGTTGAGGATGAGTATGCCGCAACACGCGGCAAGCATCGAGTCAATGACCTGACCGGATCGGGACTGCGTAATGGTGAAACTGGACAGTCGTGGCGCGGAATCGATCCGGGGAAAATAGGCAAGGGGCGGCATTGGATGCGCACCCCAAAAGAATTAGAGGAGATGGCTGCCGATGGTCGAATTTATTTCCCGCCGAAAGGGGGCACTCCGGGATGGAAGCGCTACGAAAATGAACTAAAGGGACAGCCAGTTGACTCAATCTGGGATGACATTCAAACCCTCACGAGCTTTTCAAAATCGGCAAAGGAGTCGCTCGGCTATCCAACGCAAAAGCCGCTGGCGCTTCTTGAGCGAATCATCAACGCATCAAGCAATCCCAACGACATCGTCCTCGACGCCTTCTGCGGCTGCGGCACCGCCCTCGTCGCCGCGCAGCACCTCAACCGCCAGTGGATCGGCATAGACGTTTCTCCCACCGCTTGCCGCGTCATGGCCAAGCGCCTCCGCGATGTCTGCAAACTTCGCGAAGACGAGAACTACTGGCGGCACGGCAAGGGCTTCGTCATCCGTGATCTTCCCTGGAGCGAGAAGCAGCTCCGCGCCATGCCCCCCTTCGAGTTCGAGAACTGGGCCGTCATCGCCCTCGGCGGCATCCCCAACAAGACCCAGGTCGGTGACATGGGCATCGACGGTCGCATCTACCCCATCGGCTCCGAGCCGGGAGCCACCGGCAAGGACGCAGGCCAGCTCGATTTCATGGACGACTGGTATCCGATCCAGGTCAAGCAGCAGGACAAAGTCGGGCGCCCCGACATCGACAGCTTTGAAGCGGCCATGATCCGAACCAAGCGCAAAAAAGGTTTCTTCGTCGGCTTCGATTTCTCCAGCGACTCCCTCCACGAGATCGACGGCTTCTTCCGTCGCGAGCACATCGTGATCGTTCCCCTAACCGTCCGCGAAATCCTCGACGAAACCATCGCCCGCAAGCTCGTCTGACTGCATAAAAGAAGCTCGTCTGAATGCATAAAAAATGTATATTATTTTGTGGCTATTAACTATACAGCCATCGGGCGACCGCGCACCGTAACCACTCAGTCAATCGTTCCAATTTTCCGAAAACGATTAACGACTCAGTAACCATGGCCTTCTAAACGATTATCCAAGTCGCCAATGGTCTACCTTGAAACTTTGAAACTTTGAAACCTTGAAACCTCGAACTTTTCAACCTTCGCATCTCTCGCTTTGTCGATTTCGATCACGGCAATCCACTCGCCCGTCGTCGCGTCCTGCCACACGATGCGCCCATGCAGCATGCGCGCAATCGCCGTCGCCGGCAGGTCCTGATGGAAGTCGAAGTAGCGTGTTTGCACCCGTCTCCAGCCCGGAATGCGCTGCAAGATTCCGCGCGGCGGCTCGTACTTGGTGGAGAACGCCACCACCACGTCGAAGTTTTCCTCCTGCTGCTCGGCGCGGAGAATTTCGCTGGCGGTAAAATTTTCGATGCGCACCACGCTCAGCGGCCGCGCCACGTAGCCCAGAAATGGCCGGTTCAATTCGTCCGAGGCCGGCCACGCCGTAAGAATGTGATCCTCCGCATAGTGCCGCTCAACATAGCGCGCCGCCTGCTGATGCATGCGTACGAAGCTGGCCCACGTCAGGTTGTCTTCCGGCGAGATGAACCACGGCGGATTGAAGAACAGCGCAACCACAAACGCGGCGGCGCATCCGGCGACCCACCACTTCCACTGCGGCGCGTACCTGCGCAGCACGCTCACCGCCGGCAGCACCACCAGCGGAAGCGCCGGGATCATGTAGCGCGCCAGCAGCGCTCCGCCCACCACGGAAAACTCCGCCGCCTGCGCCAGCACCACCAACCCGAACAGCAGTCGCACGTTGAGCGCAATCGGCGCGGCGTCAGGCGCGCTGGGTGCAGCCGCGCCCGTCTGCCGTGCATTCCACAGCAACAGCAAGGCCGCCGCGGTCAGCACGAACAGGTTCATGTATCCAACCGCGTGCCACAGCCGCATTATGCCCGCCAGCACAATGCGCAGCGGCGTCACCGTGGCTCCCACGTTGTAGCGCAGATAGTCGGGATTGCCGAAGACGTGGCCGGTCCGGTGGAAGTGATACGCATACCATCCCAGCAGCGGCAGCAGCGCCAGCAGGTACGCTGCGCACTGCGCCAGGCTGCGGCGCGGCAGGCACCACCGGGCGGCCAGCGCCGGACGCCAACGGTAAGCGCACCAGCCCAGCAGCGCGCTTCCAAGCAGCGTGAGCGTCACCGCCACCGTGGTTTCCTTGGCTACGCCTGCCAGGGCCGCAAAAACCACGGCTTGCCACAGCCGTCCGCGAATGTGCGAATACAACGTCCACAGCACCAGCGCGAAGGCCGCGATATCGAGCTGCGCCATCACCGACTGTGAGAACACCGTGGGCGATAGCGCCGTAAGCACCACGGTTGCCGCGGCCGTCTGTGCGTCGGCCACGTGCCGTCCCAGCAACCAGAGCGCGGTAAAGCCGAACGCGGCAACCAGCAGCATGGCCGTGCGCGTCACCAGCGGCGAGTACCCTGCCAACTTCCAGCAAAGGGCCAGCCACAGCATCACCAGCGGAGGGTGTGCGTTGGAGAGCGTGGTGTGCGGGATGAGATCGCCGGTGAGAAAGATGTCACGCGCCGCCGGTATAAAGTATCCCGCCTCATCCCAGAAGTAGGGCAGGCGGAGCAGCGGAAGATGCACCAGCCAGAGCGCGGCGAAGATCGCTGCGAAGGCAAGCAGGGCCGGGGCCAGCGCCTCTCCGGCGGATGCGTGCGGCGTCTTCCCGGCCATGGTGTTAGTGGATGGGCCCGTTCTGCACAAACTGCGGATCGAGCTTGATTTCGCCGAAGGTCTGCTCATAGTTCGCCAGGTTTTGGTGGAGCATCACCGCCAGCGCCTTGGCCTGTTGCGGGCTCAAATAAATTCCCTGGAAGTTGCGCAGGTCAATCCCTGGGCCATTGCCGGGGATGGCCATTCCAAAGGCGAGAAAAAAGTCCCAAACGCTCATGCGGACCTGCACGCTGTTGGCATAGCCCTCGCGGTAATCGTCGGAGGTATGAATTCGAATCTCGGGCTGATCGTTGAAGTTAGACATGGCAGAGTCTCCGGGAAACAGCCTAACAAGTTTGGCGCAGAATGGCACGCGCTAACCGTAGTGTGGCAATGGCGGCGCACACGCGGCATACTTGGAATCGTTCCGATACAATGTCGAGGCAGCCCTATGGGGCGAGCGCCCGAGAGCTGCAAGAGGAGTTTCCCGCCAAGTGGACAATTACGCCAATGAACTCGATCAGTTGTTGAACGAAGACGCCGGCTCCGTTCTTCGCCGCGAGCAATCCGCATTCGATAATTTGCTGGCGGCGGCGCACAACAGGATTGTCCTCTTCGGTTCCGGGAACCTGGGCGTGATAGTGCTGCGCTGTCTGCGCGGTGCCGGCATCGAGCCCCTGGCATTCGCCGATAACAACCAGGCGCGCTGGGGTGAAAGCATCGACGGCGTTTCCGTATTGTCCCCGGCAGAGGCGGCAAAGAAATTCGGTCGTTCGGCGCTGTTTATGGTGACCATCTGGTCGGTCGGACACAGCTTCCGGCAGACGCGGGAGCAGCTCAGCCGCCTGGGATGCAGCCGCGTGATCTCGTCGTCGGAGCTGCGCTGGAAGTTTGCCGCCGAGTTGTTGCCTGCCTATTGTCAGGACCTGCCGCACAAGGTTTACGAGCAGGCCGATGAGGTACGCGCGGCAGCTTTGCTTTGGGCCGACGATTACTCCAGGCAGGAATTCCTGAACCAGGTGAAGTGGCGCGCCCTCGGCGAGTTGGGAGCGCTGCAGCCGCCAGTTGCCGAAGATCAGTACTTTTTGGAGAGCGTCTTCAGCATCGTTCCCGGCGAAGTCTTTGTTGATTGCGGCGCCTTCGATGGTGACACCGCGAGGCAACTTCTCAGCCGGAGCCGCGACTTTTCCCGCATTTTTGCCATTGAGGCTGATCCCGAAAACTTCCGCAAGCTGCGCGAGTGGGCAGGCACTCTGGATGCGGATCTTGCGCGGCGAATCGCGCCCTGCAATGTAGCCGTGGCGGCGAGCCGCGGGCAGCTTCGCTTCAATGCCACGGGTGGTGACGGCGCATGCATCGCGGAGGATGGAGATGTCGTCGTCGATTGCCTCCCGGTCGATGAACTGGTCGCCGAGAGCCAGCCGACATTCATAAAAATGGATATCGAAGGCTTCGAGCTGGACGCTCTGGAAGGCGCGCGCAGGGTCATCCAGGAGCAGCAGCCAATTCTTGCCATCTGCGTTTATCACCGGCAAAACCACCTCTGGCGCGTTCCGCTCTTCATCTGCTCGCTGGTGCAGGACTATCACCTGTTTCTGCGGCCGCATAACGGCGACGGCTGGGACCTGATCTGCTACGCGGTGCCTGCCAAGCGTCTGCGCCAGAGCGTAAGCGGAAAGGGCGTTTAATCGGCGCGGGATTCTGAAACGCCGCGGCAGAGCCTGTGATCAACTCCTGTTCCCGTTTCGCATTTGCAGCATCTCAGTTATCATCCCCGCTCCGGTGGGGAGGCGAGGTGGCCGATGCGGAGTCTGGAGCATAGCAGACTGATCGAGGCGAAGCCGTTTCTGATTGAGCAGGACTACACAAATTACACATCCGATCAGCATGCGCTCTGGAGCGAACTGGTGGAGCGGCGCATGGCACAACTGGAGCGCAGTGCCTGCCGCGAATACCTGGAGGGCTGGCATGCGCTCGGGTTGGAGCGGAAGCGGATTCCGCGGCTGGCGGAGGTGAGCGGGCGTCTGGAAAAGCGCACCGGATGGAGAGCGCAGCCAGTCTCCGGCTTCATGCCCGCGCGCGCGTTTTTCGAAATGCTTGCATCGCGCCAATTTCCAACCACAACCTGGCTGCGCAGCCGCGAGTCGATGGACTACACGCCGGAGCCGGACATTCTGCACGATGCGCTCGGGCATCTGCCGATGTTTGCCGAGCAGAGCTTTGCCGACGCGGTCGCCGAGTACGGGCGGGTCTGCTACGCGATGGAGGATGACGAGAAGTTGGAGCGCATGGGCCGGCTCTTCTGGTACACCTTTGAGTTTGGCCTCATCCGGCAGGAGGGCGCAGTGAAGGTCTACGGCTCCGGCGTTGCATCCTCGCAGCAGGAATGCACGAACGTGCTCTCCGGCGGCTGCGAGATTCGTGACTTCAGCGTTGCCGGGGTGCTCGGCACGACGGTGAAGGTGGACGAGATTCACAAGCTCCTGTTTGCGATCAACTCGTTCGCCGAGATATTAAGCGCAGTCGGCGTGGCGCGCGAGATCGTCGAGAGCTCTTGAGGCGGAACTCCACGCGCTAACTACGGCAAAGGCAGACCGCCCTCGGCCCATTGATGTTTCTTCGTTGTCCGGTAGGCCGTTCCCTGAAAAACCGCAATCAGATCATCTTGTTCATCGCGAATCTCAACAATGTAATTTCCCAATTTACGATTCAGCGAAATCTCTTTTGCTTCGGCAACCAGCACACCGGTAGTTGCGGCCTTCACGTAGCTGATGGACGCATTGATTCCCACCGCGATCTGGTCATGGGAATTCACGGCCGCCGCAAAAACGAAATCTGCCATGGTAAAAATCGCTCCGCCATGAACGATGTTGGCTCCGTTCAAATGGAAATCCCTTATTTCCATTCTTGCCTTGGCATATCCGGCTTCCACCACCAGCAACTCGATGCCGGCATGTTTGGCAAAGTGATCCTTCTCTTGAAGAAAACGTTTCGCTTCTTTCAATCGTGTTCCGCCTCTAACCGTTGATGTCAGTGCTGATTGCTATTTTAGCTGCCAATCGGATATTGCAACCATGCCTCTCGCGCGCCGATCGAAAACCGGGCAGCTATCCATCGACTCTGAAACTGCGCTGATGCCGATATAGCGGCGCGCGGTAGAATTACGGCGATGGCAACAACTCACGGATATCGCGGACGCATTGCCCCCTCGCCGACCGGGTACTTGCATCTCGGTCATGCGCGTACCTTCTGGCGGGCCTTCGAGCGGGCGCGCGAGCGGAATGGCGTGCTGATCTTCCGCAACGAGGACCTGGACCGTCAGCGCTGCCGTGCTGAGTTTGTACGGGCAATGTTCGAAGATCTGCGCTGGTACGGGATCGAATGGCAGGAGGGTCCGGATGTGGGCGGTGCCTTTGGACCTTACACCCAGAGCGAGCGCCGCGAATTTTATTTGGATGCATGGAGACGGCTGCTGGCCGGAGGCTGGATCTATCCCTGCTCGTGCTCGCGCAAAGATTTGGCGTTGGCTGCCAGCGCGCCGCACGACGACACGCCTCAAAGCAATAACGATGAGCCGCTCTATCCTGGGACATGCCGCAATCAGCGGCTGACGGCCGCGGCGCCGGCTGGCGTGAACTGGCGCTTCCGCGTACCTGATGGCGAGCGCATCGAATTCCCAGATCGGCGGCTGGGCCGGCAATCGTTTGAGGCCGGTCGCGACTTTGGCGACTTCCTGGTGTGGCGCCGCGACGATATTCCGGCCTACCAACTGGCGGTGGTGGTCGACGATGCGGCAATGGAGGTCAGCGAGGTGGTGCGCGGCGAAGATTTGCTGCGCTCAACGGCCCGCCAGATTCTGCTGCAACGCGCGCTGGGCCTGCCTGCTCCGGAGTACTACCATTGCGCGCTGATGACCGATGAGAGCGGAATACGGCTGGCCAAGCGCCACGATGTCCTCAGTCTGCGCTCTTTGCGCGAGCAGGGACTGCTTCCAGAACGGCTGCGGGCGATGGCCGATGAAAATTTAGCTATAGTTGAAGATGAAATGTGACCTAAATCACAGAGTCTTGTATACCCCAACCCGTTATGATTGAAGTGCGCGCGGGAAGAATGCCAAGTTATTCAGATTCACCGGACCCGGAACTGCGCAAGGAGATCCATGGCTTACGTCATTACTGATACCTGCAAGAAAGACAACCTCTGTTCAGATTCCTGTCCGAGCGACGCGATTCACCCGACCAAGGACGAGCCCACGTGGGAAGCAGCACCTCAGATCTTCATCAATCCTGTCGAGTGCCTGGATTGCGGTGCGTGCGTAGCGGAGTGCCCGTCCGACTCGATCTTCTCGGCTGACGAACTGCCTGCCGACAAGACTGATGCGGCGGAAAAGAACGCGGAGTTCTTCAAGTAACCAAAGAACGGCGAATCAACCTAGAAGCTGTTTCATAACCCGGCCTTGAAAGGGCATGGCTTCAGCCATGCCGCAAGGGAGTGCGAACATCGCGGGCTTTAGCCCCTGAGGGAATGTGGCACAGAACTCCAAGCCGGTTATGAAATAGCCCCTAACCGCGAATCAACCCCGGCAAGCGTAACTAGCGCCTCTCCGTGCGCTGCGCCTGCCTGCGCCAAAGCGATTCAATTCAGTGCGCTTGCCCTGGAGTGAATCGCTTTTGCTTTGCTATCCGCGCTGTTTTCTTCTGCTTGCTTTCAGGAAGGGAGGGGTGGAAGATACATCAGTATTCATTCCCTTCAGCCAGGAGCATGACCTTTGAACTATCCACACTGGCAACTTGCGATTCCAGGCGGAATGTTGATTGCGCTGGTCGCGGTGCTGCACGTCTTTGTCTCCCACTTCGCGGTGGGTGGAGGCTTCTTCCTGGTGGTGACCGAGTACCTGGCGCGCCGGCGGAAGGACGCGGTGGTGCTCGAATACTGCCGTCGCCACTCGAAGTTTTTTGCGCTGCTTACCCTGGTCTTCGGGGCCATCAGCGGGGTCGGCATCTGGTTCACCATTGGACTGGTAAGCCCGGAGGCGACCTCAACCCTCATCCATGCTTTTGTGTGGGCCTGGGCGATCGAGTGGGTTTTCTTTTTTGTGGAGATCGCGGCTGCGATCATCTACGCCGCAACCTGGGATAGGCTGGCGGCGCGCGATCACCAGATTGTGGGATGGATTTATTTTGTCGCGGCCTGGATGAGTCTGTTCGTCATCAACGGAATTCTCACCTTCATGCTCACCCCCGGGCGCTGGATTGCAACCCAGAATTTCTGGGATGGAATCTTCAATCCCACCTTTTGGCCCTCGCTGGTGGCGCGCACCGCAGTCTGCCTGATACTTGCCGGAATCTTCGGCTACATCACGCTTCCCCGGGACGAGGGGCGTGAGAGAGTAGCTCGCTGGGCGGCGCTCTGGATGATCGCCGGAGCATTGGTGCTGCCGCTCTCGCTGTGGTGGTACTTCACGCGCATTCCTCATTTCTCGCAGTTGTATATGAACGGAGTACTAATTGGAGTGCGTCACGCGCTTCGCGGCGGCGTTGGCTTTACTCTGCTGGCGCTTGCAATCGCGCTCGTTTTCGGCATCTGGAAGCCGCGCTGGATGCGGCCTCCGGTGGTGGCGCTGCTGGTGCTCTGCGGGCTGGGAATGATCGGCGCAGGTGAATATCTACGCGAATTCGCGCGCAAGCCATGGGTCATCAACCAGGTGATGTATGCCAACGACGTGCGCGCCGCGCAGGTGGAGGCGCTGCAATCCAAGGGAGTGAGCCAGAGCGCCAATTTCCTTTTGACCGGCAGCACGTCAGGCGCGGCATACGGAGAAAACCTCTTCCAATTGCAATGTGGAAGCTGCCACTCGGCGAGAGGATATCGCGGCATGGCGCGCCGGGTCGATGGCTGGGATGCGGCCTTCGCGGCCGATATTCTGCAGCACATTCACAAACTGCGCGGCACCATGCCTCCATTTGCGGGGAACGAAGAGGACCGCAAAGCCCTGGGAAGCTATCTGGCTGCGCTGAATCCCGCGTGGCATTTTACGATCACGGACGCAAATCGGCTGGAGATCGGCGAGAAGGTCTTCGCCTCCCGCTGCGGACACTGTCACACGGTCAACGGAAATTTCCGGCCGCTGCGCGGGATCTTCGAAAATCAGACACCTGGCCAGGTGCAGGACATGTTCCCGGTACTGGGCTCAATGAACGGCGATATGCCGGACTTCAATGCGCCCGATGATCAAGCACAGGCGCTGGCTTTTTATATCTCGCGTGAGGCCGCCAAGCCAATGTCGGTGAAGCCTGCGCCAGCCGAAATGCCAACCGGCAGTAGTCATTCGCAACTGATGCGGCCCGTCGAGCCGCGGCAGGAGGTGCGCTAATGCAGACGATTCCCATTCCCCATGTTGATCCCTTGCCGCTGCCCGCCCCGGTGTGGCTGTTTACCGCTCTCCTGCTCGTCGTCTTCACCCTGCACGTTGCGGCCATGAACTCCGCTCTTGGAGGCAGTCTCTGGGCGTTGTGGAACTATCTTCGCGGGCATCGCCCGGCCCATCCTTATTCGCAAAGGCTGGCTGGTGAGCTGGCTGCCATGCTGCCGGTCTTTCTGGCCTTCACGGTAACGCTGGGAGTTGCCGCCCTGCTCTTCGTTCAGGTGCTCTTTGGAAACTTTCTCTATGCCAGCTCCATCCTGATCGGCATCCTGTGGTTGGCGGTGATTCCGCTGGTAATGGTGGCGTATTACGGTTTCTATTACTTCTCCTACACGGCGGCAAGGGGGAAGGGAATCAGCGGCTGCGTGCTGGCGGTTTCGGTATGCGTGCTGCTCGGCATCGCATTCATCTTCGCCAATAACATGACGCTGATGTTCAGCCCCGAACGCTGGCTGGCGATGTATCGCTCGCACCCGAATGGATGGAACTTGAATTTAGGCGAGCCAGCCCTGCTTCCGCGCTATCTGCATATTGTCAACGGCGCGATTGCCCTGTTCTCGGCGATCCTGGCGGAGCTGGGCATGCGCAAAATGAAAGAGGACGCTGGCTATGGGCGCTGGGTGGTGCAGCGCTCGGCCCTGGTCTTTGCGGTGTGTACGGGGCTGCAGTTCCTGTTCGGGATGTGGCTGCTGCTGGCGATTCCGCGCGAAATCGCCATGGTTTTGCTGCGCGCCCCGCTGGCGGGTTCGGTTTTCGGACTGGCACTCATGTCGGTTATCGCTGCCATGCTGCTGATCCTGCTGGGAAGCCTGGCGGAGAAACCCAGCTCGCTGGTTCACGCGGGCTTTGCTTTGTCGCTGGTAACGCTCTTCCTGATGGTCTGCCTGCGCTATCTGCTGCGACTGGCTTACCTGAAGCCCTATGCGAACCTGGGAGCGCTCGTGGTGCGCCCGCAGACTGGCGTGATTGTGCTGTTTTTGATCCTTTTTGTCGGCGGACTGGTTACCGTGAGCTATATGCTCTGGATGGTGGTCCGCAGCGGAAAAACGCGCGTAGCCGCCGTTGCTTCATTCTGAAGGCAATGAGTGCGAATGCGTGCTTGGGCGGCCCGCGGGCCGCCCATAACTTATTATGGGTTTTTGGTGACGCAGAGGAAAAAGGTGTTTTGCTTTCAGAATAAGTTGACGGGGTCTTACATAAGGATGCATACTTATACGGTCAGCTGAATAATCATTCTGTCAGTGGAAACCTATGTCAAAGCTGTCTCGTCAAAACCTGATTCTCGACCTGGTGCAACAGGAGTCTGTGGCCAACCAGGAGCAATTGCGCAGGCTGCTTTTGCGGCAGGGATTCGACGTAACCCAGGCGACATTATCGCGCGACATCAACGATCTGGCCTTGGTCAAGACGCCCGCTGGTTACAGCATCTCGCGCGGTGTCGAGCACGTTGAGCCGGGATATCCCTCGGCGGGGCGGCTGGTTCGCGAATTTGTGGTCGAGGTACGCGAAGCTCAGAATTTACTAGTGATCAAGACCGCAACGGGCTCGGCGCAGCCGGTGGCGGCGGCAATCGATTCGGAAGGCTGGGCGGAAATTGTGGGTACGGTTGCAGGAGACGACACGATCCTGGTGATTTCGCAGAGCAAGAAAAACGCGCACAGGATCGCGCTCCGGATCAAAGGAATGATGCAGTGAGCGCGGCGAAAGTAAAAGCCGCGGTGATGGGTGCCACAGGGTACGCGGGATTCGAACTGGCGAAGCTGCTGTTGCGGCATCCGCAGATGGCAACGCCGCTGTTTCTTTCGCGCGAAGCGGCGGCACAGCCTCTGGAGAGTTATTACCCGGAGCTTGCCGGCAACAAGAGCTACCCGCTGGAGGCGTTCTCGTGGGAGTTGCTGAAGTCCCGGGGGGTTGACGTTCTGTTTCTGGCGACGCCGCATGAGCTTTCGCGGGAGTTGGTTCCAGAGGCTCTGGCGAGGGGATTGCGGGTCGTCGATTTAAGCGGTGCATGGCGGCTGAAGGAAGCGGCGAACCGCGCCGTATACGGCTTCGAGGACAGGGATGCTGCGGTGGCGGCGGAGTTGGACCGGACGGCCGTATACGGACTGCCCGAACTGCATCGCAAGCAGATTCGCGAGGCCGGGCTGGTGGCGAATCCGGGCTGCTATGCAACCTCGGTAATCGTGCCCCTTGCGCCGCTGGTGCGTTCAGGATTGGTTGACACCACGCGCGGCGTGGTTTGCGATTGCAAGTCAGGCGTTTCAGGCGCGGGCAAGAAGCCCACGCAAAAAACGCATTTTGTGGAGACGGCCGATAATTTTTCGGCGTACTCGGTTTTTGGACATCGCCACACCGGCGAGATTCTGGAACAGGCGGGATTACATGCAGACGAACTTATTTTTTCGCCACACTTACTGCCGATTCCACGCGGCATTCTTTCGACGATCTACGTTGGGCTAAACAGGCCCGTTACTGCGGACGAAATTGAAGCCGTGTTGCGCGGGTTCTACGGCGGAGCCCACTGGGTACGGATTTTTGAGCAGGGCAAGTTGCCGCAGATTCAATACTCGCTGCGCACGAATTATTGCGATGTGGGCTTTCAACTGGCTCCGGATGGAAGGCGTCTCATTGTGGTGTCCTGCCTGGACAACCTGATGAAAGGCGCTGCCGGCCAGGCGCTGCAGAACCTGAACGTGATGTTCGGGTGGAGCGAGAAAGAGGGATTCTAGTGATGAAGCTCGTGGTGAAAATTGGCGGTGCGGCGCTGGAGGACAAGGCGCTGCTGAAAAAATGTGCGCAAGCGGTTGCCGATCTGGCAGCCGAAGGGCACAAGGTTGCGGTCGTACACGGCGGCGGAAAGGCGCTGACGGAGACGCTGGCGCGGATGGGCAAGGAGTCCACCTTCGTGAACGGGTTGCGCGTCACTGATTCCGACACGCGCGACGTTGCCCTGATGGTGCTGGCAGGACGCGTAAACAAGCAGCTTGTGGCGGCGATCACGGCAACCGGGCAGGCTGCGGTCGGGCTGTGCGGCGGAGATGGCGCGGCATTTCTGGCGCGCAAGAAAAAGACCATCGGAGCCGATCTGGGATTTGTCGGCGAGATCAGCTCGGTGGATTCGCGCTGGATCGAAGCGATCTGGGATAACGATGGAATCCCGGTGATTTCCAGCCTCGCACTCGGCTCCGACGGCGAGTACTACAACGTGAACGCCGACCAGATGGCTTCGGCGTGCGCTACCGGCTGCCAGGCCAACGCGCTGATCTTTCTGACCGACGTCGAGGGCGTGAAGGGCGCCGATGGGACGGTCATCCGCTGGCTTGCAAGCAGCGACATTCCGCAACTGGTGAAGAGCGCCGTGGTTCGTGGAGGAATGCTTCCAAAGCTGCAGGCCTGCCAGGATGCGCTGCGTTCGGGCGTACACCGGGTTCGCATTCTGCCCGCGCTGGAAGCCGATATGCTGCCGACGTTTTACCTGACCAAGATCGAATGCGGTACGGAGGTGATGGCGTCGTGAGATTGAGCAAGGTGCTGAAGCTGGAAGAAAAATATGTACTCCACACCTACGACCGGCATCCGATTCTTCTGACGCACGGCAAGGGCGCATATCTTTATGCCGACGACGGTAGTAAGTACCTCGACTTCCTGAGTGGCATCGGGGTGATGGCCCTGGGCTATTCGCATCCGGCGATTACGAGGGTGATCAAGGAACAGGCAGGCAAGCTAGTGCATGTTTCCAACCTGTTCTACACCGAGTTTCCGTCTTTGCTGGCGCAGAAGCTAGCCCGGCTCTCCGGTTTGAATCGTGCATTTTTCTCCAACAGCGGCACCGAGGCCTGGGAGGGAGCGCTGAAGATTGCGCGCGCGGTAGCCAGCGGCAAGGGGATGAAGAAGCGTACAAGAATCCTCGCGCTGGAGAACTCCTTTCACGGACGCACAATGGGGTCAGTGGCAACCACCTACACGGAGAAGTATCGCAAACCGTTTGCTCCGGTGATGCCGGGCGTGACATTTGTGAAGTTCAATGACGTGGAGGATCTGAAGCGGAAGTTTGACGAGAACGTCTGCGCAGTTTGCATCGAGACGATACAAGGCGAGGGCGGGATACAACCGGTCAGCCTTGAGTTTCTGACGAGCGCTCGCGAGTTGACGCAGAAGAGCGGCGCGCTATTGCTGCTCGATGAGATTCAGTGCGGCCTGGGACGCACGGGCAAGATGTTTGCCTTCCAGCATTACGGCGTCACTCCGGATGTGGTCACACTGGCAAAGCCGCTGGCTGCGGGACTTCCCCTGGGAGCAATCCTGGTGACCGAGGAGGTCGCCGGGGCGATTCATCCAGGGATGCATGGGACGACGTTTGGCGGTGGACCGCTGTCTTGCGCCGTGGCGCTAGAGGTGCTGAAGGTAATCGAAGACGAGAAGATTTTAGCCCACGTGCAAGAGGTTGGCGGATACTTTCTCGATCTTCTCCGGCAACTGGATGCCTGCCATCACTGCATCGTGGATGTGCGCGGCGTGGGGTTGATGGTGGGAGTGGAAGTGGATTCCGCCGATCTTGCCAAGGCCGTGCAGAAAGCGATGCTCGATCAGAAGATCATCATCAATCGGACCCATGAGACGGTACTGCGCTTTTTGCCGCCGTTTATTGTCACGAGGAAGCAAGTTGAGTTTGTAGTGAAAACGCTCGATCAAGTTTTGTCCTCCTGCGCGTCATCTGGCGACGCTGCGCCCGCAATAAAGCGCAGCCCTCGGCAGAGACTCCCCAAGGCAACAGCGAGCGGCGCGAAATGAAGTTCCCGGAATTCGATCCGGAGCTGCGAGTCCAGGAGGATACAACCATGGCATCACACCCTGTGGAAAAACATGCTGCTGAGAACACCGCCGCTTTGCCGGTACTGACCGATTTGACGGCGATGAGCGACTTGACTCCTGCGAGAGCTGAGAGCCTGCTTGACCTGGCAGCACTGGTAAAGGCGCGGCCTGCGGATTTCCGCACGGCTCTGGCTGGAAAACAGATTGTGCTTTTCTTCGAGAAGCCCTCGTTTCGCACGCGGCTGACCTTCGAGTCGGGTATCTATTCGCTGGGCGGACATGCCATGTTTGTTGATCAGTTGACCTCCCGCATGGGCGAGCGTGAGCCGCTCAGCGATATGGCGCACAACCTGGAGCGGTGGGTGGATGCGATGGTGCTGCGCACCTTTGAGCATAGAACGGTTACGGAATTGGCCCGCTTCGCATCGATTCCGGTGATCAATGCGCTGAGCGATTACGAGCATCCATGCCAGGCGCTGGCGGACTTCCTGACATTACGCGAGAAGTTCAGCGACCTCGGCAAAGTTCGCCTCGCATACGTGGGGGACGGCAACAACGTGGCTCACTCGCTGATGCTGGGCGCCGCACTCTTCGGCTGCCATATCGTGGTTGGAACTCCCAAAGGCTATGAACCCCGCACTGACGTGCTGGCGGCGGCGCGCGAGATTGCAGCCGGGACCGGTGCGACGATTCAGGTAGTCAACGATCCGGTGAAAGCCGTGAAGGGCGCCGACGCGATCTATACCGATGTGTGGGCCAGCATGGGACAGGAAGCCGAGATCGCAGAGCGTGCGCGGATTTTCAAGCCTTTCAAAGTGACCCCCGAGCTTTTTGCAAACGCCGCAGCGGGGGCAGTGTTCATGCATTGCCTGCCTGCGCATCGCGGCGAAGAAGTGGAAGCAGCGGTAATTGATTCGCCTGCATCCGTTGTATTTGACCAGGCGGAGAACCGTCTGCACATTCAGAAGGCGATCCTTCTCCAGTTATTGGGAGGAAGCGCGCGTCGCTCTCCAACAAGGAGTTTTAATGTCTAAGAAGAAAGTTGTATTGGCTTATTCGGGCGGCCTTGATACCTCCATCATCATTCCGTGGCTCAAGGAAAACCATGACTGCGAGGTAATCGCATTCGTGGCCGATGTGGGGCAGGGCGAGGACATGGAGGAGGTCGCGGTCAAGGCGATCAAGACCGGCGCATCCAAGGTTGTGGTAAAGGATCTGCGCGAAGAGTTCCTGACCGAGTACGTCTGGAAGTGTCTGCAAGCCGGCGCCGTGTACGAGCACAAGTATCTGCTGGGCACGTCGATGGCGCGGCCGATTATCGCCAAATACCAGGTGGAAGTTGCGCTGGCCGAGGGCGCCGAGGCCGTCGCTCACGGCTGCACCGGCAAGGGAAATGACCAGGTCCGCTTCGAACACGCATTCCAGGCGCTGGCGCCGGAGCTGCAGATCATTGCGCCGTGGCGGGAATGGACGCTGAAATCACGCGAGGACTGTATCGATTACGCCGAAGCGCGCAAAATTCCTATTGTTGCCAGCCGCACCAAGATTCACTCTCGCGATCGCAACATCTGGCACATCTCGCACGAGGGTGGAGAACTGGAAGATCCGGCAAACGCGCCGCTGGATTCGACCTGGCAGATTTCCAATTCGCCGCAGACGGCTCCGGATCGCGTGGAGGAGGTCGAGATCGGCTTTGATAAGGGCGCTCCGGTTTCAGTGAACGGACAGGCGTTGCCGGCGGTGCAACTGCTGGAATTGCTGAATGAAATCGGCGCCCGCAACGCGATCGGCCGCATCGACCTGGTGGAGAACCGGTTTGTCGGCATGAAGTCGCGCGGCGCCTATGAAACTCCCGGCGGCACGCTGCTTCTGCTGGCTCATCGTGAGTTGGAGGCGCTTTGCCTGGACCGCGATCTCTCGCACTTCAAACAGCACGTGGGATTGAAGTATGCGGAGATCGTGTACAACGGCCTGTGGTTCACGCCGCTGCGCGCCTCGCTGGATGCGTTTGTCGCTTCCACACAGGCGGATGTGGGCGGCACGGTGAAGTTTGCGCTCTACAAGGGAAATGTTGGCATAAGCAGCCGCAAAAGCGAGAACTCGCTTTTCAACGCGGACCTGTCCTCGTTCACCATGGGCGAGAGTTATGATCAGAAGGACGCCGCGGGATTCATCAAGATACTGGCATTGCCCGCGCGGGCCCGCGTGCTGAACGCGAAGAAGAAAAGCGCGGTTGAGGTGACAAAGTGAAGATGTGGTCCGGGCGGTTCAGGCAACCGCTCGATCCTGAATTTGAACGCTGGCAAAGGTCGTTTCCGTTTGATCAGCGCCTCCTTCAGGAAGAGATTGCAGCCAGCCGCGCGCATGCGAAAGCCCTGCTCGCGGCTGGCGTTCTTTCCGCCGACGAATATGCTGCGATGCTGCGCGGGTTGGCTACTCTTGCCGTCACGGGGCTGGACTTTCTGGACGACGAAGAGGCCGAGGACGTTCACCACTTCGTGGAAAAGCACCTGCAGCGGATCATTGGCGAAACCGCGCTCAAACTCCATGCGGGACGCAGCCGCAATGAGCAGATCGCCACCGATCTACGTTTGTTCGTGCGCGCACAATGCGATGAGATTTCCGCCCTGCTGCTGGAGTTGGTGAATACAACCTCAGCGCGCGCCAGGCAGGCAGGGGTGGCGGCCATGCCCTCGTACACCCATCTGCAGCGCGCCGAACCGGTACTGGTGGCGCACTGGCTGCTTGCCTATTGCGAGATGTTTCTGCGTGATGCCGGCCGCCTGGGTGATTGCCGCAAGCGGCTGAACTTCTGTCCTCTCGGCTCGGGAGCGATCGCGGGAGCGACGCTGGCGCTGGACCGCGAGCTGATGGCCGGGGAACTGGACTTCACGGCTCCCACCGCCAACAGCATGGACGCGACAAGCGATCGCGATTTTGCGATTGAATTTGCGCAGGCGCTCTCGATTCTATCCGTGCATCTAAGTCGTTGGGCCGAGGAATTCATTCTCTTCTCGTCGCTGGAGTACGGGTTTGTGCATCTGCCGGAGAGCTACTCGACAGGGTCGAGCGCGATGCCGCAGAAGCAGAATCCCGACGCGCTGGAGTTGATTCGCGGCAAGGCGGGACGGGTAATTGGCGCGGCTCAGCAGCTGCTCATCACGCTCAAAGGATTGCCACTGGCCTACAACAAGGATATGCAGGAGACACAGGAGCCCGTTTTCGTAGCGGCCGGAACGGTCAACATGATGCTGAGGGTTGCCACAGGATTCATGCGCGAAGTTCACTTTGACTTCGAGCGCATGGCGAGGGCCGCCGGTTCGGGCTACATGAACGCCATGGCCGCCGCCACCTACCTGGTGGGCAAGGGTGTGCCCTTCCGGCGCGCGCATGAAATCATCGGCAAAGCGGTGCGGCTTGGCATGGAGCAGGGGCTGGAACTGCACGAGATGGCGATGACGGATCTGCGCTCCATCAGCGATACGTTTGGCGAGGACTTTTACGCGAGCGTAACCCTGGAGGCGGTGCTGGACTGTCATGATGTAACCGGCGGTACGGCGCGCAGGAAAGTTGCCGAGGCGCTGGCGACGATGGAGCGGCGGGTGAAGCAGTTGCAAAGTTCCGGGGCGGCCTATGTACGCGCGTAAAGCGGTTCTACCGGATGCAGAGAGGATTCGCGCCCTGATCGCGGATTTCTCCGCCAACGGAACGCTGTTGCCGCGATCGCTGCCGGAGATCTACGAGAATATTCGCGACTTTACCGTTGCGGTGGACGGCGACGAATTACTGGGCTGCGGCGCTTTGCATCTTTACGGTACACATCTTGCCGAGATTCGCTCCATCGCCGTCTGGCCCAGGTACAAGGGCGGGGGCGGGGGACGCCTGCTGGTGGAGGCACTGCTGGGAGAGGCTGAGCAGCATCATGTACACTGCGTCTGCCTGTTCACGCGTATTCCGGAGTTTTTCGCTCACATGGGATTTACGGAAGCCAGGCGTGAAGAATTACCTGACAAAATTTACAAGGATTGTGCGAGCTGTCCCAAGCTGCATGAATGCGACGAGGTGGCGATGTTCCGTGGCGATTTGCCGCACTTCGCGATTCTTCCTCGTCCCGAGAAGCTGCAACTGCGGATAGGAGAATCGCTGGTGAAAATCGAGAAATGAATCTGCACGGGCCGGACGAGCCGGTATTTCTTCCCATGGGATTTCGCTGGTCGGCCACCAAGGCCGGCATCAAGGCGAGCGGACGCAGCGATGTTGCGCTGGCGGAAGCTCCGCTGGGCGCAAGCGCGGCGGCGATGTTCACGCGCAACCGGGTGGCAGCCGCGCCGCTTAAAGTGGGCCGGGAGCATCTGCGCAAGAGCAAGGGCCGGGTGCGCGCCGTGCTGGTGAACGCGGGCAACGCAAACTGCGCCACCGGTGCGCCGGGAGTGCTGGCCGCCGAGCAGAGCTGCGCCGCGCTGGGAGCCGCGTTGGAAGCGGCGCCGCAGTTCATCATCCCCTCGTCAACCGGGATTATCGGAGTGCCGTTGCCGGTGGAGAAGCTGATTGCCGCCATACCTCTGGTGGTTGCGGGGCGTGGCGAGGGTGCGGATTCGCTGAAGGCTTTTGCCACGGCGATCATGACGACGGATACGCGCATGAAGATGGCCTCTACGGAATTTGCAGCGGGCAGGAAGAAGGTACGCGTGGCCGGAGTCTGCAAGGGCTCAGGGATGATTCATCCCAACATGGCGACCATGCTGGTCTATCTGTTCACCGATCTGGATGCGGAGCCGAAGCAGTTGCAGGGGGCACTGCGGACGGCGGTGGATACCACTCTCCATGCAATTTCGGTGGATGGCGACACTTCCACCAACGATACGGTTCTACTGCTGGCGTCGGCGGCGAGCAAGGTGAAGCTGAGCGATGGTGGCGTAGCAAACAAGTTCGCTGAAGCGCTGCGCGGCGTATGCGCCTCGCTGGCGGAGCAGATTGTGCGCGACGGCGAGGGCGCGCAGCATCTGGTCCGGCTGCTGATCGCGGGGGCGAAATCGGTGAAGGAGGCGCGGACTATTGCGTGCTCGATCGCAAACTCTCCGCTGGTCAAGACGGCCTGGGCGGGCTGCGACCCAAACTGGGGACGCATTCTGTCATCGGTGGGTAAGAGCGGAATCGCCGTCGATCCGGCGAAGATCGAGATTTATTTTGGCCCGCAGCAGGTATGCCGGAAAGGCACGGCACATCCGTTCGACGAGAAGCAGGCGCACGAGTATCTGAAGCAGGCGGAGTACGAGATCAGGGTGGAACTGGGGCGCGGGAAGAGCTCGTTGGAATTTCTCACCTGCGACCTGAGCGAGGAATACGTACACATTAACGCGGACTATTCGACGTAAGCAGGTAGTGTATTTCATGGTTTCAGGGGCTCGCCAGCGGCGGGCCCTTCGTGCGATAAAGGCTTATGACACATGCCCGGCTGGTGGAGATGGCGGAGGCGTGGCTGCGGCGCTCGCGGTGCGGTATTGTGCTGAGCGAGCAGGGCTGCACCAGCGGAGAGATGCCGGACGCAATCGGCTGGAAGGGAAGAAATCACTCGATTGTGATTGAGTGCAAAATCAGCCGGGCGGATTTTCTGGCAGACGCGGGCAAGCCGTGGCGAAGGAATACTGAAATTGCGCTGGGCTGCGAGCGTTACTTTGCTGCTCCCATGGGGATTCTAAAGGCCGAAGAGATGCCCGAGGGATGGGGACTGCTGGAGTCACAAGGGCGCGAGCTGAACGTGGCGAAAAAGTCCGGGCGCAAGTTGCGCCGGCCCGAAGGCTTGATGAACGAGATGAACCTGTTGCTGGCAAGTCTGCGCCGCGTCGAGGTACGGATTGAGCCACAGCGGATCGGCGACTTTTTGAAGTGGAAGAACCGGATGGCCAGCTACAACGGCGGCGCGCTGCCGGAAGGCATTGTGGCTGCCGAAGAGGAAGAGAACTCGCATTTGGTGTGATCGCAGCCTGACCCGACATTCGCCAAAAGCAGGCGGATGTGGGCCACCAGTTCACCGTACAATTAGAAGATATGTTCGCAAAGATTCAGCGCATTCATTTTGTCGGCATCGGCGGCATCGGCATGAGCGGGATTGCCGAGGTGCTGCTGACTTTGGGATACGGGGTCAGCGGCTCCGATCTTCGCAACTCCTCCACGACCGAGCGGCTCAGTAATTTAGGGGCGCAGATCTTCGTAGGCCACTCCGAGTCCAACGTTCACGGAGCCGAGGTTGTGGTCACAAGCTCGGCGATCTCGCGGGAAAACCCTGAAGTTGCTGAAGCCCGCCGCCTGCACCTGCCGGTGATTCAGCGGGCGGAGATGCTGGCCGAACTGATGCGGCTGAAATACGGCATCGCCATTGCGGGAATGCACGGCAAAACGACCACCACCAGCATGGTCGCCGCGGTTCTCGGCGCCGGTGGCCTGGATCCGACGGTGGTTGTGGGCGGACGGGTTGGCCTGCTGGGCTCCAATGCGCGGCTCGGTACCTCGCAATACCTGGTTGCCGAGGCGGACGAGAGCGACCGCTCGTTTCTAAAGCTTTCGCCGATTCTTTCCGTGGTCACCAACATCGATCGCGAGCACATGGACTGCTATCGCGACATGGAAGACGTGCAGGCAACGTTTGTGGAGTTCATGGACCGGGTGCCGTTTTACGGAACCGTGGTGGCTTGCACGGATAACGAAGCGCTGCGAAATCTGTTGCCCCGGGTGGAGCGACGGGTGCTCACCTATGGAACGCGTGATGATGCGGACTTCCGGGCCATTGGCGTGACCACCGAACGCGCTCCCGAGGCGATGCACAATAGCTTCGGCGTGAACTTCAAGGGCTGCGATCTGGGCCGCTTCGACCTGTTTGTGCCTGGCGCTCACAATATTCTGAACGCCACGGCGGCTATTGCCGTTGGCATGGGGCTGGAAATTCCGGTGGAGCGCATCCGCGAAGGCATCGCGCAATTCCGGGGCGTCGATCGACGCTTCCAGCAGAAGGGCTCTGCCGCCGGGGTGCGCGTGGTGGATGACTACGGTCACCACCCGACGGAAATTCTGGCAACGCTGGCCGCCGCCCGGCAATGGCTTGGTGGAACGGGGCGCATCCACGTTATCTTCCAGCCGCACCGGTACACGCGCACCTACCTGCTGATGGATGAGTTTGTCTCCGCGTTTCCGGATGCCGATCGCCTTCTCGTGCTTGATATTTATGCCGCCAGTGAACAGCCAATTGCGGGGGTCAGCGGACTGACTCTGGCGCAGAAGATCTGCTGCCGAAGTGGCCACCCGGCCGAATTTGCCGCTGGCTTTGCCGCCGCTGTCGAAGCGGTGATCGAGCAGGTGCAGCCCGGCGATATGGTGCTGACCCTGGGAGCGGGATCGGTTTCCCAACTCGGAGCGCAGATTCTGGAGATGCTCCGCGCCCGCGAGCAGGCCGTTGGAGCCTGAGAGGGATTCGGTGGGTTGCACCGGATGAGGTGCATTCGATGCCGCGGGTCCCTAAGCTCTGTTGCCGACTTATGAGCCATCTGGGGGGAGCCTGGATAATCACTCTCTGAATCCACTGCAAAAGCAGGTATAGTGAGCGGATAAGGCGCTTGCTGCCTGCTTTATTTCTATGGCGCGCAATCAGGAACCACCCTCCGACGATCCGTTCTACCGCCGTGGCCGGGCAGGCCGCGATCCATTTGCGGACGATGTTCTTCCTTTGGACGCCGGATTGACCGAAGACGACGGCGAGGAGGAGCCCCAGCAGTTCCGGCGCGCCAGCAAGCGTGTTCCGGTGCGGCGTGGAGCACTGCCGCGAAAGACGGCGTCGCAAGTGCAGAACGCCCTGGTTCTGTTGCTGCTGCTCGCCGTGCTGGGCGCAATAGTGTATGAAGCCCATGCGTTTGCCATCCGTTCTTGGCGCTTTCGAGTACACGGTGAGAATGATATTGAACTGGCCGGTGACGCTCCCAATTCGCGCGGGGCGGTGCTGGGAAAAATGCACGAGGTGATTGGCCGCAACATCTTTCAGATTTCGCTGGCGGAGCGTAAGCGGGAGTTGGAAAAGATCCCTTGGGTCGAGACAGCCACGGTAATTCGCCTCTGGCCGAATCGGCTTCGAGTCATCGTCAAGGAGCGCACCCCGGTCGCCTTCATCGCGCTTGGCGATCACATCGACCTGATCGATACCGGGGGCGTGGTGATGGAAATTCCACCTGGGGTGCGGAGCGATTACTCGTTCCCTGTGATCCTGGGAATGAATGAGAATGAGCCGCTCTCTTCGCGTGCGCCACGGATGAGAACATTCATGCGGCTGATGCGTGAACTTGACGGAGGCGACGGCACCCAGGCAAGGGCGCACTACTCCCGGGATCTGGATGAGGTGGATCTCTCCGATCCGGAAGACGTGAAGGTTACGGTGAAGGGCGGTTCCGGGCCAATTGTGTTGCATCTTGGCAACGAGAGTTTTCTGCAGCGCTTCATGGTCTTTCTCGGCAATGTGCAAAAGTGGGAGCAAGAGCGCGGTAAGCTGGAGTCAGTGGATTTGCGCTACGGGCATGAAGTGATTCTGAATCCGGACCTGCACGCCGCTCCGCCGCAAGCTGCGCCGGCCGCTGGCAAGCCGGAGGCCGCGCCGCATAATCAGCAAACCAATCAGCAACCCGATCAGCAACCCGCGAAAACAGATCAGAACAAGAAACGGAAGTAGATGGGCAAGCGAAACGAAAACATCATCACGGTCATCGACCTTGGGAGTTCGAAAACCCTGGCTCTGGCGGTAGAAGCGACGGAGGCAGGGCTACGCTATCGCGGTCACGGGATTGCGCCTTCGGCGGGAACCAGGCGGGGAGTGATCGTCGATCTTGAGTCGGCGGCTAAGAGCGTCTCGGAGGCGGTGGCCCGCGCTGAAAAAGCCAGCGGGTTGGCGCTTGAGTCGGCGGTAGTCGGCATCAGCGGCCCGCACATCCGTTCGGTTAACAGTCATGGAGTTATTTCGCTGGGCCCGAGGGCACGCGAAATTACCAACGCTGACGTGCAGGCCGCGGGAGACCGGGCGCGCGAGATCCCGATGCCGGACGACCGCGAGATTCTTCACCTCTTGCAGCAGGAATTCGTGGTAGACGAACAGGATGGGGTGCGTCAGCCGGTCGGAATGATGGGCCGTCAGCTGGAAGTTCGGGTGCATGTCATCACCGCCGCACACTCGGCGGTGCAGAACGTAGTGACGGTCCTGAACCGCGCCGGAATGAACGTGGAAGACACGGTTTATGAGGCGCTGGCCTGCTCGGAGTCGGTTTTACGCCGCGATGAGCGCGAACTGGGCGCAGCGGTGATCGACATCGGCGCCGGTACGGCCGACATCGCCGTGGTTCAGGAAGACGTAGTGATCCACTCCGGCGTAGTGCCTCTGGGAGGCATCAACTTTACTCGCGACGTTGCCTACGGCCTGGAGACTTCGCTGATTGACGCTGAGAGCCTGAAGCGGCAGTTTGGCTGTTCGATGGTCACGCGGATTGCCGAGCACAATGAGATCGAGGTGCCCTCCGTCGGCGACCGTCCGTCGCGCATGATGCGGCAGCGCGATCTTGGCGAGGTTCTGGAGCCGCGGGCCCGCGAGTTAATGGAGCTTCTGCGGGACAACCTCCGCCATGCCGGAGTGCTCGATATGCTCGGTGGAGGCATTGTCCTCACGGGCGGGGGAGCGCGACTGCTCAGCCTCACCGAAAGCTGCGAGGACATACTGAGGCGTCCGGCCCGCATCGGCCTTCCCATGGGCATGGCGCAGCTTCCGGTGGGATTGCAGGAGCCCGAATTTGCGGCTGCGATTGGAATGGTTTCCTACACCCAGCGAGCGCGCGTGCTGAAGAGTAGGGAAGATGCCGGATTCGGCGCACGCCTGCGGGCGCTCTTTGCCCGTGGATACACGGTTTGATGGATTTTGCGCCACGCGCGCCAGGTTAAGGTGGAAAGAATGGAAGAACAGGATATTCGGATTCAGTTTCACGAGGAGGCCCGCAACAACGCCAGAATCAAGGTGATTGGTGTAGGTGGCGGCGGCAATAACGCGGTTAACCGCATGATCGAGACAAGCGTCGAGGGGGTCGAGTTTATCGCCGCCAATACCGACCTGCAGGCGTTGCAGATGTCGCGCGCGCCCAAGAAGTTGCAGTTGGGGGTCAAACTCACCAACGGTCTTGGCGCTGGGGCCAATCCTGAGGTTGGCCGCCAGGCGGCGCTCGAAGATACCGATCGCATCATTGCGGCCCTGGAAGGCGCCGACATGGTATTTGTGACCACAGGATTGGGTGGCGGCACCGGCACTGGAGCGGCACCGATCATCGCTTCTCTGGCCAGTGAGATGGGTGCTCTGACTGTGGCCGTGGTCACCAAGCCCTTTGCCTTTGAGGGTAAGCGGCGCATGAACCAGGCCGAGCGTGGGCTCAGCGAACTAATCGATTCAGTGGACACGGTGATTGTGATTCCCAATGAGAAACTGCTGGCCGTCGCCCAGGACGCCGGCTTCTTTGAGTCCTTCCGCGTTGCCGATGACATTCTGCGCCAGGCCGTGCAGGGCATCTCTGACATCATCACCATCCCCGGCATCATCAACCGCGACTTCGCCGACGTGAAGGCGATCATGGCCGGCATGGGTTACGCTGTTATGGGCACTTCCACGGGCAGGGGAGACCGCCGTGCATTGGAGGCAGCGCAGCGCGCCATCGCCTCGCCTCTTCTGGAAGCGGGCGCCATTGACGGTGCGCTGGGAATCCTGCTCAACATCACCGGCTCGAGTTCGTTGAAGCTTGCAGAGGTGTATGAGGCCTCCACCATCATCCAAAGCGCAGCACATGAGGATGCCAATATTATTTTCGGCGCCGTGCTCGACGAGAAGATGAAGGATGAAGTGAAGATCACGGTGATTGCGACCGGTTTTCGCTCTGAAGCCCGGCAGCATTCGCGGGAAACGAAGGCAGCCACGGCTGCTGCAATTCAGCAGGCGCGCCAGACGCAGTGGAATCCCGCACCGGAGCCACAGATCACGCGGCGCGCCGATGCCGCATACGAATTGCACGGCGAGGACGCCGAAGTTCACGATGCGCGCGAGGCTGCGCCGGGCATCACCGCCGCCCCTGCCCCCGGGAAAGAGAGTACTCAGCCGATGACGCCCCCAACTCGTGTCTGGGAGGCGGTGCAACCCGCGCGCCCAGCGTCTTCGCTTGAGGCTCTGGCCGGCGGAGATGAACACGATGAGCTCGACGTACCCGCGTACCTGCGAAAGAAGAATTCCAATCTCGGCTAGCGATATAGACGGTCGGACATCTTTTCAATCCGGCAGATTTTTTGGGGTGGGGGACTCAAGGCGGTTAGCCCCGCCCGATTCCATTTGTGCTAACAATCAACTGAGCAGGATGTTCTGCCGATAGAAACATCGTGGAGGCAGTTCAATCCAGCAACACTAGTGAATAAGACTGCATCCAGTGATGGACGGGAGTGTACTTAAGTTACCGGCGGGAATCGCCGGAATGCGTTTTGAGCTTGTAAGTGCAGGTTCAACTCACATACCATGCAGACACTCACCGCTTGGAGCAGATATCTAATCGAAGCCCGGAACACCGGAGCTGCGGCAGAAGTGTAGGTAGCGAGAATGTTTACTGTAGTGCAAACCCGCAGTGCTAGATTCATATCGGTGGCGATTCTGATGCTGCTCTTTGCTCTCAGCTCTGTTGCGGCCACCCTGTCTACTCATCACGAGGCGCGGAACAATCGCAGGATCAAGGAGAACGCCAGCACAGAGAAGCGCATGGCTTCCTCCCGCCACAGCCGCGCAGTTGCTTCGAGCACGCGCAAATCACCGGAAAGAAGCAAGCCGGTAGTCGCCGGCGCAAGGCGAGGCACCAAAAGAACGAAATACTACGAGCGCTTTACCGCTAGCTCATTCGCCGCCGATCCGGGCACGGGCGACCTCAGCGGGGGCGAAGATCCGGTTGTGCGCGAAGCCGCCGCCAGTGCGTTGGGAAACATGAATGGCACCGTGGTAGCCATTGATCCCAGCAATGGCCGGATTCTGGCAATGGTCAACCAGAAACTTGCGCTCTCCAGTGGAGCACAGCCCTGCTCCACCATCAAAGTCTCGGTAGCCCTGGCTGCCTTGAGCGAAGGTATCGTAACCAAGGACACGCCGTTGAACCTGGGGGGCTGGAAGCTGGACATGAATCAGGCCCTGGCGCACTCCAACAATCAGTACTTTGAAGCGCTAGGCCGCCGCCTCGGCTTCGAGAAAGTGAGCTATTACGCGCATCAGTTTGGACTGGGCGAGTTGGCTGGATGGAATATCGAAGGTGAGCACCTCGGCGTCTACCCCAATGAAGAGCTTCCGACCGGTCTTGGCGGTGTGGGTAAGATGTGCTCATTTGGCGAAAGCATCAGTATGACTCCTTTGCAGCTTGGCTCGCTGATGGTGGCAATCGCCAATGGCGGCACGCTGTACTATCTGCAGCACCCGAACTCGGCGCGCGAGGTTGCAAACTTCCAGCCCAAGGTCAAGCGCTACCTGGACATCGCACCCTTGATTCCTGAAATCAGCGTGGGCATGCTGGGCGCAACCCAGTACGGTACGGCGAGAAGCCTGCGGACCAGCTTTACCTCCGAGCAGGTGCTTGGGAAGACGGGAACCTGCTCCAGCGCCGGCACCCGCTTCGGCTGGTTCGGCTCCTTTGCCAACTCGCAGAATGGCCGCATTGTCACCGTGATCTTCCTCCACGGCGACCGTGCCGTATACGGTCCGAAAGCCGCCGAGTTGGCGGGGCGCTTTTACCGCAACCTGGATGAGCACAACTACTTCGCTGGCAAAGCTGCCCCGGTGCGGAGCGCAACCCTGCTGAAGCAGTAAGTAAACTCCATAACTTCAGGATGGCTTTCCTCACGGAAGGCCATTTTCTTTATGCGAATACAACATATCGTTCGCATCCAACGCACGAAGACCCGAAAACGTATTATCCTGAGTTGAGGAAAGCCTTGCAAGGTGGGCGAGATTCCATTGCATCTGCCACCTGACGGCTTCGCCGTGATAAGTTGAGTGCAGACGAGCAATTCATCTCAGGTTTCAGGTCCCCGCCAAGTTCACTGGCTCCGGGCTTGCCGGTGATGGTTCTCACCTCCCGGAGGATTGATTTCGATGCGTAAGTTCGCCATTCTCGTTTTGTCCGTTCTGGTTCTTGGCGCGATTGCGATGGCTCAACTGGAGCCGCAGCATGTGGCAGCGTCGAAAACGGAATTATTTGTTGGATACAGCTACCAGTATGCCGGCACTTCCGGCAGCAACCTCTCGAACCTTGGGGGGATAGACGCGAGCAGCACCAACTTGAACGGATTTGCCTTCGACTTCAGCCGGTACGTGCATGGCAATCTAGGCTACATGTTGGATTATTCACGAGGCTCGAATCGTAAGGTTGACAGCACGGGAACCAAGTACACCCGCTCAACGTATATGGCTGGTCCCACCTATCGGCTGCATAACTACCAACTCTTCACGCCTTCTGTTCACGTGCTTGCTGGCATGGATCGCGATGACTTCACGGTGCCTAACAGCAGCGGCAATAACTCCTTCGACTTGAAAGGTACGAATTTTGCCGCCGCTGCCGGCGTCTCCGTCGATGGAAACCTGTCGCGCCATGTTGCCATTCGCCTCGCACAGGTGGATTACCTCTACACTCGGAACTGGGGCACCAGCCAGACATCGGTTCGCTTGGCCGCCGGTGTCGTGGTGCGCTTTTAGTCAGAGCGGCAGAGAAATTGGGGGCCTTTTAGTTCTAAACTCCCAGCTTTTTCACCCGAGGGCCGGTTTCCGGCTCTCTTTGCTTTGTGCAAGGCGCTTCAGCCCGCATATAATCAATCCATGGCTAATGGCTGGGAAAGTAAGTCTGTTGAAGCGCAACAAATTGACCAACAAGAGCAGATCCGTTCGCAGGAAATCGTTGATGAAAGAGAACGTATGGGCCGATTGAAGGCGGAAGTGGCCCGCCAGGTTCAGTCTCTGCAGCTGACGCGCGCCCGCATCCGCGAGCAACTGTCCCGCACCAGCAGCGAGCGCTACACCCTGTTGCTGAATGTCGAATTGCAGCAGATCGACAGCGAACTCGCAAAGCTGGTGTGAGCGGCAAGCTCACTTGCGACGGTGACTGACGTCACCGAATGATGGTTGTTGTCGGCAGACAATAATGCCGAGGTGTTCCATGCCGATTCTTGTCATTGCCGTGATCTTCTTCATGCTCTTTCTGGTGATGGGCGTGCTCGCCTCGGTGGCCGTTCTGAGTGAAACGCGCGGCATGCCTGGCAGCGTTCTGAAGTTCAAACGCGCCCGCAATCTGCCGCAGAAGTAAGCCTCGCGAAAATTGTTCTTTCCCATAGAGGAAGATGACGCCAGGCTCCGTCTGCCAGCGATTGCATCGCGCGTGAAACATCCTCCGTTATATCCTTCTAAATTTCTACCGGAAAGTGCAGCAGGCCAGCGTGCGGGAACCTTTCTCGTTTATTGTCTATAGAGGCCGGCTGGTCCAGAATAGAAGCGGCACACGCACGAAGGAAACGATGCTCTCAACACGATTACAGCCAGCCCGCCTGTTCACTGCCTCGTCCCGGAGCGCTCGATGACCTCGCCGCTCCTGCTCAGCCTGCAACTTGCGCTGGTAACCGCCTCTTTGCTATTCGTGCTTGGACTGCCGATAGCCTGCTGGCTGGCCTTCACACGCTTTCGTCTGCGATTTCTGATTGAGTCCCTGGTTGCCCTGCCGATCGTGCTGCCACCTACGGTTCTGGGCTTCTATCTGCTGCTGGAGTTTGGTTCGCGAGGTTGGCTAGGCGCATTCTGGCAGCGCTTCACCGGACACACCCTCGCTTTCAGCTTTGAAGGGCTCGTGCTCGGATCGATCATCTACAGCCTGCCCTTCGCGGTGCAGCCTTTCACTTCGGCGTTCGCTTCGGTGGATCGCCGTCTGCTTGCGGCATCGGCCAGCCTGGGAGCTTCCTCATGGCGCACTTTCTGGCGCATCACTTTTCCCCTCGCTTTCCCGGGAATCGTGACCGGATTTGCTCTCAGCTTTGCCCATACGCTCGGCGAGTTTGGGGTTGTGCTGATGCTGGGCGGCAACATCGCCGGCCGCACACAGACCGCCTCCATCGCGATCTACGACAACGTGCAGATGCTTGCCTACCCGACTGCGGCGCGCCAGTCCATTACCCTGTTGGGCATCTCATTCGCGTTGCTGGTGCTCATCAACGCGCTCAACCGAAAGCGCAACTGGAGGATGCAATGACCGCCTCCGGGGCGTTTCTGAGCGTGGAGATTCACCTCCCGCTGACGCAGTTTCCGCTTGCATGCACGTTTGAGGCGCAGCGTGAGGTGGTTGTGCTCTTTGGCGCCTCCGGCGCCGGCAAGACCTCGGTGCTTGACTGTATCGCGGGTTTCCGCAAGCCTTTCAGCGGTCGGATTACGCTTGGCGATCGCGTTGTCTTCTGTAGTGAGCGGGGCATAAGCCTGCCACCACGCCTGCGCCGCGTCGGATATCTTTCCCAGCAGCCTGCGCTGTTTCCGCACCTCTCCGTGCGGCAGAATGTCGGGTACGGTTTGCTGGATCTACCGCGGACGGAGCGCGATGCGCGGGTCAGTGCGATTCTGGAGCGCTTTCACATCGCGGCTCTGGCCGCCAGCCGCCCGGCCGCAATCTCCGGAGGTGAGCAGCAGCGCGTGGCGCTGGCCCGCACCCTGGTCTGCGAGCCTGAATTGCTACTGCTCGACGAACCGCTTTCCGCTCTCGATCTCCGCCTGAAGTCGCTTCTTCTTGAGACCCTCTTCGATTGGCAGCGCGAGCGCGCAGTTCCCATGCTCTATGTCACCCATGAGCAGTCGGAGGCTTATTCGCTCTCGCGCCGTGTGCTCGTGCTGGAGAAGGGGAGCGTGGTTGCCGATGGCGAGCCACAGCGGATATTCAACTCGCCCATCAGCCGTGAGCGGGCCGAACTCTCCGGATATGAAAATATTTTTGATGCCGTGGTGGAAGAGATTCACTCCGCCATTGGAACCATGACCTGCCGCATTTCGGAATCAAACCTGTTGCTGGAAGCACCCCTCGCAAACAAGAGTGCGGGCGACGCAGCGTGCCTTGCCTTGCGCGCTGGAGACATCCTGGTTGCCGTTAACTGTCCTTCCGGTATCAGCGCGCGGAACCTGATTCAAGGCCGGATTCGCGTCATTGAAGACCGCGCTGGGATGGTTGAACTGCGCGTCCAGTGTGCCGCCGGAGTTGCGCGGAGGACTGCGCAAAACGGCAGTACCCATAGCGACGCACCGGAGACTGAATTCTGCGTTCATATCACCCGCGGCGCATTGCAGAATCTTGCCCTACAGGCCGGTCAAGCCGTCTGGCTCATCATCAAGACCCACTCCATCCAATTCTTGCGCAGCTAAGGGCCTTTGCTCGAATTCAACGAACCGTGCGAGCCAAAGCCCAGCATCACCGGCTCCGGACGCAGTTGCACTCCGAAGCGCTGCTGCACGCGACGCTGCACAAGCACTTTCAGCCGAAGTAGATCGGCGGCTGTGGCACCGCCCAGGTTGACCAGCGCCAGAGTGTGCTTGCTGCTGATTGCCGCCGGGCCGAGCGCAAATCCCTTTTTGATTCCTGCCTGCTCAATCAGCCACGCAGCCGCCAGCTTCATCTGTCCGGGGCCAGCCTCATAATGCGGAACCGGCGTCGCCGAACTCGCTGCGATCCGTTCGTACACGTCAAGGCTCACCACCGGGTTCTTGAAGAAAGAGCCCGCGCTGTGGCTGTCAGCGTCATTTTCGTCAAGCAACATTCCCTTTGTCCGGCGAATCGCCAGCACGGCATCGCGCACGCCGGAGAGCGACTGGGTGCCGTCTTTGATCGAATCTGCGCCTAGGTGGCGCTTGAGGTCTGCATAAACAATCTTTGGACTTCCGTCCGGATGCAGCGCGTAATCCACGCGGGTCACAATGTAGCGCCCTGCCTCGCTGCCATTGAAGCGGCTGTGGCGATATCTGAAGCCGCAAGCAGCTTTGTCGAACTCCACCCGCTCCAGGGTGGTTGCATCCACGGCGCAAACCCGCACAATCGTCTCGGAGACATCCTGGCCGTAAGCGCCCACGTTCTGCACCGGAGTCCCGCCGACGCTTCCGGGAATGCCGCTCAGGCACTCGACTCCGGCACAGTTCTCCTTCACCGCTCGCACCACCAATGCGTCCCACTCCACGCCCGCACCGGCGGAGAAGATGCGCTTGCCGTGGTGCTCGTTCGCTTCGATGCCAGGGATGGTCATGTGCAGCACCAGTCCGTCGAAGCCCTCATCGCTCACCAGCAGATTGCTGCCGCCGCCCAGGACAAACACCGGAACATTCCGCGCCCGCGCCCACCGCAGAGCTTCGATGACATCGCCGTCACTTGCAGCTTCGGCAAAGTAACGGGCAACCCCGCCGACCTTCAACGTGGTGTAAGGAGCCAGCCGAATTCCTTCTCGCATCTCCATAGTTCTGCTCACATGATACGCGCTGGCGATGACTCTGAGCCGAATCGGGTGCGCAACTCATCCAACTCATCAGGAAGCAATTTCGCAGAAGGGGAACATATGTATCCAGAGCTGATGGTTGTGCCGATGCGCGAGGAACTGACGCGCCTTGGTGTGCAGGAAGCGCGCACGCCGGAAGAGGTGGACGCGGTGATCAGCGCGAACCAGGGAACGCTGATGGTGGTGGTGAACTCCATCTGCGGCTGCGCGGCGGGAAAGATGCGCCCTGCAGTTCGTGCCGCACTGCAGAGCCCGATCAGGCCTTCCCACGCGATCAGCGTATTCGCCGGACAGGATGTGGCGGCCACTGCACGCGCGCGAGAATATTTTGCCGGAGAGCCACCTTCTTCGCCCAGCATTGCGATTCTGCACGAAGGCAAGCTCGCCTATTTTATGCCGCGCGCTGATATCGAAGGCCGCGACGCCGCCAGCATTGCAGCTTCGCTCCAGCAAGCCTTCGAGCAGCTTTGCCAGCCCTCCGCCAAATGATTGGAAGCGGACTCACATTTGCCAAGAGACGGCGGATGTGGGCCGGCCGTGGGGCGTAGCTCTCTGCAAGGCCCTGTTCTTAGCGTGGCTGCACCTGCATCAACAACCTGGTTACGTCTGCATCCGTTGGGTGAAGATCGTGGGCCTTGTGCAGGTAGGGAACTGCTTTTTCAGTCTCGCCATTTGAGATCAGCATCAAGGCGTATTGCAGATTTTCGTCGAAGCCCCCGGGATTTAGCGACACTGCTCTTGCCAGTGCGTCGCGCGCACCGGCCAGATTGTGCAACTCGTAGCGCACGCGCCCCAGGTTAAACCAGGACTCAGGTTCATTCGGTGAGAGCCGCGTGCCCTGTTCGCAGTTGGACAACGCCTCGTTAAGCTGTTTCATATCACGCTGTGCCACACACAGATTCACATAGGCCGGGCCAAAGTTCGGACGCAGCCGCGTTGTGGCTATAAACGCCTTCGCCGCGTCTGCATCGCGGTGCGCGCCGAGGAGCAGTGTTCCCAGCATGAATTGGGTATGTGCGTCGCCAGGCTTCAGCGCTATGGCGCGCTGCACGTGGGCAATTGCAGCGTTGTCGTCGCCGTGCTGGTGCGCAGCGGCGGCCTTATCGATCTCTATGTAGAGCTGGTTGCGTTGATGAGCATAGGCCCCCACTCCAACCAGTGCCACGGCCATCACGAGCGAAGCTGCCACGGCCCTCGTGCGTCCGCGTGTTTCATTGCGCTCGGGGCCGGTAGGGAAGGCGGTGCCCAAGAGCAGTCCGGTCAGCAGTCCGCCGACGTGAGCCGCGTTGTCGATGCCGTGTGCCGTGGCTCCGAATGCAAGATTGTAGAAGACGAAGATCGCGATGCTGATAAGCTGTCCCTTCAACAGCGCGCGGAGTTGCTGATTGCTGTGCAGCAGCATCGCCGGAATCAGCGCTCCAGCAATGCCGAAGATAGCGCCGGAGGCTCCGACGCTCACTCCGCTTCCGCGCCAACAGATACTCGCCAGGCTGCCGCCGATGCCACATAGCATGTAGATCACGGTGAAGCGCGAACGTCCGAAGAGCAACTCTGCCAGCCATCCCAGGTTATACAGACACCACATGTTCAGCGCGATATGCACCAACCCGCCGTGCTCGAATGTGGATGTGAGCAGTCGCCACCATTGGCCGCCGCTGGTCAGCGCTCCGGAGTTTGCTCCCCAATCCAGCAGAAGTTCCAGATTGAAGTTGAGAAAGCTATGGCTTTGAAGCGCCATGAGCAGATAGACCAGCGTATTCAGCGCTATCAGAATGATCGTTGGCGACTCAAATGCCTGGCGCAGGCGGCTTGGCGCAGCGTCTACCGATGTAACCTGAGGTCCTTCCGCCGAGCATTGCGGGCACAGCGTTTCTGTATCGGAAGAAGCCTGGAATTCCCGGCCACAACTCGCGCAAATGATCATCACTAGTTAGCTTTCGAAGCTGTCTTCACCGCAATCTGCGAAGGCCGCGCCCCGGTCGGAATCATCAGGAGAAGCCGCGGCGGTGGTGCCTGGACCTTCTTGTCGACTCGCTTGTCCAGCAGCAGCACAGCCACATCTCCGGAGCCAGAATCGGCTACCAGCAGCATTGTCTCGGCTGGAGTCAGAGCCAGTGCGTCGGGGTTGGAGCCCACCTGCACCGTCGTAATCAGTTTGCGCGTGACCGCGTCGAAGACGGCTACGTCGTTGGATGCAAAGTTACTCACAAAGAGCGTGCTATTGTCGCCGCTCACCAGAGATCGCACCGGATGATCGCCGGCCAGGAAACTATCGCTGACCTCGTCCGTGTAGGGGCTGACCACCGAGATCGTTTGCGCCTCGTAGTTTGATACAAACACTTCACCGCCATCGGGTTTCATCGCCAGGTCCACCGGTGTTCCGCCAACCTTGAGCAGAGCTTCGACCTGTCCATTCTTCAAGTTCACCGATGCCACCTGTTGTGAGCCGGAGCAGCCAACGATAACCTTGGAGGAATCAGGCAGAATGACCAGCGAATCCGGCGCTTTGCACACATGCAGCGTGCTGCGAAGCCGCAACGTGACTCCATCGATCAAGGTAAGGGAATCATCGCCGCGATTGGCAACAACGACAAACTTGCCATCTCCAGAGACACTTGCAAGGCCTGGCTGTTTCCCCACCGGCACCTGTCCGATAATGCTGTGCGTATTCAGGTCGAGCGCCGTCACCGTGTTTGATCCCGCATTGGCGACCCATCCGGTTTTGCCGTCTGCGGTCACTGAAATTGCGTAGGGTGTTCTTCCCACATTCATGTTACCGGCGACCTGGTTGGCCTTAGCGTCGATGACGCTCACTGTGCCTGAGTCTGTATTGACCACATACACTTCATCTTTTGTGGGGCTGGCGGTGACTCCGGACGGATTGTTTCCCGTGGCCAGTGTCCGCACAATCTTCAGCGTGCTCAGGTCCAGCACGCTTACCGTGTTGGCACCTGAGTTGGTAATGTAGGCAAAGGTCTGTGCCGGTTCGGCGTCGTGTTTGCTGCATCCGACGAGCAGCGCCATCGCCGCAAGGGCAAGGCCGCCAAAGCACCGGCCAACCCCGGTTCTCTGCCTGAGGTCTCTAACCCAATAAAGAGGATCACCGCACCAACACCGAGCAGGATTCGAGGTGAATCTCGTTGCTCCGCAGTCGGGAATCACGCCAGTTCCAATTCAATCTTCTTCGCGGCAGCGTCCAGTCTTACGATCCGGAAGCTGCGAATCTGTCCAGCACGCAGCGGCTCTGGCTTCGCCGCGCTCACGGCCCCGCCCTTCCACTTCGCATTGAGCATGGCGCCCAGGGACGACATATCAAGCTTCCCGGTCGCGCTCGCCGGCTCATCCTGCGTGGCGGCCATCCCAGTGATGCGGCACGTTGCCTGAATGCCCTCGCCCAGTTCGACCCGCGCCCGCTCGCCCGACTCTTCAATTAAGCGACCGGTCACGACATCACCCACCTTGTGTTCGGCTATATATTCATCGAGCCCGGTGGGCACCAATTGCTTCATGCTGAGGCGCAGTTGCCGCTTTTCAATGTCCAGTTCGAGCACCTGGGCCTTCACTACCTGGCCAGCTTTCAGCACGTCCTGCGGATGTTCGATGCGCTTCTCGGCGCTGATTTCGCTCACATGCACCATGCCCTCGATGCCTTCGGCAAGCTGCACGAACGCGCCGAACTTGGTAATGCTGGTGACCGGTCCCTCGATCACAGTGCCCGCAGCGAACTTCTGCGCAGCCTGGGCCCAGGGATCGCCCAACGCCTGCTTCAGTCCCAGCGAGATGCGCCGCTCGCCCAGGCTGACTCCCAGGATCACGGCCTCGACCGTCTCGCCCGGATTGATCATGTCGCCGGCTTTCTTCACCCGCTTACCCCATGACATCTCAGATAGATGGATCAATCCTTCAATGCCCGGCTCCAACTCCACAAATGCTCCAAACTCGACCACGCGAGTCACCGTCCCCTGCACCCGGTCGCCAACCTTGTACTTTTCCGCCACCACGTCCCACGGATGCTTCTGAAGCTGCTTCAAGCCTACCGAGATCCGGCGCTTCTCGGAATCGACCTTGAGAACTTTCACTTCCACCTGTTGCCCTGCGGTCAGCACGTCGGCAGGCTTGTTGACCCTGCCCCATGCCATGTCGCTGACGTGCAGCAGCGCGTCCACTCCGCCCAGATCGATAAACGCGCCGTAGTCGGCAAGGCTGCGCACAGTTCCGCTCAGTGTCGCGCCTTCTTCGATCTCGGAATAGCGCCGTTGCTTGCTCGCACGCTCATCTTCTTCGGTCACCGCGCGACGATCCACCACCACGTCTTCGTCGGTCACATCGAGTTTGATGATGCGGCAGCGAATCTGCTCTCCAACCAGCTTTTCCATGGTCGCGGCGTCGCGCTCCCCGCTGCGTGAGGAGGGCATAAAGGCGCGCACTCCCACGTCCACGCTGAGTCCGCCCTTGATCACGGCGGTCACGGTGCCCAGGATGGTCGTTTTTTCGGCAAATGCCTGCTCCAGCGCCGACCAGTCTTTCGGCAACTCGACCTTCAAACGCGAAAGTTCGTAATAACCCTCCGGGTTGCGGCCTTTGACCGAGACTGGAAACTTGTCGCCAACCTTTACCATTTCACCCGCGCCCTGGAAGGGCGCCAGAGGCAGAATGCCTTCCGTCTTGTAGCCGATATCGAGGAATACCGACTCGGCTGAGACGGCAACAACCGTGCCTTCGAGTTGCTTGTTGCCGTCCGGAGCCTTGCGCGAATGCGTCTGCTCGAACTGCTTGAGAATGTCCTCGAAGGACTCGTTGGACTCGGGAGTGGGCTGGTCAGGGTTGCGCGGGTTGGACATGAAAGACAAGAGCCTCAATTTGGCGTGATGCCGTATAGAATATCATCGCGCCTGCGCTGCCGCATGGAGCTTTGGCCATCGATGCTACAAAGCTGGCCCGATCCAGCTCACTTCGCTTTGCCGGCAACCGCTTAGGATTGGCTCCAAAGTGCCGCACGCCTTACAATCTCTTCATGCCACGCGCCGTCAAGAAGTCCGCGACCACACCCGAGAAAGACATTCTCAAGCTCATCCCTGCCTCTGAGCACAGACCGCAGCCTTCGCGGCTCCGCATCGGTATTCACACCTCTACCGCAGGAGGTGTTGAAACCGCCGCCGAGCGCGCCTGGCGGCTGGGTTGCAACACTCTGCAGATTTTCAGCTCCAGTCCGCGGATGTGGCGGCCCTTTGACGTTTCGCCCGGGCAGCGTGAAGCCATGGCCGCACTTCGTACCGCTTACGATCTGAAGCCGCTGGTGATCCACGCCAACTATCTCATCAACGTAGCCGGGACGAATCCCGAGATGCTGGAAAAATCCGTCGCTGCCTTGCACGCCGAGATGCAACGCGCCATTTCGTTGCGGGCTGAATACGTGGTTCTTCATCCGGGCAGCTTTCGTGGATGCACGCGCCAGGAAGGCCTGGCCATCGCCTGCAAGGCCATCGCACGCGCCTCGGACGGACTCGACATGGCGGACAACGGCCTCACCTTGCTGATCGAAAACACCGCTGGAGCCGAGTTCTCCCTGGGATCGAGCTTTGAGAGCGTTGCCGAACTGATCGCCGCGCTGGCCGCCCACATTCCCGTTGCCTCCTGCATCGATACCTGCCACAGCCACGTGCGCGGCTATGACATTGTGAGCGAGCAGGGCTATGAGGAAACCATGCGCCTGCTTGATGCAACCGTCGGCCTCGCCAATGTACGCGTCTGGCACTGCAATGACGCTAAAGCCGCTTGCGGTTCCAAGCTGGATCGCCACGAGAGCATCGGCAAGGGCACGATCGGCCTTGAAGCGTTCCGCCGCTTGCTCCATGACCCGCGCCATGCCCACGCAGCTTTCATTCTGGAAACCCCCATCGACGAGCCTCTCGACGACCTGCACAACATCGAGACGCTGAAGGCGTTGGCTGGGTAGGTGGAGAACGGACGCACAAGTTGTAGAATAAGAACTTATCCACTGCGCAATTTGCGCCACTCTTTAGGGCGAACCAATATTCATGGCAGATCAGCAGAACTCTATCCAGAAGCCGTCGCCGGAGACTCCCGCCGACATCATTGAACAAGCTGCGGAAGTCGTGCGCGAAGCCGCCGAAGGGCTGGCGGAACAGATCAAGGGCATTGCCCAGGAACTCGGCATCGCTGATTCTCCCTTGACAGCGCCGGAGGCCGTTGCAGACCCTGCGGCCGAGCCCCGCCTGCGCGCCGCCGGCCGTGCGGATGACGACACCCGCTACGATCCCACGCCGGTCGAGCAGAAGTGGGCCGCGCTCTGGGAGAGCGATCTCGCCCGCTACGCTCCTGAGCCGCCTTCCTGCGGCAAGCCCAAGTATTACGTCGTCGAGATGCTGCCCTACCCTTCCGGCGCGCTGCACATGGGCCACGTCCGCAACTATGCCATTGGAGACGCCCTCGCCCGTTACATGTGGATGAGCGGCCACAATGTGCTACATCCCATGGGCTGGGATTCCTTCGGACTGCCGGCTGAGAACGCCGCCATCAAGAATCAGCGCCAGCCCCGTGAGTGGACCCTGCACAACATCGCCGCCATGAAGGCGCAGATGAAGCGCCTTGGTTTCAGCTACGACTGGTCGCGCGAACTCGCAACCTGCCTGCCCGAGTATTACCGCTGGAACCAGTGGTTCTTCCTGAAGCTGTTTGAGAAGGGACTCGCCTACAGGAAGAAGAGCAAGGTGAACTGGTGCCCAAACTGCGCCACCGTGCTGGCCAATGAGCAGGTGGTGGACGGTTGCTGCTGGCGTCATGAAGACACGCCGGTGGAGCAGCGCGAGCTGGAGCAATGGGCGCTGCGCATCACCAACTATTCCGAGGAACTGCTGCAGGGGCTGGAGCACATGGAAGGCTGGCCGGAGCGGGTCCGCACCATGCAGCGCAACTGGATCGGACGCAGCGAAGGCGCCAACGTCGATTTCAAACTCGATGGCGGCTCTGGAACCAGGATCACCGTCTTCACCACGCGCATTGACACCATCTACGGTGCGACCTCATTGCAGCTTGCGCCGCAGCATCCCCTGGTTGCGGAACTCGTCGGCAACGACCACGCCAAACTCGCCAGCCTTGCGCAGATGCTCGCTGACCAGAAGAAGGCGCGCGAAGCCGGAGACATCGGCTCGGTGGACAAAAAGGGATTCTTTACTGGCCACTTTGCCATCAACCCCTTCAACCAGGAGCGCGTGCCCATCTGGGTTGCCAACTACATCCTGATGGATTACGGCACCGGCGCCATCATGTCGGTCCCCGCCCACGATGAGCGCGATTTCGAGTTCGCCAACAAATACGGTCTTGAAGTTCGTATCGTGATTCTGCCGCGCCGCGAGCATGCACCGCCGGAAGCCGGAGAGCCCGAGCATCCCACGCTGCCCTTTGTCGCCGAGGATTCGCTGGTCATCAATTCCGGTCCGTTCAGCGGCCTTGCCTGTGAAGAAGCGCAGAAAAAGATGGCCGCGCACGCCGAACAGAACGACTTTGGTAAAGCGACCGTCACCTATCGCTTGAAGGATTGGGGCATCTCGCGCCAGCGCTACTGGGGCACTCCAATCCCGATTCTCTATTGTGAAAAGTGCGGTCTGGTTCCCGTGCCGGAAGATCAACTGCCGGTGCTGCTCCCGGAGAACGTCGAGATCACCCTCGCCGGCGGGTCGCCGCTCACCCGCGTAAAGGAGTTCTACGAGGTCTCCTGTCCCAAGTGTGGAGGCACTGCACGCCGCGAGTCGGACACGATGGATACCTTTGTTGATTCGAGCTGGTACTTCTACCGCTACACCAGCCCCATCGACACCGCGCCGTTTGACAGCGAGATCGCCAACTACTGGTTCCCGATGGACCAGTACATCGGTGGCGTCGAACATGCCATTCTGCACCTGATGTATTCGCGCTTCTGGACCAAGTTCATGCGAGACATCGGCCTTATCCACAACGATGAACCGGCGCAGCGCCTCTTTACCCAGGGCATGGTGATCAAGAACGGAGCCAAGATGTCCAAGTCGCTCGGCAACGTGGTTTCGCCGGATGACATGGTGGCCCGCTACGGCGCCGACGCTACACGCCTCTATACGCTCTTTGCAGCGCCGCCGGATCGCGATCTCGACTGGCAGGATCAGGGCGTGGAGGGCGTCTACCGTTTTCTTTCGCGCCTCTACCGCTTCATCACCGAGAATCCGGTGCGCCTGGCGCCCGGCGACGCCCGTGACTACGATGTTGCCGCGCTCGCTCCCGACGCCAGAAACGTGTTGCGCAAGTTGCACCAGACCATCCGGCGCATCACCGATGACTTCCAGGGACGCTGGCACTTCAACACCTCGGTTGCAGCCATGATGGAGTTGCTCAACGCTTGCATGGTGAAACAGGAGCTCTTTGCCGCGAGTTCCACCGCGCCCAAAGCCTTCCGCGCCGAGGTGCAGCGCAAACTCATACTACTGCTCAATCCATTCGCACCCTATCTTGCCGCCGAGCTCTGGAGCGCCCTTGGCGAAGATCCGAATGCGTTGCTTCGCCATCCGTGGCCGCAGGCTGATCCTGTTCTGGCCAAGGAGGACGAGGTCGAGATCGTCGTGCAGTTCAATGGCAAAGTGCGCTCGCGCCTCATCGTTGCCCATGACGCCGAAGATGACTCTGTCCGCCAAGCCGCGCTCAACGATGGAAAGGTGAAGGAGGCTCTTGCGGGCAAGCAGATCGTAAAGGTCATCGTGGTCAGGAACAAACTGGTAAATCTTGTGATCAAAGGCTGAAACAGCATGGCCGCAGACGCCAATCGTGAAGGTTTCCGCATCCTTCGCAGCGAGTCTGCGCTGCTTCCGATGGAGCTGCTCTGGCGTTGGAGCTTCGGGCTCGGGATGCTGGCATTGGCTTTCTTCGTTTACTCCCAACTGCGCCAGGCCGTGCTCCTTTCGGACACCGACGAGTTGGCCCTCAACGGACAGGATCCCTTCGCTGTTGCCGCAGCCGCAGAGAATTTTCTTGCCGTGGCGATGCCACCGCTGCTGAGAGTTCTAGAGCCAGTATTCTGCGTTGCGGTCGTACTCTGGATCGCCGCCACCACCGTCGGCCGCGGAATCATCACCCGCCTCATGGTGCGCCGTTTTGCAGCCGATTACACCATTACAATTCCCACGGATGCGCCGCGCTGGAGTTCGTTCGCGATTCTCAACTTTGCCCGCGTGCTGATGCTGCTGATTCTTGTCATCGGTTACCTTGGCGGTACTTTGCTCGCCGGATTTGTCAGCACTCCTGAGCAGAACGCTCTCGCCTCCTCACTCATCGTCTTCGCCTCGCTTGCCGCCGCCGGCCTGCTCTGGAGCTACGTCAACTGGGTGCTTTCGCTGGCTCCGATCTTTGTTGCGCGTGACGCGCTGCCGCCCCTCGACTCCGTGGCTGCCGCCTTTACCTTCCTTCGCCGCAATTACTTGCGTCTCTCTTCCATCGCGCTCTGGAACGGCACTCTGCGTGGAGTGGCAGCCACCGTCATCACCCTCGCCGGAGCGTTCACGGTTGCCCTGCGCTCGGCGTTGCCGTCCTCGGCCATAACTGCTCTGCTTATCCTGGAAACCTTGCTCTACCTGCTCATCTCCGACCTCTTTCTTCTCGCCCGCCTCGGGGCCTACGCCTCGGTCGCCGTTCGCGAACTAACCCTGTCTCAATCGCTGCCCGCGCCTCCAGACCGTTCCGGAACTGCAATTAGTTAATCGCTTTACAGCCCACCCCAATTCTGCGAACCTTGAGTGTGGAACACACAGCGCTTCCCTCCATCGTTGTCCTGGATTTCGGCTCGCAATATACGCAGCTTATCGCGCGTCGAATTCGCGAACAGAACGTCTTCTCCGTCGTCCTGCCTTGTACCGCCAAACTGCAGGAGATCCGCAGCTACAATCCTGTCGGCATCATTCTCTCCGGCGGTCCCTGCTCGGTTTATGACGTTGATGCGCCTCCGGCTGATCCCGAAGTCCTCAACCTTGGCCTTCCCGTGCTCGGAATCTGCTACGGACTCCAGTTCATGACGCATACGCTGGGAGGCACGGTTCACGCCGCCAGCAAGCGCGAGTACGGACACGCCGAAGTCTCTGTTCTGGAGAGTTCCGCACTCTTCAGCGGTTTGCCCGAGACGCTCTCGGTCTGGATGTCGCACGGCGACGAAGCCGACAAGCTTGCCCCTGGCTTCCGCCTCATTGCGCGTACTGCAAGCGCCGTGGCCGCGATTGAAAACGTCGCTGCCGGATATTACGCAGTGCAGTTTCATCCTGAAGTGCACCACACCCGCTTCGGCACCAATCTGCTGAAGAACTTCGTCTTCGGCATATGCAACGCGCAGCCCACCTGGACGCCGAAAAAATTTATCGACTCCACCGTCGCGCAGATTCGCGAGACCGTGGGCGAAGGCCGCGCCCTTTGCGCCATCTCCGGTGGAGTGGACTCCAGCGTTGCCGCAACCCTGGTCCACCGCGCCATCGGCGACCGCCTCGCTTGCGTTTTCGTCAACAACGGCGTCTTGCGCAAGGATGAGTTCGCCAAGGTACAGCACAATCTTCGCACCAAGCTCAAGCTCAATATTGACGCCGTCGATGCCACCGACCGCTTTCTCACCAAACTCGCCGGAGTCACCGACCCCGAGCGCAAGCGCAAGATCATTGGCAACGAGTTCATAGAAGTTTTTGACGAAGAATCGCAGCGTATCAAGCGTGAGTATGGCGAGGTTCAGTGGCTGGTGCAGGGCACGCTCTATCCTGACGTCATCGAGTCGGTGAGCGTTCGCGGTCCCTCGGTCACCATCAAGAGTCACCACAACGTTGGCGGCCTGCCCGCCAAAATGAAGCTCAAACTCATCGAACCGCTGCGCGATCTTTTCAAGGATGAAGTGCGCCGCATCGGTCGCGATCTAGGCATGCCTGACGAAATGATCCAGCGTCAGCCTTTTCCCGGTCCTGGTCTCGCGGTGCGCATTCTAGGCGAGGTCACCCCCGAGCGCGTTGCCCTCCTTCAGGAGGCGGACGATATAGTTGTCACCGAGATCAAGCGCGCTGGGCTTTACGAACAGATCTGGCAATCTTTTGCCGTGCTACTGCCGGTGATGTCGGTGGGAGTGATGGGAGACCAGCGCACCTACGCATACACCTGCGCCATTCGCGCCGTCACCAGCGAGGACGGGATGACTGCCGATTGGGTGCCGCTGCCGCACGAAGTCTTGAAGTCCATCTCCAGTCGCATCGTCAATGAGGTCACGGGAATCAACCGCGTGGTCTACGACATTACCTCCAAGCCTCCTGGCACCATCGAGTGGGAATAGCGGCTGACACTAGAAGGCTGCGTGATGATCTTCCTGACTGTGCGCGGGGCTGCACGCAAGCGGGTTACTTCCGTTTGGTTTATCACCGTTTGTTGTCAGTCCGATTTCCCAAATTTACCTTATAGTTGGCCGTGTACTTTGGTAACTTCGGGTCGGCGATGGCCACATCGAACTATCAACTCGGTCGGAAAGAAGATGGAAGCCTCCGGAAGGGATTCGCGCTTGCCTTCCTATGCCGGTTTGGCTATCTACTCTTCATTTATGGGCTGAACTGGCAGGCGGCGCAAGGCCTTGGCTATACGCTCTTTGCGCTGGTGCAGTTTTTTTATCTTTTTCCGCTTGCCGTCTTTTGCAAGAAGCGCAATCAGGCGCGCACGGCGAATGGACTTATCGTTACAGGCGCGATTTCACTGTTTGCCGCAGTGGTCTGGTTTGGCTACGCCGCCATTCACGGCGCGCTTCCAACGATCATACAAGGTTGAAAGGCAGTACCCTGCCCGATACATTCAGCTCCGGTGGCATGGATTTCTTCATGGCGCTTGAATAAACTGCTCATACGAGGTGCAGAGCTCCATGACTTCAAATTCGAACCCGCCGCCGGATTCGCCCGAATCTTCGGTTGGGCCTGACCAAGTAGCCGCAGATGGTCTGACTCTCGCGGAGAACGAACATGCGCGCATTATTGGGATGTTGCAAAAGGCCACGGAGGCTTTTATTCGCCAGGCCTCTCCTGCTGAAGTGAATGCGATTCTGCTGGATCTCAGCGGATATACTCTCTCCCATTTTCGCGCGGAAGAGAAGTTGATGAGCTCGTTGGCCTATCCGGGCATCGAGACCCACAAGCGGGAGCACGAGCAACTCGCGGATCAGGTGCGCCGGCTGCTCGATGTGCCTTCCAAACAAGAAGCCTTGCAAACAGCCGTAAGCGTGCTGGATATATGGCTCGATGCACATCTTCGTATTACAGATAAGGAGTTCTTTGATTTTTTGCGGCGCAAGAACCAATAGGCTTCATCCGAAGCCGCAGTTCAAGAGCATTTCTCTTCCGGCTCATGGTGTGCCGGCAGCAATGCCACTGTGCGCCTGCACCGGTTCGTGGCACACGGCCAGCGAAATTTCATAAAATACAATCATGGCAAATTGCATTCGTTGCGGCCGTACCCTTTCTGGATTTACCTTCGGCAAAAAGATCTGTGGCTGGTGCAAGCAGCATGAGGCGGCACAGCGGGGCGAAGACTCGCAATATCAGCCCGTGATGGCAACTCCCTGGCGCCAGCGTGATGCCACGCCGATGCTGATCACGCAGGTTTTCTTTGGCGTCAATGTTGCCGTCTTCGTCGGGATGCTGCTCTCCTCCGGCGGCGCTTCGTTTATGAGTCCCTCGGGGAGGGACCTGCTGACGTGGGGTGCGAATTTTGGACCGTACACGCTGAGCGGCCAATGGTGGAGGCTGCTGAGTTCATGTTTTGTACACATCGGTATCATTCACATTGCGTTCAATATGTGGTGCCTGTGGTCGCTTGGAGGATTGGCGGAGCGGCTCTACGGGCATGCGACTTTTGCCGTTGTCTATCTTCTGTGCGGTATCTCCGGCAGCCTCGGCAGCCTATTCTGGCACCGCATGCCCATGCTCAGCGCCGGAGCTTCCGGAGCTATCTTCGGCATTGCCGGGGCGGTTATCGCCTCAATCAAGCTCGGTGAGTTTGCCTCCAGTGTAATGGCGCAGGGCGTTATGAGGAGTCTGATTGCCTTTGTTGGATACAACGTGGTCTTTGGCATGGTCAGCGGAGTCACGGACAATGCCTGCCACTTTGGAGGCCTGCTGGCCGGAGTTGTCATGGGCGCGCTGATCGCAAAGGTTGCGCCGGAGCCGCGTCCCATCTCTCGCCGTATCGCGGTGCTTCTGCTGGTGGCGGTGCTACTTGCAGGCGCAGCGGTTGGCCTCCAGCACAGCCGTACGCATTTCATTCTTCCTGATGTGAGCCAGCAAACAGATTGAGGAGGGAAAATCCTACAGCGTTTTCGTTGCGCCAGGCTGTCCTCAGAGTTTTCCGATTCGACAAACGCGCTAGGCCTCAACGTGGAGCGTGACAATAACTTGCCACGCAAGCCGCAACTTTTTGCACTCCCATCATGGGAGATCTATGTAAGTAGCTGAATATAAACAGTAATACAGATGGAACTAGAATTGCATTCTCTATAGTAAACACAGGGAAGTTACTAACTTGCTGTGTGCCTTCTCTGTCCGTTGGCGCGAGGTGGGAAGGGTTCATTCTCTTCGTAAGCGTATTTACCAAAGAAGTCCTGGACCAGACGTTTCGGTTGTTAGAAAGGACAAAGAATGAAGCTCATCAAGATTGTGGCAACACTACTATTTGTACTGTCGCTGGGTAGCGGGATGCTCTTCGCCGACATCATCACCAACGGAAATTTTAGTTCTGGTAGTTCTGGAACTGCCGGTTGGACCCTTACCCCTGCCGCCCAAGGCTCTGATTTTAGTGTCGTGTATGGTGGCTTCCTTGGCAGCAACTTAGCGGTCTTCGGCGGGCGCGTTGTGGGGGACTATGACACGCTCTCACAGACGCTAAACACGCAAGCCGGCTACAAGTACACCGTCACTTTCTATTTAGAAAATGGCTACGGGCCTGCAGCGGCTGACTTCATCGTGTCCTGGGACGGCACGACGAAGTTGAATATACCCGGTACGAAATCATTCGATTTCACCGAGTATCAATTTACCGTAAATGGAGTTGGCAACGATACCTTGAGTTTTGCAGGCTATCAGCTGCCCAGTTTTTACTATTTGGCGGATGTCTCCGTTTCTTCAGACGGACCAGTAGCGGCAACGCACGGGTCAGTAGCAGCGACCCCTGAGCCGGGAAGCATGATTCTTTTTGGAAGCGGTCTACTGGGATTGCTCGGAGCGGTGCGCCGGAAGTTTGGCATGAGCGCGTAAGTTCTCCGTACGCAGTTTTCAGCCACGAGAGTGTTGAGCATAGTTGAACTAGAGCGGCGCGCGGGCGCCGCTTGTTTATTAGGTGTGAAAGCGGAATCGCAGTGAGCCTCAATTCAGGAAGAAGGTGCGATGGAGCGGGAGATTTCGCGGGCTTGCTCGCGGAAAAGGCTCATACAGACCCGTGATAACGGACGAGAAGGCTGGGAAGAACGATTGGCGAGATGGGTAATCGTTTGGAAGGCGAGGGTTACTGCTTTGATAATCGTTTTCACAAGGTGAAAACTATTGACTGGATGATTAACATGGATGGGAATTCGGAGTACTAAAGGTGCAATGGTTTGCGGGGCTGGGGCGACTTTTAGGGATGCGTCTCCAGGCGGGAAAAAAGAAAAATCGATCACTGGTTGAAAAGCTTGAAACCGAGGGCGAGATTTGGGCGGTGCTGGGATTCCTCGCTGCGCTCGGAATGACACTCTCAAGAGACCGCGTTCAATGACGCTCTCGAAAAATTGGCATGCATGACAATCTCAAGAAATCGCGCTGCATGACAATCTCAAGAATTTGCGTCGCAGTGCATTCTCAGGAATTTTGGTCTCACGGCACTTTCGAGAATTTGCGCGTATCGAGTGCTCACGCTGAGTGCGGCGAATGGAGGGTTTCAGACTGGTTGGCGGGATGTTCTGTACAATCGGAAGTTGGGATGAGCGGGGCGAAGGCGGCCAGAGATGGGCGGCTGAAGGGATCGGTGCATCGCGGAGCCGGGTGCGACATCCAAAGTGTAGGATTTGAATTGGCAATACGGGAGAGTGGATTTCCATGGGCGAGTTGTGCAGCGAGGTGGGCGCAGCGAAGATCGAGTGTATGCCGTTCACGGCGATTCCGCACAACACGCGGCTGTTTCTGGATTTTTTGTTTCAGTTCGAGAAGGTGAAGGGATTTTACGCGCACCAGCCGCACTCGCAGGCGGTGCTGGATTATGCGCGGGGACTGGCAGGGAACGGGTTTCCGGCTGAGCGGCGGGCGAGAGTGGCCGAGGTACTGGAGCGGCAGAACCGGAAGTGGGGTGCGACGGAGGCGACGCTGGCTTCGATTGAGAGATTTCGGCGGGGCGCGGTGGCGTGCATCAGCGGGCAGCAGGTCGGAGTGCTGGGAGGGCCGCTGTATTCGGTGCTGAAGGCCGCTTCTGCCTTGCAGATGGCCGAGGAGTTGACGGCGCAAGGGGTTGCGGCGATTCCCGTCTTCTGGCTGGCGACCGAGGATCACGACCTGGCGGAGATTGCCAGCGTTACGATTCCGGCGGGGTGCGAGCTGGAGAAGCTGACGGCAACCGAGCAGGTCGGCTCGGATGCCCCGGTGGGGCCGCTGGCGCTGGAGCCGCGGATCGAAGCCCTGGTGGCGCGGGCGACCGAGGTGCTGGGCGGGGGCTGGGTGAGCGACGCGCTGCGCGAGAGCTATCGCGTGGGCGAGAGCTACGGCTCGGCGTTTGCGCGCCTGTTTACGCGGCTGCTGGCGGGTACGGGGATGGTGCTGGTCGATCCGATGGAGGAGGAGCTGCACGCCATCGCAGAGCCGCTGTTCACGGCGGCGGCCGAGCGCGCGGAGGAGCTGGACCAGGCGCTGCTGGAGCGGGGCAAGGCGCTGCACGCAGCGGGATATCACGAGCAGGTCCGGGTAACGCCGGAGTCGACGCTGCTGTTTGCGCTGGAGGGGCGGCGGCGCACGGTGCTGCATCTGGCAGGCGATGGATTCATGCTGGGGGCGCAACGGGTATCGCGGAGCGAGGTGCTGGAGCGGATTGCGGCGCATCCGGAGCAATTCAGCCCCAATGTTCTGCTCAGGCCGGTGGTTCAGGACTATCTGTTTCCGACGGCGGTGTACTTTGGCGGACCGTCCGAGCTGGCATATTTTGCGCAGGCTGGGGTGGTGTACGAAAAGCTGCTGGGGCGGACGACTCCGGTGATGCCGCGGCTTTCGGCAACGATCATCAGTCCGGCGATGAGCGATCTGCTGGCGCGCTACCGGCTGAGCTTCGGAGATCTGTTCCACGGCAGCGAGCGGGTTTGCGAGTTGCTGGCATCGCGGGTGCTGGCACCGGGGTTGCAGGAGGCGCTGCAGCAGACGAGGGAGTCACTGAAGAGCCATCTGGAAGAGCTGCGCGGAGAGTTGCAGACACTGGAGCCGACACTGGTGGAGGCGACGGCGCGGAGCGAGCGCAAGATGCTCTATCAGCTTTCCAAGATTGGAGCCAAGGCGGCGCGGGCGGAGTTGCGTCGCAACCAGGCACTGACCCAGGACGCGCATCGGGTGCTGACCGAGGTGTTTCCGCACAAGGAACTGCAGGAGCGGGTGCTGCCGGGAATCTACTTTCTGGCGCGGTATGGGCCGGAGCTGATTACGGAGCTGAAGAAGGCGGCTGCGCCACAGTGTCCGGGACACCAGATTATACGGCTGTGAGAGAACGAGGTTAGCAGAGGTGGAGGGCGTTGCTTCCCAGGTTATCGCCGCAAAGAACGCGGCGCGAAGCTGGGACACCGGGCGGACTTAGATCGTCTGAGTGGCAGACTCGATGGTAACGGCCATTGTGGCACGCAGCCATTGGAATTTGGCCTTCAGAACATCAAAATCCGGACCAGAAGTCACAAATACGGCCTTCCCCTTGATAAGGAACCCCGTGCCCGGTCCATAAAGGCCCTTGATCTTGCTGCTCCCCAAGGTTATTAAAACCTCCGGATTGAAAGCAACGTTCGCCTCAGTACGATGCATGTAACCGGCAGGAATCAACAGACGCCCATCTTCGGTGGCTCGTAGATAGCTGTTCCAAGTGTTGACCAGGTGCGGTCCATCTTTTCCCAGGGTTGCAATTGCAACCACTCCATCCTGTTTCATAATTTGCAGTACTGTTTCCGGAATCATTTTGAAACCTCCTAAAGGTTTGTGTTTTTGGGAAGATGATTTATTGAAAGTCCTGAGCACGCCGCAGGCGATAAGATGCGTTCCGCTGAGTCTAACTCAAGTTTGGTAAGAGGCAAAAGCAAACACAACCGCAAAGTCAAAAGCCCCACTCAAGCCAAAAGAAAACTTGAATGGGACACCAGTGTCACTGGCGTGCCCGAATGATGGTTCGCTCCGCTCCGCAATATCTGCAAACCTTGGCTTCAGGAAGGATCAACTCAGCGCAGCGATCGCAAGGCACACGGGGCCTTTCGTCACGTAGTGTTGCAGCACTGCCGCGCCACCGGAGGAGAATAACTATTCCAACCGCGACAGCCAACAACAGCAAAGGCAGAAGCTCCATACGGCTCCTTAATTTCTGAGCGGCTTCCGGTGCCATGTACAGGGATACATGTCGCAGGCAGGGCAAGTAAGTCAGCATCCAGTTTGGAGCCCTGCGTTATTAAATTTTCCCAGTCGCGCTCTCCGCTATGCCAGTCTCAATCCGCATTGTATTTCACAGTGGTTGGGCTAGTGCGCGGCGACCTGGAAAAGGTGCTCGGCAATCAACTGCATCACCATCTCCCAGCCCTGCTCGTTCATCGCCATCGCCTTCGCCCGGTGCTCGAGCGGAATGTACTCAAAGCCAGACTCGGTGACCGTCAGCACGACACCTCCGGAGGCTTCTTCCAGAGCAAAGACGATGAGCGTCGCGGGTTCGGTAGATAAATTATTAGGGATGTAAGGGCGCCAGCGGAAAGAGAATAAGCGCTCCGGCTCCATCTCCTCGATGGTGATCTCAACCGGCGTGCCTTCATGAGGCTTTTGCAGCTCCGCGATCTCGGCGTTGACCTCGGTCGGCACGGTCACTCCCTGAAGAACGATTCCGGGCGTGAAGGGGCTGGTGAATTTCATGCCGAACCATCTGCCGAACTCGGCAGAGTCAGAGAGGGCGCGCCAGACGCTTGCCCGCGGCGCCCGGAGTAGGATTTTCTTTTTGATCTGGTCTGTGCTCATGTGCAGTCTCCCGGTGGCAGATTATCAGCGTTGAAAATGAAAATGCAATCGTTGGGTTGGCAGGTTGGGGCGGGAGGAGAGCTTGGCTCGTTAGGAAGGGCGAGTGGTGCTACCATGTAGGCGCTATGTCAAAGAAGCATAAGAATTCCGCGCCCGAAGTTGGATTTGAAGTGATGTGCCCGTGCTGCGAGGCATCGCTGCGGGTGGACCCGGTGACCAGGGCGGTGATTTCGCATACGCCGAAGCCGGTGGCAAGAACGTTTGCCGATATGGAAGCGGCGGCGCGCGCCATGCGCGAAGGCGACGTGCGCAAGGAATCGATCTTCCGGCAATCGGTGGAGGCGGAAAAAAACAAGGCCGACCTGCTGGAGAAAAAGTTCGCCGAGGCGGTGAAAAAGGCCAAGGAAGCGCCGGATATGTCAAAGCCATTCCTGCGCGACTTCGACCTGGATTAGGCGCGCATGCTGCTGCTGGGGCACCGGGGCTGTCGCGGCGAATTCATGGAGAACACGTTTGCCGCCTTTGACCATGCGATGGAATGCGGCTGCGACGGCTTTGAATTTGATGTGCGGCTGAGCGCGGATGGGATTCCGGTGGTGTGGCATGACGCGAGGCTGCGCGGGCGGGCCATCGCACGGCACGACTTTGGCAGCCTCCGCGAACGCTGCGCGAAGGAGAGTCCCCACGTTCGCCAGCTGCGGGCGGATGGGTATAACCCACGGCGCGGGGCCATCGCGCTCTGCTGCCTGGAAGAGGTATTGGCCCGTTACGCCCACGTTGCCTGGATGGATATTGAGTTGAAAGCGCGCGGGCTGGAGGCAGCGGTGGTGGAGCTGGTGCGACGCTACCATCCGGCACGGGGATTTGTCCTCTCATCATTTCGGCGGCCGGTGTTGCTGGAACTCCATCGCATCGATGCTGGACTTCCGCTGGGGTTCATCTTTGACCGGATGCCGCGGGAAAAGACGTGGCGCGGGCTGCCGGTTCAGTTTGTGAAGCCGAGCGCGCGAGTGGTGACTGCGGCGCGGGTGCGGCAGTTCCACGCGGCTGGGATGAAAGTGCTGACGTGGACGGTGAATCATCCTGCGGCGATGCGAAGGCTGAGCGAAGCTGGAGTGGATGGGATGATCGGGGACGATCCGAGGGCGCTGGCGCAGGGGCGGTAAGGCGGCGGAACTCTGCGGAAGACAAAGGCAAAGGCAAGGTCAACAACCCCACCCTAGCCAAATGAGGGCTAGGATGGGGCACCCGCCCGTGTTCCCACATTCGCCAAAAGCGGGCGGATGTGGGGCACCTGGCCGCAAAGTCAAAGGCAAAGTCAAGAACCCTACTCAAGCGAAAGACAACTCAGAGCGGCGGCAAAGCTGTGACTTGCGGCGGCGGGGGCTGGCGTAGAAACTGGTATGCATGACAACTGGCCAGCGCTTTGAACGTGCGGTGGAGATCATGCATCGCCTGCGTGCCCCCGGCGGATGCCCGTGGGATCGCGAACAGACCTTCGACAGCATCAAGAAATATACGGTCGAGGAGACCTACGAGGTTTTGGAGGCGATTGAGAATCGCGACTGGGAGGAGTTGCCGGGCGAGCTGGGAGACCTGCTGCTACAGGTGCTGTTCTACGCGGAGATGGCGGATGAGCAGGGGCATTTCTCAATCGACAGCGTGCTGGAGACGTTGAGCGACAAGCTGGTGCGGCGGCATCCGCACGTCTTCGGCGATGTGGAGGCCGCGACTTCGGGAGAGGTGCTGAAGAACTGGGAGGCAATCAAGAGGCGGGAGAGAGCAGATAAGGCGGGAAGCGGGCAAGGGCTGGGCGACGGGCCAAGCGATGGCCCTACGGTGGCTGACGCGAGGCCGCTGCTGGAAACGGTTTCAACGGCGATGCCGGCGCTGCTGGAGGGGTTGAAGCTCTCGAACAAGGCGGCGCATGTGGGCTTTGACTGGCCGTCGATCGAGGGGATCTTCGAGAAGCTGCATGAGGAGGCCTCGGAGTTGCGGCAGGAGGTGGAACGGATTCCCGCGCCGGGGCCGCAGCCGGTGGGCGGAGGGGTGGCGGGAGCGCGTGGGAGTTCGGTTCCGGAGGAGTTGCAGACGAGGTTGCAGGACGAGGTGGGAGATCTGCTGTTTACGGTTGTGAACCTGGCACGCTACCTGGAGGTCGATCCGGAGTCGGCGCTGCGGCGGACGAACCGGAAATTCCGGCGGCGCTTTGGGCATGTGGAACGGCGCATGAGAGAAGCAGGAAAGCGGCTGGAGGACGTTTCGCTGGAAGAGATGGAAAAGCATTGGCAGGATGCCAAGAAATGCGAGTAAGGTAGAGCAGTTCATTTTTTGCCGGCGGAGCCGACGTGGGGAAGGGTCGCCTGCAATCCGAGAGATTTTCAAGCCAGTTTCATTGAGCGTTGCAAGCGATGAGATTTCCGCGCAGTTCCGGAGTGATTCTGCATCCGACCTCGCTGCCTGGGCCCTATGGTGCAGGCGACCTGGGGCCGGAAGCGCGCCGCTTTATCGAATTTCTGGCGGAGGCGGGACAGAAGATATGGCAGGTGCTGCCGCTGAATCCGACGGGTTACGGGAATTCACCGTATCAATGCCTGTCGGCATTTGCCGGCAATCCGTTGCTGATCAGCTTAGAGCTTTTGGCCGAGCAGGGATTGCTGGAGCACGACGATCTTAGCGCAGTACCTGAGCTGCCAACCACGTCCATTGATTACGGGAAGGTGATCGCCTTGCGGATGGCGAAGCTAGGGAAGGCCGCGGCGAGATTTTTTTCCACGCGGAATGGCGCGGGCAAAGCGGAGTACGAGAGGTTCTGCACGGAGCACGCGGCTTGGCTTGGCGACTATGCGCTGTTCATGGCAGCCAAGGATGCGCATGGCGGGCTCGCCTGGACGGAGTGGGAGCCGGAGCTGGCGGCGCGCAAGCCGGCGGCCCTGGCCTGGTGGAGCGAGAGGCTGGCAAGAGAGATTGCGGCCCAGAAGTTCTGGCAGTTTGAATTCTTCCGGCAATGGGATGGGCTGCGCGAGGCGTGCCGAGGGCGCGGCATCCGCATCATGGGCGATCTGCCGATGTACGTTGCGCATGACAGCGCCGATGTGTGGATGGCGCCAGAGTTATTCTGGGTGGACGAGCGGGGAAAGCCGCTGAAGGTTTCCGGAGTTCCGCCGGATTGCTTCAGCGAGAGCGGGCAGTTGTGGGGCAATCCGACCTATCGCTGGGATCGGCTGCGGGAAGAGGGCTACGGCTGGTGGATTGGGCGGTTGCGCGGGGTGATGCGGCTCTTCGACATGGTGCGCATCGACCACTTCCGGGGCTTTGAGTCGTACTACGAGATTCCGGCAGGCGAGAAGACGGCAGCCCATGGCACGTGGATCAAGGGGCCGGGGATGGAGCTGTTCGAGGCGCTGGAGCAGGAGTTCGGCGCGCTGCCGATGGTGGCCGAGAATTTGGGTAACATCACGCCGGAGGTTGAGGCAATCCGCAAGCGCTTCGATCTACCGGGAATGGCAATTCTGCAATCTGCCTTTGGGGATGATCCGCGGCGGGAGAGCTTCCTGCCACACAACTACGAACGCAACCTGGTGGCCTACCCCGGCGGACACGACAACGACACGACGGTGGGCTGGTGGGCGGGCGCGAGCAGGGATTCAAGACGCAGCGAAGACGAGCTGCGGCTCGAACGCGAGTTTGCCCGCGCTTACCTGAATTTGCGCGGCGAACGCATCGAGTGGGCGATGATTCGCGCGCTGATGGCCTCGGTGGCCGATACCGTGCTGATCCCGATGCAGGACCTGCTGGGACTTGGGAGTTCGGCTCGCATGAATCTTCCCGGGCGCAAGGACGGCAACTGGAGATGGCGCTACGAGCGGGCACAAGTGCGTCCGGAGCTGGCGCAACGATTGAGGGCGCTGAGCGAGCTGTACGAGCGCTGAGAGCGCGATAAGATTCAAAAACGGACGCGCGGCTTTGTAGGAATCAGGGAGGCAACAGAGGTGGCTTCACACTCTGAAAAAAGCTGGGACGGTTTGGTGCTTCGCACCTGCCACACGGTGGGCGAGTTCCGGCAGATATTGGCGCTGCAAAAGGAAGTCTGGGGATTCGACGACATCGAGCTGGTGCCATCGCGGCTCTTCGTAGTGGGAGAGAAGATCGGCGGTCACGTATTGGGCGCATACGACGGCACGACGCTGGCAGGATTCATCTTTGGATTGCCGGGAGTGCGCGAGGGGCACGCCTATATTCATTCGCACATGCTGGCGGTCAAAGAGAGTTTTCGCAACCGGGGATTGGGGCGGGAAATGAAGTTGTTCCAGCGGGAGGTTGCCATGAGCGAGGGCTACGAGCTGATCGAGTGGACCTTCGACCCGCTGGAGATCAAGAACGCATTTTTCAACCTGGAGAAACTTGGCGCGGTGGCGCGGCGCTACGTTGTGAATCAGTATGGAGTTACCTCTTCTCCGCTGCAGGGCGGACTGCCAAGCGATCGGCTGGTGGCGGAGTGGTGGTTGCGCTCGGCGCGGGTGGAGGAGACGCTGCTCTCCGGGAAACGGCCGCAGATGGCGATTGCAGAGCGGGTTGAGATTCCGGCGGAGATTTACGAATGGAAGGCACAGGCAGAGACCCGGACGCGCGCTGCCGAGGTGCAGCGGCGCACTCGCGACCTGCTGCAGAAGTACTTTGGTGAGGGACTCAGCGTAGTGGGCTATGAGCGCGAGGGCAATGGCGACGGGCGTTTTCTGCTGGGGCACTGGAACGAGGCTGGTTGGCAGGGAGCGCGATGAGGCCAGGCGAGGCGGTTTGCAGGGCGGGGAGGGTCGTTATTTTCCCTTGACGGGTGCTCATTCCGGACGTAGTTTTCCTGCTGCAGCGAAATCCTTGTCACTATGGGGAGGTTGTCATGCCACTTGCCTCATTGAACGAATGGAAGAATTACTCTGCACTTGGGCCCCTGCACCCGAGGTCTACGCTATTGAGAGCCATCGACACTGCCGTGACTTCGTGCATCGCGGTCGAGAATCAAGCTAACTATGAAACGTTGCTCAAAGCCATATCGGCCTGGATGACAAACAAAGGGGGTGAATCTGCTCGCCTCGATAAGGTGAAAGATCTTGTCACCTTCGTACGTAGGCGGCCTCTCGGTGAGGCCGCCTACAACGAGGTTCACTTCCGCCCGCTTTACAACAAAATGATACAGGACATGCCCTCGTTCCTCCGTCACACCCCGATCCGGCTTAGTGGCTGGCCCGTTGAGGGCGCCTGCCGACCATTCTTCTCGGTTGCCGACGATGGTTTGCCGAGTTTTCACAGGCGCCCCCAGGCCTACAGATTGCGGCTTATTGTGTGAAGATGCGCCCGTCCCAGGAAGTAACTGACGCGAACACTCTCAATGCCAAGCTGGCCTGGGTAAACAGTGACCTGGTTTTCACCGGACAACTGACGGGCTGTAGTTTCGTCATAAAGGATCTGGGCGGTCAGATAGCTTGTACACACATTCAGCCGGCTGGCGGTGCGGCAGAGACTGGGAGGGGTTTGCAGGAGCGCCTCACGGGCTACAAGGTTGCAAACACGACGATCTTTGGCGCGAAAGACTACGGGGTCGGAAACCAGGCGTTAGTCATTGGTCAGCGAAGCGGTACCTGGAGCATTTTCGCCCAGATCAGGCCCGGGGGCGGTTCCCGCGATATAGACCAGGTGTGGCAGATATTCCCGCGGAAACTTCGATTGAAGTAATCCGTGAGGTTGAGTTCGGCGAATGTTTCAAGGTCAGGCAAGAGCTGATGCGGAATTCGCCGCTGCCCTCCACAATAGACATCTACACAGATGCGGTCACGTCACGCGATCGCCCTCAAAGCTGCGCTCGCGGGGCGCGGAGAATCAGTTGCGCGGTGGGCTCGGCCTCTGATAGGTTGCACGCATGATGAGAGACGCATTATGAGAGTTTCACAATGAGAGTCGGGGCGATTACGCTGCGCGAAATCCGCATGCCGCTGGTTCATTTTTTTGAGACCAGCTTCGGGCGCACCTCGGAGCGCCGCATCCTGCTGGTCACGGTTCACTGCGAGGGCGTGGATGGATGGGGAGAATGCACGGCGGGCGAGCATCCGTTTTACTGCGAAGAGTCAACGGATACGGCGTGGTATGTGTTGCGTGAGTACCTGGCTCCGGCGCTGGCGGGGAGAGAGCTGGAGAGTGGACGCGAGGCGGCCTACCGCATGCCTGCGGTGCGCGGGCATCGCATGGCAAAGGCGGCGCTGGAAAACGCGGTGTGGGACGCCGAGGCGCAGGTGAAACAGCTTCCCTTGTGGAAGCTGGTGGGCGGGACACGCCGGGAATTGGCGGCGGGAGTTTCGATTGGAATTCAGGAGTCGCACGAGCAACTGCTGGAGAAAATTGCGGTTGAAGTCGCGGCGGGGTATCAGCGCATCAAGGTGAAAGTGAAGCCGGGATGGGACGTGGAGGCGCTGGCAAAGATTCGCGCGCGGTGGCCGGAAATTTTACTTTCCTGCGATGCCAACAGCTCGTACACGCTGGATGACGTGGCGCATCTCAAGCAGTTCGACCAGTTCCGGCTGCTGATGATTGAGCAGCCGCTTTGGAGCGATGAGATTTATCTTCATGCGCTATTGCAGAGCGAGCTGGCGACCAGCCTGTGTCTGGATGAATCGATTCTGAATGCGCGGCACGCGCTGGCGGCGATCGAACTGAGGGCATGCCGCATTCTCAACGTGAAGCTGGGGCGGGTGGGAGGATTTACGGAGGCGATTCGGGTGCATGACGTGGCGCTGGCGGCTGAGGTTCCGGTGTGGTGCGGAGGAATGCTGGAGAGCGGGATTGGACGCTCGCATAACCTGGCTCTCTCGACGCTAATAGGCTTCTCGCTGCCGGGAGACGTTTCGGCTTCGGCACGCTACTGGCGCGAAGATATTATCGAGCCGGAGGTGAAGGTCTCCGGGCAGGGAACGATTGCCGTGAGCGATGAGGTGGGACGGGGCTATGCGATTCGGGAGGAGCTGATCGAGCGCCTTACGGTACGCAAGGAGACGATCCGGAGTTAGGGCGCCGAGGTGAGAGCGTTCTGCGAGGGCTGCTCGCGGGCCAGAAAGTCCAAGGCCTGCGCGACGGACATCGGCGGAACGGGCTGGAAGTCCCAGTCGGTTTCATTCTCGTCGATGTGGAGGGACTTGACTAAGAGCACCTTGCCGTCGAAGTGCAGGATCGTCTTCGTGGTGTCCCAATGCGCGGGGGTGACTTCGCTTTTCTCGACGACGAAGCGCCCGCCCTTATAAAGCTTGCCGAGAATTCCCCAGCCGAAATCCACTTCCTTGAAGAGGGTGCCGTCAACTTTTGCAAGGCGGCCGGCGCTCTCGTCCACGAGGAGTTCGCCCTGCATTCCGGTGAAGACCGCGGCCTCGCGGGTGGGCGGATTGAAGCCGGGGCGGGGGGTGAACTTCAATCGCGTGAGCTTGTGGCCGTTGGGCGCGATGATGCTGTCGACGTACTGGAAGTCAAATGCGTCAGGAATGGCGGAGAGAATTTTGCGGGTGCGCTCGTCATCCTCCTGCTGGCCCTTGAGATTGCGGCGCATCTGCGCGGGGTCGAGCATCTTGCGCAGGCGCTGCCGCTCCGCGCTCCGCTGCGCCGGAGTGAGAGGCTTATCGTCGATGAGCACGACGCGGCTTACGACGCCCTGGGGAGTGTCCACGAGGTGCTCGACCTGAGTTCCGCGATCGCCATGAGTGCGCTCCTTCCAGGTGAAAAAACTGGTGTGCGCATTGTCGTTCATCTCGTTCTGGATGGCCGCGCGCACGAGCTCTTTGGGAGGCGTTTGCTGGGCGATGGCGACGGAGGGCAAGGCGAAGCAGCCAAGCAGCACGCAGGCTAATGACAACTCTTGCATTCGAGATGAGCGCAGCGGGAGCCGTGGGGCGGTCATGGCATGTCTAAGGCGTTAGACGCGGATTGGGTGCGTGCCGTTGCAGGAAGGTGCGTCAATTGGCAAGGGGGCATAGAAGAGGCAGGCTGAGGCGCGGCGACTTAGGCTTCGCAGGTGGCGTAAAATGGAGGAGAAAACGGCTCTTGTAGCGTTGCCGCTGGCTCCATGGTTCGTTATATTCATGTGAGGCAGAGATTCTGCTATTCGCTTAGGGATATCGAGAGAGCTGCCACGATCTGAAGGGCGGCCTGAAGCTGAAGAATAAACTGGAGTGTTCCCATGTGGAAATCACGCAGAGAAGACGAGAAGCCTTCCACTGCTTTTAACCCGCCGCCGGCACCCGTGGTTCCGGCCCCAACCCAAGCCCCATCCCGCACCGTGGAGACGCCAAGAATGGATACTTATCGCACCGATGTTGCCCACATCGGAAAATCTGTCATCATCCGGGGAGAACTGTCTGGTAGTGAAGACCTGTACCTTGATGGCGAGGTCGAGGGCAATATCGACCTGCACAATCACAACCTGGTGATTGGACCCAATGGCCGAGTTCGCGCCAATGTGCAGGCCAAGGACGTTGTGATTCACGGCAAGGTGGATGGGAACGTGACGGGAGTTGAAAAAGTCGAGTTGAAGAAATCGGCGATGGTGAACGGCGACATCAATACGCAACGCATCGTGATTGAGGATGGAGCTTTCTTCAAGGGCGCGATTGATATCCGCAAGGCCGAAGGCAAAGCGGAGGCCGCGCGTCCAGCGGCGCAGGCCGCCGCCGCTGCGATTGCTCACAGCACGCCGGTTGCGAGTTCATCTGTGCCGGTAGAAAAGCAGTAGAATGGGAATATAGGGACCGCCGCATCCGAGGATGCCGGTCCCACATCTGTCAACACTGGCCAGGTCTCCATTGGGTTTCTTTCGCAATCTATTCGGCGGCACGCCGCAGCCACCGTCTGCGCCGAGCGAGGGCGCTGTCCGAATTCCACGGCGTTCGACGGGATTCCACCAGTTCACCCGGTCCATCCTCCGGCCCGACGGACAGAGGGTTCTCGACCTTGGTCCAACCTCCAGCAGCAATATTCATTTCATTACCGGACTGGGTCACAAGGCCTATAACGAAGACGTGCTGATGGCGGCGAGGGCAAGCCGGCTGGTCATTCCAGGGGCGGAAAAAGATAGCACGACGGTGGATGTAGCGCGCTTTCTGGCCGAGGAGCTGCAATACGAGGCGGAGTCGTTTGACGCGGTGCTGATGTGGGATCTTTGCGATTACCTTCCCGAGGCGCTGGTGAAGCCGGTGGTGGCGCGCATCTACCAGATCACGAAGCCGCGCGGCACGTTGCTGGCCTTTTTCCATACCCGCGACGCGGGGGCGGAAGCACCATACTACCGCTACCACATCAAGAACGAAGAGACACTGGAGCTGCAGCAGGGGCCGCAGTTCCAGTTGCAGCGCGTCTTCCAGAACCGTCACGTGGAAAACCTCTTCCACGATTACACGGCGATCAAGTTCTTCCTGGGCAAGGAGAACATCCGGGAAGTGCTGCTGGTGAGGTAGGCGGGGCAGGGTGGGTGGTGAGAAGGGCTGATATAGTTGAGAATCGTGATTGCCGTGTGTCCAACTATTCTTGATAAGGGACGTAACAGACTACAAGGTTAACAACCCCACATTAGCCACAAAATAGGCTGATATGGACCCCACGGCGCCATAAACCGGTGGACGTTTCATGAGGCTTCGCACTGCGTGTCGCAAGCCTTTTCTATATTCGACAGCGCAGGGTAGAAGCCTCTGTCTCGGTCGCTACTTGTGCATTTCAATCCCAGACATTCGTTTCTGTATCTCCGTCATTCTCGCCTGCATTCTCTTCATCTGTTTCACCGAGACCCTACCATTAGCCATGGCCGTGGACATTTCCAGCATCTGTTGCGACATATCTTTCATGAAACCGGACATCATTTTCACGTTGTGTTCCGGCATGTCTTTCATCAGGCTGGACGCTTTGCCCATCATTTCGGACATATCATTCGACATGCCCATCATGTCACCCATCATCTGGCCGTGCTCCATCATCTGGCCTTGCTGCATCATATGGCCCTGCTGCATCATCTGGCCATCATGTGCACTGCCTTTTTGGCCCTCCATCGTGCCGCCGTTCATCTGGGCAAAAACGAAGGAACCGCCGAGAAGCAAAACAACAAAACTGAGTTCAATTACTCTCTTCTTCATGATTCATAACCTTCCTTTGGTTTTCATGCGTTACTTTCAAGCACCATCGAAGACGCTTTTCTGGCTTTTTGTTAAGCCAGGTGAACAGGTTGCCAAGCATAAGTATCCCTGCCGCTTAACCGTTCACTTCACAGACGCCCCGTGAACGTGCGATTACTTGGTGGACACCTTTTGGATCAGGACGACCAGCAGGACCACCACCAGTACACCGATCACTGTCCAAATCCACATCCCTCCGCCGGCCCCTCCGCCCATCCATCCGAACGAGTTGTTCATCATAAAGTCCCTTTCATCGCACTTTATTCGCAGGCTAGCGAAATGCGCGGGTGCGGCACATCGAGAGCTTGAGTTCTTCACAAGTGAAGCGGATCGCAACCCAGCTTGCCGCTAATGGGTTACGACCGCACTCGCATACATTCGCTTTTCTTCGAGTTCAGTTACAAGGAATTCCTTCCGAGCGACAATCGGGGTGCCTTCTCCGCGGATGCCGTCTACAAGAATCTATCCGCAGCAGCCGTGGCCGCTTTTTGGTGTTGCCGCAGACTTGCACAGGTACTGCTCTGGTTTTAGATCGAACTTCTCTTTGCATTTCGGGCCGCAGAAGTAATACGTCTGGCCTTTATACTCGGATTTGCCGGCGGCGGTAGCCGTTTCGATGTCCATTCCGCACACGTGGTCTTTCACGGCTGTTGCGCTCTTCATCGTGATTTCTCCTTCGTTCGATAGAGATTTTGTCATTAGAAGATGGCGAGGTCTGTGCAAAATAGACCAATGTCAAGTCCGCAGTTCATCAGGTCAATCCGGCTGAAAAGCTTGAAGCCGTGCGGAGATTTTTGGCAGTGCTGGGATTCTTCACTTCGTTCAGAATGAGACCCTCAACAATGCCCGTCTCTCAAGCACGCATGGTGGGTGCATCAACTCGGGAGCTGCTCTAGGCGGTCTCGAGTTCTTCTTCCAGCAATTGCTTGTCGTGCAGGTCGGTGTAGTAACCGTTGAGCGCGAGAAGTTCGTCGTGGGTTCCGTATTCGACGATGTGGCCGTGGTGGAGGACGGCGATGTGGTCGGCGTTGCGCACGGTGGAGACGCGGTGCGAGATGAAGATGGTGGTGCGTCCCTTCATCAGTTCGCGCAGGCCGTTGAGAATCTGATCCTCGGTGTGGGTATCGACGCTGGCAAGGGCGTCATCGAGAACGAGAATGCGCGGCTCTCGAATGACGGCGCGGGCAATCGCCACGCGCTGCTTCTGACCTCCGGAGAGAGTGAGGCCGCGCTCGCCGACCATGGTTTCGTACTTTTCGGGAAAGCCCTCGACATCCCGCTCGATGCGTGAAATCTCAGCCGCCCGGCGCACCTGCGCGGTGGTTGCGTCCTCCACGCCGAAGGCAATGTTTTCGCGGATGGTTGCGCTGAAGAGGAAGGTTTCCTGGGGGACGAATCCGATCTGGCGGCGGAGGGTTTGAAGGGGATACTCGCGGATGGGGCGTCCGTCGATCAATATGGAGCCGGGCGCAGCGTCATTGATGCGGGGAATCAGCGAGACCAGGGTGGACTTGCCGGAGCCGGTTGGACCGACAAAGGCAAGGCTGGTGCCTGCGGGAATTCTGAGATTCACATTGTGCAGGACGGGAGCACCGGGCTCGACCGACGAGGAGAGCGCGGCATCGCGCAGGGTGGACTGAAAGTCATAGGCGAAGGAGAGATCGCGGAACTCGATTTCGCCTCGGATTTCCGCCTCGGCGGGGACGGTGAGGGAGGATGGATCATCGGCAATCGTGGGTTTTTGGCGCAGAATTTCGTCGATGCGCTCCATGGAGGCGGTGCCGCGCTGAAAGATGTTGATGACCCAGCCGAGAGCGATGATCGGCCAACTGAGCATCAGCATGTACATGTTGAACTCGACAAACTGGCCGGGGGTGATTCGTCCCTGAAGCACCTGCTGGCCGCCGACCCAGAGGACGATGACAAGGGCGAAGCCGAGCATCACCTCAAGGGTTGGCCACAACATTCCCATCAGGCGCGCCAGGGGCAGGGAACGGTTGATGTAATCGGTGTTTTCCCTCTCGAAGAGCGCGATTTCAGCTTCTTCCTGAGCGTAGGCACGGATGAGGCGGGCACCGGAAAAGTTCTCCTGGGCGCGGGCGCTGATGTCACTAAATTTGGCCTGTATGCGCTCAAAGCGCTCGTGGATACGGGTGCCGAAATACTGGACGAGAATGCTGGCGATGGGAAGCGGCAGGAAGGCCCAAAGAGTGAGCCGGGGACTGACGCGAATCATGAAAAAGAGCGCGGCGACGGTGAAGACCACGGTGTTGGCCGAATACATGATGGCGGGGCCGAGCAACATGCGCACGGCATTGAGATCGTTGGTGGCGCGGGCCATGATGTCGCCGGTGCGGGTGCGCTGATAGAAGCCGAAATCGAGGGCTTCAAGATGAAGGAAGAGATCGTTGCGCAGATCAAACTCAATCTCACGCGAGATGCCGATCATAATCCAGCGGGTGAGGAACTGAAAGACTCCCTTGCCTGCGGCAACGGCCAGAAGCAGCCAGCACCAGGTCAGCAACTTGCCATGAGTGACGCCGTGGTTCAGTTCGTCGAAGATGCGCTGGATGAGGCGCGGCCCCTGGACCATGATTCCGTTGGTACAGAGCACGGCGATACCTCCGGCCAGGAATCCCTTCCAGTACTTCTTCATGTAGGGGAACAAGGGCCGGAGGTTTGAGTATTGCAAGGGCAGTCACCTAATCAAAGCAGTCGCGATATAGATGCGATTGTAGCAGCGGTGGTCGCAGGGGATGCGCGGGAATGGGCGCGGTGATGGATGCAGCAGGGCGGCTGGCGGTTAGGTTGGAACCTTGAGCAGGAGATATCCGCCGAGTAATGCGAAGATGAGGTCGGGCGCCCAGGCGGCCATGGCGGCGGGCAGTTGGCTGGCATTGCCCATGGCCTCGAAGAGTCCGGCGGCGACGAAGTAAATAATCGCCACGCTGAGGGCGACGGCGATTCCGGTGAGGGCGCCCTGGCGTCCGGCGGAGAGCGAAAAGGGAACGGCGAGGACGGCCATCACGAGGGTGATCAGCGGATAAGCAAACTTCTTTTGCAGTTGCACGCGCAGGCGCACAACATCGAAGCCGCTTTGCTGAAGGTCCGCGATATAGGAGCGCAGTTCCTGGTAGTTCATCTCCGAACTCTGGCGTACTTCCTTCTTGAAGTAGGCCGGCGGCTCGATCAGGGTTGGGAAGGTCTCAACGTCGAACTGATGGAAGCCTTGAATTGCCGAGCCACGAAAGGTGCGGACCCATCCCTGCTCGAAGACCCATTTCTTCAACTCCTCCGACCAGTGGGCTCGGGAGGCATGCACGCGGCCAGTGAGCTCGAAGGTTTCAGGATCGAACTGGAAGGCCGTGATGTTGGCAAAGGTGTTCTGGTCGGGATCAAAAAACTCGTAATAGTAAATGGTGTTGTGCTCACCGAAGATCCAACGGCGGTCAGGGCGGAGATAGGTCTGCGCGGGCTTGCCCTTGATCTGGTTGCGGATGGTCTCCTGACGCTGATTGGCGGCCGGGATATACAACTGGTCGAAGAAAAACAGGCCGGTGCTGATGGCCGCGGCGATGACGAAGACAGGGAAAATCACGCGGTAAATGCTGGTTCCGGTGGCCTTCATCGCGGTAATTTCGTTACTTTTCTGGAGCAGGCCGATGGTGGTGAGGACGGCCAGCAGCACGCTGAGCGGAGCCATCAGGTAGATCATCGAAGGGGTCACGTTGAGGAGGTACTGACCCACCATGATCAACGGAATATGATTGCGCACAATGTCGCCGAGGAGTTCAAAGAAGGTGAAGACAAGGGTCAGCAGGATGAAGGAGACCAGGATCATGCCGAGATACATGACGAAATCGCGCAGGATCATCTCATCAAGGAGCAACGGATAGCCGATCCGTTTCCTAGAGTAGGTGGGGGCGGCGCCAACCGGTGGGTGCGCGGCCGCCGGCTGCGACAAGTCCACGACTTCCTGTGCGAGGAAGCGCTCACGAAATGCATCCCAGGCACCGCGCAGCGATCCCAGATCGATCACGGTGTGCTCGACGCGGCGGAGGAGCACGAGTCCGGCGAAAAAGAAAAAAATATTGGCGGCCCAGACGCCAGCGCCAGGCGGAATCTTACCGCTGCGTCCCAGGGAGATGCCGGTCAACGAAATGAAATAGTAAAGAAATACCAATGCGATGGTGAGCACGAAGCCCATGCTCTTGCCGCCCTTTTTCGACGAGAGGCCAAGCGGGATGCCGACCAGGGCGAGAACGAGGCATGAGGTGGGCAAGGCAATGCGGCGGTGAAACTCGACGAGATACCATCGCGCCCGCGCCGCGGGTGTGTCTTGCGGATTGCGTGGCTTGAAGGTATCGGCTTTAGGATGGCGGCCACGGTACCAAAGCTCGCGGGTGGACATTTCGTTGACCGGGACAAGGTCCTGCTTGCCTTCATCGGGCGGAGGAAGCGCAATCGGCAAGTCGGTTTGGGCGAAGGTGGAGATTTCATACTGATCAGGGTTCTGGGGCTGCAGCTCCTGTTGCGAGCCCTGGGTAAGGTGCATGTGGATGGAGTTGGGATTGTCGGAGATGATTAGACCGCTGCGCGCCACGGTAATCCTGGGCGCGGATGGGTCAGTGATGTCGGCCAGGAAGACGCCTCGCCACTGAGAGGCGTTGGAGCTGGCGCGCACGTCCTCGACGTAAAGCACAATATTCTTGAAGTCTTCGTAGAATACCCGCGGCTGAATTTCAAAGGAGGCCTGCGAATTCCGGAGCCTGTTTTCAAGGCGGGTGAGCGCCGCCGAGGACATGGGGGCAAGCCAGATGCTGTTGGCCATCGCCAGCAGCCATGTGGCGACGGCAAAAATGGCGATGATGCGGACAAACATCCACGCGCCAAGGCCGCTGGCGCGCATCGCGGTGATCTCACTGTCAGCGGCAAGGCGGCTGAGGCCGATGAGGATTCCGACGAGCAGGCCCATGGGAATGGTAATGGTGCAGGCGACGGGCAGGGTGAGGAGGAAGAGTTCGGCCACACTGGGCAGGGGAGCGCTGTCACGAACGACGATCTCAAGCAAGCGCCCGAGATCGCGCATGAAAATTACGAAGGTAAACAGAGCCACACCGATGGCGGCGTGCTGCACAACTTCGTTAAGAATGTAGCGCGAAAAAATCTTCACGGCGCGACCGGGCCAGGCACCTTTGTCGAGAGTGAGTTCTTTCGAGAGTCTAGCATGACCGCAATGGCTCCGGGCTGGTATCCTAGTCGGGTTCCTATACGAGCTTGGTCTGGATTCATAACTTTCAATGGCGCAAGGCAAACTGCGGCTTCTTCTTCTCTGGCATATGCACCAGCCCTTTTACAAGGACCTGGTGAGCGGTGAATACCGACTGCCCTGGGTGCGTCTGCACGCGCTCAAGGATTACTACGGAATGGTGAAGCTGCTGGATGAGTTTCCGCAGATTCACCAGAATTTCAATATTGTGCCCTCGCTGGTTGCCCAGATTGAAGATTACAATTCCGGAATTTTCAAGGACCCATTCTGGGACATTGCCGCCAAGCCAGCTTCAGAGCTGAGCCTGGATGAACGGCACTTTGCGCTTACGTATCTGTTCCAGGCGAACCGCGAGCAGATGATTGGGCGCTACCCGCGCTATCGCCGGCTGTGGGAGCAGGTGCTTGCCGCCGGACCGGACCCGGCCAACGCCGCCATCACCTTCGCCGAGCGCGACTACCGCGATCTGCAAGTGCTCTCGCAGCTTGCCTGGTTTGACGAGTATTACCTGAGCGATCCGGCGATCCAGGCACTGGTGGAAAAAGGACAGGGCTACAGCGAGGAAGATCAGCGCTTCGTGATGAGCAAGCAGCATGAGATTTTGAAGGGCGTGCTGCCCGCCTATCGCGCGGCGGCCGCGCGCGGTTCCATCGAATTGTCGGCCACTCCGTACTATCATCCGATTCTTCCGCTGGTTTGCGACACCAATACAGGCCGTGAATCGTCTGCCGGACTGCCGCTGCCGAGCGAGCGCTTCCAGCGTCCGGAGGACGCGGAGGAGCAGATCCGGCGCGCTCTGGATTCGCACCAGCGCGTTTTCGGGGTGCGTCCCGTGGGGATGTGGCCGAGCGAAGGCTCGGTCTCCAATGAGGTTGTAGGCATTGCCGCGCAGTTGGGCGTGCAGTGGATGGCGAGCGATGAAGGCGTTCTGGGACGCAGCCTTGGCCACGAAATGCGCCGCGATGGCGATGGCTATCTCGACCCGGCCAGTGCCGAAAAGCTGTACAACATTTACCGGTTGGATTGCGATGGACGTGCGATGAACATGGTCTTCCGCGATCACCGGATCAGCGACCTGCCGGCCTTTGTGTATGCGGGAATGCGCGCTTCCGAGGCTGCGTCGCACCTGCTGAACAACATCAAACGGGCTGCCGCGCCGGTGCTGGAATCCGGGCGCGATGCCGTGCTCTCAATCATTCTGGATGGCGAAAACGCGTGGGAAAACTACGAGGGCAACGGGCGTGAGTTCCTGAGGCGATTCTACGATAGCCTGCAACGGGAGCCGCAAATCGAACCGGTGACGATCTCCGAGGCGATTGCGCGCCAGCAGCCGACGAGCTTCGGCCAGCTGAAGGGATTGGTTCCCGGCTCGTGGATCAATGCAAATTTCAACGTCTGGATCGGGGCTCCCGAGGATAACAAGGCGTGGGACTACCTGAGCCAGGCGCGTGAGTTTTATGACGCAAACGCAACCGGCGCCAGGGAAGGACAGCGCAAACTGGCATACGAAGAGCTGTTGATTGCCGAAGGCAGCGACTGGAACTGGTGGTACGGACCCGAACACCACTCGGCCAATGACAGCGATTTCGACGAACTGTACCGCAAACATCTCTCCAACGTATACACGGCGCTGGGCGGAGTTCCGCCCGATCATCTGGCGCGGCCGATCTCAGGAGTGCTGGTCCGCTCGAGCTTCACGCCGCAGACGGCGTACGTGCGGCCTACCATCGACGGGCATGTAAATAGTTATTTCGACTGGATGGGCGCAGCCATGTTCTCGAGCGACCGGCGGGGCGGCAGCATGCATGGCAAACTTTTCATCCTTGAATCGATCTACGCCGGCATCGATGAAGCGCACCTGTACGCGCGGCTGGATTTTGCGGCGCAGCTACCGGCGGGCGATACGATGGTAACGCTGCATCTGGCGCTGCGCGATGGCGTCCAGGCGATAGGAAGCTTCCGCCTGGACGCGATACTCACGCAGGATCGGCTGACTGTGTGGGATCTGCGCGGGGGCGGCAAAGCGCTTGCCTCGGCGCGCCAACCAAACGGCGTTGAAATTGCGTTTGGACATATTCTGGAGATGAAGCTGCCGATGGCGCTTCTGGGCGCGTCAGATGGTGACACGTTGAATCTCCGCTTTGTGCTTTACCGGGGCCGCTTGCCTATTGACGCGCTACCGCAGGAAGGATCGCTGGAGATCCAGGTTGCGCCGGAAGACGTGCTGGCCGAGATTGCCTACGAATCGCAGTAGACGCTCCGACAGTCGATAACGATCCAAGTGAGGCGGACAGTTGTGAATGCCGGTCCGCAAGGCGAAAGCATGGTGCTTCCGCCTTGCGATGAAGCGGCGAGGTCAGTTCCTGTATTGGTGTGTCCTGCCCGTCCCACCGTAGCCGCGCAAAAACAGCGCGTCGAAGGTGGGGCACCCGCGGAGACATCTTTTAGGAAGCCGACCTAAGGGCAGTTGGTGTGTCTTGCCTTCACGTTGGCCGCAAGAGCAGCGGCGAAGGCGGGGCACGCGCGAGAAGCGGCTACTCTGAAAATGCTCTAAGTCTTTACCGGCCAAGCCTGATAGATGGCAAACGCAGCGCCCTGGGGATCGTCCAGGATAGCGATGCGTCCAATCTTTTCCATGGTCGTAGGTTCGAGGCAGAAACTGGCTCCGAGTTTCTTTGCCTTGGCCGCGGATGCATCGCAATCGGCGACCAGGATATAAGACAGCCAATGTGCCGGTATGCGCGGGTTTTCAGGACGCACAGGCGGCAAACCACCAATAAAGTCCGTGCCATTTTGAATCCGGAGATAGCCTGTGTTGGTGTCTTCGACGAAGCTCCAGCCGAATACATCGGTATAGAACTGGCGGGCGCGCGCGGGGTCGGGAGTATTCAAGTCCGCCCAACAGTGCGTACCGGGCTCGGCGGTGAGTTGAAAGCCAGTGTTCTTGCGGGCCTGCCAGACGCTGAAGACCGCGCCGGTTGGATCCTGAATGACGGCCATTCGCCCAATATCCATGACGTCGAAGGCGGGGGCGAGGAGTTTTCCGCCGACTTTGGTGGCGCGCTCGGCGACGGCGTCGACGCTCTCGACCGCGATGTAGAGTTTCCAGTTCGGAGGCACTCCCGCCGCGCGCAGATCGGGGCGCAGCGTGCAGGCGGCTCCGACTTCTTTGCCTCCAATACGGAATGATGTGTAAAAGTCGCCCGGACCCATGGGCTCATCCTTGACCACCCATCCGAAGAGTGAGCTATAAAACTCCTTGGCGGCGTTCTGATCCGTTGTGGAAAGTTCGTTCCAACAGAAACTACCGGGTTTGTGATGTTCGATATGTGACATGGCGAAAGTATATATATCGCCACGCAAAGAGGGCATTTTATTTTTTTGAAAGCGAGGCAATTTTATTCCCGTGCTTTTATCGCACCTTGTCGGCCGCAGCCGCGGCAGTTGCGAAGGGCCACTCGCGCTTGCGCAAGGAGAGCAGCAGGAATGCGACCACGCCGAGGCCTGTGAAGAGCAGCGCTCTCCCGACCAGTGGAAGTTTGTCCAGCAGCACCAGGGCGAAACCGGCGAGGGTGATCAGCACCGGCAAGGGGTACAGCCACATGCGGAAGGGTCGGGGCTGCGCCGGATTGGTGATGCGCCATACCACGGCGCCCACCGCCTGCAGAAGGAAGAGCAAAAGAATGCGGATCACCACCAGCGCGCTGACCAGGTCACGAAGCTGGAAGAGACAGCAGAGACAGGCGAGTCCGCCGAGCAGCAACACGCTGGTTGTAGGAAAGTGATCACGGGGGTGTACGCGCTGAAAGATGGAAAAGAAATTTCCATCGCGGGCGGCCGCGAAGGGAATTCGCGAGTAACCGGCCAGCAGCGAGAAGACCGAGGCAAAGGCGGTCCAGATCACGAGCAGCGCAATCAGCATGCCCGCCCAGCGTCCGTAGACCAGTTCGGCGGCCCTGGCCACGACAAAGTTCTGAGTCGTGCTGCCGGCCATCGCAGCAATTTCCCGCGCCGGCATCACACCCAGGACGCTGACGTTCATGGTGATGTAAAGGACGGCGACGGCGACGATTGAGAGCAGCATGGAGCGCGGAATCGTCTTGTGCGGTTCTACCACCTCTTCGCCGAGGAAGCAGATGTTGTAGTAGCCCCAGTAATCATAGAGGGCGATAAGCAGCGCGCCGGCAAAGGCTGTGCTGAAGCCCGAGGCGGGCAGAGCGCTCCAGCCCGGCGGGAACGCCATGCCGCGCTGGAAGTGCGAGAGTCCCAGGTAGATTACGAATCCGAGGGTAGCAATCACGCCCACCCAGAGGAATTTTGAGATGCGCCCCACGCCGCCGATGCGCCGGTAGACCAGAAATGTAGCGAAGGCGGCAGCGAATATTCCCAGCAGGGTTGCGCCGGAGATTTCAAGGGCCAGTCTCACGGTTCCCAGCAGGGGAAAAGCAACGGTCGATCGCCAGAAGACCTTTCCCAGTGCGGGTGCGACATACGCGGCATAGCCTGC
>JBEKOO010000010.1:91187-192033 GCA_049521655.1 Candidatus Korobacteraceae bacterium
CGACGCATCCGGTTGCCATGGAGACGGGCGCGCTGAAGACGAGCTGAAAAACGAAGAGGAAAGAGAGCAGCCGTCCCATTTTGCGAGGGCCGTAAATTTCCTTGAGGTACTCGTACGATCCTCCGGCGCGAGGCATGGCCGCACCGAGCTCGGCCCAGATCAAACCATCGGAGAGCGCCAAGACCGCGCCTGCGATCCAGCCATAGATTGCCTGCGGGCCATGCATGGCTGCTACCATGAGCGGCAGCGTGACGAACGGTCCCACGCCGATCATGTCCACCATGTTCAAGGCGGTCGCCGGGAGCAGGGTCAGTCCGCGAACCAACGTGGGCTTAGGGTCCACCGCGCCTGGTTGTGGGCTCGTCTGCATTGCCTCGAATATATAACCTGCGGCGGTGCAGGCCCAAACTGAAGTTGCGCCTCTAGCTCCGCGGGGCTGCTTGCGTCTACACTCAGAGTCGCGTCTCATCTCGACTGGTTTTGGAGTGCGCCATGAAGCATCCGCTTGCGAGCGCCGCGCGTTGCATTGTCATCCTTCTTCTGCTGGCTGGATTCGTGGTTGCCCAACCGGCCGCTGGCACGGCGCCTGCGCCTGTCTCTGTTGCGCCGCCGCGCGTGCTGATTGTGGTGGCGCATCCTGACGACGAATTCTGCTTTGCCGCCACGGTTTACGAGATCACGCACAACCTGGGCGGCACGGTCGATCAGCTTGTGATCACCAACGGAGAGGGAGGGTATCGCTACTCTCTGCTGGCGGAATCCTTCTACGGCGTTGCACTGACCGACGAAGCCATCGGGCGCGCCGCCATACCGGAGATTCGCAAGCGCGAATTAATGGAAGCGGGGCGCATCCTGGGCATCTCCAATCACTTCTTCCTTGACCAACTCGATCTGCGTTACACGTTGGATATTGAAGAGGTTCTTAACCAGCATTGGAGTCCGGGGGTGGTGCTTTCCGACATCGAGCGGCGCCTTGCGGCAGGCAACTACGATTTTGTATTCACGCTGTTTCCCTCTCCACAGACCCATGGCGGACACAAGGCGGCAGCCATCACCGCATTGAACGCGGTGCAGCGGAGCGCCGGGCGCAAGGCAGTTGTGCTGGGATGCCAGGCGAGCCGGAGCGGGGCGGAGACGCAGCCATCCTGGAAGGGCTTTGAGAGCGCGGCGCATCCGTTCAGCGTGCTGCCGCAACTCTTTGTGACCGATCGCACGGTCAAGTTTGGATTTAGAAATGCGCTCGACTACCAGATCATCGCGAACTGGGTGATTGCCGCTCACAAATCGCAAGGAGCCTTCCAGGGCGCAATGAACCGTGTGGACCGGGAGAACTTTGCGATTCTGGAGAGTGACGCAGCCGATGAGGTGAAACGCACCGATGCGCTCTTTCATGCCCTGGCCGAACAGGCGGCTCATCCGAAGGGAGTGGGCGCGGGCAAGCGTTGAGGCGAGAAGTTGTGGCTGGCGTTCCCACATTCGCCAAAAGAAGGCTTCGCAGCCGGGTACGCGGCAACGAACGCCGCTCCGGCCGCAGGCGCTCGGCGGATGTGGGCCACCTGTCTATCGCGGATCGCCTTCGCCGGGAGAGAGAAAGAGATTTTCCTCAAGGCCGTGCTGGCGGGTGTAGAGATCGTAGTAGCGGCCCTCGCGCATGAGGAGTTTGGCGTGGGTGCCACGCTCCACGATGAGGCCTGCTTCGACCACGAGAATCTGATCGGCGCGGCGGATCGTCGAGAGGCGGTGAGCGATGACGAAGGTGGTGCGCCCGCGCATCAGGTAGGCGAGACCGCTCTGGATGATGGCCTCGGATTCGGAGTCGAGGCTTGAGGTCGCTTCGTCGAGGATCAGAATGCGCGGATCGGCCAGAATGGCGCGCGCGATGGAAAGGCGTTGGCGCTGGCCGCCACTGAGTTTTACGCCGCGCTCGCCGATGATGGTTTGATAGGCGTCGGCAAAGCTCTCCGCGAACTCATCGACCCGGGCGATGCGGCAAGCCTCCAGAATCTGCTCCTGGCTGGCATGGGGACGCGAGAAGGCGACATTTTCGAGAATCGTTCCGTCGAAGAGAAAAGAATCCTGCAGCACCACACCGAGCTGGCTGCGATAGCTCTCCAGGCGCACCGTGGAGAGATCGACGCCATCGACGAGCACCTGGCCGCTCTGCGGCGAATGAAAGGCAGCCAGCAGCGAGATGATCGTCGATTTTCCCGAGCCGGAGGAGCCGACCAGCGCGGTCAGCGCTCCGGGCGAGGCCTGGAAGCTGATGCCGTGGAGGACCGGCTTATTGGGCGCGTATCCAAAGTACACATCGCGGAAATCGACCTCGCCGTCGATTCTGCCAAGGCTCAGGGTGCGCTTTGGATCCTCATCTTCAGGCCGCTCGCTGAGTACCTCGCGAGTGCGCTCCAATCCCGCCAGCGCCTCGGTGATCTGGGTTCCGATTCCCACCACCTGGAAGAGCGGCGCGGCGAGGTATCCGAGGAACATGATGTAGGTAAGATATCCGCCCAGGGTGAGCTGGCCGGCAAGAATCTGGCGCGATCCCATAAACATGACAATCGCACCGACGACGCCCATCAGCATGGCGGAGGATAGGCCAAGCAGCGAGGTTGCCGTCAGAGTACGGAAGACGTTCTGCAGCAGCCGCTCGATGCCGACGTTGAAGACTTCGTGCTCGCGCGCCTCGGCGTGGTAGCCCTTTACCACGCGCACTCCACCCAGCGATTCGGTGAGTCGTCCGGTGACCTCGGCAGTGATCTTGCCGCGCTCGCGGAAGATCGGGCGAATGGTTTGGAAGGCCTTGCGCAGCCCCACTCCGAAGATCAGCAGAAATCCGAAGGCGATGGCGGTCATGACCGGGCTGATATGCACCAGGAATCCGAAGGCGATGACCGCCGTCAGCAGTCCTCCGACAAAGTCGATGAGGCCGGTACCGATCAGGTTGCGCACGCCCTCTACGTCGTTCATGATGCGCGATACCAGCGTGCCCACCTTGGTGGAATCGAAATACTGCAAGGAGAGGCGTCCGACGTGCTCCTGCACACGGCCGCGCAACTCCGCAATCAGCCGCTGGGCGGCCTTGGAGAGCGTCTGGGTGAGCGCGAACGAGGTAAGCCCCTGCACCAGGGTGGAGAGCAGCACAATGCCGACCAGCGGCATCAGCATGCGGGCATGATGTTTCCCGATCACGTCGTCGACGAGGAATTTTGTCGATGCCGGGAGAACCAGTCCGGTGACGCGGTTGATCACCATCAACAGGAATCCCAGGGCCAGCATCCGGCGGCGCGGACGGATCAGCGCCCAAACTTCGGGCAGAGCCTTGAAGACCGAGATCGGGGGACCGGTGTGGGGCTCGGAACTGGTTCTATAATGCACATCTGTATTGTCTCATTCCGCACCGGATATGACGGCGGCAGGGATATCCAGGCGTGCAAAAGGCCCGCCGAAGCGGGCCTCTGCTAACGGATAAGAGCAACTACCTGGCGGAGATCGCGGGAGCATCCCCGGCCTGCGAAGTGGTCGCTGCCGGAGTTTCCGCGGGCGCTGTTGGGGCGACCTCTGCCGGCCTGGGAGCCTGCCCTGCCTTCGGCGTCTCCGCATCCAGCGCCAGACGCGTCAGGTGCGGGAAGACAGGAGTTACCTCGAGCGGCATCTTTTCACGCGCTGTCAGCAATTGCACGGGCTTGGCGGTGTTGATCTCGATGCGGTTATCCCAGGGGTCAACCCTGATGCGGCCGCCGAGCGGAAGCGCGGCAATCTGGGTAACTTTTTTCGGCTCAAGCTTGGGAGCGGAGTTGGTCAACGCCTTCAGGCGCAAGTCGCCTGCAGCGCCACTGGTCAACGAGTTGCCCATCTGCTCCGTACGGATCAGATGGGGCAGCGCATCGCGGCGGGCATCCACCTGACGCAGGAAGAGTCCAACCGATTCCAGTTTGTCGTGGTACGGCGAGTTTTGCAGAAGAGCCAAAGCCTTTATGTCGGCTTCTTTTTCCTGTTCCCCGGTGCGGGTGAAATGCAAACGCTTCAGAACCTGCCGGTCATTGACGATGGAACGGTCCTTGAAAGCGAAGGTGGTATCGGTGGGATGGCCGAGCACAATATGCGCCAGCTCGTGGGCCAGCACAGCCGCCAGAGACGCTTCATCGGGCAAAACATCCAGCATGCCGCGGCTGACGAAGATAGTGTGGCCCATGCTGAAGCTCTCCACGGGAGAGGTCAGGAGAACACGGCAGCGTACTTCCGGCTGAATGTCGAGATTGTTGGTGATTTCCAGGTTATTGACGACCGTATTGAGAACCTTATCCACCTCGCCGGTTCTTGCCAGCAGGCCGCCGCGCTCGAGGCGCTCGATGACGTTGTCTTCGGCCTGACGCTGCCACGCACGCTCAGCCGCCACCGGGGTCATATCCTGCGCCTTATCGCTGGTATCCTTTACGGTACCGGCGTCATCCACCAGCACCTCGGTGAACTCGTTTTCCGCGTGGCCCTTGCCTACGTTGTAGCCCCAGATGCGTGTTTCCGACTTGTAGCTGCCGCCGCGATACTTTGCGCCCGGGGTGTCCTTATCTTCGCTGTAAATATAGGCAGGCAGCCAGACGCCGGGCCGCATGTTCAGCCGCCAGGTGTCAAAATGCATATACCGTCCGTGCCGGGCAGGCGCGAAGGTGCCATTGAAGCGGACGATATTGAAATCGCGATCCTCAACCCAGATTCTTCCTACGAAACGCCCTTCGCCAGAGTGCTCCTTGGAATTTACGTCGATCACGATGCAGCGCAGATCGCCTAGAAATTCGCGGCCCTGATAGTCAAAGTTGTAATGGGCGCGATCCAATCCGCGCAGATCCATGAGCATCATCCAGGAAAAGCCCTGAACGGCGAACTCAGACCTGCTTCCCTTGGCGCCGTGCATGAGGCTTGCCAGGAATCCGGGCCCCGGATGGAATGAAGTGTCTTGCAGTGTCTTTCCGAAGGAGACGCGGGCCAGATAATACTGGTCGCCGTACGGCACCATGCCGAGTTCCTTGTCCGGGCGCATATCCTGCAGATAGGTTTCCACCAGGGGAGAATAAGTGCGCAGGGCTTTTGTGTTTTCGGCTTCGCGTGCCAGCACGCGATCCACAACGCGGTCAAACGCGTTGTTTGCAGAGACGGGGACGGTCTGCCCCTGTTTCTTTGCAGCAAAAGCAAGGGAGGTGGCCGCAAGCACGATTCCTAGCAGCAGATACTTCAGTTGACGTTCCATCTTGATTCCTCGGTTAAGCTCGGGTTACGAGAGCTGAAAAACTATATGTAAAGTTGCGTTGGAGTCGACCGGATGACCGTCGCGCATCGCCGGGCTGAATTTGACGCCTTGAGCTGCACGCTGTGCAGCCTCATCCAGTCCGTGGCCAAGCCCACGTACCACGTTCAGGATGCGAATCTGTCCATCTGCCGTGAAAACCACGCTCAACAAAACCTCGCCCTCCACCCTAAGCTGTCGAGCTTCGGAGGTATATACGGGAGTTGGCTTACTTTGAATCATTACCGGGACTGAGGAGAGTGCGTGACTGACGGCCTTGAGGCGGTGCTCATCAGGGACTGGAGCGGTTGCTGCATTCACAAAACCGGTGGTCTGAATACGGCCCTGACCTTGACTTCCACCGCGTCCGCCGCCGCCCTGCACGGCAACGCCATTGCCAAAACCCGCACTGGCAACGGTTCCGCGCGCGCCTCTGGAACCGCCGGTTCCATTGCCATAGCCGCCACCGGGAGGAAGATCGAATGAGCCGGCAGCGGCAATGTTCGACCGGTTGCTGCCGTGCGCATTGAGCGGAACTCCATTCGGATCTCCAAAACCACCGGTCTGCACCTTGCTGGGAGCAATATTCTGGAGGGTTGGCGCGGCCGAACTTCCACCAAACGTATTGGTGGCAACAATCCTGCTTGCCTTGGGGCCGGGAAGAGCATTCAAAATTTTAGAATCAAAAGTCGGTGCGTTAACCGCAAGCTGGGGCTGCGCAACATCTTCGGCCTGGACGGCGTGATGCACGCGCTGCGGTTGCCGAAGCTCCAGGGGCGGAGGCTGAATCTTGGCGGGTACCTGCACCGCGACCAGCGCAGGCTTAACCACTTGATGCACCGGTTTGGCTTGTGCAACCTTCGGCGGAGCGTCATAGAGGTCCGGGGCCACCAGATCTATGTGGCGCAGGGGTGCAGCATCGATTCTGGGACCGACCACGGAGTAAACCAGCAGTGCCATCAGCGCTAGTGTCTGCACTACATAGCTCGTCGCGAAAGATCCCCAGCGATGTGCTCCCGGAGCTTTTTCAAGACTGATGAATAACGGGCTGGAGTATGTGCTCATGCCATTCCTCATTCTCTTGTGCCACTACCAGCTTTGCCTAACACAGCACTCACCATCAAAGAAGGCTCGTGGTGGGTTAGAGTGCAGCTTAACCCCGATCGACTCTAAACCAAACTCCCAGAATTGCTGGAAGTTAATTCATTCTATTGCAAAGCGTTGCACCCGGAACACGGCGAAAGCTCTTAACAGAAGCTCAGAACACTCCCTAGTACCTAATCGGGCAAGTACCTAAGCCCAGTTCAGTTACCGGAAAAGCAGCGGAAATCATCCGTGCTTGCGGAGAATCATGCGTCCACAGCGCTCCAGGGTCAAGTTACCGGAGTTGTACAGCTATAGCCCAATCACTCTCCGATTACCTTGATGAGAACCCTTTTGTTCCGGCGACCGTCGAACTCGGCATAGAAAACCCTCTGCCACGGGCCCAGATCAAGGCGCCCGGCGGTTACCGGAACGATGACCTGATGATGTACCAGCATAGACTTCAAATGCGCGTCGCCGTTGGTTTCACCGGTTTGGTGATGTTTATAATCCGGGTTCCTGGGCGCTAACTTTTCGAGCCAACTTTCGATGTCTTCGATCAATCCGTCCTCGTTGTCGTTGACGTAGACTCCGGCGGTGATGTGCATAGCCGACACCAGGGCAAGTCCCTCCTGGATGCCGCTCTGCCGCACAGCCTTTTCCACCTGTGGAGTGATATGCACATACTCATGCTCATGGCGAGTGTTGAAGGTCAGATATTCGGTATGAGATTTCATTCCCAGAAGTGTATGACAGAATCGCGAATCCAGCCCTGGCCGCGGACAGGTATAATGCCCCGCAATGAGCGAACAGGACGAACTTTACGCACTGCGTGAGCTTCTGGCGCAACTTACCGGGCGAGTCTATCGCCTCGAACAGATTGTTCACGCACCGCCGCCAGCCTCCCCTTCCGAAAGGGCCGCCGTACCTCCGGCTCCAGCGGCGCTGCCGGGACTTCCGCACGCAACTCCTGTGCCCCCGCCCGCCGCGGAGTTTCGCAGCTCTGAATTGCAGAACCGAGGGGAAGCCGAGACGCAGACGGACTCGCTCGAACGGCGCATCGGCTCGCAATGGCTCAATCGCATCGGCGTCGTGGCCGTGCTCGTCGGAGTCTCCTACTTTCTCAAACTTGCAATCGACAACGGATGGATTGGTCCGGGCCTTCGCGTGATGATCGGATTGATTGCCGGCGCCGGTTTGTGCTGGTGGAGCGAACGCTTCCGGCGAACCAACGCGCTGGCGTTTTCTTACTCGCTAAAAGCGGTTGGAGTCGGCGTTCTCTATCTTTCGCTCTGGGCTTCCTTCCAGCTCTATCATCTGCTGCCGGGAACGATTGCCTTTCTGGCGATGGTCCTGGTCACGGCGGCCACCGCCGGAGTTGCGATTGCCCAGGATGCCGAATTGCTGGCCGGACTGGCGCTGCTCGGCGGCTTGCTTACGCCTGTGCTCTGTGAAAGCCACGAGAATCACGAAGCCGTTCTGTTCTGCTACCTGCTGCTGCTTTCGCTTGGAGCCTTCGTGCTGCAGCGGGTCAAGCCATGGCCGCGCATCCTCGTCGGAGCCTTTGCAGGCAGCTGCCTGCTTGGCGGCGCGTGGTTCAGCGACTACTACAGCAATGACCAGTTTGCCGAGTCGATTCTCTTCTTCACCTTGCTCTTCGCGCTCTTCGCCTTGGCACCACTCTTTGCGATGCTTGAGCCGGAGCGCGACGGCCCAACCCGGATGGCAGGGCTGCTGCTTGCAGTGCTGAACGCCGCGGCCTATTTTCTGGCAGTCTACGCACTATTGGAGAGATTGGAAGGACCAGTGCCGGCGAGCGCCGCGGCGTGCGCGCTGGCACTGGCGGTTGTGTATGCGGGGCTGGCGGTTGCACTGGATCGCCGAGTCGGCGAGCACCCTGGGGTCGAGCGCCTGCTGCCGATGGCGCATTATGGATTGGCAATCACCTTCCTCACCATTGCAATCCCGCTCCGGCTGCATGAGCACTGGATCACGATGGCGTGGCTGATGGAAGGCGCGGTGCTCTTTTGGGCTGGCTCAGGCACTACGCACCGACGGGTGAAACTCTTTGGCGGCGCGGTGGTCGCAATTGGCCTGCTGCGTCTTTTGGCGCTTGATCTGTGGAAGTGGGGCGAACAGCCGCTCATCCTCAACCTGCGCCTTGCAACCTTCGCGGTTGCCATCGGGGCGCTGCTATGGATGACTTATCTCGACTCCCGCTCGCCGGATGGCGAGGCCGATGAGGGGATGATGCTGGTGGCGGCTGTCACAGTGAACCTGTTGGTGCTGCTCGCCGCAGGGCTGGAGATTCACGATACCTTCGGACCTCTTATCCGCGCCACCATGGTGAATCGAAGAGACCCAGCCTACTTTGACATGCAGGTGGCGAGGCATAGCCTCGCTATTCTCCGCAACTTCTCCTACTCAGCTCTATTCATGCTCTACGGCGCGGGGCTGATGTGGTTGGGTTTCGTACGCAAGTCGGCGCTGCTGCGCTGGCAGGCAATCCTGTTGATCGCGGCGACGGTGATCAAAGTGTTCTTGTTTGATGCCTCCGCGCTCGACCGCGGCTGGCGGGTGCTCAGTTTCATCATTCTGGGAGCACTTCTGCTTGCGGTTTCCTATGCCTACCAGCGTGACTGGCTGGGCCTGCAGCGGCCTCGTTCGGAGTGAGGCGCGGGGATCGTTGTCAGCGCTGCCGAAGTTCAGCAGCCAAGGCGGGGAGTTATCCACGCCTGAACTTCTGCAACCTCGAACCTCGAAACCGGCTAGTCCTCCATCTCGGAGATCCACTCCGGAGGCTTCAGTATCTCTCTTGGCTTGGGGCCGTCAGCCGCTCCCACGATGCCGTCGCGCTCCATCAGGTCGATCAGATGCGCGGCACGTCCGTAGCCGATGCGCAGGCGGCGTTGGAGCAGGGAAGTGGAGGCCTTGCCGAACTCGAAGACCAGGCGCACTGCATCGTTGAAGAGCGCATCGTTGTCGTCGGCGTCGCCTTCCAGTCCGCCGTCTTCCCTCAGGCTGTTGCCCTCATCCTTGGGAGCGGCTAGAAAGCCGTGTTCATATTGCGCGGTGGCCTGCGCCTTCCAGAACTCCACGGTTGAGGCGATTTCCTTTTCGGTCACCAGCGGTGCGTGTACGCGCAGCACGCGGGAAGAGCCGCTCGGCAGGTAGAGCATGTCGCCACGGCCCAGCAGAGACTCGGCTCCATTGGCGTCCAGGATTGTGCGCGAGTCGATTTTGGTCGCCACCCGGAACGACATGCGGGCCGGAAAGTTCGCCTTGATCAATCCCGTGATCACATCGACAGAAGGGCGCTGGGTCGCCAGTATCAGATGGATGCCGATGGCGCGCGCCATCTGCGCCAGACGCGTGATCGACTCCTCGACATTGGCGCCGTCGACCATCATCAGGTCGGCAAGTTCGTCGACGATGATAACGATGTAGGGCAGAGGCTTTTCTTCCGTGCCATCCTCAAACAGCGATGGCGTGTAGCCTTCCTCGAAGAGGCGGTTGTACTGGTCGATGTTGCGCACGCCCTTCTGCGCCAATAGCTTGAGGCGATGCTCCATCTCGCGCACCGCGTTACGCAGCGCGTTGCTGGCCAGCTTGGGCTCGCTGATGATGGGCGTGTAGAGGTGCGGCACACCGTCATAGTTGGTCAGTTCCACACGCTTCGGGTCTACAAGAATCAATCGCACCTGGTCGGGCGTGCTCTTGTAGAGCAGCGACATGATGAAGGCGTTGATGGCCACCGACTTGCCGCTGCCAGTGGAGCCGGCGATCAGCAGGTGCGGCATGTTGTTCATTTCGGTGGTCAGCAGGCGGCCGTTAATGTCTTTGCCGAGGGCAATCGTGAGCTTTGATTTCGAAGCCGAAAACTCCGGGCTCTCCACCACCTCACGCAGCCAGATGGTTTCGCGTTTTTCATTTGGCACCTGGATGCCGACGGTGGATTTTCCGGCGACGCGCTCGATCAGAATGCTCTCGGCGCGCATGGCAAGGCAGAGATCGTCCTGCAGGCTGACGATGCGGCTGTACTTGATCCCCGCCTCGGGTTTGAATTCGAAGGTTGTTACCACTGGACCGGGATTGATCTGCACCACCGTGCCGAGCACGCCAAACTCTTCGCACTTCTGGGTCAGGGTGAGCGCCAGTTCTTTCAGTTCCTGCTCGTCGTAGGCCTGGCGTGCCTCAGGACGATGCAACAGGGTGCTCGACGGAAGCTTCCATGAACCCTGCTGCTTGGGCAGGGTGGTACGGGGATGGTTGCGCGCACTATCGGCGCGTGCTACGTCGGCCCGCACGCCAATCGCAATCGACTCTCGCGCATCCGCTCCGGCGAGCGCCTGGGGCGGAACTTCAGCTCCCCTGCCGCTTGGAGCCTGAGCCCTTGCGGCCTCGGCCTGCATTCGCTCGATTCCCGACAGCTCACGACCTTCTCCACGCAGTGGCGGGTGGTAGGCCGGCGGCACCTCACGCTGGCCCAGGCCCGCGGATAGAGCCGCGGACGGGAGCGCGGCTTCGCCAGCGAGAGCGGGCTCCGTGAGTAGCGCGGTCATGATTGGCGAGGCGGCTGGGCGGGCGATGGTAGCAACCGCTTCCTTGGGCTTCTGCTTCTCTAGCAAACGCTGGTTTTTTGCCAGCAACTTCAGTTCATGCGCTCTGGCACGGCGTTCGCGCCAATCGTGGAAGCGGTCACGCAGCGCAAAGAAAAATGTGAAGCGCGTCTGTGCCCAGAGTCGGATGCTGTTGAAGGAAAATGCAGTTGCCAGGTACAAGGCCGCCGCAATCGCCGTCAGGGCCACGATGCAGGCTCCGGCATAGTTGAGGTAACGCACCAGGAGATCGCCCACCAGCCGTCCCAGCAGCCCCTCGACCGGAATCGCATGCATCCAGCGCATGGGCCAGGGCAGCAGCGAGAGCAGAGCGCCGGCAAAGCCCAGAAGAGAGAGCGCAGCGACAGCCTTCAGCACGGGATTTTCGACCGTGCGAGAGCGCATCCATCGCACCGCCAGAAGCAACAGCAGCAACGGCAGCAGGAAGGCCATCACGCCCATGGCCTGCAGCATCAGGTCCGCCGAGTAGGAGCCAACCAGTCCTATCCAGTTGTGCGCAGGCCGCCCCAAGGGGGGATTGGCCGCCGTATTCAGCGAGCGGTCCAGGGGCGAATAGGAGGCCATGGCCAGAACCATCAGCACTGCCGTGGCGATCAGCAGAATGCCGATCAACTCATTGAGCCGCTTGCTTTGCGTGGGAACGAACAATCGGGAGAGAACCGTCATATTGGCGTGGAGGACAGCGATCGGACACACTCAACCCGGCGCGCGTTACCGCACTTCAGCCGTCCGATCAACGCCAGAGCAAGATCATTATGCCGCAACTGGGGGCAAAAACGGAGTGTAATCGGCTTTCTCAGGTTAATGAAAAGGATTCGCCCTGCCTCTAAAACCCCTGCACATGCAAAAAAAAGACAACAACAGAAGCGATCAGGCAGTAAATCCCAAAGATGTACCAACGACCGTTCTCGAGCCAACTGCTGAGCCACTTTAACGCGATCAGTCCCGCAGCGAATGAGAAGACCATGCCAAGCAGACTCCCGACGAGCGCAGCATGAAGGTCGATCGGTGTTCCGATTGCGGCAGCCGCATGCGATGCCTTTAGAAGGCGCAGCAACTCCACTCCGACCACCGGTGGCGTTAAAACGACTGCCAGCGCAAAGCTGAATTCCTCTGCCCGTTCCTTTGCCGCACCCATCAACATGCCGGTCGATATGGTCGAACCTGATCGGGAAAATCCGCGGAATGGCAGTGCCAGTCCCTGGACTATGCCCATCCATCCAGCCTGACTGGTAGTCAGGCCGCCATCGGATTTTCCCTGCATCCGGTCCGAAGTCGAGGCCGATCCCGTGACCTTAGCCGGACGCTTTTCCAACAGCCCGGCGATCAGAATTACGACGCCCACCGCTGCAAGAGCTGGCGCGATCAGTTCAAGATGGCTGAATAACTGCTCAATCTCGGCCTTTTCAGCTCCATGAAATAAGGTCCTTTCGATGAGCTTCTTGAGCGCCACGCCGACGATCCCAGTCAGCAACGTTGCCCAGATCGCCAAAAACGCAAACTGTTTGAAGGCTTTGCCGCTTGAGAAGTATGTCTGCTTCCACTTGTTCCAGAAGAACGCGATCACCGCAAACATCGTCCCCGTGTGCAGCATGACCAGAAGCATGGTCATCTGCGGGGACGACGGGTTCATCCCCATCAGCTTCTCGGCGACGACGACGTGAGCGGAGCTCGAAACCGGCAGTAATTCGGCAAGACCCTGAACAATGGCAAGGACAATCACTTTAAAGATGGGCATAACCCAAGTTTAGCCCAAACGTACGAGCGGTTCACGCCAGAGAGCGAATGCGCTACCTACTCCACCGCCGTGCCATAGACCGGCACATTCTTTTCGACCATGTAGAGCAGTCGCTCGGCCTTCGCGTTCCACTCCGGGCTGGCATTTTTTTCGATTGCCTTTTGTGCCGAGGCCGCCGCGCGCTTCTGCGCCTCGGGAACTTTATTCGATTGCCCCTCGCCGGTGTAGATCGCCATCGCCGAGGCCCAGCGGAAGGCTGCGTCATAGTAGGCTTCGGCGGCCTTGGGCGAGTTGGGACGCTCGGCCGCATATTTCTCGTAAATTTCGGCTTCCTTTACAGGGCACTTCGAGGCTCCCGCCCAGTCGCCGCACATCTTGTTGTCCAGCAACTGAAAGGCGGCCATGTCATCCCACTTCGTCCCCGGAAATTTCTTGTGCACCAGCCGCATGGACTTCTCGTCAATCGGCTGCCGCTCCTGCGGACTCATCGCCTTGTAGGATGGACGCGACTGCATATCTTCTTTGTCGAGCTGCCATTGGATGTCGGCGGCGCGATAGAGCGCCTCACCCGCCAGCGGCGACTTTGGAAAGAGGTCGAAGACCCGGTAGTAGAGCCGCCGGGCATCGGAGGCCGCTCCCTTGCGCCCGTGGCTGCGGCTGGCTTCGTCTTCGCAGGCGGCGGCTTCGCCAAAGAGAATCTGGTCGCCCTTGGCGGTGGTTTCGCTGATGTATCCCTTGTCCAGAATCCACCCGTTGACGTTGCGTGTGTTCGGCGCCTCGGGATCGGGGTTGTAAGCTGCGTCCATCAGGGTTGCTATTACGTGAACCCAGCCGGGAGTGCGCTCCAGCACCACCGCCTCGTTTCCGCGCTCGGAGGTTGCGAGCTTGGCGCTGGCCACGTCCGGAGCCACGTAGATCACTGCCTTTCGAATCACCGTTCCGCGCTCGATGGCCATTGCCGCAGCGCTGAGCATTAGAATTAGCAGCGTGCCTGCGGTAGCCGCGCGTCTCCAACCGCCAACTGCCACGCCCTTTGCCAGCATTGTTATTGTTCCTCCAGCACCTTTGCCACCTGCATTGGATCGGCGTTGCCGCCGCTTATGAACGCAACTGTCTTGCGGCTGGCGGGCAGCTCCGCGCGATGAAACATCCAGGCTGCCATGGTCACCGCGCCGCTGGGCTCGGCCATCAGCCGCGCGCCAAGGATCAGTTCGCGCATGGCGCGCAGAATCTCAGCCTCGCTGACCGTTACCACGCCATCGAGATACGTTCGTAGATGCTCGAAGTTTGTTGCGCCGATGCTCTGGGTGCGCAGCCCATCGGCCACCGTGCCAGCGGCGCTTTCGGCGGCGATGCGCATCACGTGTCCGGCATACAAACTCTGCTGCGCGTCGTTGGCCAGCGCAGGCTCCACTCCGATCACCCTGGCCTGGCTTCCACTCAACTTCACTGCGGCAGCCACGCCGCTGGAGAGTCCGCCACCGCCCACCGGCACCAGTACCAGCTCCACGTCAGGCAGATCCTCCAGAATCTCCAGCCCTGCCGTGCCCTGTCCGGCGATAATCTGCTCGTCGTCGTAAGGCGGAATTACCACGTAGCCGTACTTGGCGGCCAGCTCCAGAGCTCTTTCGCGGCGCTCCTCGCTGCCGCTGCCGACCATTACAATTTCCGCGCCGAGTGCGGCGGTTGCATCCATCTTCACCCTCGGAGCCGCGCCGGGCATCACGATCACCGCGTGCGCCCCCAGCGCACGGGCGGCGTAGGCCACGCCCTGCGCGTGGTTCCCCGAAGAGTAGGTAATCACGCCTCGCGCGCGCTCTTCCGGCGTCAGCAAAGCGATTTTGTTGTAAGCACCGCGCAACTTGAAGCTGCCAATTGGTTGCAGGCTTTCGGGCTTGAGGTAAAGCTCCTCGGGCATAGCTCCCGCTCCGGGGCCTGTGGTTCCCGAGCTTGCGAGTCCAAAGTAACGCACCAGGGGAGTGTGGACCACCACGCCCCTCAGCCGCGCCTGCGCCTCCCGCAAGTTTGCCAGTGTGATCATCTGAGCCGTACCTTATCCCCGCTCGGCGCTGGAGGTATCCAGCAACTCCAGCATCTCTTTCATAAAATGTATCAGCCGAAGCCGGTCCATTGTGCCGGAGCCGCCAAGCTCCACATGGCCGATGGCGGGGGAGATGAGTGCGTCGCGCAAGACTCCCGCGGGCAAGTCGTGTTCGAGCCAAAGCGTTTCGGTGGGAGGCACGACGTTGTCCGTTGAGCCGTGCAGCAGCAGCACCGGAACGTGGACCCTGGCCAGATAGTAGTGCGGAGAAGCCGCCTGAAGTTCCGGTTGCACCGCAGCCAATCCGCGCTGCGTATCCTGCACCAGCGACTTGGTGTCATGCGCGAAGAGCCGCGCCATGAGCGCCTGCCCCTGCGGACTGAGCCTGGCGGCCTCGGCATGAGCCTCCGGCAGCTTTTCCCAGAGCAGAGTGCGCAGCGTGATGCGCGCCTCCGCAACGTCCTGCGGAGAAAAGAAGGCAGAGGCGTGAGAGTAGGCCGTAACCAGCGAGCCATACTCGTGCGCTTTCATCTTGAGCACACTGCCGTCCGGAGCCTGCGTCTCATCGCTCTGGTAAAAGTTCAGCACGCGGTTTAGGTCGTCGTGAGCGCCGATGGCAATTACCCCGGTGAGTTTTCTTGCGACCGCCTCGTCACTGGCGGCGATCAATGCCATGCCTCCCGCGAAACTCAATCCCAGCAATCCTACTTTGGGAGCGCCGCTGCGCCGCGCCAGCTCAAGCACCGCGTCGCCAATCACCACGGCCGAGTTCTTGGTGACGTTGTAATCGGCAAGGTCGGCCACCTGCGGCGTCAGCACCAGGTAGCCGTGCGAGGCCAGCGCCCCCGCGAATCGCCGCAGCCGGGGCTCATCCATCCCGAGGTGATGCACGCCGGGAACAACTACCACGGCGCTGGGATGCGCAATTCCGATGGGGTGATAAATCCGCGCTCGCGTGGTGACCGTGGACGGATACGTGATCTCCTCTTCAAAGACGGAATTCGTGTCAAAATCCGAGAGCACCGACTTCGGCAAATCGGCAATCATCATCAGGATTGAAGCTGCACGCAGGTTGTTGTAAACCGTGGGCGCAAGCGCAAGCAACAGCAGCGGCAAAAAGGGAAGTACAAGAAAAATGCGGGAGCAACGCCGAACGGGAGGCTGCGGCATGCGTTGCGCCGCCGATGCCTGCTCGGGAGTCGTTGCAGAAGCCATAGCAAAGTTGTAACCCGCTTCCCTTGTGCAAGGGAAGCCCCAAATCGCGCAGTGCTTGGTCTGGCTTGCCTTCCCGGCAGAGCGTCAGCTATTTCTTTTCTGCGCCGCCGTATGTTTTCAGCGCTAACTCCAGATCCTGAATGCGATGGCTGTCTTTCACCTTGTCGACAGAATCGCGGGAAACGGTGAGGCTTCCATCCAGTATCCGCCGCAAATCGTCCAGATTGCGTTGCCAGCGTGCAATCACCGCCGGCGGCACCGTTGCCATGCCCGCGGGAACAAAGAGGCGGCGGGCAATCTGGGCCGTGATTCCGCGGGCCGCCAGTTGACGCTGCAAGGTTGGAATATGGCCGGCTCCGTAAACGATGACGATGCGGCGGGAGCCAGCGCCGGCAGCGTCCAGGCAATTTTCCACGATGCGGCGATTGCGCTCATGCCAGCCTCCCATGGCGATGTCAGAGTCTGTGTTTTCGCCGGTCAACTGCTCGAACTGATAGTCGGCGATGGCCACGCCCCTGGTATGCAGGAAATCAAAGAGCGTCGGATCGCTCTGTGCCTGCATCTGTTTTGCGACCTCCTGGGTGAGCGCCTCCACTTTGTCCGTCACCGCTTTGGGTTCCATCTCCTCTGCGCGGCGCTGCCACGCGCGGGCGATGCGCCAGTCGGTTGCGGCAAAGCGTGCGTGCAGTGCGGGGGCTATCTCGGCGAGATATGCGGCCTCGGGAGGAAAGTAGCCTTCCATCGGCCCTTCGTAAGCCTCTGGAGTGATCTCGCCGCAAATCAAGTCCGGATGCAGGGCCTCGATTTCGTTTCGCAGATCGGCGAGAGAGTAGTGGCTTTCGGCTTTGAAGTGCATATCGTGCGCAGTGCCCAGCAGGAAAACCTCTGGCTTCGGGGAAGCATTGGCTGCCGGAGGCTGTGCGGAAAGAGCGGAGGATAAGAACAGCCCGAAGAACGTCAGAAACAGTTTTCGCACCTGCAATCTCCTCGCCGGAAGCCTGAATGGCTCGAATTATACTGCTGGGCGCTCTGCGAAGTTCGCACAAAAAAATGCGCGGATCAACCCGCGCATCGCCCAGCTCCACGGTGGATATCCGCCACTTTACTCGCTCAGATCTCCACGATGACCGGGATGATCAGCGGTCGCCGCTGCGTATTGCGGCTGATGAAGCGCTTCAGGTCTACCCGGATTTTTTCCTTGATCAAGCCGTAATCGGCCACTTCTTCCCTGGTCGAGTGTTCGAGAGTTCGCCGCACCGTGCCGCGCACCTCTTCCACAAAACCGTTGTCGTCCGGCGCTCCGGCAAAGCCGCGCATCACAATCTCCGGAGTGCCTTCGAGCTTGCCGGTCAGCTTGTGGATGGCCAGGATCGGCATTACGAAGCCGTCTTCGCTGAGGTGCTTGCGGTCGCGGATAATGAGCTCCTCGACCACATCCGAGTTCGAGCCGGAGTCGATGCAGATGCGTCCCACCGGGGCCTCGCCCACCCGCCGCGCGCCCAGTTCGTCGAATTCCAGGATGTCGCCGGTCTCGATCATGATCACATTTCCGACCGCGCCCTTCATCCCGCCCGCCAGCTCGGCATGGCGCTTCAGTTGCCGGTATTCTCCGTGGATCGGAATGAAGTATCGCGGGCGCACAAGGTTGATCATCAGCTTCAACTCTTCCGAGCTGCCATGTCCGCTGACATGCACCGGCGGCTTGGAACCGTCGTCGTAGATCACCTTGGCGTCGCGGCGGAAGAGGTGGTCGATCACGCGGTAGATCGCCTTTTCATTGCCGGGAATCACTCTCGAACTCAGCACGACCGTATCGCCCGGCTCAATCTTGGCGTGACGGTGGTTGTCCACGGCGGCGCGGGAGAGTGCGCTCATCGGCTCGCCCTGCGTGCCGCTGATCATCACCATGACCTGCTCCGGGGGAAAGTCGCGAATCTGCCCTGGAGTGATGAACGCCGAGGCCGGCAGAGTGATATAGCCGAGATCCTGCGCAATTTCCGTGGACTCGGTCAGGCTTCGCCCCACCAGCGCGATCTTGCGGTGGAACTGGTGCGCCATCTCGGTCGCCATCTTGATGCGGTGAATGGAGGACGAGAAGCAGGAGACGAAGAGCCTTCGCCGGGTATGCACGAAAATCTCCTCGAATTTGGGACGCACCGCGCGCTCGCTTGGGGTAAAGCCGGGACGCTCCACGTTGGTCGAGTCCTGCAGAAGGGCGAGCACGCCCTCCTTGCCGTACTCGGCAAAGGCATGCAGGTCAAAGAGCTTGTTGTCGGTTGGCGTCAGGTCGATCTTGAAGTCGCCGGTGTGAATGATCACGCCCAGCGGCGTATGCACCGCCAGTGACACCGCGTCCACAATCGAATGCGTGACCTGGATGGGATGGATGGTGAACGGGCCGAGCTGGAAGCGTTTTCCCGGCAGCATTTCGTTGAGATCGGCGTTTTCCAGCAGGCCGTGCTCTTCCAGTTTGTCTTCCACGTAGGCAAGGGTGAACTCCGTGCCATAAATCGGCACGTTCAGTTCGGAGATCAGCCATGGGATGCCGCCAATGTGGTCCTCATGCCCGTGGGTGAGCACAACGCCGCGAACCTTTTCGCGGTTTTCAATCAGGTAAGTGAGGGCGGGAACGACGATATCGACGCCGGGCAACTCGTCCTCGGGAAACATCATTCCGGCATCGATGACGATGATGTCATCGTTCCAGCGGATGGCCATGCAGTTCATTCCGAACTCGCCCAGACCACCTAGAGGCACTATGTGTAATTTTCCGGCTGGCATAAACTTTGATGCTAGCACATGCGGAGAGTCCCGGCGGAATCCTCCCTCCGGCAGAGCAACTGCGGCGGCTGCGTTTGCTGGGCAAAGGCCGCAATTATCGCCGCCTCGAATTTGCGCCCGGGCCCTTTTCCTCCCTGCCGCATCCGAATACACTGGTGCCCTATGCCTGATCCCGCGGAGAACAATTCCTGGGTCACCCGGCGGCTGGAGACGGCCTTCAAGTCTGCGCTGGCCCGCGCCTATGAGACCGTCCGCGTCGAACCCGACGAATACCTCATGCACCTTCGCATGGCGCACGGAGTGCCGGTATCGAGCTATGAAGGGTTGTTCACCCTGCCCGTGGCGGCGCTTGATTCCATTGCCCGGCAGACCGTGCGCGGAGCCATGAAGATGGCTGGCACTGAAGGCGCCGGCCTCGGATTCGGCGGCCTCATTACGATTGTGCCCGACCTGGGCATACTCTCGGCCATCACCATGCGCATGGTGCAGAAGCTGAGCCTGATCTACGGCTTCCAGTTCAATACCGATGAAGAGGTTGCGGAGCTCTGGATCGCCGCCGCCACCGCCGCCGGGGTTGACGTCAGCAAGGAACTGATCGAGAGAACCGTGCTGAAGAGCTTTGTGCAGCGTGTCATTGGCCGCATTGCCGCGCGCTTCAGCGCCGAATTCGCCGAGAAGGCGGTCGCCCGCGCGGTTCCCATTCTCAGTTCGGTGGTCGGCGCCGTGCTGAATTACTACTTTGTGCGGGCCTGGGGAGATCGCGCCATGGCTCACTTCCGCCAGCGTCACCTCGAAGAACGGGAGCGCCGCACAGCCAAGCCAATTCTGCTTGGTGCGGCGCCGGTTGCTGAGGAATAAGCTGCCAGCCCTGCTAGCGAACCGCCACCGGACGCTCTTTCATCAGTTCCAGAAATCGCGGATCCTTGACGACTTGCGCGAATTCTTTGTCGCGATATACGTCGTCGATCTTCGGATAGCCGTCCTCCATGGCGGCGCGCAGAAAGTGCAGGGCACGATCCAGGTCTCCATTGCCGGCAAAGAGCCGGGCCAGAACATAGGAAAATTGTGCACGATCCTGCGGCGAGCCCATATGCGCACTGATGCCGTTCTGCGACGCATGCTCGAAAAACGAGGGGTCCAGCGCGAAGGCCTTGCGATACTCGGCGATGCCGAGTTCAAACCGTTTTGAATCCATAAAGGCCACCGCCAGGTTGTTGTGGAACGAGGCAGAGTCAGGCTCAATCGAGATGGCTCGATGGTAGGCGCGGATAGCATCTTCAAATTGGTTCCGCATGTAGTAACTCACGGCCAGGTTGTTCCAGGCCTCCGCCATATGCTTGTCCTTGCGGACCGCTTTTCTGGCGGCTTTTTCTGCTTCCGCCGGATGCCGCAACAGCAACTCGGAGATTGCCACGCGGTTGTAGAACTCGGCGCTTGGTTGCTTGCGGATCGCCGCGCGATAGCAGTCCACCGCGGAGAGATAGTCCTTGGCCTGCCGCAACTCGTCGCCCTTTTCCTTCAGTTGGTCCGCGGTCATGGCGCGCATTTCGGCAGGCGTTGGCGCTACGGGAGCAGGGCGCGGCGTGATCATCGGCGCGGGAGCCTGTTGACTCTGCACCTGAACTGGAAAAGAGGTCTCGGCGTTGGGCGCGGCTTGCGCCTGCTGCCGGTTGGAGGCGCAGAGCGGGAATGCCGCCAGGAGCACGATGCAAGTGACTGTGAGAGAACGGAAAGCCATGGCCCAACACCCCCGAGAACGCTTCTGAAAATCGCCTCCTGAGAACTCTTCCAGCGCGCTTGAAGATGTTAGACCTATCTTGGGTTGGAATTGTTTCCGTCCTGGCCTTTATTTTTATCCTTGTCTCCGCCAAAAATTCCAGTCACTTTGCCCCAAAAGCCCTTCTTTGTCTCAGCCTGAGCGGGTTGGTTCGGTGCGGGTTGCTGCTCTCCCATTTCTGGAGCGCCGTTGCCCTGGCGTGGCTGGCTTGGAGGGGATATCCGTCGTCCGGGCTGGTTCACTGGTGGCGGAACGGGCGCGGGGCCTCCAAAGACCTTCTGGAAGAGGCTGCGCTGATCGGCGTGGTCGCAGCTTTCCTTCGGCTCCGAGCCTTCCACAAAAGCAGAGTTGTAGTCATCCGGGCAACTAGCGGTAGCAAGCAGATTGGTGGTCTTGTCCAGCGCAACTGTCACCACCCCGGCAGGAGGAACAAATTCCGCGGTATTGCTGTACTGTGGCAGGCGGACGGCCCGCTTCATGAACTCGGCCCAGATTGGCCCTGCCGTGGAGCCGCCGGCGAGTTTCAGATCGCTGTAGTCGTCATAGCCCACCCAGACAATGCAGAGCAGATTGCTGGTGTAGCCCGCAAACCAGGCGTCGTGCGATGTGCCGGTCTTGCCCGCCGCCGGAGCGGTGAAGCCGCGTGCCCGAACCGTGTAGCCGGTGCCGTGATCGAGCACGTTCTGCATCATGTTGGTGATCACGTAAGCGGCACGCGGATCCAGCACCGGGCGATTGGCGTTGTGGAAGTCTTCCACCACGTCGCCGTTGGACTCACGTATGGAGTGGATCAGCAAGGGATCGATGCGCACACCGCCGTTGGCCAGTACCGTGTAGGCTCCGGCCATCTCGATAGGGCTGGCGTCGTAGGCTCCGAGCGCCGCCGCCGGGGTTGCCCTTACGCTGGTGATTCCGGCATTGCGGGCCAGTTGCGCAACCTTGTCGTAGCCCACCATCTCGGCCATCCTGACGGTGGCGTTGTTCAACGACATCTGCAGAGCAAAGCGCGCTGTTACGAGTCCGTGATACTCATCCTTATAATTTCGCGGGTCGTAAACCTTGCCGTCGAATTCAAACGTCGTCGGTGAATCGTCAATCAAAGAAACCTGCGTGAATACCGGATCGGCGCCCTGTGCGGTCAGCGCCGTATTGATCGCCGCCGCATAAACGAAAGGCTTGAATATGGAGCCCGTCGGACGTTTGGCAATGGCGTGATTCAACTGGCTGAAGCCGTAGTTTCTGCCGCCTACCAGCGCCAGCACCTCACCGGTGTGCGGGTCCAAAGCCACCAGCGCAACCTGCGGAACGGGACCGGGCACGGTTGTTTCCTGAACCGTGGCGTTCTTTCCCTGGCCGGTTCTCACGCGCCGCGTGCGCTGCCTGGCCACCTGTTCATCCACCAGCTTGATGCCCTCGGCCACCGCTTCGGCGGCGGCGTGCTGCAGGTCCGGGTCGAGTGTGGTGTAGATGCGATAGGCGCTTTCGTTCAGTTCGGTTTCGGAGTGCTCGCCGGCCAGCGTGTCCTTCACCAAATCGACAAAGTAGGGAGCGTCGCTGGCTTCCACATTGGGTGCGCTCAGTTTGAGCGGAGCGGCCTTGGCCGCCTCACATTGCGCGGGCGTGATCGCGCCGGTCTCCACCATGGAGTCCAGTACCACATTGCGCCGCTCCATCACCTTCTCGGGACGCTTATAGGGATTCAACATATTCGGCGACTGGATGATGCCGGCGATCATGGCCGCTTCGGGCAGCGTAATCTCCTTAATGTCCTTGCCGAAGTAGGAGCGCGCCGCTTCGCCAAATCCGTTAATGGAAAACGATCCGCGCTGGCCCAGGTACACCTGGTTTGCGTAGAGTTCGAAGATCTGCTGCTTGTTGAACTTCTGCTCCAGTTCAACCGCGATCAGCATTTCGGTCAGCTTGCGGGTTATCGTCTTCTCTGGCGTGAGGAAGAAGCCGCGCGAGATCTGCATGGTGATGGTCGATCCGCCACGACGCCTGCCCGCACCGCGCAGGTCCGTGATGAACGATCCGACCAAACTGAGCCAGTTGATGCCGCCGTGCTCAAAGAACCTGCGGTCCTCGATGGCCAGCACCGAATCCACCATCACCTTGGGAAGATTGTTGTAGGTAAGAATCTCGCGCTTGGTGCGATCCTGTCCCTGGAAGAGTGCGGTTACCAGAGCTGGCTCCAGTTCATAGGAGTCCAGTTCCGCGCCAGAGTTCGCGCCCATGCCCAAAATACGCTCGACCCGTCCATCCGAGCCGCTCAGAATCCTTGCCCCATCGGTCGAGTGATACGATTCGGCGCCCGGATTAATTTCGATTCCGCCCGGAACCATGCGGAAAGTGCCCATCGGCGACTCTGCCCCGTTGTTCGCGTCGATGTAAGAGGCGCGGCGCAACGTGGCGGCAATCTGAGCGGGCGAAAACCTGTCTCCCGGATGAACCGTGACCGGCCGCGCAAAGATCTTCGCCGAGGTCGAAAATATCTGCCCGCTCATCCGCTTGCTGATGATGAGATCGTATTGAATGTAGTAGTACGAAAAGACTCCGAAGCAAACCAGAGCGAGGATGATGAACGCCGCGACAGCCAAGCGAAGAAGCGGTTTGCGCTTTCCAGGGGAGGAGACCGGAATTTTTAGTTTAATGGGCACGTTGATACTGCCTGTATTGTAAGACACCGGAATGGCGCAAGGAAGCAATCGGCAAAGACAGGCTTCGGAATATATCTGGTTCCATTGCCTTGCGCGGGAATCGCAGGCAAATGTTTTCGTCTCCGGCGCAGCTACCTTGCCATCACGTTGTGATTCTTGCTTGCGGCCTTGAAGTTCAAATCCAGCGGGTAAAGCGGCAGATCCACATGGACCGAATATTCGACCGTGATTGTCAGATCGCCGGGGGTGCGCTGCACCTTGACCTGCTCCGGCGCAAAGTTGACGTCGAAACCTTGTGCCTTCTGCGCGATGTCTGCCGCAATCTCTCCATCCGTTTTGGGGGTGTAGGTGTAAACCACCGCCTGGTCTTCGACCAAACGGCCCAGCTTGAAGTTACCCCAGTAGGCAGGGAGAATCTTGTAGAGTACGAAGGCACCCACGAGCAGAATCAGCAGTCCAAATATTGATTTCAGCCCCTTCATAGAACTCTCCTAAGTTCGCGGATCATACAGACTGCGCAGATGGGTCAGCACATCGGCCACCGCAACCTCGGCCTTCTGTGCCCTGGCCCGCTCCACTACTTCCACTTTCCCTTCGGCCAACAGTTTGCCGACGTTCACGCGATAAGGAATGCCGACCAGGTCCGCATCCTTGAACTTTACTCCCGGCCTCTCGTCGCGGTCGTCGAGAAGCACATCATACCCCGCGGCTTCCAACTCTGCCGCAATCTTTTCCGAGGCCTCCAGCAGCGCATGGTCCTTCACGTTCGTCGGCACCACCACCACCGTGAACGGAGCGATCGATGGAGACAGCCAGAAGCCGTTGTCATCATGATTCTGTTCGATGCACGAGGTCAGGATGCGCTCGATGCCGATGCCGTAGCTGCCCATGATGATCGTGACTTCCTTGCCATCCTTGTCCAGAACCTTTGCGCCCATCGCTTCGGCGTACTTGGTTCCGAGCTTGAAGATGTGTCCGATCTCCACCGCCTTGCCAAGCTTCAGCGCCTCACCGCAGCGCGGACAGAGTTCGCCTTCCACTACGTTGCGCAGGTCGGCATAGCTGGATACGTCAAAGTCCACGCCTTGGTTCAGTCCGGTGAAGTGGTGATCCAATTCGTTGGCTCCGCCCACCAGATTCTTGCGCCCGCGCAGAGCTTCGTCCATCACCACCACGAAGTGGTCGGCTTCGCCCGCGTATTCCGTCTTGCCTTTGTTCTCCACCACGCGAACCAGCTTTAGCCCCACCGGTCCCAGGTATCCTGCCGGAGAGCCAAAATATTTTACGATCTCTTCTTCCACCATGGGACGGAAGTCGCGCCCACCGATCGCCGCCGAGAGCTTGGCCTCGTTCATCTGATCATTGCCGCGCATCAGCACCAGCAGCGGACGAAGGATCGCCTTCCCCGCCGCACTGCTCCCGTCGGTGATCACATAGGCCAGCGACTTCATATTGTTGTTCACCGGAGTCATCAGGAACGCGGCGACATCATCAATCGTTTTTGTCCCCGGGGTGTACACCTTCTCCCGCGCTCCGCTGGCATTAGCCGCCAGCTCTTCCACCGGAGCCAGCTTCGATGTTGCCTTCTCCAGATTTGCCGCGTAGCCGCACTTTCCGCAAGATGCCACCAGGTCTTCGCCTGCGTCGGTGTAGACCATGAACTCCTGCGACTGCGATCCGCCCATCGAACCCGAGTCCGCCTCGACGGCCACAAACTCCAGCCCGCAGCGCTGAAAGATGCGGCGATAGACCGCGTCATGCAGGTCAAAGCTCTTATCCAATCCGGCGCGGTCAACGTCGAATGAATACGAGTCCTTCATCGTGAACTGGCGCACCCGGAGCAGCCCGCTCTTGGGGCGCAGTTCATCGCGGAACTTGGTCTGAATCTGGTACCAGATCTGCGGAAGCTGCTTGTAGCTGCGCAGTTCCTTGCGCGCGATGTCGGTCATAATCTCTTCGTGGGTCATGCCCAGGCAGAGGTCCGCGCCCTTGCGATCCTTGAGGCGAAACATGTTGTCGCCCATTACATCCCAGCGCCCGCTCGCCTCCCAGACCTCGCGCGGATTCAGCGCCGGCAGGTATAGCTCCTGGCCGATGGAGTCCATCTCCTCGCGCACAATGTTCGTGATCTTGAGAAATGTCCTCTGCGCGAGGAAGAGGTAGGAGTAGATTCCGGCCGCCAACTGCCGAATGTATCCGGAGCGCACCAGAAATTTGTGGCTGGCAACTTCCGCGTCAGCAGGCGCTTCACGAAGCGTGGGGATAAACAATTTCGACCAGCGATGCATAGAATGAGTGGTTTCCCGTCTTGAAGTGGTGAAAGCTGATTGTAACAAGTAAGCCGGGGAACGTCAGTTTTGGGAGGCCGGAACAGCCTCTATAGAAGCCGGTTCTCTCGCTGCTTACACCCCTGAACTCCCCATTCACTGCCTTAGGTTGCTCTCGGGCATCTGCCGCATTGTTCGCCGCCGGATGCCCACGATACACTGCAATCAGGCGGTTCACGGATTCCGGCTTGCGGCACCCTCTCCTGTCCGGAGCACAACGGGACTGGCCTATAGGAGGCAACACATTGTCGTCGCACAACCGGTTTCTATTTACCTCTGAGTCGGTGACCGAGGGGCATCCCGACAAAATCGCAGACCAGATCTCTGACGCAATTCTCGACGCCTGCCTTGAGCAGGACCCTTACAGCCGCGTGGCGTGTGAAACGCTGACCTGCACCGGGCTGGTCGTGATTGCGGGTGAAATTACCACCAGCGCTTATGTCGATTTCCAGTCGCTGGTGCGCGGCGTCGTCAGCTCCATCGGATATGACAACGCCCTCTACGGCTTTGACTCGAACACCTGCGCCGTGATCTCGAGCATCAACAAACAGAGTGGCGATATCGCAATGGGCGTGGACACCGGCGGCGCCGGCGACCAGGGCATGATGTTCGGCTATGCCACCAACGAGACGCCCGAGCTGATGCCAGCGCCGATCTCACTGGCCCACAAGCTGGCACATAAACTCACCGACGTGCGCAAGAGCGGCAAGCTCGGGTATCTACGTCCGGACGGCAAGAGCCAGGTCACGGTGGAATACGACGAGAGCGGCAAGCCGCTGCGCATTGACGCGGTTGTGATCTCAACCCAGCACGCGGACACGGTGACTACCGAACAGCTCCGCGCCGACATTCTGAAGCACGTAATTCAAGCCACGCTTCCGGCAAGTCTGCTGGACGAAAACACCAAGTACCACATCAATCCGACCGGCCGCTTCGTGATTGGCGGACCGATGGGCGACACCGGATTGACCGGGCGCAAGATCATCGTGGATACCTACGGTGGCATGGGCCGTCACGGTGGTGGCGCGTTCAGCGGCAAGGATCCGACGAAAGTGGATCGCTCCGCCGCGTACATGGCGCGCTACATTGCCAAGAACATCGTCGCCGCCGGCCTTGCCGACCGTGCCGAAGTTCAGCTCGCTTACGCCATCGGCGTCGCCGAGCCGGTCAGCGTGCTGGTGGAAACATTCGGTACTGGCAAGGTGGAGCGCGAAGTCCTGGAGGACCTGGTGCGCAAGAATTTTGCGCTCACTCCCAAGGGCATCATCGAGTGGCTGAACCTGCGCCGTCCGATCTTCCAGAAGACCGCTGCCTACGGCCACTTTGGCCGCAACGACCCGGACTTTACATGGGAGAAGACGGACAAGGCCGAAGCTCTGCGCGAAGGCGCCAAGGCGGCCACGAGCGCTACAGTAAAATAATTTCATCGCGGAGTTCAGAGACGAAGAGGGCGCCGCATTTGCGACGCCCTCTTTGTCTCTGCATGTAATTGCGGTAGTGTTTCTCGCGGCCGCTATCAATGCAATCGCCGAGCCCCGCGCCGCGAGCGGAGCACAGGCTGGCGATGAATTGAATGGCAAGCGGCTTCAACCTCGCGTGCGAAGCTAGTATGCTGGTCGATCATGACGTGCACACGAAAATGGAAACCTCTGACTCCCGAGACATGGAACGACTTTGAAAGCCTCTTCGGCCCGCGCGGCGCATGTGGCGGATGCTGGTGCATGACATGGCGGCTGGCGAGCGCGGAATTCAAGGCACAGCACGGTGAAGGGAATCGCATGGCGATGCGCGCGCTGGTTGACCGGGGCCAGCAGCCGGGAGTGCTGCTATACGAGGATAGGCGCGCCGTGGCCTGGTGCGCGGTTGCGCCGCGTGAAGAGTACATCCGGCTCGCAGCTTCCAAGGTGTGGGCTCCGGTGGACGCGGAGAAAGTGTGGTCAGTGAGTTGTTTCTTCGTCGATAAAAAAGCACGCGGCAAAGGGCTTTCCGTTGCGGTGTTGCAAGCTGCCGTGGAGTTCGCGCGCTCGCGCGGAGCGAAGATCATTGAAGGCTATCCGCAGGAGTTGAAGGAGAAGCTGCCGCCTGCATTTGTATGGACGGGCGTGGCGGCGACCTTTGAACGCGCGGGCTTTCACGAGGTCGCGCGGCGCTCGCCAAAGAAGCCGATCATGCGCAGCAGCGGCGCAAGAGAGGCGAAGAAGAGCGGGTTGAAAAAATGAAAACTACGCACGAACAAGAGCCGCGGAATAGCGGCATGTTCGCCGAGATGCTGCGCCAGGTGCGCCGCGTGCCGCACGGTAAAGTTGCGACCTACGGCGACATTGCGTACGCGGCGGGGTATCCGGGCGCGGCGCGGCAAGTGGCGTGGGCACTGCATGGGCAGAGCGCGGGGTTGGCCTGGCATCGCATTATCGGCGCGGGCGGAAGAATTCTGCTGACGGGCGAACAAGGATTTGAGCAGCGCATGAATTTGCAGGCCGAGGGCGTGAGCTTCCTGGGGCTGAAGGTGAACATGGCGGCGCATCATTACACATTTCCCGCGAAGACGGTGAAGAAGAATGCGCGCAAGTCCGCTGAAAATGCGGGTGTGAGAAGGACTGCGAAAAAGTCATCAGGCAAAGGAACGGCTACGGAGCGCGAGCGCAGAATGCCGTAGAGGGCGCAGCAGGGGAAGATTTGCGCGTAATGGCGCTCCTGGCTCAGGCGTGGCGGAGAAGGGAACCATATACCTTCTGGATAATGGTTTCCGGAGCGGTGTTGACGGATTGGGCAATCGTATCGCAAGTTTCAAAGGATTGCCCGATCAGTACACGTACGATCACCCAACGATTTACCAAGGAGTACATCCCTGCGGCTCCGCACTGGAGCCGGCAGGAGGGATTTCCGGGTTCGGGTTCGAGCGTCTTCCGCTTCCGGCTATGCAGCCTTGCCAATTGTGCTGCTCGGCGAATCCTGGCCAGCGCTCTGGCGCTCTGCGAATGGACCGATGATGGGCAGCATGACCTTCTCACCGCGATAGCTCTTCCACATCATGTAGAGCCAGACGAGAAAGAATCCGAGGCTCACGAGCAAGTGAAGAGAGCTCATTAACGCTACCAGCGAAAAGCTGATGGCGCTGAACATCAGCGAGAGGACGGTAACGCCGATGTGGACGACGATGACCGCGACGTTGAGGAAGATGGACTGGAAGGCGTGGAAGCGCACCTGCCTATTCTGGTTGTAGGGAGCAAGCACAAGGAAGACGATCCCCGTGATGAAGCCGAAGAGATAGCACAAGGCGGAAGCGCCGTTGATGCTGATTCCGGGCTGTATGTTGACGGCAGAGGCAGGCCGGGTGAATGCCGCTCCCGGCGCAGCCGCTCCACATTTTGGACAAAACTGTCCTTCCATCTGCGTACCGCAACTCGAACAATAAGCCATTGTGCTCTCCCTGGGAGGGATGCGCCGCGTCCCTCAACGGCAGATTGGAATGCGGCAGAGGACGCAGGGTTGCACGATGAGAGCTGCCGGCGAGGAAAAGAAGATGCTGGTTGCGGAGAAATGCACGGGCATGAGTGCGGGCGGCGGGTTGGGCGATGCGCCGATGAAGGCAATCACACCATCGCCAGAGGAGGGCGATGGTGGGTCACACGCCAGCCGCGCAGGGCGAAAGAGGGCTTGAGTGAGGCACCGGCCTTAATCATTTAGAAGTGGTACTGAACTACGATTGCCAAGTCGGAGAGATCACTTATTTCATCTTGTGGCAAAGTCCTGAGCTGAAGGCGAGAAGTGCTTCAGAGCTGCATTTTCCGCGGTTGCGGCACATCCTTCGCGAGTGCGCCGCATCTATTTTAAGTGAAAGGAAAATACACATGAAAAGAACACTTCTCCTCGGCACCATCCTTCTGCTGTCGTCGGTGTGGGCAGTAGGACAGTCTTACGCGAACAACATCACGGTGGATGGATACCTGTCGAAATCCGGCGGGATCTTCAACCTCGCCGATGAGACGTCCGGCACAACGTACCAGCTCACCGGAGACGCGGCAGTGCTGGAAAACCACGTCGGCCAAATCATCCGGGTGTCTGGCACGATGAGCCCGTTCGATGACGAAAGCCTGCGCTGGCAGGAGCTGCCCCAGGACATGGGCGGACCTACCGGCTCGAACGTCATCCATGTAGCGTCGGTTGAGGATGCTTCGTCCAACGGAACGTACTCGTCGCAGTGAAGCGACGCTGGTCAGCGGAAGAATCGGGCGGCCTTCGAGGGCCGTCCGCATTCCGCAGTGAGAAGAAGCTATTTCATAACCGGCTTGGAGCTCTGCGCCGCATTCCCTCAGGGGCTAAAGCCCGCGATCTTCATGCTCCCTGGCGGCATGGCTGAAGCCATGCCCTTTCAAAACCGGGTTATGAAACAGCTTCCAATCACAACTCACGGTTGACTCACAGGCCGAATAGCTGCACTGCGTTGGTGCGACCGATTTTCTCGCGGTCGTTCTCGGCGAGCAGGCAATCGTCAAACCACTCGCTGGCGGTGACCATGCTCTCAAAGGGATAGTCGGTAGAAAACATCACGCGGTCGACGCCAATTTCGCTGATCGCGTCCAATAATCCCTTGGAGTGGAAATGACCGCTGGTAGTGAGGATGAAGTTACGGCTGAAGTATTCACCGACGGGGCGCTTGGCATTGCCCAGACCTTCGCCTTCGCGCTGCATCCAGAGCCGGTGTTCGAGGCGCGGAAGGGTTTGAGGCAGTCCTTCGCCAAGATGTCCGAGAATGACGGTCAGATTGGGATATTTGTCGAAGAGCCCGCTCATCATGAGGCGAACCGCATGAGTGGCGGTTTCATGTCCGAAGCCCCAGGCCGAGCCTATGAGCGATGAATAACCCTGATAAATGCGCCGCTGGTTGGGCAAAGGTTCACGGGGATGAAGATAGATTGGGGTATTGAGTTTTGACGCCCGCTCCCAGAATTCCCATACCGGCGCTTCGTCCAGATACTGCGCGGTATTCTCATCGCCGATATTGGTGTAGCCGTTGATCAACGCACCCTTCAGGCCAAGAGTGGTGACGGCGCGCTCGAGCTCGTCGGCGGCAGCCCTGGGCGATTGCATCGCGACCGTGGCGAAAGCGCGAAAGCGGGTTGGATGGCGGGCGACGATTTGTTCGGCGAGCTGGTCGTTGGTTCTTTTGGCCAGGTCGATTGCCTTATCGACGTCAAGGACGGACTGCGCGCCGGGCGAGGCAAGGGAAAGAATGGCCATGTCGATACCGCACTGGTCCATTTCCTCGATGCGCTGATCGGTGTCCAGCAACTTACGCAGGACATCGGTCATGTAGGAACCGCCGTTGCGGGCGGCTTCTCCGGCCGCATCCCATAGACTGTTGTTCAGTGGATTTGTAAAATGCTCTTCAAAAACGATCTTGTGTTTCATTGAGTACCTCTCCTCTTGTGGAGCGTTATTAAAAGTAGTGCGTGGTGAATCTTCGCTAGAAGCTATTTCATAGCCGGCTTGGAGCTCTGCGCCGCATTCCCTCAGGGGCTAAAGCCCGCGATCTTCCCGCTCCCTGGCGGCATGGCTGAAGCCATGCCCTTTCAAAACCGGGTTATGAAACAGCGTCTAAGTCTTCTGTTCAATTCATGCCGCTGCGCCTTGCGACAGGTTCGTTCAATAAATTGGCTAGCAGTGTGCATCATGGTACTACAGCCGCTCCGCAATTGGGGCAGGTTTGTCATGAAAGCGCGGGCGAAGCATCGGGCGTCGTGAGGTTTTTCCTCTACCGCTTTCTTTGCGCTATTTTGGCTCCGGCTTCCAGCGCAGGATTGGCTTGCGGGCGGCGGCGGTTTCGTCGAGGCGCGAGACGCGGGTAAAGTTGGGCGCGCTCCTGATCAGATCGGGTGAATCGATGGCCTCCTGGGCGATGGACTTCATGGCGTCGATGAAGAGGTCAAGCTCTTCGAGGGGCTCGCTCTCGGTGGGCTCGATCATCATTGCGCCGGGGACGACCATGGGAAAGCTGACGGTGTAGGGATGAAAGCCGTAATCGATGAGGCGCTTGGCGATGTCTCCGGTTTTGACGCCGAGCTTTGCCTGCAGCTTGTCACTGAAGACGACCTCGTGCATGGTGGGGGTTGAGTAAGGAAGATCGAAGGTTCCTTCGAGCTTTTTGCGGAGATAGTTGGCGTTGAGGACGGCATCTTCGGTGGTCTGGCGGAGGCCGTCGGGGCCGTTGGCCATGATGTAGGCGAGGGCGCGGACAAACATGCCGAAGTTGCCAAAAAAGGCACGCACGCGTCCGATGGAGTGCGGACGATCATAGTTGAGGTGGAGGGCTCCGTCGGCGGATTCCACGACGATGGGCAGAGGCAGGAAGGGCTCGAGAAGTTTCTTGCAGGCGACGGGACCGGAGCCGGGACCGCCTCCGCCGTGAGGGGTGGAAAAGGTTTTGTGCAGATTGAGGTGCATGACATCGACGCCGAAATCGCCGGGACGGGCCTTGGCGACGAGAGCGTTCATGTTGGCTCCGTCCATGTAAAGCAGGCCGCCCTTGCGATGGAGAATCTCGGCGATGGCTGCGATCTGTTCGTCGAAGATGCCGAGGGTGTTGGGGTTGGTGAGCATGAGGCCGGCGACATCCTCGTTCATCTGGGCTTCAAGGGCGGCAAGCTCGACCATACCGCTGCGATTGCTGGGAAGGTTCTCGACCTGGTAGCCGACCATGGCGGCGGTGGCGGGATTGGTGCCGTGAGCGGAGTCTGGAATGAGGATCTTCTTGCGCGGATTGCCTTTGGATTCGAGATAGGCGCGGATGAGAAGGATTCCGGTGAACTCGCCGTGGGCTCCGGCGGCGGGCTGAAGGGTTATGGCATCCATGCCGGTGATTTCGATGAGCTGATCGGCGAGGGTCTTCATGATGCGCAGCGCGCCCTGGGAGAGCCGCTCGGGCTGACAGGGATGAGCCCCGGCGAGGCCATCAAGGCGGGCGACCACCTCGTTGACGCGCGGATTGTACTTCATGGTGCAGGAGCCGAGGGGATACATGCCGTGATCGACGGCGTAGTTCCAGGTGGAGAGACGGGTGAAGTGGCGGATGATTTCAATTTCGCTGACTTCAGGAAGTTCGGCGGGCACGGTGCGCAGGACAGAGCGGAGTTCGGCAAGGGCGCTGATCTCACGCACATCGAGCTTGGGCATACGATAGGCCTTCTTGCCGGGAGAAGAGTGCTCGAAGATGAGGCCTTCGTTTTGCGAGATATGAGTGGTGGCCTTGCGAATGTCCTGGTCGCTCATGGGTTCACCTCAGAGTTGCTAGTTCCTGTATTGGTGTGTACCGACCATCCCACCTTAGCCGCGCAAAAACGGCGCGCCGAAGGTGGGGCACCCGCGCTGGCGCTGGACGGCTCATGCATTCACCTCGCTGGCGGCGGCGTCGATGGCGACGCGGGTTGTGAGTTCGGTGGCGCACCAGAGAGCGGCGTTGCCGAGTTCGGGATAGAACTTGCGGAGGGGCAGGCCGCCGATGATTTTACTTTTGGCGGCGAGCTGCTGCGAGATTTCGTCGGCGTCGCGGGTGGTTTGGAGGACGAATTCATTGAAGCGCGGCGCACCGTCAAAGAGAATTGCGGCTTTTGCGCCGAGGGCCCGGCGGGCATATGCGGCCTTGGCGAGATTGTGCTCGGCCAATTCGCGAATGCCGGCGCGGCCATAGACATCCATAAAAATGTTGACCATGAGCGCGATGAGCGCCTGATTGGTGCAGATGTTGGAGGTCGCCTTCTCACGGCGGATGTGCTGCTCGCGAGTGGAGAGGGTGAGCACGAAGCCGCGCTTGCCGTTGCGGTCGGTGGTTTGGCCGACGAGACGACCGGGGATCTGACGGATGAACTTTTCGCGGGTGGCGATGACTCCGGCATAAGGTCCGCCGAAGCTGAGGGGAACGCCGAGGGATTGGGTTTCCAGGGAGACAATATCGGCCTCCGAGGGCGGACGCACAATGCCGAGCGAGAGCGCTTCGGCGATGGAGACGACGAGCAGGGCACCCTTGGCGTGGACTAAATCGGCGATGACGGCAACGTCCTCGATGGTTCCGAAGAAGTTGGGCGACTGGATGAGGACGCAGGCGGTTTCCGAGGTAATGGCGGCGTCGAGGGCGCGCAGGTCGACGCGTCCGTTGCTGATGAAGGGGATCTCGGTGAGGGGAAGTCCCTGGTATTTGGCGTAGGTGGCGATGACCTCGCGATACTGGGGGTGAACGCTGCGGGCGAGGATGGCGGAGTGGCGTCCGGTGATGCGCATGGCCATCATGACGGCTTCGGCGGCGCCGGTAGAGCCGTCATACATGGAGGCGTTTGCGACCTCCATGCCGGTAAGCTCGCAGATCATGGTCTGGAATTCAAAGATGGCCTGGAGCGTGCCCTGGGCGATCTCCGGCTGGTAGGGGGTGTAGGCGGTGAACCACTCGCCACGCGAGATGAGAGCATCGATAATGAGCGGGCGGTAGTGGTTGTAGGCACCGGCTCCGAGCATGATGCCGTATCCGGTGGCGTTCTCAGCGGCGCGGGCGCGGAACCAGTCGACGATTTCGCTTTCAGCCTGCTGGGGCGGAATGGCCAGGTCGCGGGTGAGGCGGAACTGGGATGGAATGTGTGCGAAAAGTTCGTCAATGGAGGCGGCACCGATCTCGCGCAGCATGTGAGCGCGTTCGGCGGACGACTTGGGAAGATAACGCATGATGAACTGTCCTGAGTGCGGTTAGTGAAGGCCGCGAATTACAAGCGGCTGCGAAGGGCAGCCGTTAGAGCTGAAGCGGTTTACTTTCCCAGGATAGCGCCGGAAAGCTGGAAAGACCCGCATCCGCGAAGCGCGGCAGATGTGGGGCACCCGGCAGCCCTTCGATGCGGGCGTGGTCGCTTCCCACCTTAGCACCGCAAAGAACGCGGTGCGAAGGTGGGGCACCCGGCTTAACGGGAGAGTCGAACGGTACTGGGATTCCTCGCTGCTACGCTTGGAGCGGGGTAACGCGGCTTCGCCGCTGCCCGCCGCTGGCGCTTGTCGCTCGGAATGACATCCTGGAAATACAATGCTCATGCAATCCCATCCTCATTCCTATTTCTACTGCTCCGCGGCGACGAACGCCTCGTAATCGGCGGCGGAGAGAAGGGCGGCGGCATCGGCGGGGTTGGCGAGAGTGACCTTCACCATCCAGGCGGAGTAGGGATCGCTGTTGACCTTCTCGGGCGAGGTGGCAAGGTCGCCGTTGATGGCGGTGACGGTGCCCGTGACCGGTGCGTAGAGATCGCTGACGGCTTTGACGGACTCGACGGTGCCGAAGACTTTACCGGCGACGAGTTCAGCGCCGACCTTGGGCAACTCGACAAAGACAATATCGCCGAGAGAGTTCTGGGCGTATTCGGTGATGCCGATGGTTCCGGTTGCGCCTTCAAGGGCGAGCCATTCGTGTTCTTTGGTGTATTTGAGTTCGGGCGGATAGGCCATGGTGATCTCCAGAGATGAATTGCGCGCCGAAGATTCCGGCGATTATGAAGCTGAGTGAACTCTGAAATTGTAGTCCAAAGAGCGAGGGCAAGAACAACTACAAAAGCAAGGTAAAGATCAACGATCCCACATCAGCCAAAAGAGGGCTGATGTGGGCACCTGACGACTTCCCCACATTCGCCCAACTGCAGGGCGGATGTGGGCCACCCGCGCAGTACATTAGCATTGCTTCCCAGGTTATCGCCCAACAGCGGGGCGCGAACCTGGGGCATCCGGCTTTGGCCGCTTGTAAAACGGCGTAGGGACTACTTTGCATTTTACGATCTGGCTGCGAACCTCTACGTCTAGCTCTGTTCCTTCGGCGGAACAAGCGAGCGGGACGTAGGCGAGAGCGATGTTCTTCTTGAGGAAAGGGGCGGGCGAGCCGCTGGTGACGTATCCGATGGGGCTACCATGCGGGTCGAGCACCTTGTAGCCGTCGCGGGGAATGCCGCGCTCGATGGCCTCAAGACCGACGAGAGTGCGTTCAAGGCCACGCTGTTGTTGGGCGGCGAGGGCGGCGCGGCCGGTGAATTCTCCCTTGTCCATCTTGACGAAACGGTCGAGGCACGCCTCCCAGGGGGTGATGGAATCGGAAATTTCATGGCCGTAGAGGGAGAGCGCGCCTTCCAGACGGAGGGTGTTGCGGGCTCCGAGGCCGCAGGGGAGGATGCCGAACTCAGCTCCGGCGTCGAGCAACTGGTTCCAGACACTCTCACTGGTGGGCTGATCGCTGGGGATATAGATTTCAAAGCCGCTTTCGGCGGTGTATCCGGTGCGGGCGATGAGGATGTTGGGCAATCCGCAGACGGTGCCGTGGGTGAAGCAGTAAAACTTGACCTGGGAGAGATCGGCATCGGTGAGCTTTTGCAGGGTTCGAAGAGCGTTGGGACCCTGGATGGCAATCTGGGTATAGCGGTCGCTGAGATCTTCGACGGCACAGTCGAAGGATTGGGCGGCATCATGGACCCAGTTGTAATCCTTCTCGCGGGTTCCGGCATTGATGACGAGGAGGAAGTCATCCGGAGCGAGGCGGTGGACGATGACGTCATCGACGAAGGTTCCGGAGGGATAGAGCAGGGCGGAGTATTGCGCCTGGCCGATGGCGAGGCGGGAGGCGTCATTGCAGGTCATGTGTTGGACGGCGGCAAGAGCGGCAGGGCCGTGGAGGCGAATGTCTCCCATGTGGCTGACGTCGAAGAGGCCGACGGAGGTGCGGACGGCCATATGCTCGGCGATGAGACCTCCGGAGGGGCGCGTGGAATCAGGAGGATACTCGACGGGCATATCCCAGCCGTTGAAATCCACCATGCGGGCTCCAAGTCGGCGATGAAGGGCGTTGAGCGCGGTCTTGCGGGGAGCGTCGGGTTCGGTGGGCAAAGACATTGGGAGAACCTCCGACAGTGGGGAATCATACGTCCACAAGCCGATCAATGGAACTCAAAAGTTAGCACGCGGCAAAGCGGGCAGGCAACGCGGCGGGGGCGCGGGAAGCTGGGGGCGCGGAAACTGCGGTCGTGGACGCATGGGCGGGCAACGCGGCGACAGACGCCGCTGCCGGCCGCGGACGCATGGCGGGTAACGCGGCGCTACCGGTCGCGGACGCTGGCGGGTAACGCTGCGCTGCCGGCTACTGGCGCTGGGGAGTTGCGCGCGGAGTGAATGCGCGGTAGAGTTCGCCCATGGCCCAACGATTCCGGTGTACCGTTTGCGAGCAGGTGGAAGAAAGATGCAAGTGCGACAGGTACTGCTATCTGTGCTATGGCGAACACGATGTGCGGCTGGTGGATAACGGCTGTTACTACTGCCTGGAGTGCCGTGAGTCATGCGATTATCTGCCGGAGGAAAAAGGGATCGAGCACGAGAACTAGAGCGGCGCGCAGAGGGCATACGCCGATTGATTGCGGAGCTTTGAGGTAGAAATGCCTTTGGATCAGCACTGGAGATTTGAGCGGGGCTGGGATTCCTCGCTGCGCTCGGCATGACACTCTCAAGAAAACGTGCTACTCAAGCCCACATGGCAAACACAAAGCAGGCATATTGGCCATGGAAGAGCCTAGAAGCTATTTCATAACCGGCTTGGAGTCCGCGCCGCATTCCCTTGGGGGCTAAAGCCCTCGATCTTCCTGCTCCTTGGCGGCATGGCTGAAGCCATGCCCTTTCAAAACCTGGTTATGAAACAGGTTCTAGAAGCTGAAGGCGAGGCCGGCACGGATACAGCGCGTTCCCTGGACGAGATAGACGGTGCTGCCGTCGGCGCTGAGCACGGGCCGGTATCCCTGGGCGAGGAGGTTGCGCACATCGATCAGCGCCTCTAGTCCGCTGGGCAGGATATGCATGGCGGGGAGGGGCTGGCGGATGAAGAAGCTGAGGTAGGGATCGGTTTGGCCAGCCGAGGCGTTGAAGAGATCGACCGGAGTGAGGGCGCTGCCACTGAGCCACCGATAGCTGGCGATGACCCTTGTTTTGGTGGCGGGAGCGGTGCCGGAGAGCTTGGCGGCGGCGGAGTGGCGCTTGGCGGTGATCAGCGCGGTGGAGGTCTGGCTGACCTGCAGGAGGCTCTCGGGAGCCGTCAGCACACCGCCGTAAGCGTAGTCGAGAGTTGCGTCGAGACCGTTGGCGACGGGATGGGAGTAGACGGCACGGACTCCCTGAGTGCGGAAGTTTCCGCCGTTGTAGTAAAAGTTTCCAGAGAAGGGATCGTCGATGAGGAAGTTGGCGTCCTGGGTGAAGACGGCGCCGGTTCCGGTGAGGGCGGCGTTGTGGATTTCATCGGCGAAAAGAGCGAGCTGGAACTTGTTGGCGCCAAGGCGCTGGGAGATTGAGATTTCGTTGTGGCTGGCCCGCTCGACGCGCTGGCCGCCGGGGGTCATGGTGAGGCGGGGATTGCTCTCGCTGAGATCGGCGGGGGCGGAGTCAAAGCCCTTGGCGGCGCGCAGATCAGGAGCGCTGGTGGCGTAACGGTACTGCAGGATCGTGTTCTTGCCGGGGTGAGCGCTGACGGTGGCAAAAGGACGGTAGCTGGTGGCGCGCTCCTTGTACTGAAGGACCTGGGTTTCACCGCCGTAGCCGAGCTCAAGAAGATCGCCGAAGGTCATGGTATTGGCGATGGAGAGAGCCAGAGCCTGGATGGCAGGCTGATCCGGGTTGAGCGAGGCGAAATGCTTGGCGGAGAGAGCAATCTCAGGAAAGGAGCCGTCGGGCATTTCTCGCGAGTAGGCGGCACGGATGACGGCATTGGGATTGGTAGATGCGCTGCCTAGTCCGCCATTGAGCGACCACTTGGCAGGGATGGCAGTGCGCTTGCCGAAGATGGACTGCTCGACGTGGAAATTGGTGTCCATTCCGGTGGATGCAAGGGCTTCGCCATCACTGGAGGAGATGAAAGAAACACGCGCTTTGAGCTGACCTTCAGAGGCGTTCTCGGTGTTCTGAACGACGACGAGCGGATTATCACCGGCGAGGCGCAGGATGGGGCGGTTGGCCATGGAACGGAGCGCCCAGCGCCAATCGTCGTCTTCCTCGGCGGAGGCCTTGTGGCGAGGGACGAGCTCGATGGCTTCAAAGAGGGTGTTGAGGGTGAGATTGAGCAGAAGATTGGCACCGGACTGAAGGCGAACGTGCTCGCGGATGGTGGGCAGGAAGCTGGGCGCCGTGACCTTGACGGTGTAAAGGCCGGGAAGCAGCCCGGCAGCGACGAAGGCGCCGCGTGTGTCGGTGAGAACGGTCTGGGTGCGAGCCGCGGAGTTGGCAAGGATCTCGACGACGGCGCCCATCTGGGGCACCCCGGAGGAGTTATGCACAGTACCGGCGATGACACCGGGATTGACAGCGGCAGAGGCGCCGAGACTGCAGATGAGTGCAAGCGCCAGGATTCCGAGCTTACGCTTCATTTAGCCCCCCAATGATTACGGGCCGCTGGGATGGGTAACGCGGAGCCAGCGGCAAATACGTTCACAGCAAACTCGATCGAACACCGTGCCTGCACATTCGTGCAGATTCTATCCTATTCAACCTGAAAACGGGCCGAAGGATTGATCGTTTGTTTGGTTACGTCGTCATTGACGGTGACCTTAAGATTGTACAGCCCTGGTTCAAGGTTAGCCAACTGCATGGATTTTTCGATGGTGATCTGGTCTCCGGTGTTGCCGTATTCGGCGGCGGATTCATCGGCGTGGAGCACGGATTTATTGGTTTGGATATTGACGATGTCGTAGGTGATGTTGGCGCGTGTCTTCCGGGTCTGCTGATCCTGCTGCAGGTTGTAGACCTGGAGCCAGATGTTGAGGCGCTGGTCACGGCGGAAGGCGGCGGGCTTGCCGTCGGCGGCATCGACACGGGGACGGACCTTGGTATCGCCGATGATGAAGCTGCCGGCGCCGATGTTCTTGGCCGGAACGTGCTCCATGATATCGGCGAGGATGAGCGAGGAGGAGGCGAGTTTTTCGTCGTCAAACTCCGGCACGCGAATGGAGCGGACGAGGGTTCCGACGCGGTCGCCGTTCACGTCCTTTACGGCAAGATCGATTTTGTACATTCCGGGCTTGAGCGGGATTGCCTTCCAGTAGACCTGGGAGGTGAGCAGAGCTTTTTCCAGCAAGTCGGCGGGTTCGTCGACGCCGACGGTGTCCTCGAAGGTGGAGGCGACGCGGCCGGAGATGGTGGAGATGCGTCCGAAGATGTTGACGGAGGCGCGCTGAATGCCTTCCTTCTTAAGGAAAGTCATGTCCTTGGTCTTGATCTGGATTGTGATCGGGACGAGGACGGTATCGGCGGTGACTTTTACGAAGTCAGAGCGCATATCGAAGGGCATGAGGTTGTAGCGGATCTTGGTGTTGACCTTCTCCTCGAGATCCTTGAACTTGATGGGCGGAGGCGAGGTTAGCTTGGCGTAGCGTTCGAGGACGTCAAATTGTTTACTGCCGCTGCTGGCCAATCCAGTAGCGTCGCTGCCGCCGGGCACGCCCATCATGCGCTCGGCGCGATTGGTACGGCCCATCTGTTCATTGAGGGTAGCCCCGCCGCCGGGAGTATGGAGGAGGGCATCCTTCTCATTGGGATCGATGGAGATGCGAAAGTCACCGCACATGCAGGCGTCGACGAACTCGACGATAACTTCGTTGCCGAGACCTTCAAGATAGCGATAACGCCAGCGCTCGAAGGGGTAAGTGGAGGTCGATCCGCCCCCCTCGGACTGCTCGCGCTGGTAGGTGCCGCCAGCGGGATGAGACTCGATTTCGTCGGCCGGACCCCAGACGATGTAAATACGTCCGCGATCGGTGCGCCATCCGGGCATGCCGGCGGCGAAGTGCTCATTGGCGTACTGAATGCGGCGATAGTGTTCTTCGCGGAATTCATTTTCCTCGGTGTCCGGGGTGGGATCGCGGCGGAGCCAGAATTGCTCGATAAACTGGTCACGCTCTTCATCGGTACTGAGCAGTTTGAAGGCCTGTTCTTCCTCGGGCGTGATGATGTAGCGGACATCCTGGTCGAGCCAGTTCTGGTAGGTCTTGCCGACTTCTCTCTTGAAGCTGTGCAGACGTTCCTTGCGCTCCTCGTCGGTAAGATCCTTCTGCTCCGGGGTCTCCTGCTTGAATTTCTTCAGATCCTTGAGCGAGGTACCGACATCCTTGTCGGCGGCAGGGGAGTCCTGGGCGAGGCCGGGAGCGACGAGCATGGCGGCTGCCATCAGGACGAAGGATAAATTACGCACAGAAAAAAACCGCATGGACAGTCTCGCTCCTGGAGATCTTGAGGGCTACAGAGATTGTAAGTATTCGCAGGGGTCAAAGCAAGGAGCGGGGAGACAGAGCGCTCCGGAGCGAGAGAGGCGAAGAAGATGATGGCAAGCTGGAATATGGGATGTGGCGACGGTTTACAATCAGTGTTGGGGCGCGGCGCGGCAGCGAAGTTGGAAGGGCTGGCCGAAGCCGGGCGTCCCGCCTTAGCCGCGCAAGAACAGTGCGTCGAAGGTGGGGCACCCGCACTTATTCCGGCTGGACTAAGTTCACGGCAGTAGCGATTCGGGATAATCAAGTATGGACGGGCTCTATTTCATTTGGAACTTTGGCGATATTTTACTCGTATGAGGAAAGAGGCGCGATCCAGGATTGTGCAAGAAATGTCCTGGTGCGCCGGATACCCTGCGTTTTGTCCCGCATTGATGCGGGTAATTGACGAGGACTGATGAAAACCTGGAAAAAAGTTGGGCTTGGCGTTGGCGCGGTGGTGGTGATTGGAGGAATCGTTTTCTTCAGCATCCAGCAGAGCCGCAAGGGCGTGGTTGAAGTGCAGACGGGTAAAGTATCGCGTCAGGATCTGACGTCGCTGGTTACGGCCTCGGGCGAGATACGTCCGAAGACGTTTGTAAACGTTGGCGCCAACGCGATGGGCAAGATCGTGCGGCTGTACGTGAAAGAAGGCGATCACGTGCAGAAGGGGCAGATGCTGGCGCAACTGGAAAACGTGCAGCCCGCGGCGGACGTGAACGCAACCAAGGCGTCATTGACGGCAGCGGAAGCCGACTACACGGCGGGCGTGGCTACGCTGAACACAAACGTTGCCGACCTGGACCGGGCGAAGGCCGACCTGGAGCAGAAGCTCTTTGACTGGAAGCGCTCCGAGGGCTTGTACAAAGACCAGTTGATTGCGAAGAAAGACTACGACGCCTCGAAGAACGCCTATGAGGCGGCGGTGAGCGGCGTGGCCCAGGCCAAGACGAGAATTGCGCAAGCCAAGGCGGGCGCGGAAGCTTACGACCGGCGCATCGCGGTGCAGAAGGCGAACCTGGTTCACGTTGACGACGTGCTGAGCAAGACCGAGTACCGGGCTCCGTTCGACGGGGTGGTGACGAATCTGCCGGTGCGCGAGGGCGAGACGGTGGTGATGGGGATTCAGAACGCGCCGGGCTCGACACTGATGACGCTGGCCGACGTTTCGGTGATTACCGCCGAGGTGAAGGTGGATGAAACCGACATTGTGAACGTGAAGCTGGGGCAGCCGGCGGAGGTGAGCATCGACGCCATCCCGAAGAAGAAGTTCAAGGGGACGGTGACCGAGATCGGCAACAATGCGCTGCTGCGCTCGACCGGGGTGTCAACCTCGCAATCGACGGGCAGCACGCAGGAGGCTAAGGACTTCAAGGTGGTGGTGACGCTGCTGGAGGTGCCGGAGGGGTTGCGACCGGGACTGTCGACTACGGCGAAGATCACGACCGCAACCAAGACGGGCGTGCTTTCGATTCCGATCCAGGCGCTGACGATCCGGCAGAAGGGCGACCTGGTTCCGAAGAAGAAGAAAAACGATAAGAGCGCGGTGCAGGCGGCGGAAAAGCCGGAAGAGGTGAAAGCCGCCAAGGAAGAGGTGCAGGGCGTGTTCGTGATCCGCGACGGCAAGGCGAAATTTGTGCCGGTGCAGACGGGAATCACGGGCACGACTGACATTGAAGTGCTGGACGGGCTGAAGGAAGGCGACGAGATTGTGACCGGAAGCTACAAGACACTGCGCACAATCAAGCCGGAGGCCACGGTGAAGATCAACAACAGCGCGCCGAAGAAGGAAGAAGAGAAGTCGTAAGCACAGCGGGAAGATGATGGCGCCAGCGCCAGGCGCTCTGTCGGCAGGCGAAAGGGAGAAGAGACGGGATGGCAACGCAAACCTCTGGCATGGGCCAGGAACTGAAGGCACCGCCGCCGGAGTGCATTATTCGCACGCAGGACTTGTGGAAGACCTACGACATGGGCAGCGAGCAGCAAGTGAACGCGCTGAGCGGCGTGGACATCTCGATCCTGCGCAATGAGTACGTGGCAATCATGGGGCCGTCGGGCTCGGGGAAATCGACGCTGATGAACCTGATCGGCTGCCTGGATACGCCGACCAAGGGCGTGTACTGGCTAAACGGGCAACTGGTGAGCGAGCTGGACGACGACGAACTGGCGCGCATCCGCAACAAGGAGATCGGCTTCGTCTTCCAGACCTTTAACCTGCTGGCACGGGCTTCGGCGCTGCATAACGTGGAGCTGCCGCTGATTTACGCGGGCATGCCCTCGGCAGAGCGGCTGGAGCGGGCGCGGCAGACACTGATCAGCGTGGGCATGGGCGAACGGATGAGCCACAAGCCGAACGAACTTTCCGGTGGGCAGAGACAGCGCGTGGCCATCGCGCGGGCACTGGTGAACCGGCCTTCGATCATCCTGGCCGACGAGCCGACAGGCAACCTGGATTCGAAGACAGGAAATGAGATCATGGCGCTCTTCGACGAGCTGCACGCGCAGGGAAACAACATTGTGCTGGTCACACATGAGCACGACGTGGCGGAGTACGCGCATCGCATCATTCACATTCGCGACGGCAAGGTTGCAAGCGACGAGAAGACGGCAAGGGCAAAGGCGTAAGAGCGAGGTTTCAAAGGTTTCGCAGGTTTCAGAGGTTTCAAGGTTAAATTCCGTGTAGTGATTAGCCCTGGCTGAGCGCTGGGGTATTTTTTGTCTCTTGAGGCGTGAGATTGGAGCGATTACGCAGAAGGTGCAGAGACTGGCGGAAGAGGCTTTGGGGCGGCGCGAGAGATTTGAGCAGCGCTGGGATTCCTCACTGCGTTCGGAATGACACCCGGTAGTGATAGGCTGAGGGGCGATGAATTTGTTTTCCAACCCGATTGATGAGAGCTCGGACCGGACGCGTCCGCTGGCAGACAGGATGCGTCCGCGCGACCTGGACGAGTTCGTGGGGCAGGAGCATCTACTGGCGCCGGGCAAGGCGCTGCGGGTGCAGATCGAGCATGACGACATCGGCTCGATCATCTTTTGGGGCGCGCCGGGAGTGGGGAAGACGACACTGGCCAAGATCATTGCGCGGCGGACGAAGGCGGAGTTCGTCGAGTTTTCGGCGGTGATGACCGGGATCAAAGAGATCAAGCAGGTGATGGTGGAGGCGGAACGGGCGCGGCAATACGGGACGCGGACGATTGTGTTCATCGACGAGATTCACCGCTTCAACAAGGCGCAGCAGGACGCTTTTTTGCCGCACGTGGAGCGGGGGAACATCCGGCTGATCGGGGCGACGACAGAGAATCCTTCGTTCGAGGTGATCTCGGCGCTGCTCTCGCGCTCGCGGGTGTACGTGTTGAATGCACTGAGCGAGGAAGAACTGGTTACGCTGATGCAGCGCGCGCTGACCGACGTTGAGCGCGGACTGGGCGAGCTGCGACTGACGGCGAAGCCGGAGGCGCTGGCGCGGATTGCGGCATATTCGAGCGGGGACGCACGCTCGGCGTACAACGTGCTGGAGATTGCAGCGACGCTGGCGGTGGAAGCGAACGACAAGAGCAAGGTCAACGACCCCACATCTGCCAACGACGGGCAGATATGGGGCACCCTGGAGCCTCTCGCCGCGGGTGGGACGGTTGACGGAGCGAGCGGCGGGGTAATCGACAAGGCGATGGTGGAGGACGCGCTGCAACGGCGCACGCTGCGCTATGACAAGGCGGGCGAAGAGCATTACAACCTGATTTCGGCGCTGCACAAATCGGTGCGCAACAGCGATCCGGACGCGACGTTGTACTGGCTGGTGCGGATGCTGGAGAGCGGCGAGGATCCGATGTACCTGGCGCGGCGGATTGTGCGCATGGCGGTGGAAGACATCTCGCTGGCCGATCCGCACGCGCTGGAAATTGCGATGGCGGCGCGCGATGCGCTGGACTTTATGGGACTGCCGGAGGGCGGACTGGCGCTGGCGCACGCGGCGGTGTATCTGGCGATTGCGCCGAAGTCGAATGCGCTGTACAAGGCCTTCGGCGCGGTGAAGCGCGACGTGGAAGAGACTTCGGCAGACCCGGTTCCGCTGCAACTGAGAAACGCTCCGACACGGCTGATGAAAGAGCTTGGCTACGGCGAGGGATACAAGTACGCGCACGACTTTGAGGAAAAAGTCACGGACATGGAGTGTCTGCCGGAGAACCTCAAAGGCAAGCGTTGGTACTTCCCGACGGAAGAGGGCGTGGAGAAACGGATTCGGGAGCGGCTGGCGGCGCTGAGGGCGAAGAAGGAAAAGATGCGGGAGGATTAACTTCTGCGCGCGTTTCGCCCTGCTTTGTAATCGTAGTCGGGATCGAAGTCGATGGCGCCGAAGAGGCTGATGATTTTCTGCTGCCTGCGGCGGATGTATTCGTCGAGCGCGGCGGTGACGGCGGCTTTCCTGGTCTTGTGGCTTCCGATCCGTTTCGCGGCATTGATCAGTTCGTCGAGTTCGGAGATCGCGCACTCGTGTTGCCCTATGACACCTTGACCAACTTGATTGGCAGGTGACGGGAATACAGCTCGAAATCGTGATCCAGCGTAAGGATTGCCCAGCCACGGCGGGAGCTTGCCGCGCAGATCAGGAAGTCCACCACGCCTCCGGTGATGCCCTTGGCACGGCAGGTATTGAACATACGTGCGGCCTCTTCGTGGTCTTCGGCGCCCACTGTAATGTCGGTGAAGGCGGCCAGCATTCGCCGCAGGCGCTCGAACTGTGCGGTCTCGCGAAGTCCGCTCAGCAACTCCTGCCGGACGACTCCCAGCATCTGCGCCCGGTCGTCGGACGCCAAATCCTTGAGGACTTGAAGATAGAGCCGTTCAAGCGGACTAAGGGCGTGTGCCGGGCGCCGGTAGGCCAGCGACCACACCGTCGTGTCCACAATCGCATTCACGCGCGTTTGGCCTTGCGCAACGCTTTATAGTCGTATGCCGGGTCGAAATCGAACGTGCCAAAGGCCTCGATGGCCTTAAGGCGCATCCGGCGCCGCACAAACTCGTCGAGCGCGGCGTTGACGGCATCCTTCTTCGACTTGAAACCGCCGAGTTTCACGGCCGCATTGATCAACTTATCGTCAATAGCAAGATTGGTCGCCATTGTGTAAACCTCTGTGTAGGATTATACACAATTTCAGGGTTTCGGGCTCCTCTGCCGTTGCGCCTCGTAGAGGAGGATGCTGGCGGCGATGGCGGCGTTGAGGCTTTCGACTTTGGGGGAGTGGGGGATGAGGATGGCGTCGTCGGCGCGGTCGAGGAGGGCGCGCGGAACTCCGAGGCCTTCGCTGCCGATGAAGATGGCGGTGGGGAGGGTGAGGTCGACCTCATGCACGGGGCGTCCTTTGTGGCTGGAGGTGACGGCGAGGCGGATGCCGTTTTGGGCAAGCGCGGCGAGAGCCTCGGCGGTGGTGAGTTTGATGACCGGGAGGCGGAAGAGCGATCCGGCAGAGGCGCGGGCGACCTTGGGATTGGCGGCGGAGACCGTGCCTTCGGTGGCGAGGACGCCAGTGGCTCCGAAGGCTTCGGCGCTGCGGAGGATGGTGCCGAAGTTGCCGGGGTCCTGCAATCCGGCGCAGCCGAGGATTAGAGGAGCGGGAATTAGCGGAGCGGCGAGTGAGCGCGCGTCGTCCCCACATTCGCCAAAAGAAGGCGGATGTGGGCCAGCCGAGCTGCCGGCCGCGGGCGCTGGGCGGAAGAGGTTTTCGAGAGTGGAGACGAGGGGATAGATGAGGGCGGCGACGCCTTGGGGGGTTTCAGTGGCGACGGCGCTGTGGAAGATGTCGTCGGGGAGGAGAATGGTTTCGGTGTTGTGGCCAAGCTGGGGAAGAAGGCGGTTGGCGCGCTGAACACAGGCAGCACTGGGACGGGTAACGCTGCGCTGCCGACCGCTGGCGCCGGGGCGAGCCGACTCGGAGAAGAAGACGGCGCGCAGGCGCAGGCCGCTGCGGATGGCCTCTTCGACCAGCTTGACACCCTCGATGGCGACCGAGCCGTCGTCGTTGGGAATGGCCTGGGAGAAAGCTCTGCGAAGATCCTTGACGAAGGAATTCTGGCGGCTGGCGATGAGGCGGAGGCGTTCGTGCGGCGGATTGGAATAAGCCTGGGACATGTTCCTCCGGTGGATTGGACGGTGTCACGAAAGGTGAGGGCCAAAAGCATTGTAGAATGCTGGAGTGCCAGGCGGGAGATGATAATCTGCCGCCTGGTGAAGGTTCTGAGTTAACCTTGTCTGTCGCTTTCAACTAATATTAAGGTTTGCTGATCTTGAGCCAGGAAGATGAGGTAACGCGGGTGCGCCCGGAAATTATTCGAATACATGCAACTGAGCCCGAGCCGTCACTGGTGACCTATGTGGCGGAGAGGATTCGCCAGGGCAGCGTGGTCGGGATTCCGACCGATACGTTTTACGGCCTGGCAGTCGATCCGTACAATCTGCACGCGGTGGAGAGGGTTTACGAGATCAAGGAGCGCGAACGGCATAAGCCTCTTTCACTGCTGATTGAAAGCGTGGAGCAGGCCGAGGAGCTGGCCCACGAGCTGCCGGACGACTTTCATCTGCTGGCGGAAAAATTCTGGCCGGGTCCGCTGACGATCATTGTGCGCGCGGCCCCGCGGCTGCCGTTAAAAGTGACGGCGAATTCAGGCAACATCGCGGTGCGGATGCCGGATTCGCCGGTGGCGCTGGCGATTGTGCGAACGCTGAAGTGTCCGATTACGGGAACCTCGGCCAACCTGGCGGGATTGCTGGAATGTACGACGGCGGCCGGAGTGGTGGAGCAGATGGGCGAGCGGGTGCAGTTGGTGGTGGACGGCGGCACAACACCGCGCACCGTGCCGACGACAATCGTGAATCTTAGCGAAGACGGACGATGGTCACTGCAGCGCGAGGGAGCGATCACGCTGGCGGCGATCGAGGACCTGCTGGGCGATCAATGACTCCTGGTGCGCGCCAGCGATGGCTGAGGCCGGGCAGAATCGCCGCCGGGCTGCTGGCCGCCTACGCCTGCTATTTCGCATGGAGTTGCACGCGGATTGTGGCGCAGTCCGAGCGGGATGAAGCGCAGAAGGCGGACGCGATCGTAGTTTTCGGCGCGGCGGAGTATTTCGGCAGACCTTCCCCGGTTTATCGCGCCCGGCTGGACCACGCCTTCGATCTCTATGAGCGAAGGCTGGCGCCGGTGGTGATTACGACCGGGGGCAGCGGCGGCGAACAACAGTTCACCGAAGGCTCGGTGGGACGCGACTACCTGATAGAGCGTGGCATCGGCGACCGCGCTTTGATCGCCGAGACGCAGAGCGACAACAGCGCGGAGAGCGCCGAACGCATCGGCAACATCATGGTGGCGAACAATATGCGCTCGTGCATCGCGGTCAGCGATCCGTACCACGTCTTCCGGATCAAAAAGCTGCTGGAGGCGCAGGGACGGGTGGTTTACGTTTCGCCGCGCAGGCCGGAGATCGCGGCGGGACTTGCGGCGCGAACGTTGAACGTGGGGCGCGAGGCGGCAAGCTACACGGTGTGGCGAATACTGCACAGCTTGCGGAGCTTATACAGCGGGGCGTGACCGGCATCACTGAGTGGATGCGCGGCCGGCTTCTAGGATGAAAGAGATCAAACATGGAGGATATGGAATGGCGTACGAGCAGGGGAGCGTAGCTCCGCAGACGGGTATTTACTGGTGCAGCGTGTGTAAGCTGCCAGTGCAGTTTAAGGCAGGCGAGACGATGCCGGTGTGCAAGAATCTTTGCGGCAGAGGGAAGTGGGAGTTCGTGAGGGCGGAGAAGTAGCCGCAGGTCAAGATCGAAGGGATGGGCCGGAGCCGGGCGCTCCGGCTTTTTGTTTTGGACGAGGAATGAAAAACAGAAGCGATAGGGCGATTCATGGAGCGGGTTGCTTCCCACCTTGTCGCCGCAAAATGCGCGGCGCGAAGGTGGGGCACCCGGCAGTAGGTGAGATTAGAAGCGCGTAGGGGTTCTTCGCTTCGCTGAGAGCTTGTGACTTTTTAGATTTTCTTCGTGTACGAGTTATAAGGAAACCTGCGCGAAGAAAGCGGACGAGAAGAAGGGCGAGAGGCGAAAGCAGCGGTGCGGCTGCGTACACCAGAACGGCGGCAGATGGCGATGATTGTGCGGTGTCCGGACGATCTGGTGAGCCCGGCGCATCCGGTACGGCTGGTGATGGCAGCGGTGGAGAAGCTGGACGTGTCGCGATTTTGTGAGCCGATCAAGGCTCGCCACGGGACGGCGGGGCGCGACGCGACCGATCCGCGACTGCTGGTAGGGCTGTGGCTTTACGCCTCGATCCGGGGCATCGGTTCGGCGCGGGAACTGGCGCGGCGATGTGAGGAGAGCGCTCCGTTTCGTTGGCTCTGCGGCGGGGTGACGGTGAACCATCGCCTGTTGTCGGACTTCCGGACCGATCAAGGAGATGCGTGGGACGATCTGTTTACGCAGGTGATCGCGTCGCTGGTGGATAAGGAAGTGGTGTCGGTAAGCCGGGTGAGCCAGGACGGGGTTCGGGTGCGTGTCAGTGCCGGGGCGAGCAGTTTTCGTCGTGAAGAGAAGCTGCAGGAGTTGCTGCGGCAGGCCCGGGAGCACATCACGGAACTGCGGAGCCAAGTGGACTCGCCGGAGTACGCGCGGTGGACGGCGCGGCAGAAGGCGGCACGTACGCGAGCGGCACTCGAGAAGCAGCAACGGTTGGAAGCGGCGATTGCGCAGCTGCCTGAGCTGAAGCGGAGACAGGCGGAGGCGGAGAAGAGAGCGGGCTAAGGAGCCCACGGACAAAAGATTCGTAACAAGCAGCCTCGGGTGAGTACCAGCGATGCCGAAGCGCGCGTGATGAAGATGCCCAACGGTGGCTTCAACCCGGCGGTCAACGTGCAGTTAGCAACCGACACCGGGAGCCGCGCGATCCTGGGCGTGGCGGTGACGAACGAGGGCACGGACTCGGTGGGGTTGAGTGAACCGATGCGCCAACAAGTAGAGCAGCGCACCGGGGGCAAAGTGGAGCAGCACCTGATCGATGGAGGCTACATGCGGACCGATGACATCGAGCGTGCGCACCAACAGGGGGTGGAGTTGTTCGTGCCGCCCAAGTCCGCAAAGAATCCGCAGAACCGGAGCCGCGAACTGGAGCCGAAGCGCGGAGATAGCGAAGCGGTGGTGGCTTGGAAACGGCGTATGAAGAGCGAGGCGGGTCAAGAGGTTTACAAACAACGGGCGGCGACGAGCGAGACCGTCAATGCCGATTTAAGAAGTTATCGCGGGCTGACGCCGTTGACGGTGCGCGGAATCGGAAAGATCAAATGCGTGGCGCTGTGGTGCGCGCTGGCTTACAACATCATGCACTTCGCCCCGGCGTTGCTGAGTTAAAGAGCGCACGGACGGCAGTTCCAGCCAAGCGTGCGCAAAAAGGTCGCAAAACGGATTTGCAACGTCGGCCACCCGGATGGCTTTTGCCATTCCGCAGTCCGATTGCAGAATACGCACCAAACTAAGAAGCTAATTTAGTCACAGCCTCTCAGGATGACACCTCACAACAAGATCAAAAACAGAGAGAAGATCAGAAACAGAGAGAAGATCAGAAACAGAGAGAAGATCAGAAACAGAGAGAAGATCAGAAACAGAGAGAAGATCGAGGTCGAAAGGAACAAAGCGATGAGAGGTGCAGGGATGTTGCGCTTCCTAGCGCCAGCGCTGGGCGAAGAGGATGACGATGGCGAGGGCGGCGGCGAAGGCGGTGCTGGTGAAGTTGACGCTGTTGTTGCCGAGGCGTCCGGGGCGCTCGAGAGTGGCTCCGAGGAGGCTGTCGAGGATAGTTCCGCAGAAGGCCGCGGCGAAGACGGTCCAATAAAACTGGGAGAGCAGGAGATTGGCCCACTGGCAGGCGGCGCAGACGAGGGTGATGGCGCAGAGGGAAAAGAACGTGCCGGCGAGGGTGATGGCGCCATCCTGGCCAGGCCGGACGCGGCGCCAGGTGGTGATGAGGCGTGGGCTGCCGCCGAGGACCTGTCCGAGTTCGCTGCTTACGGTATCTCCGGCGGCTTCGGCGAGCGAGGCCGAGGCTGCGGCGAGGAGAATATAACGTGCGTGGCCGGAGAAGATGAGAGGAGCGGCGCAGATGGCTGCGGCTCCGATGTTGGCGAGTATCTGGAGGGCAGAGCGGCCAAGGCGGCGCTCGGCGGTGCCTTCGGCGACACCGAGGCGCTCCTTCTTGCGCTGACCGATGCGGGTGGTGAGCAGAGTGAGCAGGAAAACGACGACGACGGGGATCAGCGCGGCGGGACCGGCGGCAAGGCAGAGAACGACGGTGAGAGCTACTCCGGTGAAAGCGGCGGCGGCGGTTACGGCACGCAAGCCCCAGGCAAGAAGGGCAAAGGCCGCAGAGAGACCGATGGCGGGGAGCAGTTGAGGAATTGCCGACTGCCAGCTCTGGAAGAGAATCATGCCTGAATAATCGTACTCCGAAATGGACCGTTCGGGCAGGGCAGCGGCGTTGCGGCAGCGGAGCCCTCCGGAATGCGCATCCTAACAGCTTTGATTACGGAACAGGTACCCAGGACGGAGGAGCGGAGAAAAAATCTGGCGTCATCGGCAAGAGCCTACGATTGCACGCCAAGCCCAAAAGGCGGGACGTAAGGCGGGACGTAAGGATGTTGCAGCCCGGTTCACAGGCGTGGAACGGGTGTTCTTTCTTGCGCGAGCAAGAAGAGATTCGCCCGGACGTGCCCGCTTCCTTTACAATGGTCGCACCCGAACAGAGCAGATGAAATTGCGTCGGCAGGCCGGAGTGCGAATGAACGGAATGTTGAAAGCCGCGTGTGCGGCCGTCCTTTTAATAGCGGCAACTACGATTGAGATTGGCTGCGGCGACACCTATCGTCCGATTGCCTCACCACTGCCGACAACGACTGGCAATCCTTCGGGGGCGGAGACTGAAGTTGTTCTGAATCAATGTCCCAGCGGCAGCGGCAGCGCATGCACCAGCAGCGTCATCACCGATATCAACGTCAGCGGGGATACGAACACCGGCAACAAGGTGTTGTACAACACGGTGGCAGGCGTGGTGGAAGGGAGCGTGCTGAGCGCAGGAACTTCGGGAGCATCGGTGAATATTCCGGCGATTCCGATGGCATTTGATTACAACCGCACTTCGGTGTTCACGGCGAATTTGCCCACGGCGACGGCACCGGCTTCGGTGACGCAGATTTTGCTGAACACTTCGACCGCCGGTTTTGCCGCCAACACCAATACGATCACGATGTACGCAAACTCGAATCCGATTGGCGTCAGCTTCCAGTATTATGGCAGCACCTATACGCAGGATTACGTGGTGGACGCATCGACGACGACCACGACCTGCCCTGGAGTTGGCTCGCTGGACGTGATTGTGCAGGCGACACCGGCACTGAAGGCGCAGGCCTGCGTTGGCGTGAAGCCGGTGTTTGCCTGGATATACAGAGATCAGTCCAAGGTCTTCGTGCTGGACCAGACGGAGAACCAGGTTTACGTGGTGAGCGCCAGCACTTACCAATGGACGAATAAGATTCCGGTTGGCGTGGCTCCCATCAAGGCGGCGCAGAGCAACAACGGCTACTACGTCTATGTGGTCAACAGCGGCGACGGCTCGGTCTCGGTGATCGACGGACAGACGGAGCAGGTAGTGGCAACGGCCCACGTCACAACAAATGCGTTGTGCGGCACGATCTGCAACTCGCCGCTGATCGATATTGCGCAAGACACGAATTACAACGACACGTCGGCGAACACGCAGATCAACCATGTCTGGCTTCTGCACGCCAACGGCACGGTGAGCGTGTATGACGGGACGACACCGGGACAACTGACCTGGATCACCTCGCTTTCGACGATCACGGCGGCGCAGGCGGCAGCGGGCGCGTATCCGACAAACCTGGCGCTGATGCGAGACGGAACCGGAGCCTATGTGGGCGTGGGCAACACGGACCAGATCGTCGGGATTAATACCGCGGTGCTGGCGACGGGCGCGGTTACACCGGGGGTAAATGCGGCCAGTGGATTCGGTGCCACCACATCGATCACGGTGGGTGTGCATCGCTCGATCAGCGCGACTTTGAGCTACACCTATACGGACACTACGACGGGCAATGTGGCGACGTATACGCCGCCGCCGCCGGTGCTGTTGGAAAATACCGTACCCACGGTGACCAATGTTGCGGTTTCACGCGGCGGCAACTCGGCGGACCTATCGAAGGCGTACGCGACAACCACGACGAGCACGACATACTACTGTTACGACTACCAGGGGAATTCGACGGACTGCAGCAACGACGATGCCTGGGTCAGCGGCAACACGGTTTCGACTACCGGTTCCACTGCTACTCCCGCACCCAGCGGCGTCTCTTTCCTGGTGGGGACATGCACCGATCTTGGCCTGGTTGCGGTAAACTCCAGTACCAGTCTGTACGCCATGAGCTGCCCGAACCTGTACAACGGCACGGCAGTGGTGACGGCGGCGAGCGGCCTCAGCGATCCGCTGAGCAGTTCATATGTGCCAATCAACACGAATGTGACGACGATTGTGGCACCCTGGGAAGGGACCTTCACGGGGCCGGTGGTGAGCACATGCACGCCGATGACCGACGGATACGATCAACAGAAGTATTGTCCAGCGATGGTTCCGGTGGTGGTGCTGGGACGCAGCTAGGGCGGTTCCTGTATTGGCGTGTCCTGCCCGTCCAACCTTAGCCGCGCAAAAACAGCGCGTCGAAGGTGGGGCACCTGCGCGTTTTTATTTGATCTGCGTGGGCTTCTCTGGCTGAAGTGCCTCTCGGGCAGCGCTGGAGATTTGGGCTTTGTAGGGGCCCTTCGCTGCGCTCAGGGTGACACATAAAACAAGAACAAGAGCAGGGTCAAAGGCCCCACTCAAGGCGAAAGAGGGCTTGAATGGGGCACCCGCGCGCATGCCCACATCTGCTGACTGCGGCAGATGTGGGGAACGATAAAACGACGGAGGCAACAGCAAAGGAGCGGCACTGGGCCGCTCCTTTTTTTATCTCGTCAAATTGTCCGGCTCTACTTTACCGCATAGCTTGAGAGCACCTTCATGTAATTGGCACGTTGAAAAGCCTTGGGGTTGGGGACGTTCTTCTGGCTCATGCTGCCCTGCATCTGCTTGATGCTCTCGTACTCGCGCTGCTCCAGCCATGCTTCCAGCTGATTGCGAAGCGGGCGCAGGTAGCCGATGCCATGCAGCAGCAGAGCCGATGCGAGCATGGTGACCTTGGCTCCGGCCATCATCGATTTGACCACGTCTTCCGCCGTGTGGACACCGCCGGTGATGGCGATGTCGGCATGGATCTGACCGTGGAGAATGGCGGTCCAATGCAGGCGGAGCAGAAGTTCTACGCTGCGTGAAAGAGTGAGCGTAGGCTTGACCTCAAGCGCATCAAGATCGAAGTCCGGCTGATAGAAGCGATTGAAGAGGACGAGCCCGTTTGCGCCGGCGGCTTCCAGGCGCTGCGCCATGTTGGCGAAGGCGCTGAAGAATGGTCCGACCTTCACGGCAATCGGAATGGTAACGGTCTGGCGGATCTCCCTGACGAGGTCGAGATAGAGCTTTTCGACCTCGTCGGAAGTGGCGGCGGCTTCGGTGGGAATGAAGTAGACGTTGAGTTCGATGGCATCGGCGCCGGCCTGCTGGACCTCGCGGGCGAAGCTGACCCAGCCGCCGCGGGAGACACCGTTGAGCGATGCGATGACCGGAATCGAGACGGTCTGCTTGGCCGCGCGAATGTGTTCGAGATAGCCGTCTGGGCCGATGTTGTAGTTGTTGAGGTTGGGGAAGATCGAGGTGGCCTCGGCGCCGACTTCGGCACCGTCCCAGATGAAGCGGTCGAGTTCCTTGGACTCGATGTTGATCTGCTCCTCGAAGAGGGAGTGGAGAACGATGGCGGAGGCGCCGGCGTCCTCCATCTGGCGCAGGTTCGGAATCTCCTTGCACAAGGGCGAAGCAGCGACGACAAGCGGATTACGAAGATTGAGCCCGAGATACTTTGTGGATAGATCAACCATTACTGAACTCCTTTTGCGGCAGTTGCCGTGGCGGCTTGGACGGCGGCGGCGGCTGAGAACTCCTGGGCCAGCGCTTCGTAACGCTTCCAACGATCAGCGACATCCTGCTCGGCTTCGGCGAGGAGAAACTTTGCTTCTTCCGGATTGCCCTGGCGCAGCATGGTGTAGCGGGTCTCGTTGTAGATGTACTGCTCGAGCGGAATGCTGGGGGCGCGGCTATCGAGAACAAAGTTAGCCAGGCCGGGAGCGGCATCCGGGTTGTAGCGGAAGAGCGGCCAGTGACCGCTCAGCACGGCGAGCTTCTGTTGTTCGAGGCCATGCACGAGGTCATAGCCGTGGGCGATGCAATGGCTGTAGGCGAGAATGAGCGATGGACCATTGAAGGCTTCCGCCTCGTTGAAGGCCTTGAGGGTCTGGGTGTCACTGGAGCCCATGGCGACGCGCGCCACATAGGCGGGGTAGCTCATGGCAATGAGCGCGAGATCCTTCTTAGGACGCGCCTTGCCTCCGGCGGCGAACTTGGCGACGGCGGCGCGGGGAGTGGATTTCGACATCTGTCCGCCGGTGTTGGAGTAGACCTCGGTATCAAGAACCAGGACGTTGACGTTGCGTCCGGAGGCCATGACGTGATCGAGTCCGCCGTATCCAATGTCATAGGCCCAGCCGTCGCCACCGACGATCCAGACCGCTTTCTCAACCAGAAGATCGGCAACGTCGAGCAGGGCGCGGGCTTCCAGTAGATCGATACTTGTCAATGCTTGCTTGAGCTGGGCGACGCGATTGCGTTGCGCGGCGATGGCGGCCTCGCCGTGCTGCACCGGGGCGAGGATGGCCTTCACGAGTTCTTCGGGCAGCTTTGCGGCAAGATGGACGAGCAACTCGCGCGCGTAATCGCGATTCTTGTCGATCGAGAGCCGGATGCCAAGGCCGAATTCGGCATTGTCCTCGAAGAGCGAGTTGGACCAGGCGACACCGCGGCCATCCTTGTTGAAGCTGTATGGCGTTGTGGGCAGATTGCCGCCGTAGATTGAGGAGCAGCCGGTGGCGTTGGCAATGACCGTGCGATCTCCGTAAAGCTGGGTGAGCAGCTTGATATACGGAGTTTCACCACAGCCGGAGCATGCGCCGGAGAATTCAAAGAGCGGCTGGAGGAGCTGCACGTCCTTGACCTGGGTGAGCGAAAGCTGCTCGCGTGGAGTCTCCGGCAGGGTGAGGAAGAACTCCCAGTTGCGGGCTTCGCGCTCGCGAACTTCGGGCTGCGGGACCATGTTGATGGCCTTGTGCTTGGCTTCGCTCTTGGACTTTGCCGGGCAAGCCTCGATGCAGAGAGCGCAGCCGGTACAATCTTCCGGCGCAACCTGCAACGAATACTTGAAGGCAGCGAAGTTCTTCCACTTGGCCTCGGTGGACTTGAAGGACTCAGGGGCGGATGCAAGCAGATCGCTGGAATAGACCTTGGCGCGGATGACGGCGTGCGGGCAGACCAGCACGCACTTGCCGCATTGGATGCAGAGCGCCTGGTCCCACTCAGGAATTTCGAGGGCGATGTTGCGCTTCTCCCACTGCGCGGTGCCGGTGGGATAGGTTCCGTCGATGGGCATTTTGCTGACCGGAAGATCGTCGCCATCGCCGAAGATCATGGGCGCCAGAACATCCTGCACAAAGGCGGGAGCCGCGGCGGGAACCGGCGGACGAAGCTCGACGGTGCTGGAGGTTTGGGCTGGAACCTCGACCTGATGGAGGTTGGCGAGGGTGCTGTCAACGGCGGCAAAGTTCTGCTGCACGATGGCATCGCCGCGCTTGCCGTAGGTCTTCTTGATCGCCTTCTTGATGGCGTCGATTGCCTCTTCGCGAGGCAGCACGCCGCTGATGGCGAAGAAGCAGGTCTGCATGATGGTGTTGATGCGCTGGCCCATTCCGGTTTCCTTGGCCACGCTGTAACCATCGATGACGTAGAACTGCAGTTTCTTGGCGATGATCTGCTGCTGCACGGGACGAGGCAGTTGATTCCAGACTTCATCTTTGCCGAACTGGCTGTTGAGGAGGAAGACCGCGCCGGTGTCGGCGTACTTGAGCACGTCAATGCGCTCGAGGAAGCTGAACTGGTGACAGGCGACAAAGTTGGCGCGGGTAATCAGGTAGCTGGAGCGGATTGGCTTGGGACCAAAGCGCAAATGCGAGGTGGTGATGGAGCCGGACTTCTTGGAGTCATAGACGAAGTAACCCTGGGCATAGTTTTCCGTGTCTTCGCCGATGATCTTGATGGAGTTCTTGTTTGCGCCCACGGTGCCGTCGGCGCCGAGTCCGTAGAAGAGCGCGCGGACGGTGCGGGGATCCTCGGTGGAGAAGCTGGGATCGAAGGCAAGCGAGGTGTGGTTCACGTCGTCATTGATTCCGACGGTGAAGTGATTGAGGAGAGCCGCTTTGCTGAGACTGTCAAAGACGGCCTTGACCATTGCGGGGGTGAATTCCTTGGAGGAGAGACCGTAGCGGCCACCAACGACGCGGGGCATGGCGGCGATCTTTCCGGCGGCAAGGCTTTCGGCAAGCACGGTGACGACTTCCTGGTAGAGCGGCTCACCTGTTGAGCCGGGCTCCTTGGTGCGGTCAAGGACGGCAAGGGTGCGCGCCGTGGCCGGAAGCGCGGCAAGGAAATGCTCGGCGGAGAAGGGACGGAAGAGGCGAACCTTGAGCACGCCGATTTTTTCTCCCGCGGCAAGCAGATGGTTCACGGTCTCTTCGGCGACGTCGCAGCCGGAGCCCATGAGAATGACGACGCGATCGGCATCCGGCGCGCCGACGTATTCGTAGAGCTTGTACTGGCGTCCGACGATCTGGGCGAAACGGTCCATCACCTTCTGCAGGATGGCGGGAACGGCGAGGTAGTAGGGATTAACGGTCTCGCGTGCCTGGAAGTAGACATCCGGATTCTGCGCGGTGCCGCGAAGAACGGGACGGTCCGGCGAGAGCGCGCGAGCACGGTGCTGACGGACGAATTCCTCGGGCAGCATGGCGCGCAGATCCTCCATGGTGAGCTGCTCGACCTTGCCGACCTCGTGCGAGGTGCGGAAGCCGTCAAAGAAATGCACGAAAGGAACGCGCGCCTCGAGGGTTGCGGCCTGCGCGATGAGAGCGGTGTCCATCACTTCCTGGACGTTGTTGGAGGCCAGCAGCGCCCAGCCGGTCTGGCGCACGGCCATCACGTCCTGGTGATCGCCAAAGATGGACAGTCCCTGGGCGGCGACTGAGCGAGCGGCCACATGAATGGCGCAGGGCGTCAGCTCGCCGGCAATCTTGTACATGTTGGGAATCATGAGCAGCAGGCCTTGCGACGAGGTGAAGGTCGTCGCCAGACTTCCGCCCTGCAGGGCTCCGTGCATGGCCGCCACGGCGCCGCCTTCACTTTGCATTTCCATCACCTGAGGGATCGAACCCCAGATGTTGGGCTGGCCTTCAGAAGACCACTGGTCGCTGAATTCGCCCATCGGCGAAGAAGGAGTGATGGGATAAATGGCTATGACCTCGTTTGTCTTGTGTGCGACGTAGGCTGCGGCTTCATTGCCGTCAACCGTCACTTTGATCCGATTCATGAACCGGTCCTCCATGGAATAAGAGCGGAGCTGCAGGCCAGAACCGCTCTGGTGCAATCGCGACAAGCGATATTGAGCACAGTTCTCCCTTTATGCATTGCACTACGCCGGAGGCGAACTAGGCTGTGACTTAACTCACAACGAAGGGTGAGAATTTCCGCAAACCCCCTCAAAGAGGCAAGTGCAGGGCAACGCAGGGGTAACCAGCCTCACTGTTCCGCTGCTTCTCCGGCCAGAGCAGATCAGCACTGGACTTTAGAGGCGCGAAAAGGTTTCCGCAACAACCTCGGCAAGGACGCATGCATCCATTGTCCCGAACGCCACACAAAATGAGAGCGCGCAGGAAATTACGGCTCTCATTGAATCGCGCCGGAGAGAGATTTCCGGCACCTCGCTAACCACCACATTTGCAGTTTTGAAAGGGACAATGATGAAAAGACTTTTAGGGCTTGTGTTGTTATTCCTGCCGATCGTTGCGGTCGCGCAGAACGCGATTGAAGGCACCTGGCGAGTCGATCTGAGCAAGGCGCAGTTCGACAACAAACCAATCGTTCTTGAACTGAACCACGGCACGTACACCTGCTCGTCGTGCGATCCGAAGATCATGGTCAGGGCCAATGGGCGCGATCAGAAGGTGAGCGGCTCTCCGTATACCGACACCTTGAGCGTGAGGGTATTGGGCCCCAACACAATTGAGCGAATTGCGAAAAAAGATGGGCAGGTCAGGTCGCGTGACACACTGACGCTTTCAGAAGATGGAATGACGATGACGGAAACGCACATGGGACATCCCTCCGGGGCAAGCGATCAGACGGTGAACTGGACCGGCACGTTTGCGCGGGTCGGCGAGCCGGAGATGGGAGCGCATGCGATCTCGGGGCAGTGGAAGGTGGATAACTACACCTCGGCTTCCAATAACGCTCTGACCTTCAGGTATGCCGCCGAGGGCGACGGACTGAGGTTCAAAGCGGATACCGGAGAGTCTTACACGGCGAGCTTCGATGGCAAGGAATATCCCTTCCACGGCGATCCGGGAACGACTTCGGTGATGCTGAAGCAGATCGACTCCAATACGTTTGAGGAAACCTACCTGCGCAATGGGCAGGTAACAGGCAGCTCGCAGATGACGATTTCGCCGGACGGCAACTCGATGACCATCGTAAGCGTGGACAAGCGCATGGGCAGGACCGATACCTGGGTTGCGGAAAAGGAATCGGGCGGAGCTACGGAGGCGGAGAAGTAGCTGAAAGACGAGGAGGAGCCAGGGGCCGCCGACCGGGACCGAAGCGCAGCATTGCGGTCGAAGGCAGGCGGCCTCTGGATCGATAAGAGGCTGCGCATCGGCGGCAGAGCGGAGGACGCACGGACAGCAGGCTGAAGAATGTGCGCAGTCCGGCGGCGAAGGCGAGAGCGGATTCGGGTACAATCGAATTTTCCGGGAATATTGTGCGTCCGGCTAAACCAGCTCTTCGGGATCCGCCTTGATCACTTTTCTTGCGGCTATGATCGCGCTCGCACCACGGCCCAACCCGGTGGTGCAATTCCTGCAGAAGCAGACCAACCCCGCATTCAAAGGGCTATACCATGCCAACGCCTTCGATCTGGCGCTGCTGATTCCCTACTTCATCGTGCTGGTGATTCTGGCCGGCTACGGCATCCATCGCTATCAGCTTGTGTGGATGTACTACCGGAATCGCAAGAACAAGACGACGGCTCCGAAGTCGGCGTTTACCCGACTGCCGCGAGTGACAATCCAACTGCCGATCTTCAACGAGCAGTTTGTGGTGGAGCGGCTGGTGGAGTCGATCTGCAAGCTGGAGTACCCGCGCGCTCTGCTGGACATCCAGTTGCTGGATGATTCGACCGACGAGACGGTGAAGGTGGCCGCGGAGGTTGTGGAGCGCTATCGCGCGCTGGGGCACGACATCGTTCACATCCACCGCACCGACCGCACCGGCTTCAAGGCGGGCGCGCTGGAAAATGGGCTGAAGAGCGCCAAGGGCAAATTCGTTGCCATCTTTGACGCCGACTTCACGCCGCCGGCCGACTGGGTGATGAAGGTGATCCACCACTTTGCCGAGCCCAGGATCGGCATGGTGCAGACACGCTGGACGCACATCAACCGGAGCTACTCGTTCCTCACGGAAGTGGAAGCGATACTGCTGGACGGACACTTTGTGCTGGAGCACGGCGGACGCTCGCGCTCGGGAGTTTTTTTCAACTTCAACGGCACCGCGGGGATGTGGCGCATCCGGGCGATTGAAGAGGCGGGCGGCTGGCAGCACGACACGCTGACCGAAGACACCGACCTGAGTTATCGCAGCCAGTTGAAGGGCTGGAAATTCCTCTACCTGCAGGACGTGGAGTGCCCGGCGGAGCTGCCGATCGAGATGACGGCGTTCAAGACGCAGCAGGTGCGCTGGGCCAAGGGATTGATTCAGTGCTCGATCAAGGACCTGCCGAAGGTATTGAAGGCGGATGTGAGCCTGAGGGAGAAGATTGAAGCGTGGTACCACCTGACGGCGAATCTGAGCTACCCGCTGATGATCATGCTCTCGGTTCTGCTGCTGCCGGCGATGGTCATCCGCTTCTACCAGGGCTGGTTCCAGATGATGTACATCGACGTGCCGCTGTTTTTGGCTTCGACGTTTTCAATCTCCAGCTTTTACCTGGTCTCGCAGAAGGAGTTGTTCCCGAAGCGCTGGTGGAGAACTTTTTTTTACCTTCCCTTCCTGATGGCGCTGGGAATCGGATTGACGATTACGAACTCCAAGGGAGTCTTTGAGGCGCTGATCGGGAAACAGTCAGCCTTTGCGCGCACGCCGAAGTACAGCGTGCAGACCAAGGGAGAGAAGAGCGCGGCGGTGCAGGCGGCGCGGAAGTACCGCAAGCGGCTGGGCATTATTCCCTGGATTGAACTGGCGGTAGGCTGCTATTTTGCACTGACCGTGTGGTACGCCATCGCCAACGAAAACTACATCACGGTTCCCTTCCTGATTCTGTTTGTGTATGGCTACTGGTACACGGGACTGATGTCTCTGCTGCAAGGACGCTTTGAGCTCTTTGGGCGCGGCGACGCGAGTAATGAGTCGGAGCACATCAAGCCGTTTCCGGTTGGGGTTTAGCGAGGATACTTGTGATCCCACCTTGGCCGCAAAGGCGGAGGCGAAGGTGGGGCACCCGAGCATTGCCTGACAAGCACGGCAAAACATCTACTTTTTGGACAAGCAGGCTCGCTTAACAGTTCTGTTTTGGAAGTGAGCGACTTGGCGATATATTGCCAACTAGATGGATTTCTTAGTCTCTGCAATTCGGTCAGAGATGTCATGCAGCCGAGCCGAACTAATATCCGACAAATCTACGTTGTCGGGGCTGCTGGACCTGGGGGCCTTCCGCAAAATGAGTTGCGCACAGGGCCGCTGCGGGTTAGAGTGCTACTCCTCACCAACTCTACTGTTTTAAGTGGAGGCATTTGCCATGACCACAACAACTCAAATCGCAATGTTGCTTACCCGAATCAAGGCCAGGCTGATTGAAAGTCCCATATTTCTGCGTCAAAGCGGCACTCCAGCCGATGACCCTGCGCACTTTCGTGAGCTTGCTGAACTTGAGTCGATCAGTAGGCAACTCGAGATTATTGTCCGCGACGTCCGAACCCAACAGCATCTGCTCGATGTGCGTCAGAAAGCTTTGTGGAACATACCGCGCGACAAGCGGTTTCCGGCAGCAGCATCAATAGGGCAGCAGCAGGCGGAGGTTGCCGCTTTGATGCGAGATGCGCGGAAGATTGAAGAACTGATCAAAACTCTGATGCAAAATAGCGGGCTGCTTGGCCCCGCTGAGACGATGCAAGGCGCCAGCGAGTTGTTGGGCAAATTGTACGAACAGTGGCATCACTCCGGCCATGCCGACGCGCCGGGCGCGCCTGCCTACGTGCCAATGCCAGGGCAGTTCCAGGGCAGCCCGGAGGCCGCGATTCTGCTCGCGTTCGTCGGTGTGCGGGCATTGCTTTACGTGCTTCGGCGCAAGAAGAAGTAAATCGCTGGCAGCCCCGTATTTCGATATTCGCTGACGGTGCCCCATATCTGTCGCAGTTAGCAGAAGTGGGCGTATTGGGTCTCAGCATCACGCAGGAAAGTTCTAAAATCGTCCTCTAAGGCCCGACCGGTATTTTCTCAATCTCTTGGACGTTATTGAGAAACCTGCGCTGGCAACAGTTCCAACTTCTGTCCGCACCACAGAAAAGTTCTAAAGTGGTCCTCTAAAGCCGACCAATTCTTTCGATTGAACGGAAACGTGTATAAAACACGCCAAGGCACTTACTATCCCGAATTGGGAGCAGCTCGCTTGGTTCTTGGGCAGAAGCGTTTATCAGGTAAAGCCGGACAGTCGCGCATAGCACACGCAGGCGGTTTATACTCGGCTTCCATGAAGCTACGCACGCTGTGGTTTACAATTCTTCTGTTATGCGCCTGCCTGTTCTGCAATTCCATGTTCTCAACCGGGCTGTTCGCGCTCGACCGCCAAACGGGAGCGGATTACCGCGCGCGCCGGGTTGCGCTCTCCAAGACGCTGAAGGGCGGCGTGGCGGTGCTGTTTGCGGCGACGGAATCGGAGGGCCCCAACGCACTCTACGGCTTCCGGCAGGACAATGATTTCTTCTACCTGACGGGATGGACGGAGCCGGGGGCGGCGGTGGTCATCGCGCCGGCGGTGGAAGCCAAGGGTGACGCTCCGGGGCGCCCGTATGCGGAGGTTCTGTTACTTCCGGCGCACAATCTTAGCCAGGAAAAGTGGACCGGGCCCAAGCTGGGGCCGGAAGATCCACTGGCGGCGGGAATGACCGGCTTTGACCGGGTGGCCAGCCTGGAGCAGATGCACGATGTGCTGCTGCGGATAGTTCCGCAGACGGGGGTGGTGATCTACTCGGAAATGGCCGAGGCCCCGGAGACGACTGCCTCGACGGCCCCGCTGGAATGGCTGAAGCGGAGCAACGTTTTTCCGGTACGGGTGAGCTATGAGGGCATTGCGGAGAAGATCGCGGAGCTGCGCAAGCATAAGGATGCAGGCGAAATCGAGCGCATCCGCCACGCCACCCAGGCTTCCATCGCCGGACAGCGGGCGGCGATGCAGGCGATGCGTCCGGGAATGTTCGAATATCAGATTGCGGCGCTGATGCAGTACAAATTTCAGGACGGCGGCTGCGAGCGTCCGGCGTACGCACCGATTGTGGGATCGGGATTCTACTCGACGGTGCTTCACTATTCGGAAAATTCACACCAGATCCACGATGGCGACGTGGTGGTGATGGACGTGGCAGGTGAGTATGCCATGTACGCCAGCGACATCACCCGGACGTTGCCCGCCAACGGACACTACACGGCGCGGCAGCGCGAGATCTATAACGTTGTGCTGGGCGCGCAACAGGCGGTGATGCAAGCCGTGGTGGCGGGCAAGAGCACGCTGAGCGGACGAGGGCCGGATTCGCTCTATCAAGTCGCCTATGACTACATCGACAGCCACGGCAAGGACCTGCACGGCGAAACGCTGGGCAAGTATTTCATCCACGGGTTGGGGCATCGCGTGGGCCTGGAGGTGCATGACGTGGGCACGGGTCCGGTGGACAAAGGCGACGTGTTCACGGTTGAGCCGGGAGTTTATATTCCCGAGGAAAAAATCGGGGTGCGGATTGAAGACATCGTGATGCTGGATGAGAACGGCAAGCTGGTGAACCTGACCGCCGAGCTGCCGCACACGGCGGAGGATGTGGAAGCGGCAATGCATAGGTAAGGGCTGGGGAGATATTGCAACTGGAATGGAAGTGAGCTGCACCCAGCATTCGCCCGGATGGGCTTCGCAGCTGCCCTTCCCACCTTAGCCGCGCAAGAACAGCGCGTCGAACGTGGGGCACCCGCAGACACGTATCTTAGGGAACAGCCCGCTAGCGGCTGGCGGGTTCGGAGCCGCCGTCACGCTGCCACAGCCGGAACCACGGATCACTGCCATGCTGCTGATCATGCTTCCGGTTGGCGGCCTTCCAGTCCGACATCTGGAGCGGGCGCTTGTCCGGGAGCGCGAAGATGCTCTCCAGTAATTCAATTTCGGCGATGGTCTCTTCCGGGTCCATACAGTCTCAGTATTAGATGCCGATCAGCCGCAGCTACGATTCCATAATCAGGACGAAACTCAAGCGATTGAACTGAATCTAAGGTCGAGTTCCTGGCTTGACCGAATGCTTTGGTTGAAAAGCTCATTACCATCATTAATTACTTGTTGACTTTCACGATGTCAATAAGGTCTTGCCTTGTCAAGACGCCTTTTTCGTTTATCTTTTTTATGATCATTGCCAGGATGGCTGGCGCCGCTTCCCTGGATATCTGAACTGTGGTGCTATGTGGCTGTGAGGGCTGAGCCTGCTGCCCAGCCGGTGATAGTGAAGCGGCAATGCTTTTTACAATCTGCGCCAGTTTGGCATCCTGCTCTGGGGAGAGCGCAACGAATTCCATCCCCATCCCAACCAGCGGGGTACTGCCAACGACTCTTGCGCGGAGCTCCAGCAATGCGCCTGCAACGGTAAGCCGAAGTTGCGCATCAGCGCCGCAGGGCAAGGGACGCTCGGTTTCGATGTAACAACCAGAGCGGCTTATATCGGTCAGTTTGCCCCAGGCAATGCGCTTTCCTTCCTGGAATATCTCGGCTTCACCCGTGCAAGCGTATCGGGGAGAATGGCGGTGGTCTAGCTGCTGACTGCCGGAGCTCTCCGTCATAAGACTCTGTCCTCAGCACTGGTCCCGCCGATTAGGAATTTACGCTCAACCGTGCGCGGCGAGTCCAGATCACTGGAAGGCGAGTTTACTATCGCATGGCCTTTCGCGAAAGGGTGAGGCTCAAGTTGATTATGTATTACTGTCCCGATTGCGCGGCGGCGCTCAGAACTTCAGCCCCAGCGCCTGCGTGGTGAACTCCACCAGCGGCGTCATCGTCCGGCAGGCCGCGGTGAACTCGCGCATGAGTTTCGGGCCGGCTGCCTGCGCATCGGTCAGCGCCACGGAGGCGACAAAGTCCTTGCGCTTCAAGTCCTCGATGAGCGGATGCTCCGAGCAGAATCCCTTGGGCGGGCGAATCAGGCTCTCGCCCTCGAGTTCCAGCTTGCGGATTGCTTTCTTCCACTTCTCCGGCTGAGCGACAATCGCGGTTCTGATTTTGGTAAGAGCGCGATTGTCCGGATGCCAGATTCCCGCCGCCACGAAGCAGCCATCCGGCTCCAGATGGAGATAGAAGACCGGCGCGTGGGCGTCTTTGCCGCTTTCGTGGGAGAAGTGAATCCCGATATGCGTTTTGTAGGGAATCTTGTCGGCGGAGAATCGGGTGTCGCGGTAGATACGGAAGAGCGAACCTCGCGTGGGCCGGGCGTCGGCGACAAAGTGCGGGCTAAGGTCGGCCAGATGCGGCGCGAAGCCATCGATAAACCGCATGGCAGGCTCGACCACGAACTGCTGATAGCGTGCCTTGTTCCTGGCGAACCACTCGCGGTTGTTATGGCGCTTCAGTTGGCGGAGAAAGTCAAAGAGTTCGGGTTGAAAGAAGGACTCCGGCGTGGGCGCTTTCGTCATAGCTCTCTTAAGACTACAACTTGCTTCAGGAAACTCAAAGCCCTCGGAAACATCCTGCGAAAGGCGGGCTACGCCGCGGGCTGTTCGGCCTGTTTGGTGAAGCTGATGAGTGTCTGCTTCAGTTGCGAATCACATTCATCGGCAATGGTCATCACGTCGGTAAGCAGCGAGTCAAAGTCCACGGTGCCCAGGTTTTTCTGCAAGGTGTCAAAGATGCTGACCTGGAGGATGCGGGATTCCTCGACGATCATTGGGAATGTGTAGCCCTGAGATTGGCGAACTTTGCCGTGCTGGACGGCAGCTTCCGACACCTGCTTCGTCCCGAGCTCTCGCGGCACCCTCAAGCGGTGGACGAGTTCCTGGAGCAGCTTTGGAAGGTGGCCGGTGCGCTGCTCCTTGCTCAGGGGAACGCGGGTCAATTCGCTCTCTCTGTCAACCCGGTCGAGCCAGTCCTTGATGGTGACCAAAGAATCGCGTTCCAGGATTGAAGCTACTCGCTCGATATTGGTCATAATTCGCGGCTTTTTCTTCTCCAGCCGTTCACGGATGATTGCGATAAGCGGAGGCATCCCCATCGGCTTCAGCAAAACTTCATCAGCTTGCAACAGGATTGCTTCCGCCGCCTCCTGCAAGGCGGGATACCCGGTGAATACCAGAGTGACCGCGTTTGGGTTGGTGTGGCGCATGGCGCTCACCACGGTGAAGCCGTCACCGGCCTCGGGCATGTGCAAGTCGGTCAGGAGAACGTCGAAGAATTTGGTATCGATCAAGTGCAAGGCCTCGCCGACGTTTGCCGCCGTGCTTACCTGAAACTTGCTCTCCTCCAGGACAGCCGCGATTGCATTACGCAGCATTTCGTTGTCGTCCACCAGCAGGATCTTCGGTCGCTTCGATTTGTTGCGTACTGCTTCCACGGTAGCCTGATTTCTTAGACTTGTGCTCAGAGTATGGGGTGAGTATTAATCTTTCGCTCCGCAATAACTGGTCTGTATTGACCATATATTCGGATTGTCCGGATGTTCTATAACAACTCCATCGCTCCATCGCCAGTCGCCTGGGCGAAGGAATTGTTTGAGATTGAGACGGAATGGCGCCAGGAGCCGCTGTACCGGCGCGGTCAGGCGGCGCTGGCCGCCCTTGCTCTCCGTCCGGTTGCCACAGTCGCTTCCCGCTGGAGTCTCCTGCGGTCCAGATCAGCGTGCGGAAGGCTGAGGTAAGCGCGCAGTTTTATCCGCGCCTTATGAAGCTGCGACTTGGTGTTGCCGATGGAGCATCCCAGCAACTCAGCAATCTCACCGTGCTCATATCCTTCCACGTCGTGCAGCACGAAAATGATGCGATAGCCGGGAGAAAGGCTCTCGATGGCTCGTTCCAGGACCAAGCGGTCAATGCAGCCAGTGAGATTCCTGTCCTCGCAACCGAAGTCCCTCTTGGGACCGCCCTCATCGGTAATATCCAGAGTTTCGTCGAGAGAAACCTCCGCGAGAACCTTCTTGCGCAATCGCATGAGGACGAGATTGACGGTTACGCGATGCAGCCATGTGGAGAACGCGGAATCGCCACGAAAACTTGCGATCTTGCGATAGAGCTGGAGAAAGGCTTCCTGGGTAAAATCTTCGGCGGCCTCGACAGTGCCGAGCATGTTGAAACAGAGAGAATAAACATGCCTCTTGTGATTGTTGTACAGGAATTCGAAGCATTCGCCGTTGCCTTGCTTGGCGCCTTCGATGGCTTCGGCTTCCGACATTCCGGGCGGCAACAGCTGTCTTGGGGTCGTCATTAGGTCTCCTCAAAGTTTTAGACTTGATCCCCGTGATCCCGTGACTGAGGAGTCGACGACGATTACCCTTTATAAAAGTTGTGGCTTTGGGGAAACTGAGCAATATTGAGCAACTCTGAAGTTATTTTTGGACACAAACCGGACGGGAGAAGTTCTGGCGGAAAAAACGGGGAGGGCCCCACCAGTCTGGAAGACCTCAATCGCGGTTTGAAGGAAGTTGCAGGCGGCTGCGGGAAAGGTTGGCTTTCGGCCTCCGTCAGCCGGCGGCGAAGGGAGCGGAAACTGCGGGGTGATTACAGTAGTCACTTGCGATCATCGAGCTGGTACGAGATAGTTCATTTGGTGGATCAGAAAGAGGGTGGAGGCTCGATTGAAGACACTAGACAGGATTCTCGAAGTTAATAAAGAACTGTGGCTGCTGCTGTCCATCTTTGTGATCGCCGGAGTGCTCAACTTCGTATTGGCTTCTCATCGTGTGCTTCTGGGATTCTACGGTCTGCCCGTACTATTTTCGGCCTATTTTTATGGCCGGAGACATGCGGTATTGACCGCCGTGGCCTGCGCCCTGATCGTTTTGATCGTGCTGCAATTCAACCCTTACGTTCTTCAGGAGCGCGTGGATCCGCTGCAGAAATGGCTGGATTTCACGATCTGGGCAGGCATCCTGTTGATTACCGCCTACGCAATGGGAACGCTGCACGAACATAAGTCGAGGCAGCTGAATGAACTGCGAGAGACTTACGATGGCGTGCTGAATATCCTGTGCCATTTCGTTTCCAAGGACAGCTACACGCAAAATCATTCCTACCGTGTGTCCGTCTATGCAACTCAGATCGCGCACGATATGGGATCTTCGGCGGAATTCATCGAGGATGTCCGGACGGCTGCTTTGCTGCACGACATCGGCAAACTCGAAGTCAGCCGCCGGGTTCTATACAAGAGCGCCGCGCTTACCGAAGATGAGCGTAGCGAGATGTCGCAACATGTGAACCGGGGTGGGGAGCTTATCGAATTGGCCAAGGGTTCTCTGCGGCGCGTGGTGCCAATGATTCTGGCGCATCATGACCGGTTCGACGGCACGGGAGAGCCTATGGTGGCCGGAAAGGCAATGCCACTGGGGTCGCGGATCATCGCGGTGGCCGACGTCTACGATGCACTCACCAGTGACCGCCCATACCGGAAGGCAATGCCCACGTTCGAGGCACGGGACTATATCGTCAATAAGGCAGGGACTGATTTTGATCCACTGGTGGTTGACGCTTTTGCCCGAGCATTCAATCAGGGCGTATTGGAAGTTCCCGAGTTGCTGGTGTAAACGGGCTAGGAGCTTGTGATGGGTAGTGCAAGCGGCGGAGTGCGGGCGCCATCGGCATAGATCGGCTCTGATTCCGGCCGCCGGCGATCGGATCGAATTGAAATTGACTTCAGTCTGGTTGTGCGCCCCACGAACTACCGCGGGCGGCTCAACTTTGTCAAAATCCCATAATAATCCCTAACTGATTGAAAGAGACGGCAGAGGCGCGAAAGCTCGGACGCGTTGCCTCCACTCTGCTATGCTAAAGCTCTGTGATCATCAAGCTTCTTTTTGCGATCCTGGTATTGTCGTCAGTGGCTCTGGTGGCAGTGGCGATAGCCGTGTTCGTGCGCGTCTGGTGGCACTTCAAGTCGCGGCGGGCGCAGACTCGCAGTTCCGTGGAGGCAGTGCAGGAGAGCAACCAGGAGAGCTTGCCGTAGCCGCTCCGGGCGATGGTTGCGGCGAACCCAACGCGGGTTCGCGAGGGGTTGAGGTTTTGCGCCGCACTGGCTCGCCAGGAAGGCATGTCATTCGCATACTTATGGGCAGTCTTGAGGCCCCGGAAAAGGTTTATGAGCAGCGGTCCTGAAGCAATTGAAATCAAAATTGCGCACAGTCCGGATTCGGACGACGCGTTCATGTTCTATGGACTGGCGACCAACAAGGTCCGCGTGCCCGGACTCAAGTTTACCCATGTTCTTTGCGACATTGAAACGCTGAATCTTAAGGCAATTGCGGAGGCCTACTACGAGGTGACGGCAATCTCGTTCCACGCTTATCCGTATCTGCAGGAGCGGTACGCGCTGATGCCCAGCGGCGGCAGCGTGGGCGACGGCTACGGCCCAATGATCGTCGCCTCAAGAGGCTACACACCGGACGAGGTGAAGAAGCTTAAAATCGCCATCCCCGGCACGCTGACCACTGCCGTTCTGGCGCTCAGGCTCTTTGCCCCGGAGATTCAGACCGAGGTGGTGCCCTTCGACAAGATCATTCCCGGCGTGCTGGAAGGCAAGTATGATGCCGGGTTGATCATCCACGAGGGCCAGCTTACCTATGACAAGTGCGGACTGAACCGTATTCTCGACCTGGGCAAGTGGTGGCGTGAGTTGACCGGCCTGCCGCTTCCCCTGGGCGCCAACGCAATCCGCAAGGACCTGGGGCAGGAGACGATTGCCAAGGTTTGCAAGGCGCTGCGCGACAGCATCCAGCACGCGCTGGACAACCGCGAGCAGGCGCTCCAGTACGCCATGCAGTTTGCCCGCGACCTGGACGCCGGAGACACCGATAAGTTTGTGGGCATGTATGTGAACGAGCGCACCCTGGACTACGGAGTCGATGGGCGCGAAGCCGTGGCGAAGCTGCTCAACATGGGTCACGAAAAAGGCATTATCTCGCCTGCGGTCAATCTGGAGTGGGTAAGCGCATAGGCTGCGGCGAACAAGGGATAGAGTTGACCCGGGTTTGCCGAAGAGCGCAAGTGCGGGACACAAGAGAAATGCAAGGCTCCGCGGGAGGCGCGGAGCTTTTCTTGCTCACTTCACATTGCCTGCTTCAGAGAGCCTACTTCACCGGCACATCCCAGGAAAACTTTGGAAAGATGTCCACGGGAACGTCTCTGGTTGAATCGAGCGCGGATTGCAGGGCGGGCGGCACGCTGCCGTAGCGGGTGAACCACTGCTCGGCTCGGAGGCGGTCGCCGGTGGCCTCGATCTCCAGCAATTTTTTGGTTAACGACTCGATGGCGGCAGGAAATTTGTCGAAATCGAGGGCAAAGACTACACGAGCGGTGCCACGGCTGAGAGTTCCGGCATGAGGCACGATTGCACCCTGATCGAGAAGGTAGTTGAACTCCATAAGCTGGGCGCGACCGTGGGCTTCAGCGGCGCCAAAGCGCACCGAGCGCAGAATGCCGGCGAGATAGGAGGCGTCAAACTCCTGCTCGCGCCCGGCGGGAAGTGCATTGTGCGCGATAAGCCAGCGCAGGCAGTACATGCCCGTTACATCGGCCTTGGCCTCTTCGAGGGCGGAGTAGATGGGGCCGAGCGACTCACGGATCGAGACTCGCTTGCCGCCGACACGGGCCGAGGTGGGACCGAGATCATGACTGATCTCGTGCAGGACGACCATGGTGAGATAGCCACTGGCGGTGGGCAGGCTGGACTGCGATGGCTCCATCATCTTGCGCGCCAGCGGCAGGATGACGTGGTTGACGCGCGCGTCGAGGAAGTTCTTGAAGAAAATTTTCTTGGTGCCTTTTTCCGTGTGGATGCGCGGATCGATCGGAAGACTGGCGGCAACCGCCTGATAGCCGTGGAGAAAATCTCCGGTGCGGAAGGGCGAATCGACGACCTCCATCGGCTGGGGCTGGCCGCGCTTTTCCGGCTTATCGAGGGCATTGAGCGGAAGCGACATCTGAAGCTGCGGGATGTATTGCTGAAAGCGCTCGATGTTGCGGCTCTCCGTTTCGTTGCGAATCAGAATGGCCGCGCCGTAGGAGGTCTTAACTCCGAGAAGCTGATCGAGATAGACCAGGCCGGGCGCAAAAATCAGGTCAATCTTCGGCGACTTCAGATCAAGCCAGAGCAGATCGCTTTTGTAATAGTCATCGCTGAGCAGGGCATCGGAGCGGGAGCGCAGGAAGCCGGCAAACGCGTCATCGTCGCTGAGCGCGGCGGCTTCGCGCAGGTCCTTTGCCGCCTCCAGAAGCTGGGTGCGGAAGGCCGAGTGGTAGGAGAGGCCCACCAGTTCCGATCCCATCTCGCGCACCAGCGTGTAAGGGCTGTAGAGTTCGGCGCGCGAGCCGGGATGAGCCTGGGCGTAACGCTCGACGCTCTGGCGCGTGGCGTGGGCGGGATAGAGGGCGCGTCCGGCGGGCGTAGGTTCGTTGGTGATAAAGCTGCGATTGCCGTCGAGCAGATCGTACTGGCCGCCGTTGATGAAGAGATAGCGCAGGATCTGCCGGTCGCGCACCGCGCTGGAGGCTTTGAGCTGCGCCTGCAAGGTGAGCGCGTAGGGATCGCTTTGCCGCCAGTAGATGGAGTCGAGTTGGCGCGCGGCCTCCACCAACTTGCCGATCATTTTGACCTCGCGCGGGGTGAGCCCGTGGGTGATAAACGGCATTTCCACAGTCCGCCATCGCGCGATGCGGCCGGCAAGATCGGCAGGAGCCTTGAGCTGCGCTCCGCTGGGAGCCGAGCCTCCGATGGGAAAATTCCTGCGCGACTGGGACAGGGCAGGAGCACAGAGCAACAACACGGCAAGAGCAGCGGAGAAGAGAGCAGATTGCACGATGAGCCACATTTCCTTCAGTAAGATTGTAGCAACTGGAGAAGTTTTCATTCGCGCGGCTTCGACATCGTTTTCCGCACACCCATCCGCATCGTCTTCCGCACAGCAATCCTTTACACTGTTTCCGTATGCCGATGAGCGCTGCATGGAAGAGCCGACGCCAGACGTTGATGATCGATGCCGATGACACGCTGTGGGAAAACAATATTTACTTTGAGCGTGCGATTGCAAATTTTATCTCCTTCCTCAATCACCGGCACTTCAGCGCCGCCGAGGTGCGGCGGAAGCTGAACGAGGTGGAGCATGAAAACATCGTGAAGCTGGGCTACGGACTGCACAGCTTTGCGGCGGCGCTGGTAGGAACCTTCGAGCGGCTCTCCGTGGAGCCGCTAACGCCAGCGCTGCATGAGGCCATTCACGGCATTGCCGAGGCCATCGCAGAACAGCCCATCGAGTTGCTGAAGCAAGTTGGGCCGACTCTGGATGAGCTGCGCCTCCGACATCGGCTGCTGCTGGTGACCAAGGGCAACGTGCGCGAGCAGACGGGCAAGGTGGAGCGCAGCGGGCTGAAGCCTTACTTCGAGGCCGTGGAGGTGGTGGCGGAGAAGAATGCGGAGAGCTATCACGCCATCGTCGAAAAATATGGGCTGGAGCGGAGGACGACCTGGATGGTCGGCAACAGCCCGAAGTCGGACATCAATCCGGCGATCGCCGCAGGGTTGAACGCGGTGTTTATTCCGCACGCGGATACATGGATTCTGGAGCACGCGGAACTTTGCAGCGCGCCGGAGCCGCAGAAACTGCTGACGCTGGAACGCTTCCAGTTGCTGAGCGAGGTCTTTTAGGCGCAGACCGTGGCCGTTCGATCCTGAGATAGATCGCAGGCAGAATATTGCGGGCAAAGTACCGTTAGAATTGTGCATCTTGGAACGGATCAGGATTACGGAAAGAGATCCTCCCGTGAAACTTTCCGGAACCAGTACACGTATTTATGAAGTGCCGATCATGTACCACGGGCGGACAAACGCTATGCATACGGCAGGGAGAGACAAAGATGCTGACTCGAAAAAAGATGGCGCTGCTTGCACCGCTGCTCGCGGTTGCATTCGCCGCTCTGCCCGCCTGGGCAGAGGTGCGCGAGGAGTTCCACAAGAGCGTGCCGATGGAGGCCAATGGAGAGTTCTCGCTGAAAAACGTCAACGGCAGCGTCACCATCTCCGCCTGGGACAAGAACGAAGTTCAGATCGACGCGGTGAAGATCGCCGACTCGGAGAAAAAACTGGGCGAGGCCCGGATCGAAGTTGCCGGCAGCGGCCACTCGGTGGACGTGCAGACCAAGTATCCGGATCACGCCAACAACAATCCGGCGAAGGTCGAGTACACCATCCACCTGCCCAGGGACGCGCGCGTGTTTTCGGCGGAAACGGTGAATGGCGGAATCCACATCGACGGCCCGCGCGGGCGCATTCAGGCCTCGACGGTGAACGGCACGGCAGAGGTGTGGAACGCCGCCGATGAACTCGAGCTTAGTTCAGTGAATGGTGACGTGAAAGCATCGCTGAGTAACGCCGGAAAAAACCGGGTGAAGCTGAGCGTGGTGAACGGTAGTGTTGCGCTGAGTCTTTCTGCCTCCGCCAACGCGCGCATGAAAGCCTCCACCGTGAATGGAGATATCCACTCCGATCTTGCCTTGCCGGTGGAGAAATCAAAGTATGCACCGGGAGCGACTTTGGATTCCACGCTCGGCTCTGGTGGCGCGACGATCGAACTGGAAGCCGTGAACGGCAGCATCTATCTGCACAAGAGGTAAGAGGCACCGTAACAACCTAAGCTAATACGCGCTTAGCTTCTGGATGGCCGCAAAGATGTCGTCGGTTTGCGGCAGGATTACGTCTTCCAGCAGCGGCTGGTAGGCGACGAAGGTATCTTTGGCGGCGAGGCGCGAGACTGGCGCGTCCAGCTTGTCAAAGAGTTCACTGGCGATGCGGGCGGCGATCTCAGCGCCGTAGCCCCAGCTCAGCATGTCTTCGTGAACGATCAGCACCCGGCTGGTCTTGCTGACCGAGGCGGCGATGGCCTCAAAGTCGTACGGGTTCAGGGTGCGCAGGTCGAGTACCTCCACGTCGATTCCACGCTCGCGCTCCAGCCGCTGCGCGGCCTGCAGGGCGCGCGGAACGGTGGCTCCGTAGGTGACGACCGTTACATCGCTCCCCTCTTTCCAGATGCGAGCCTTGCCAAAGGGAATCATGTACTCCGGACCGGGATAGGGCGCGCGTCCGAAGGGCTCGCGATAAAGACGCTTGTGTTCGAGGAAGAGCACCGGATCGTCGCAGCGGATCGCCGTGCGCAGCAGCCCCGCGGCATCCAGCGCGTTGGAGGGAAAGACCACGTGCATGCCGGGCGTGTGGGTAAAGATGCTCTCGCCGCACTGCGAATGATAGACGGCGCCGCCGGTGAGATAGCCTCCGATGGCGACACGAACCACGGCCGGGCAGGAGAATGTATCGTTGGAGCGCCAGCGGATCAGCGGCAGCTCATTGCGAAGCTGGTGCATGGCCGGCCAGATGTAATCGAAGAACTGAATCTCCACCACCGGCTTGAGTCCGCGTACGGCCATGCCGACGGCTCGGCCCACAATGTTGGCTTCGGCGAGCGGCGAATTGAAGACACGCTCCGGACCGAAGGTGCGCTGCAAACCGCTGGTGAGCTTGAATACTCCGCCCTTGCCCTTCACCTTCTTGTCTTCCAGATACACGATCTCGGAGCAGTCGGCTACGTCTTCGCCAAAGATCACGACGCGCTCGTCGCGCTGCAACTCATCGCGCAAGCACTTGTTGATCTGATCTGCCATGGTGCGGTCCACGCCCTCGAAGAGCGCTGGAGAATCGAAGGGCTTCGCGGTGGGCTTGAGATGCTCCGAATAGACGTGCAGGGCGTAGCTGGAGGTCTCCGGATAGGCTGCGTCAAGCGCGGCATCGGCGGCGGCTTGCACCTCGGCATCCACTTCGCGGTGCAGCTTCTGCACGGCGGCGGCGTCGAGAATCCCCTCGGCGATCAGGAAGCGGTTCAGGCGCGCTATCGGATCGCGCTCGGCATCCTGCTTGCGCTCGCTCTCGGGACGGTAGAGCTTCTCGTCGTCGGAGAGCGAATGGGAGTAAGGTCGGATGACGTGGCCATGCACCAGCGCAGGCCCGTTGCCGGAGCGAATGTACTCCACCGCGCGGCGCATGGCGGCAAAACTTTCCAGCAAATCCGTGCCGTCGCATTCCTCAAAGTGGAAGTTCGGGAAATTTGCCACCAGGCGACTGACGTTGCCGCCGGGAGTCTGGAAGCGGACCGGGACCGAGATGGCGTAGCCATTGTCCTCTATCACATAGAGGACCGGCAGCTTACGGATGGAGGCAGTGTTCAGCGACTCCCAGAATTCGCCCTGCGAGGTGGTACCTTCTCCGGAGGAGACGTAGGTGATCTCGTCGGGGTGATGCTGCACATCCTTGAACTCGCGGTAGTCTCCGCTGACCTTGGCATCTGCCGCCGGGTGCTGGTTGAAGTAGCGGCCTGCTTCGGCACAGCCCACGGCTTGCAGAAATTGAGTCCCCGTTGGCGATGAGGTGGTGAAGATATTGTGTGGCCGGCTGCCCCAGTGCGAGGGCATCTGGCGGCCACCGGAGGCCGGATCGGCGGCGGCGCCAACCGATTGCAGAAGCATGGCTTCCGGGGTGACGCCGAGGGCAAGGCAGAGCGCGCGATCGCGATAGTAGGGGAAAAACCAATCGTAGCCGGAACGCAGGTTGGCCGCGGCCGCCAGCAGCAGCGCCTCATGGCCCGCGCAGGAGATCTGAAAGTAGATCTTCTGCTGGCGTTTGAGCAGAACCTCGCGGTCGTCAATGCGCCGCGAGAGATACATCAGGCGGTAAATGTCCAGCAACTGCTGCGGAACCAGCCCCTCGTAGCTCTTTTCCGCCGTGACTGCCAGCTCATTCTGCATAACTTTTGACGCCATGCGCGCTTTCCTCGATCAAGATGACGGCCGCTCCGAATGGACGCAAAGGGCCGCCGCTGAACGCATAATTGTAACCGTCACCGAGGCGCCGCCAGACGAGGCCGCCGCACGGCGAATATACTACGACTTAAGATGATTCAGATCAGGCTGCCGATTCCTGCTACACAGATAAAACTGCTTCTCTGGGATCTGGACGGTACGCTGGTGGACAGCGAACTGGACCTCGCCCATGCCGTCAACGCCATGCTGCGCCATTTCAAGGGTTCCGAACTGCCAATCGAGGTAGTCGCCAGCTACATTGGCGACGGCGCGCCCATGCTGGTGCGCCGCGCCCTGGGAGATCCGCTGGACGAAAAGTTTGCAAAAGGCGCACTCGAATACTTCATGGCTTACTATCGCGAGCACAAGCTGGACCACACCCTCGTCTATCCGGGGGTAATGGACACGCTGAGGGCAATCCGCGAGCGCAGCACGATGCAGATGGCGGTGCTGACCAACAAGCCGGTTGGGGTTTCGCGCGCGATCTGCGAGGGTCTGCAACTGTCTCCATACATGAGCCGGATATACGGCGGCAACAGCTTCCCGACCAAGAAGCCCGATCCGCACGGCGCGCGCGTGCTGCTTGAGGATCTCGCTGTCCAGCCAAACCAGACCATCATGATCGGCGACTCGCAGAATGACGTGCTCACGGCGAACAACGCGGGAATGTTCTCCGTCGGAGTCACCTACGGCCTTTCACCGGAGTCGCTTGCCATCCACCCGCCAGATGTGCTGATCGACCGGCCCGGCGAGTTGCTGGAGGTTCTGGGACTGACGGATGGCAGTGGGACGTAGGAGCCCGCTGGTGGACACAAATCCGTATTTGTTTGACAATCGTCCAAAGCAAGCACGGTTGTTGCTGATCGCTGGTTCTGAAATGCATCATAATTAGGTTGGTTTCACATTCAAGAAACGGAACAAACGTTTGCTTGAGGGATACTAAATAGGGATACTAAATAAAGAGGGCCTCCTCGGCCACGCGTCTTGCAATCTGCCGCAGTGACTTGACTGACAGAAGAGTTGCGAGCTGTCTTCGCCCCTCGAAGGGAGCGAGTCGTATGAGTAGATTGAGAATCGTCTTGTGGATTGCCGTTGGGACGCTGCTCTTGGCTACGCCGCTGTTTGCGCAGGACAACAATCAGCAAGGGTGGGGACAGGTCGTCGTCACGGTTCTCGCCAAACATCGCGGCGAGGCTCCGGCGAGCGTCTCCCAACAGGATCTGAAGATAGCGGTGAACGGGAAACAGTCCACCGTTACCAACTGGGTGCCACTTCAGGGCCCTGAAGACAGCGTGGAACTGGTGTTATTGATCGACGGTTCGGCCGGCACCAGTCTCGGAACGCAGTTGGACGACATGACGCACTTTATCCAGAGCCTCCCACCGAATGCGAAGAGCACCATCGCGTATATGGATTCTGGACGCGCCATTCTGACTGGTCCACTCTCCACAGACCACACACTGGTGCTGCGCGGGCTTCATTTACCCGCAGGTATTCGTGGCTCAAATGCCAGCCCTTACTTCTGCCTCTCCGAGCTTGCAAAACACTGGCCTTCCGAGGATCGCAAAGCGAGGCGTGCGGTGGTGATGGTGACCAGCGGCGTCGATAACTACGACTTGCGCTACGATCCCTCGGATCCTTACGTCCAGACTGCAATCGCCGATTCAGTTCGCGCGGGCCTGGTCGTCTACTCCATCTTCTGGCGCGGTAATGGCTTCCGCGACCGTGCGCTCAGCGCCGGTCAGAACTACCTGAGCGAAGTGACTCAGGCGACGGGCGGCTACAATTACTGGTCGGGAACTGTCAATCCGGTTTCTTTCGAGCCGTATTTTAAGAACCTCACCCGCCGCCTGCAGAATCAGTACAGACTAAGCTTTCTCGCGGGCCTGAACGGCAAGTTCGAAATCGAAAGCCTGAAGATGAAGTTCAAGGTTCCGGATACTGAAATCGATGCTCCGGAGCAGGTCCTTGTCGGCCGTGTGGCTGTGAACTGAAAACCGTGAAGACCCAGGCCTGGCATGGCAGAACGTCAGGCCTTCTTTTTTTGCAATAGCGAAATGTTTTAGCCGGCGCAAAATGCTCCCGACCGATTTGCATTTGATGGAACTGCCACGAGGGACATTAATCCGCCGCGCCTATCTCCCCGGTAATTTACTTTGCCCTGCGTGCGGATCATTGCTGGACGAATGCGGCGATTTTCAGTAACCTTTCTATATATCCTACCCATTGGGTCGCCGCTCCAGAACGCCAGTTCTGGCCGCGGAGTTCATCAGTTTCTAACTCTGGATATTATGGAGTAAAGCCATGTACAAGATTGTGGAAGCCCGCAGTGTCGGCTTCAAGATCAAGCAGTTCGTCATCGAGGCGCCGCGCATCGCGCACAAGCAGAAACCGGGACAGTTCATCATTCTTCGGCTGCATGAGAATGGCGAGCGCATTCCGTTGACGATCAAGGCTTCCGACCCGGTGGCCGGGACGATTACCATCGTCGCCCAGTCGATCGGCAAAACCACCTCGCTGCTGAACCTGCTGGAAACCGGCGACTACATTCGGGACATCGTTGGCCCGCTCGGCCATCCCTCTGAGATCGCAAACTTCGGTACGGTTGCAATTCTTGCCGGCAGCGTGGGCACGGCCATGGCACTGCCCACGTCCAACGCTCTGAAGCAGGCGGGCAATCACGTGGTCTTCATCGAGGGCGCACGCAATACCGAAATGGTTGTGTTTGAAGATGAAGTGCGCCAGGCCAGCAATGAGACTTACATCATGACCGACGACGGCAGCTACGGCGAACAAGGGCTTGTCACCAAGAAGCTCAACGACCTGATCGCCGCCGGACGCAAGATCGACTTTATCCTGGCGGTTGGTCCGGTGCCCATGATGCGCGCCGTGGCGCAGGTAACCGCGCCGCTGGGCATCAAGACCATGGTAAGTTTGAACTCGATCATGGTGGACGGTACGGGCATGTGCGGTGGCTGCCGCGTGCTGGTGGGGAATGGCACCAAGTTCGCCTGCGTGGATGGCCCGGAGTTTGACGCTTCCACGGTGAACTTTGAAGTGCTGATGCAGCGCAACGCCATGTATCGCGACAAAGAATGCGAATCGCTCAAGCGCTTTGAGGAAAACAAGGAGACGGAACTGGCTCAAGTCCGGGCGCAGTTCGCCGACCAGGAGGCGCACAATGACTGAGAAAAACACTCTGCCCAATCGCGAGCGGATGAAGATTGCGCGCACCCACATGCCGGAGCAGGATGCGGAGCTTCGCAGCCACAACTTTGAAGAGGTGAACCAGGGTATTTCCGAGCTGGACGCGCGCATCGAAGCCACGCGCTGCATCGGCTGCGCCAAGCCCGGCTGCGTGCTGGATTGCCCGGTCGGAGTAAAGATTCGCGAGGTTGTGGACCTGATCTACGCTGGCGAGTTTTTGGCGGCAGCGGCAAAGATGCGCGAAGACAATGCGCTGCCCGCCATCACCGGCCGGGTTTGCCCGCAGGAGACCCAGTGCGAGGGCGGTTGTGTGCTGGGTAAAAAGGGCGACTCGATCGCTATCGGCAACCTTGAACGCTTCATCGCCGACTACGAGCGCGCCAGCGGACAGCTTGGCCTGCCTGAGATCGCTCCTCCCACAGGCAAGAGCGTTGCCATCGTCGGCAGCGGTCCGGCCGGCCTCTCCGCCGCAGGAGACCTGATCCAGAAGGGTCACCGCGTGCGCGTCTTTGAGGCGCTGCATGAGCTTGGCGGCGTGCTCGTCTACGGCATCCCGGAGTTCCGCCTGCCCAAGGTCATCGTGAAGGGCGAGGTGGACAACCTGCGCAAGATGGGCGTGGAATTTGAAACCAATGTCGTCGTCGGCAAGAGCGTGACCATTGACGAACTGATGCAGGACGAGAACTTCGACGCAGTCTTTGTCGCCACTGGCGCGGGATTGCCCAAGTTCCTCGGAGTTCCAGGCGAACACCTCAACGGGGTTTACTCGGCGAACGAATTTCTGACCCGCGTGAACCTGATGCGCGCCTACAAGTTTCCCGAAGCCGATGAGCCGGTATATGACTGCCGCGACCGCGACGTGATCGTCGTCGGCGGCGGCAACACCGCCATGGACGCCGTACGCACTGCGCGGCGGCTGGGCGCAAAATCCGCAACCCTGGTCTACCGTCGCTCCGAGCAGGAGATGCCGGCGCGTCTCGAAGAGGTACACCACGCCAAGCAGGAAGGCGTGCAGTTCCGCATGCTGACCAATCCGGAGGAGCTGCTGGGCGACGAAAAAGGCTGGCTGACCGGAGCGCGCTGCGTGCGCATGGAGCTGGGAGAGCCGGATGCAAGCGGCCGCCGCAGCCCGGTGGAGATCAAAGGCTCGGACTTTATTCTGCCCGCGAACCTGATCATTATCGGCGTCGGCACCACGGCCAATCCTCTGATCCAGAGCACCACGCCGGACCTGAAGGTCACCAAGCGCAACTACATCGTGATCGACGAGGAAAGTACCCGCACCTCCAAGCGCGGCGTCTTCGCCGGAGGCGACATCGTGACCGGCGGCGCAACCGTCATCCTCGCCATGGGCGCAGGACGCAAGGCCGCCGCATCCATCCACGAATACCTGACCACCGGCGTCTGGGAGGTTCCTGCCAAGCCTGTGCAGTAAAGACGAGGGAGGCGCCGGGCAATCCCAACCGCAGCGGTTGGCACAGTGGTGGCGCGTTGCTTCCGTCTGACCGCCGTGTGAGAGGGATCGAGAGGAAGGCATTGGCAAAGAAAGCCGCTGCACGCAGCAAGGGTGACTCTCGCGGAATCAGCATTGCTGACAGCGTTTTTTCTCCGGCGGAGCTGCGTAAGCTGCGCTCGCTGAACACTCCGGCGAAGATTCAGAAGTTCCTCGACTCGCTTCGCTACCAGTATGCGGATACCGCATGGTCTCCGAGGCGCGTGCTTCGCGAGTGCGCCGGTCACTGCCTGGAAGGCGCGCTGCTGGCTGCCGCCGCCCTGCGCATGAACGGCTATCCTCCGCTGGTGATGGACCTGGAAGCGGTTCGCGACGATGACCACGTGGTGGCGCTATACCGTGAGCATGGTCTCTGGGGAGGCATTGCCAAGTCGAACTATGCGGGACTCCGCTTTCGCGCGCCCATCTACCGCACCCTGCGCGAGCTTGCGCTCAGCTACTTTGAGCACTACTACAACCTGCGCCGCGAACGCACCCTGCGTGGCTACTCGGGGCCGGTGAACCTGGCACGCTTTGACCGCCAGCACTGGATGACGAGCGAAGAGGACGTGTGGTGCGTGCCGGAATACCTGGTGACTGCACGGCATTACCCGCTCTTTCCCGGCAAGATTGCCCGCGCTTTGCCGCGCCTTGACCGCCGCAGTTACGAGGCGGGGATGCACGGCTCAGTCAAGCACTGAAGCTGCACCGCACTACCGCAAATCATAGCGCCGCACACTCATTGAGAGTTGCGGCGCTTTGCTTTGAGCCGGCGCGACCCACAAGCAGATCGTTTGCCCGCCTCTGGACTGAACTCGTGGTTTTCTCTCGAATAATTGGCGCTGTGAGCAACTTTGTACAGATTAGGGGTGACGGGGGCAATACCATCCTCCTTTAACAAAGGAGAACTGAATGAAGTCGACGAAGCTATTTACTACCATTCTGGGATTGATCATTATCCTCGCCCTGTCCCTTCCAGTAATGGCACAGAGCAGCACACAATCCAGCAGCACCACGACGACATCGCAAGATATACCGCGACAGCCCGAAACTACTCAGACGACTGAGACTAAAACAAAGTACAAAAACCACCACAAGAAAGTGAAGAAGAGCGAAAAAACAACCACGACCACCGAGCCACGGCACGATGACGTGCAGAGAGACACCACAACAACGACTGATACAACCACACACCATCAGTAATCGTCGCTGGGGAGGTGGGGTGGACTGGTGATAATCATAGGTCTCACCAACAGTTCTTCAATGTAAGGCTTCTCCCCCGCTCGTGGCCAGACACCGCATCGGCGCGCCCTTGTGTTCGCACAAAATGCGCCTGCAAAAGGTCCATCTCCGCAAGCGGGGGAGATTATTAGAATCGCTCATGATTACCGCTAACTGCTTCGTCAGGCCGGGGCGCAGTGCCTCGGCCTCTCCCACAATTGTCAGAGCCTCGTCAAAAGCCTTCAGGCGTCCGAAGTAGGTCAACTGCCAGCCCGACCGGTCTTCCTCGCGGTAAACATGCATTTCATCCTGGTGCTGACCTCCGAAGCGAGGTGCTGCTTCTCCCTGCTGCGAAGCCTCTGACGCTTTCGCCGCCTCTTCGCCTCGCGATATAATCAAGAGTTGCTCAGCGCCCGCCCTCGCTCTTTGAGAGGCGTCCGGAGCATTGCGCGGAGTGGGGACCGCTGCCTCATGGAATTGAAGGTTCATAGCCACTACAAGCCGCAGGGCGATCAGGCTTCGGCCATCGAGCAGCTTACGCGCGGGCTGCGCGAGGGCGAAAAGCACCAGGTGCTGCTCGGCGTCACCGGCTCCGGCAAGACTTTTACGATGGCCAAGGTCATCGAGGAGATGCAGCGCCCGGCGCTCGTCATGGCGCACAACAAGACGCTGGCGGCGCAGCTTTATCACGAGTTCAAAAGCTTCTTCCCGAATAACGCCGTCGAGTACTTCGTCTCCTACTACGACTACTACCAGCCGGAGGCCTACATTCCGGCGGGCGATATTTACATCGAGAAGGAATCGACGGTCAATGATGAGCTGGACAAGCTGCGGCTCTCGGCCACCCGCTCGCTCTTCGAGCGCCGCGACTGCATCATCGTCGCCTCGGTAAGCTGCATCTACGGGCTTGGCTCGCCGGAAGCCTATTACGGAATGCTGCTCTTCCTCGAAAAGGGGCAGAAGATCTCGCGCAAGGAGATCACCAGCAAGCTGGTTGAGATTCTCTACGAGCGCACCGACGCCGACTTCAAGCGCGGAACCTTCCGGGTGCGCGGCGACGTCATCGAGGTTTATCCAACCTACGACGACAACGCCTACCGCATCGAACTCTGGGGCGACGAGGTCGAAGGGCTCTCGCAGATCGACCCGCTCTTCGGCACCGTGAAGCAGAAGTATCAGCGCCTGCCGATCTATCCCAAATCGCACTACGTGATGCTGCCGGAAACACGCAGCGCGGCGGTGGATTCGATTGTGCAGGAGATGTTGTGGTGGGAAAAGGAGCTGGAAAATCAGGGGCGCATCGTGGAGGCGCAGCGCATCCACCAGCGCACCCGCTTTGACCTGGAGATGATCAAGGAGATGGGCTACTGCCACGGCATCGAGAACTACTCGCGCCACTTCACCGGGCGGCTGCCGGGCGAGCCTCCGCCGACGCTGCTGGACTACGTTCCGCGCGACTTCCTGCTCTTCATGGACGAGTCTCACCAGACCGCGCCACAGGTGCGCGGCATGTTTAACGGCGACCGCTCACGCAAGCAGAACCTGATCGACTACGGCTTCCGCCTGCCCAGCGCGCTGGACAACCGCCCGCTCACCTTCGAGGAGTTTGAGGCACGCGTCAACCAGGCAATCTACGTAAGCGCCACGCCGGGACCGTACGAGCTGACGAAATCGGCGGGCGTGGTGGTGGAGCAGATCATACGCCCCACCGGGCTGGTCGATCCGCAGGTCGAAGTGCGTCCCGTGAAGGGCCAGATCGACGACCTGCTGCATGAGATTCGCCTGCGCGTGGAGCGGGGCGAGCGCGTGCTGGTAACAACGCTGACCAAGCGCATGGCCGAGGACCTGGCCGAATACTACGCCGAGGTCGGCGTGCGCTGCCGCTACATGCATTCGGAGATCGAGACCCTGGAGCGCATCAACATTCTGCGCGACCTGCGCAAGGGCGAGTTCGATGTATTGATAGGTATCAATCTATTGCGCGAGGGGCTGGACCTGCCCGAGGTTTCGCTGGTGGCGATTCTGGACGCCGACAAGGAGGGCTTTTTGCGCTCGGCGGGCTCGCTGATCCAGACCATTGGCCGCTGCGCGCGCCACATCGAAGGCCGCGCGATTCTCTATGGCGACCGCATGACCGACTCGATGAAGCGGGCCATCGGCGAGACCGACCGCCGCAGGGCAAAGCAGGAAGCCTACAACATCGAGAACGGCATCACGCCGCAGAGCGTAGGGCGAGCGGCCGATATGTCGCTGGCGCACGTGATCGCCGCCGACTACGCCGACGTGCCGATTGAGGACGATGGCGTGCCGGAATTCAAGTCGCAGGAGCAGCTCGACGCCTTCCTGACGAAGATGGAAGAAGATATGCGCGAGGCCGCCAAGAAGTTCGACTTCGAGCGCGCGGCAAAACTGCGCGATTTGGTGAAGGAGCTGCGCACCAAAGAGATTCTGTGCAGTTAGAAGACGCCGCAAGAGAAAAAGCCCGGAGCGATCCGGGCTTTTTTGTATATAAGAAGACAATCTACTCGTATTCCTGCAACGTTGTCAGGTGCTGCTCCAGCGCCTTGGCGTATTCGCGTTCGGCGACCAGTTCCAGTTCGAGCTTCTTGATCTGGCTGTGCAGCCGCAGAATCTCCAGCCGCATTCTGCCACCGTCTGAACTGTTGCCAGGCATCGGCGGCGCGGGAACTCGTCCCGGCTGGGCCGGCGGTACTTGAAGCTGCGCCGAGCCGGTGATCTGGACGCCAGGAATGGAAACTGGCGGCGCCACAACCGGCGGCGCCATCGCAGCCGCCACGGTGGAGGCGATGGAGGGCGCGGGCGTACGCGGCGCGATGCGCGGCGGCACTGGAACCGGTCCCGACGCAATGCGCGGCTGGCCGTGACCGCTGCGCGCCGGCATGGGACCGCTGAAGATGCTGCTCAACACCGCAGTTGCATCCTCCTGGGTTTTGTTGTCGTCCGGCTCGGCTTCCACCGGAGCGGAGAGCAGATGGCGCACGCGCGCGATCAGGTCCTGCGGCTGGAAGGGCTTGCGGATGAGTTCATTGGCGCGCACTGCAAAGGCACGCTCCGCAACTCCCTTGTTCACCACGCCCGACATCAGGATCACCGGAGTTTGCGCAAAGCGCGGATGCTGTTTGATGTACTGGCAGACCTCGTAGCCATCGCGTCCCGGCATGATCACATCCGTGATCACAACGTCTGGCGCGCTATGGTCCATCAGGTCCATGGCGCTGCTGGCATCATGACAGGTGATGACTTCCATCTCCTCGCGGTTGAACGCGATTTTGATCACCTCGCGCATGGTTGCGCTGTCGTCGATGAAATAAACCACCGGCTTTGCGCTCATTTATAGCCTCCGTTATTGGCGGCGCGTTCTTCGTCGATCTCGCGCAGCGCTTCCAGCATAAGTTCCGTCACGGAGCGGAAGACCGTTCGTGTCGCGGAGAGTGAGCCGGGCACGAACTTGTACACGCCGCGCTCCAGGCCGTTGCAATTCTTGATAATGCGAACCACAGCTTCGCCGCCGATGGTCTCGCCCACTTCCGCGTGCAGCACCTCCCCGCGGCTGAAGAAGATGGTTCCATCGAGCGACTCCGCATTAATATAGAGCACCCCCGACTGGCGCGAGTGCGCTAGCATCTGAATCACGCCGGGCAGGTCAAGATGCGAGAGGCTGCCCTCCAGCACGGTCTGCTCCGACTCCAGCATCTGCGTGGGGTGGAAACCTTCCAGCCGGCTAAGCAGGAACGTTCGCACCTGCGCGGCGATGTTTTCCGGGCCGCGACGACGGTCAATGTAATCGTCGCAACCGGCGCGGAACGCCTCCATCAATGCCTGATCTCCGCCGTCGCCCATGGCGAGGATGGGAATGTTCGTAGTGGCGGCATCGTTATGCAATATCTTCGGAAGATCAAAAACACTCATTTCGCGCAGATTGGTGGCGCACAGAATTGCCGTTGGCGCCTGCCATTCCAGCATGGTGAGCGCGTAACTGGCTTGGGTGCTGTGTACCACGTCAAAGCCAAGCGCCTTGAGTGCCTCGGTCAGGCGCCGGGCAAAGAAAACATTGCTGTCAATCACCAGGATTCGCTGATTGAGAGCCTCTGTCTTGCTGCTCATCGCTTTGCCTCTCCGGCAAACGCCATGCCTGCTTGCATGCAGTGTGCCACAATTCGGTCAATGTCCAATAGTGGAACCGTCCTGCCCCCGGTACGCAAGAGGCCAGCGACGAAAGTCACTTCTTCCGTCACATCGCTTCGCTCGCCCTGCACCAGCGCGCAGTCGCCGCTGACGGGAATAGCCATGGTTTCAGCGCGTCCCTCGTAGTTGCAATGCACGATCATGTAGAGGTTGCGTTCCCCGCCATGCCCAAAAGCCATGCGAAGATCGCAGACCGGAATCACCATGCCGTGCCGTACCAGCACCCCTTCCAGCGACTGCATGGTGTGCGGGAAGGCGTAAACGCGGCTCGGCATGACCAGCTCCTTCACCTGATTGGAGTCCAGCGCATAGCGCTCGGCTCCCAGGGGAAAGGTCACAAACCGCGCCGTATCATTCATACTCCACTCTCGGATACCTGCACGGGCAGCGGAGGCTTTCGCCAATACTCCGCTCTTACGAGCGGAACTACTTCATTCTCCAGCAGCAATAATCCGCGATACCACTGGCGTTCCGCTCCGCGGAATAGCCTGGGCAACGCTACCACTTTGGGCAAGCTCGTCATCCGCTCGACTTCAGTCACGCCCAGCGAACACTCGCCCGGCTTCAGCACCACGAAACGCTCCAGTATACCGGGCCCCAGGCCGAGCCGCTGCGCGAAGTCGATCAGCTCCGTCCCCTTCGGTTTGTGGAGCTGGTTACGTTCGTCACTATTGCGAATCTCCTGAACCTCGCTGGCCTCCACGGCAAAGCGCACTCCGCCGGCGGTAAACAGAATCACCGGTCCCACCGTAGCCGCAGCCGGCTTGGCCGTGTGCGAAATATACAAAGGACGATGTTGGTTCTCTTTCACCGCATTTGCCATAAGGCACCGCTAAAGCTCTCCTGCGTCATGCTCCTGCCGCCTGCGCCGAACGCGAACGAACCGCAACGCGCCGGGAGATTGCCCCGGCAATCTGATCCAGCGGCAGAACATACTCCACGGCGCCGGTCTTGATGGCCTCGGACGGCATCCCGAAGATCACCGAGGTCAATTCGTCCTGGGCCACCACCATCCCGCCACTTTCCTGAATTGCCATGGCGCCGCGCGCGCCGTCGTTGCCCATTCCGGTAAGGATGGCAACCGCCGCATTGGAGCCCGCCAGGGCTGCCACCGACTCCAGGGTCACGTCAATGCATGGCCGGTAACCGGCGATGCGTTCGCCGCTATCGAGCTCGACGCGTCCCGGATGAACCACCCGCAGATGGCTTCCGCCAGGACAGACGTACACCTGTCCGGCACGCAGAGTCTCGCCGTTCTCAGCCTGCTTCACCGGAAGCGGCGAGACCGCCGCAAGCTGTTCGGCAAACTGCAAGGTGAAGGCTCCGGGCATGTGCTGCACTACCAGTACCGCTCCAGGAAAGCTCTCGGCGAATTGCGGCAGCAGCTTCATCAGCGTCGCAGGGCCTCCGGTAGAGGCCGCCAGAACCGCCAGCGGCAATCCAGCTTTACTCACCGGCAATGCTTCGGCAAACTCGACCGGCAAGCGGCCCGTCCGCGGAGGCGTGGCCGGCACGGCGCGCAAAAGGTTGCGCACCACACGAACCTTGGAGGCCAGCCGCAGCTTGTACACCAGTTCCTCGCGCACCGTGGACATGTCAAGGTCGATGCCGCCGCTGGGCTTGGCTACAAAATCGATCGCGCCCAACTCCAGCGCACGCAGCGTCGCCTTGGCCCCGTCCCTGGAATCCGAGCTGACAATCAGGATTGGCCGCGGCTCGGTGGACATGATGATCTCCGTCGCTTCCAGTCCGTCCATGTGCGGCATGTTAATGTCCATGGTGATGACGTGCGGCTTGAGCTTGGCGGCTTTCTCCACCGTCTCGCGCCCGTCCCGCGCCTCACCCACAACCTCGAATGCGCCGTCGGAATCCAGAATACTGAGCAGCACTTTCCGCATGAACGCCGAGTCGTCGGCAACTAACACCCGGATTTTTTCACCATTCGTCATGATCCTTCTCTCACTGAACCAAGGGAGGAGAGGCCGTTTTCTGTCCCGAACTCCCAATCAGCTCCACAACCTGCGCGATAAAAGATTCTTCCTGCACCGGCTTGACCATGAACGCCGCCGCGCCTTCCTTCAGTGCGCGATCGCGATGCTTGGCGCCGGCGCGCGAGGTCACCACCATCACGGGAACCTTGCTTGTGGCCGGCGTCTGCCGCAGGTGCAGCATTAATTCATAACCGTTGGTGCGCGGCATCTCCAGATCGGTGATCACCAGGTCGCAATTGCTGGTGGTTGCAATCTCCAGCGCCTCCAGGCCGTCGGAAGCGAGCTTGACGCGATAGCCTGCCTTCTCCAGCATACGTCCCACAAACTTGCGCACGCTGATCGAATCGTCGGCCAGCACCACCAGTTTTTCCCTCTCCACGGCGTCCACGGCGGCAGCGGGAATCTCGCCGCGCGCTACCGCGGCAGCACCCGGCAGGAACAATCGCGCCGCGTTCATCGCAGTGGTCAGCGGGCGCCGCTCAATCGATTCACCCATGATCAGGCGGTTGACATCGACCAGCAGAATCAGGCTGCCGTCAGGCGCGATGGTTGCGCCGGGGAAGAGCTTCACGCTGCGCAGATACTCGCCCAGATTCTTGATGACGATTTCATCCTTGCGCAGAACCTCCTCCACCACCACGCCCACCTGTCTGCCGCCCACGTTCACCAGCACCAGGCGCAAGTATCCATTGACCGGCTCCAGTCGCGGCAACTGCAGCGCTTCGTCGAAGCGCACCACCTCGGTCAGCACGTCGCGCACCTTGGTAATGAGCTTGCCGCCAACCTCTTCAATTTCGTTGACGCGAATCCGTCGAATCTCTTCCACAAACCCCAGCGGAAAGGCAAATGTCTGCTCGCCGCATTGCACAAACAGCGCCTGCGAAATAATCAGCGTGAGTGGAACCTTCAGCGTGAAGCGCGAGCCGATTCCCTTCTCCGTCTCGATTTCAATTTCGCCGTTGAGATTGGCCACGTTCGAGCGCACCACGTCCAGCCCCACTCCCCGGCCCGCCAGTTCGGTGCGGCGAGGCGCGGTGGAGAAGCCCGGACGGAAGAGCAGATCCAGCACCTCGCGGCGGCTCAGGCTCTCGGCCTTGTCGGCCGCAAGCACTCCGCTCTCGACCGCCGTGGCCTTCACCCGATCGAAGTCCACTCCCCGGCCATCGTCTTCCACCTCAATGTAAATGTGATTTCCCTTATGGTAGGCGCGAACCGCGATGTTGCCCTGGTCGGGCTTGCCCGCCTCATAGCGCTCATCCACCCGCTCAATACCGTGCGCAACGGCGTTACGGACCAGATGCAGCAAGGGGTCCGCGATCTGCTGAATGATGTTGTTGTCGAGCTCGGTTTCAGCTCCCGCAAGGGTCAGCTCAACCTGTTTGCCGGTCGCCTTGGCGGCATCGCGAACGGTGCGCGCAATGCGCGTGAACAGGTTGCCGATGGGAACCATGCGCGCTTGCGTGATTTCGTCCTGCATGCGATGCGCCAGCTTGGTGAACTCGTCGATATCGCCGTCCACCCGCCGCACAAAGCCATCCAGTTGCGTGAGCACTTCCGTAATGTCGGCGGAAATTTCCGTCAGCGAGCGTGAAAGAATTCCGAAATCGTCGTAGCGGTCCATCTCCAGCTCGCTGAACTCCGGATGACCCACGCTCCCGTAGCCTGCAATCTCATAACCGCCGCCTCCGAAGCTCGACGTACCGAAGCCCGCCCCGCCGGAGCCGCGATAGCCAGCCGCGCTGCCATAGCCGCCAGGATGCTGCATCTGCGCGCTCTCGCCCGGCCAGGAGGAGAGCAACGGCAAGGAATTAATGTGGCTGAACTCGTACTTATCCTGAAATTCCAGGACCTTGTCGCTCATCCGGCTCTTGGAGAAATTCAGTACCTCGGCCAGCTTCTCCAGCTCCGCCAGTCTTCCCAGCATTCGGGTGCGATTGATGACCAGCTCGCCCACCGCGTTCATCATGCGGTCCAGGCGCTCCAGTGCGATGCGTACTGATTTCGATTGCGCCATGCCAACCGGAATACTTGGCGCGGCCAGCGGCTCCGCCACCCCCAACTTCGGCTCGCCGATCTTCAACTCCCCGGCGCGCTCTGGGCTGGCCTTCGCCGCAGCGCTCTGGGCGCTCATCTCCGCCACCGGCGACGCCAGCGGCAATACCGCTGCACTCTGTGCCGCAACCAGCGGCAGCAATGGACTCTCAACCTCGGCGGTGGTGGCCGTATCATCCGCCGCGAGCGGGGCCGCGACGGCGACCGTGTCAGCTTCGGGAGCCGTGGCAGTGTCGGCGGCCGCGCTCTCCGCAGACGAGGCGTTCTCCAGCCGTGCGATCAGCGTACGCGCCGCGCTCTGGAAGCTGGCCTCGCTCTCCCACTGCCGGTAGATCAGCTTTCTGAGCACATCGACGGTTTCAAGACAGAGGTCGATGATGGTTGCGCTCGGCTTCAGCTCGCCGTCGCGCAGCCGTCCTATCAGATCTTCGGCGCGATGCGCGATGGTGGCAATGCGCTGCCAGCCCACCTGCGCGGCCGAACCCTTGATGGTATGAATGGAGCGGAAGAGGCGGTTGATGTCCTCTGCGTTCGGCTTTGCCTCCAGCGCCAGCAGGCAGTCGGTGATCCCTTGCAGATGCTCCTCGACCTCGGGTACGAAGAACTCCAATACCTCGGGCGGAACCTTGTCGTCGAGCTCCAGCTCCGGAATGCTATCGATCGAAATCTTTGCCACCGCGGGCAGCTTGGCAGCGGCAGTGCCAACAGGCTGCACAGCAACCACGGGCGGCGTTGCAACAATCGGCGGCGTTGCAACCACAGGCTGCACGACCACCGCAGGCGGAGCAGTGATCGCAGGCGGAGCCGACGCAACCGGCGGAGCAACCGCAGGCGCAGGCGGCGGAGCATCTGCAGGCACCGGCGTGACAACTTCAACCGGAGCCTCTGGTACGGCCACGGCGGGCTCGGCGGGCTGCTCCACGGAAGAGGTTCCGGACGCGGTTTCAGACGAAACCACGGATGGCGCGGCGGGAGAGAGCGCAGGAGGAGCCGCAGACTGTGCGGCAACCGCTGCGAGGGAGTCTGCGGTCTCCGGCGGCGCTGGTGCCGCAACCCGAGGTTCAGGCGCGGTTGCCGGAACCACTGGCTCTGCTTCAGGCTCGGGCCGGGGCGGGTGAGGTTGTTCGGTGGGAGCGTCAATCGCGACCGGCGGCGGGCCCTGAAAGGCAAAAGGATAACGCTTCTTGAATGAGGCAATATCCTCCAGCGATTCCGCCCCGTTCGCGCCGACCATGATCAGGTCGCTCTCCAGCACCGCGATCGCTTCGTAGATAAACTCCACCAGCGGAGTCGTAGCCTCCGGGCTGATCGTCGCGTTCATGGCGTACTGGAAGATGTGCGCCAGTTTGCCCGCAACTTCCTGGAAGAGTGCGTACCCATAGGTTCCGCCCGTTCCGGCCACTCCGTGAGCCGAGATATAGAGGCGCTCGATGTCCTCATAAAGCGGATAGGGATCCTGCAGAATGCCCGAGTACTCGCGGAGAAACTGAAGATGCTCGCTGGCTTCGGCAAGGAAGAGCTCGATCATCTCCGGGCTGGGGCCGTTCATAGTCCCTCTCCCGCAGCCTGGGTCAGGCCTTCGAGCGGCTTCTGCAACAACCGCGCCCCGTTCATGATCGTCTGGTTGAACTTCACCGGAGCGTTGGCCGCCGATTCGGCGTGGCCAAGGAAGAGATAACCGCCCGGCTCCAGGCTATCGTAAAAGCGCCGGATGAGCCGGTTGCGCAACTCTACCCCGAAGTAAATCAACACATTCATGCAGAAGATGCAGTCGAAGCGTCCCAGGTAGACGGGCTCGGCCAGATTCATCGGCGCAAACCGCACCATCTCCCGCAGCACCGGCTTCACCTTGTAGCCGTCGCCGCACCGGGTAAAGTAGCTGGCAATCTGCATCTGCGAGAGATTCTCCAGCAGGCGCTCGGCGTAGACACCGCGATCGCCGCGCTCCAGCGCCTCGCGGCTGACATCGGTGGCCATGATGCTGGCGTCTAGTTCCGTACCGGAGCCGGCCGCCTCACGGATGCTCAGTGCGATCGAGTACGGCTCTTCGCCGCCGGCGCAGCCAGCGCTCCACACACGCATCTTCCGGTCTTTGTCCCAGAACTTGCGCCCGTGCATCTCCGGCACCACATGCCGCTCGAATGCTGAAAACATTCCCGGATAGCGCAGGAAGCGCGTCTCCTGGGTCAGCAGCCGCTCCAGCATGGTGTCGTATTCCACGTTGGAGCCGCGTACCAGGCGCAGCAATTCCACCCCGAAGCTCAGGCGTTTGTGTTGCATATGCTCGATCACGCGCGAGGTCAGGAAGCGCTCTCGCGACTCATCGAACACGATGCCGGAGCGCTGCTCGACGAGCAGTTGCAACTCCCGCACCTCGTGGTCGGTCAGCACCGGATTGACGTTCGCTTCGTTCATCGCCGTCTGCTGCACCGTCTATCCCTGTTCCTTGTCCTGCAAGTCCCCTGACTTGCGTAGTGCTTATTTGCGCACAACGCCCGCCTGCAACTCTTTCCGCTGCGGCGGCTGCTGCGCCCCCGCCACCTGCACCCGGAACTGCGCGAGCGCCTCGTTCAACTGTTCGCTCATCTTTACCATCAGTTCCATGCTGCGTGCCGTCTGCCGCGCTCCCTGCGAGGTCTGGTGCGTAATGCTGGAGATGATCTGCATCGCGTTGGCCACGCCCTCGGTGCCGCGTACCTGCTGCTTGCTGGCCATGGAAATCTCCTGCACCAGCTCTGCCGATTGCCGCACCACGGCGGAAATTGCCTCCAGCGCCTTGCCTGCCTGATCGGCCAGCCGCGCTCCCACTTCCACCTCGCGCGTTCCCTCTTCCATCACCACCACGGCTTCGTTGGTCTCGGCCTGGATGGCCTTGATCAACGCCGCGATGTCCTTGGTCGCGGTTCGCGAGTGTTCGGCCAGCTTGCGAACTTCGTCGGCGACCACGGCAAATCCTCGCCCGGCCTCGCCCGCCCGCGCCGCCTCAATCGCCGCATTGAGCGCCAGCAGGTTGGTCTGCTCGGTGATGTCGTTGATCACGTTGATGATCTCGCTGATCTCCAGCGAGCGGTCGCCGAGCGACTTAATCTTCTTGGCCGTCGCCTGCACGCTGAAGCGGATGCGCTGCATTCCTTCCAGCGTGTCATGTACTGAGCGGTTCCCCTGCTCGGCAGCGTCCAGGGCGCGCCGCGCGGCTTCGGCGCTGGCTTCGGCGTTGTTGCTCACCTGCTTCATGGAAACCGTCAGCTGCTCAACCGCCGACGAGGTGTTCGTGATCTCGTGATCCTGCTGGGTCGCGCCCTTCGCCATCGCCTCGGAGGCATTCAGAATCTGGCCCGCGCTCGTCGATACGTCCGTGGCCGCATCGCGCACCCGGCGCAGCACCTGGGTAAAGTTGTCAAGCATGTAGTTGACCGAGTCCACCACGTTGCCCAGCGCATCGCTGGTCACGATGCCGCGCAACGTCAGGTCGCCGCGCGCGATCTGGCTCACAATTGTTAGGAACTCAGTCACCGAGCGCTGCAGGGCCCGCTGCGCCTCTTCGTCCTCCACCGCTTTGGCGGCTTTCGCCACTGCCCGGTTCAGGTACGCGGCGATGTAGCCGAAGTCGTCCTTACCGCCCTCGGAGAGGCGTACGCTGAAGTCGCCGGCGCCCACTTGTTCGGCAAACTCGGTCAGCGTCTTCACCGGCTCGGAAACCGAGTTGGAGAGGCGGAAGAGCACGAACAATGAGCCGATCGCCAGCACGCCAACCGCGCCCAGCAGCAGGAACAACGCGCTCGAAGACAGCGCGCCGAACTCCCACGGCATCTTCCCGCCTGACTTGGCGCCGGCCATGTACGCCAGCCCAAACACCACGATGGCGGCAATTAAATTGACCACCACCAGCCCGATCATCGCTGAATTCAGACGACCCTTCATAAGACCTCCAGGACAACGCGACGGCCTTGTGTACTCACCTATCGCCTCCCACTCAAGCGCAACTGCGCCCTGAAACCCGCAGCCAAATCTGCGCCCGCTGCTTCCACCTCAAATCACGCCCACCGGAAACGATTCCAGCACGCGCTTCAAATCCAGCGCCAGCGCCAGCCGGTCTCCGTGCCGCAGCATTCCGCCACAATGGGGAACGTCCCGCGGCGCTTTATCCTTCAGTAACGGCTCGCTGGTGGAATAGGTGCCAATCACCTCATCCACCGCCAATCCCAGCCGCACGTCCGGCGCGTTCGCGCCTCCGCGCAGGCAGGCCACCACAACTAGCTTGGGCGGCAAGTCCCCCCGCCGGGCTTCGGTAAACGCAATGTCCACCACCGGCACGATGCTTCCGCGCAAATTGAACACGCCCATCACGAATGGCGGTGAAAGCGGCAGATTCGTCAACCGCGGCCACTCCACCACCTCATCCACTTCCAGCACATGCAGGCAATAGCGTTCGCGCCCCGCGCGGAAGATGCAGTACTGCTCCTCCGGCAGCGCGGGCCCGGAGGCAAATGCATCTGCCTCCGTCTCGAACTCGAAATCGAGTGCCAGAGGCTCCTCGGCCTTCGCGTTGTCCGCTTCTCCCGCCATTGTTTATCCGATCACCCTTTGCACTTCGCCCACCAGTTGCGCCTCGGTAAACGGCTTGATCACGTAGCCGTCGGCACCCTGTTGCAAACCCCAGAACTTGTCGCTCTCGCCGTTCTTCGAACTCACCAGTATGATCGGGATGGCGGCGAATTCCTGGCTGTTCTTCAGTTCGCGGCAGGCCTGAAAACCATTCCGCCCCGGCATCACAACGTCCAGAAGAATCAGATTCGGATGCTCGGAGGACAACATCTGCTCGATGCGCAGCGGATCGCTCAATGCAACGGCGGAGTACCCCGCAGCCTGCAAAAAGGCCTGCATCAGCCGGCTTTCCGCCTGCGAATCGTCAACGATCAAAATCTTCTTCAGCACGACGCACCTCGTTTTTTTCCCATCTCCCCATCGAGCGATGAGAGACTCTGCACCGTCTCAAACATCTTCAACGACATCGCGTGGATGGCTTCCAGTTGCTCGCGAACCTCGCCGCGCAGCTCCTGCCCGGAGTCCATCAACAGCAGCTCAGCATTACCCAGCACACTGGTCAGCGCGTTTCCCAACCCATGCCGTTGTTCCGAGATGAAACGTCCCAGCACGGCAAAACGCTCCAACTCCCGCAGTCGTTTTTCCGCCTCCACAACCCGCCTCAAGGCTTCCGCGTGAAGCATGGTTTCCTCCGCCAAAGCCGCCGCAACCTCCGCCCAGCCTTCGCTGCGCCGGACTCGCACCACTCGCCGCACCAGAGCGCTAATCTTGGGCAACGGCTCGTCTCCCACGGTAACTACAATCGCCCGCAGGACTTCGCCCCTCAGTCCGGCCAGCGCTTCGGTGCCATCCGTCACCGCTACCACGCTCTCTGCCGGTTCCGCGCAGCCGCGCGTCAAAACCGTAAACTCCGGCGCACACTGCACGCGCCGCCAGCTCTGCACCAATGTATTCACGAACTCTGGATCGTCAGAGACGATCACAATCCTGCCTTGCTCCACAAATTTCCCCGCAGCGAATACCGGCAAAAGACACCGCTACCCGGAGTTCAAATGTAACTTAGCAGCTAACACCGCTTCCACAGAAGTAACTGAAAGGAGACATCTTCCATTTTCTTAACTACCCTTTGTCTCACCTTTGAGACAAGAGTATCATCCGCTCTGCCCTCTCGCGAACACTTCCTGCCGCGTCCGTATTCCGTAGCGTTTGATCTTGCGGTACAGGGTGGCCCGCGAAATCCCCAGCAGCTTCTGCGCCCGCTCTTTGTCTCCTGCAACCTGATTAAATACGCGCTGCATGGTCAACCTCTCTATCTCTTCCAGGTCGGTACACAGAAGCCCTGCCGCAAGTGCAGCCTGCTCCGGGTCCTGCTGCCGGAAGCGCGCTGCCTCTGCCCGGACATTCTGAACTTTTTCCACCATGCGCTCCAGAACCAGCTTCAACTCCCCTACCCGAAATGGCTTGACCAGAAAATCGCACGCCCCCAGGCGCATCGCCTGCACTGCGTTCGGAACCGTTCCGTAGGCGCTCATCAGGGCAACTTCGGTCAGCGGCGCGCGCTTCTTTACCTCGGCCAGCAACTCAATGCCGGAGTGATCGCCCAGCACCAGGTCGGTCAGCACCATCTCCGGTGCAGCCTGCTCCAACTGCTCCAGCGCCTCTGCGGCGCTCTCCGCATGGAAGCACATCAGTCCCATGCTTTGCCCCAGGCTTGTGCATAGGCGGCAGATGCTCAACTGGTCGTCCACAACCAGCAGACGGATTGGCAGCGGATCAGGCATGGGCATCCTCACCCAGCGCCGTCATCTTCCTGATCAGCTCGATCAGCAGCGCAATCCGGAATGGCTTTTCGATAAACAGCGCATGGGTGCGCTCCCGAACCTCTGCGGCGTATGGATCGCTGACGTTGCCGGTGATGAACAGAAAGCGCGACGAAAGCTCCGGACGGTACTCCCGGACCCAGTCATAGAGCTCCGCGCCGCCGATGCCGTCAGGCATTATTAAGTCTGAGACAACGCCCGAGAACTCTCCCCGCTCCAGCAGCTTCAGCGCCTCGCTTCCCGACGTCGCCGCCGTAACCCTCAGGCCGCCCCGCTCCAGCGCTGTCTTCAGGAAAGAAAGCAGAAGCTCTTCGTCGTCCACCACCAGTACCCGCAGTGATTCGCTCATATCTTTCCCGCTCTTTTCCGCACTAGAAAATGAAAATTCAAACCCGGCAATTCCGGGCAACCGTATCGCAGCAGGCAAACTCGAAGGACTCTAATGAATGCACTGCTTAAGCCCCTCCGAATGACCACGCTTCCCTGGGGGAGAATGTAATCAGCGTAGGCATCGTCTCAATTTGAGTCAAGCCTAATCAAGAAAACCATGACTCGTTCGTAACGTTCTCATTTTGATACCTACCGCCGCGGCGCAACTTCCCGTTTTTGACCGGAATAACCACCTAACCAAATGAAAACAAATATCAAATAAACTTTGGTACTAGACCCTTTGACCCTTTCGTTATGTGCAAAAGGTTGTTATCAATGAGATAAGGACTATTCAGAGAGGCGTCCAAAAGTGCGTAGAAGCCATATCCGCCGATTGCGGTCGCCAATTTCGTCCCTCGGAATGTATTCCTTTCGTTCAGGGAGAATGTTTTGGCACAAAGGGCTCGACTAGTCACTTGCGCACGTCGCTCCGGGAAGTCATCTTTATTTATCGGGCGCGCTTTCCGGCTGGGATTCGAATTGGACTGATCTCACAAGAGTAGTTCAAGCTGTTCTGGCTGCTCGGCGAGGCGCGGGAGTCGGCTTTCGCGGTTCCGGAGGTTATGGGGAATGAAAATCCGTAATAAGTTGTTCTTGAATTTTGGATTGATTCTTCTGGCAATGGTCGTCTTCGCTACCCTGGCCAGCATTGTCGGACTCCAGGAGCGCGCGGCCAAAGTTGCCCTTGGCCATGCCATCGATTTGTCTCAGGCCACCGAGAGCGTGCGCCAGCAGATGATGGAGAACCGGCTGGCACTGAGCAACTATCTCCTCACCGGCGCCGGTACCGAGCTGGACCGCCTCCATGAAGGCAGCAGGCGCACTTACGATCTTTTGCGCGAAGCGCAAAACACGACTGTCGAAGCCACACAGCGTGCCGGCCTCAACCGCATCGAAGCCATCGAGCGCGAGTGGCAATCCACTTTCGCCGACCGCTTTGTCCAGGAACACAGGGACGTTGACAATGGAAAGATCACCGCCAACGAACTACTGGAGCACTACACCAGGGCCGAGCCAAACGAGCAGCTCAAGCGTTCCAATGACATTGTCAACCAGGTGCAGACCGAAAATCTCCGCCAGCTTCAGGATAGCCGCAGCGCCGACGCAACCGCTTCGGCCCGGGCCCTGTGGATCGGCTCCATCGGCACTCTGTTAGTAATTTTGCTGGGTATTTTCATCGCCCTCCGCACCGCCAGGTCCATCACCGAACCGCTCGAACATCTCATCACCGTGGCCCGCGAAATCGGCGATAAGGGCGATCTCAACCTGGAAGTTGACATCGAAGGCCACGATGAGATCGGAATCCTCGGCCAGACCTTCCGCAACATGGTCGTCTATTTCAAGGAGATGGCCGCGGTGTCCACCGCCATCGCCGGCGGCGATCTCTCGGTTGAGGTCACGCCCCGTTCCAGCCAGGACGCGCTGGCCTCGGCTTTTTCGCAGATGACCGGCGGTCTGCGCTCCCTGGTGCGCTCCGTGCGTGACGCAGCCGCCCAGGTGGCTGCCGGCTCCAACCAGGTCGCCGATGCCTCCGAGGATTCCGCCAAGGTCAGCGTGCAGTCCGCTTCGGCCATCGATGAAGTCACCAGCACCATGCACGAGATGAGCATCAACGTGCAGAACATGGTCAAGAACACTCAGATGCAGGCCTCCAGCGTCAGTGAAACCTCGGCTTCCATCGATCAGATGGTCGCCAGCATTCAGCGCGTTGCAGATACCGCCAGGGTGCTGCTCGAAATCTCCAACCGCTCCCGTGACGAAGTGCAGGGCGGCATCTCCGCCATGCAGAAGACCACCGAAGGCCTCAATCGCATTACGGCGAACATCGGCTCTTCCCATGACAGAATGCGAAACCTCGGCGAACGCGCCGACAACATCGGCAAAATCATCGAAGTCATTGATGACATCTCCGAGCAAACCAACCTGCTGGCGCTCAACGCCGCAATCGAGGCCGCCCGCGCCGGTGAACACGGCCTCGGCTTCGCCGTCGTCGCCGACGAGGTCCGCAAGCTCGCCGAGAAATCCGCAACCTCCACCAAGGAGATCAGCGAGCTGATCAGCGGCATTCAGAGCGGAGCTCGCCACATGCTCAACGACATGGAGAAGGACACCTCCAGCGTCAATGATGGTCTGGAGCTGGGCAATAATGTTAGTCTCGCCCTGCGCAAGATCTCCAATGTCGTCACCGAGGTGTACAAGTTCGCCCAGGAGATCGGCGCCGCCACCAACGAGCAGGCTCACGGCTCCTCGCAAATTGCCAAGGCCACCACGCGCCTCAATGAAATTACCCACGAAATCACCTCCTCGGTGGAAGAGCAGGCTGGCGGTGCGCAAGCCGTCGTCCGTTCCATGGAACGAATGCGCGAAATGGTGCAGCAGTCCACCTCCAGCTCAACCGAGCTGGCGGCATCCGCCGAGCAGATGTCCAAGATGGCGCGCTCCTTGCTGGAGTCCATGGACCGCTTCGTCCTCGAGAATCACCAGGAGGATCAGCGACGGCTCGGCGGGTCCAGGTTCGCGCTGGCAGGCAGCAACCGCTAGAGGGCTGGAGAATCGGATGCCAAAGGTTCAGCAGATCGTCGGCTTTCGCGTTGGCAAGGAGAACTTCGGCGTGCCCATCGGCATCGTCCGCGAGGTCGTGCGCATGACCGACATCACCGAGGTTCCCGATTCGCCCACCTATATCGAGGGTGTAATCAACCTGCGCGGAAAGATCATTCCCGTCGTCGACCTGAGAAAGCGTTTTGCCGAACCGGTTCAAGCCAATCGTCGCAACCGAATTCTGGTTGCCGAACTCGATGGCCACCTGGTTGGAATGGTCGTCGATGCCGCCAACGAAGTGCTCAAGATAAGTCCTGAACTTATTGAGCCGCCACCCAACATCTTCGAGCAGGGTGAACTGAATTATGTGACCGGTGTCGGCAAGTTGGGCGGCAAACTGGTCATCTTGATCGATCTGGCAAAGATCATGCAGAAAGGCGAACTGCGCCGTATCTCTGACTTTGCTGAGGCTGCGGGCGCAGTTCCGCCGGCACAATAAAGCGCGAGAGTATTCATTAATGTCTTCTTCATCGTCACCGGTTGGCATCAGCGAGTCCGAGATCAAGTTGTTGCAGACCCTGATTTATCAGGAGTGCGGCATGTGCTTCGACGACCGCCGCGCCCATTTTCTGCAGGACCGTCTGCAACGGCGGCTGCGAAACTGCAACTTCACCAACTTCTACGACTACTACCGCCTGCTCACCAGCCGCGAGGGTAAGCTCGAGTTGGCGGCGCTGCTGGAGAACCTCACCGTCAATGAGACCAGCTTCTTTCGCAACCGCCCCCAGCTTGAGCTCTTCCAGAAAACCGTGCTCGAGGAGATGCTCCATCGCAAGCAGGAGCGCCGCGATTGGAACCTGCGCAT
>JBEKOO010000011.1:0-97298 GCA_049521655.1 Candidatus Korobacteraceae bacterium
TCCACGTCCTCCTGCAGTGCCGCGCTCACAACCATCTCCGGCGTTTGCCGCAGTCCCGTGTAGATCACTTCCATGCCTGCGTCGCGCAGGGCGCGGGCAATCACTTTAGCGCCCCGGTCGTGCCCATCCAAACCGGGCTTTGCTACCAGTACGCGAATTCTCTCTTCATTTGCCATAAAAGTGCGCCGAGTCCCCAGGAAAATCTTATGGACTTACTCCCATCCATGATACCGCGCCTCGCTCGCCTGCGCACCCCGCACTTCCCGGCAGCTCCATTTTTACGTGAACGATGACTCCACGTAGGTGCCATAAACTTCTCGTAGCGCCGCGCAGATCTCGCCCACCGTCGCGTACGCTCGCACCGCGTCCAGAATGTAGGGCATCGTGTTCGCCTCGGAGATTTTTCCCTCGCGCCCCGCCTCCGGGGTCATCGCCGCGGCCCGCTTCAATCTCTCCAGCGCCCGCCGCACAGCCTCGTTATCGCGCCTCACGCGCAGAGCCCGTAACTTAGCTTTCTGCCGCTCTCCAACCCCCTCGCCGATGTACAGAATCTTCGGCGACTCCTCTTCGATCACAAACTCATTGGCCCCAACCGTGATCTTCTCCCGCGCCTCGGTCGCCTTCTGGAACGCGTAGCTGGCCTCGGCAATTTCCTTCTGCGGAAAGCCGCGCTCGATGGCCTTTACCATTCCTCCCATCGCGTCCAGCTTCTCGAAGTACGCAAACGCTCCGTTTTCCATATCCAGCGTCAGCCGCTCCACAAAATACGAACCTGCCAGCGGATCGATCGTATTCGCCACTCCGCTCTCGTAGGCAATCACCTGTTGGGTTCGCAGCGCGGTCCGCGCCGATTCCGCCGTCGGCAGCGCCAGTGCCTCGTCGTAGCTGTCCGTGTGCAGACTCTGTGTTCCGCCCAGCACCGCTGCCAATCCCTGCAGCGCCACTCGGGCAATGTTGTTCAGCGGCTGCTGCGCCGTCAGTGAAACCCCAGCCGTCTGCGTATGAAAGCGCATCAGCCGGCTCCGCTCGTTCTTCGCCCCGAAGCGATCCTTCATCAGCCGGAACCAGATCTTCCGCGCCGCCCGGAACTTCGCGATCTCCTCGAAAAAGTCGTTGTGCGAATTGAAAAAAAAGCTCAGCCGCGCTCCGAACTCATCCACATCCAGCCCGCGCCGCTGCGCCCACTCCACGTATTCCACCCCGTCGTAGATCGTAAACGCCAGCTCCTGCAGCGCCGTCGAACCCGCCTCGCGGATGTGATATCCCGAAATCGAAATCGTGTTGAAGCGCGGCGTGTACTTCGAGCCAAACTCAAAGGTGTCAATCACTAGCCGCATCGATTCCGCCGGCGGATAGATGTACTCCTTCTGTGCGATGTATTCCTTCAGGATGTCGTTCTGCAACGTCCCGGAAATCTTCTTCCAGTCCGCGCCCTGCTTCTCCGCCACCACCAGGTACATCGCCCACAGCGCGCTCGCCGGAGAGTTGATCGTCATCGAAACCGTGGTCTTCTCCAGGTCGATGCCCCGAAAAAGAATCTCCATGTCCTCCAGCGAATCGATGGCTACTCCGCACTTGCCCACCTCGCCTTCGCTGAAGGCATGATCGCTGTCGTAGCCCATCAGTGTCGGCAGATCAAACGCCACCGAGAGCCCGTTGCCGCCGTGTTCCAGCAGATACAGGTAGCGCTCGTTGGTCTCCTCCGGCGAGGCGAAGCCCGAGAACTGCCGCATCGTCCACAGCTTTCCCCGGTAGCCCGTCGCGTGAACCCCGCGCGTGTATGGAGCCTCGCCCGGATATCCCAGGTATTTTTCCTCGCTCCAGTCCTCCGGCAGATCCGCCTGCGTATACAGCCGCCGCACCGGCCTTCCTGAAATTGTCGTAAACCGCGCCCCGCCGTCCTCGCCCAGATTCGTCCCCGTGGCCGCGCCAATCGGCTTCTCCGGCTGCTGTTCCAGCGCCCGTGCCAGGGTCGTCTCCGTCCAGTGCCGCTCTCGCTCGCTTGGCTTCCGGTCCCGCAGCACTTCCTCCAGCGGATTCACTCCAGCCTTCTTTTCGGCCATTCCCCTCACCTTCGCTCTCTTCTTCAGATGCTCTCACCCGCATCCCAGAAGCTTTTTGTCTCTCATCTGCCGAGCGCCCGCGGCCGGAGCGGCATCAGTTGCCGCATACCCGGCTGCAAAGCGACTCTTTGGCAGATGTGGGGCGGCTCGCCACCAAAAAGTTTAGGCCGGAGGCTCCTCTCTCAAGGAACCCTCCGGCCTGAAGATTTCATCAGGAGGTTATACCTAATAGACGCTCCTCACATGAAAAAGGTAGCAAATTATTTCACTACTCCCCGTCCTCAGCGGCCTGAGGGCGACGGCTGCGTCACCGTCGCAGGCGTCAGGTTTGGCTGCAACCCCGGAATTGCCGGCATGTGCGTCACCCGTCCGCTCGCCGCGTCCTCCATCGAAATCCCGTTCTTGTCCAGGATGCTTGCCGTAACCTGGTCCAGCGCCACCCGCGCTTTTTCGTAGGTCGAGAGCGCCGCTACGTAGTTCGAGGATGCCTGTGTCGAATTGCTCTGCTGCTGCAGCACCAGGTAGCTCGTCGAAGCTCCCAGGTTGAACTTTTTCTGCTCCGCGTCCAGGCTTTGCTGGGCATAGTCGCGGGCCGCGCGAGCTGCCTCAACCCCGGCGCGCGACTGCTGCAACGTAAAGGCCGCATTGCGAACCTGCAGATTGATCTGGTTCTTCTGCTGCTGCCAGTTCAACTCATTCTGCCGGTACTCCAGTTGCGCGCGAATCTGGTTTGACTGTCCCGCCCGGTTGCGCAGTGGAACCGAAAGATTCACATACACGCCCTTATCCGGGATGCTCCGGTTCACCAGTTGGCTAAAAGCGTCGCCGTAATTACTTGCCTGCCCCGCGCCCGCATAATATCCCACCACGTCCAGGGTTGGCAGCAATCCGCTCTTCGCGGCCTTGTTGTTAATCTCATTGTTGCGCAGATTCAGCTCGCTCTCCAGCAGCTCCGGGCGGTTGGCCAGCGCGTAATTCACCAGCTCCTCGGTCGCCGGCATCGGCTCATTGCTCAGAACCATGGTGTCGGTTGGGATGACCTCCGCCGCCGTAAGCTGCGGATCGTTGAAGTTCCGCGCCAGCGCATTTTTCGTAATCAACTGCTGATACTGCAGGTTGGTCTGCGACGCAATCAGGTTCTGCGTCGCCGTGGCCACGGAAGACCTTGCCGAAACCACCTCGATCGGCGCCAGCGTGCCGATCTCCACCTGCTTCTTGTTGTCGGTCAGCGTACGCTGCGCAAATTCCAGTGCCGTCTGCTTCACCTTCAGGTCTTCGTAGGCGTTCACCAGATCCCAGTAGATGTTCTGAATTTGCGCCACCGTCGAAATCACCTGCGCCTTGAAGCTGGCGTCGGTCACCTTGCGGTCGTTCTGCGCGATGATGATCTGGCGCCGGTTGTTGTCGATTCCCCAGCCCTGCAGCAGGTGTTGCCGCACCTGCACTTTCCACGCGCCATCCAGCTCCGGATTGTAGTAGCTGGCCCCCAGCGCGGTTTTCGGAATGTTGTTCGACAGCCGGTCATTGGTGTAGCTCACGGTTGCCAGCGTGCCCGTCGCCCACCCCTGCGTATAGCTGAAGTTGTACTGGCTCGTGTTCTGGTGAACCGCGCTGATGTCGCCGTAGTAAAACACCGAGTCCGCCGGGCTGATCTCGAGCGGCGTTGTCGCCCGGTCTCCCGACAGCGTCGCCGACAGAAGCGGATCGTACGAATCAATCGCCGAGCCCACCGAGTTCTGCGTCGATTGCACAATGCCGCCCGAACCCGATGCCGAGCCCGCCGTCCCCGTCGATGTTCCGCCCGAGCCGCTGCCCGTCCCGCCCGTCGTGCTCGTTGCGGTCGGATTGCCGCCCACCGTCCCCGTCAGCAAGCCGGTGGACACGCCGCGAACCGTGCCGCCCGACTTGGCCAGCAAGATATCCATATCCGCAATGTTCAGGTTGTAGCGCGCAATCGCAATGTCAAAATTGTTCTCCAGCGCCAGCGCCACTGCGTCGTTCAGTGACAGCATCAGCTTGCCGTCCTTCAGCAGGCTGTGCAGCCGGTCGCTGTTGTTCAGCACCGGTTGCGGAAGCCCATGCGGCCGATAAGGCTTCCACAGGCTCAAGATCGAATACGGCTGCGCCGACGGGCTCATCGCGGTCGAGTAATCGACCTGGTTTTGCGGGTTGGCTGGCGCGTTTTGCTGCGGAGCGTTCGCTACCGCCGTCTGCGCCGGCAGACCCGAGGACAGCAAAGCCAACATGGACACGGACGCAACCATCCGGTAAAGCACGTGTACTGGACGCGAAACCGACATTCGCTCTTCTCCGTTATGAGTTCGGTATTTCTCTCTGGGGCTTCTGAAAGCGCCTCGCAACCGCTCCGCGCTCCGGCACAAAGCCCGCCAGGCCTGCGGAACGCAATCACTGGTACGCAATTCTCCCGCCTCAGGTTCCACGGGCCTGTTAAAACCTAGTGTACTGCGTCACAAATTCGGGACAGAAACCCCGGTGTCATCCTGAGAGGAGCAAGCCGCGTTCTTTGCGGCCTGCGTAGTCGAAGGATCCCTATGGACTCCTCCATCTCGTGTGTCCGACTTCCGACGCACCACACCAGCCGCAAACTTCTGCGAGGCCGCCAGCCACTGCGCGGGCGCAATCGCGCCCCAGCAGTCGAGTATATCCGACCGGCCCTGCCCGCAGCGCCCCACTCCAGCGCTCGCTTATTCTGTATTGAAGAAATTCGCGCGCGAGCTTTTCGCGCCCCTCCACCGGTCTCAGCCCGATCCGGTTTCAGCCAGATGAAGTTACAGCCTCTTCCCTCGTAGCGCGCTCAGCCAGTGCCGCGCCGCCCCTCGATCGCCAACCGAGAGCAGCGTCTTCAGAATGTGTTCTTTTCCATCGTGCTCATCCCGCGCCTCTGCGGTGCTCGCCCGTCCGCCTTGCCGCTCTCCCGTCAGCTCCTCCACCGCTTGCAGTAAGCCGCTCTGGAACGGCGCACTCAGAACCGAATATCCGCGCTGGCGTGCCTCGCGGCGCACTTCCTTGCTCGCATTCGCCGGCAAGTAGGCCCTCGCAACCTCGCCCAGCATCGGCAGGTCGTGGTCCGTGTCGCCGATCGCCGCGCTCCGTTCGTGCGCAGCCGTCATCAGCTCCATCACTTTTCTGGTCGCCGAAGCTTTTCCCGTCCCGGCCGGTAGAATATATGTGTCCACCGGGCTGGAAATAAATGTCAGTAGCGGAAACTCTCGCAGCGCTTCACGAACCAATGTCTCCGCCAAGCCAACCGCGCTGCCATTCTCTATCCCGTAGCCGCGGATAGCTACCTCATACGTCAGGTCCAGGAATACTCCCCGTTCTTCCTTTAACCTGGTGCGCAGCCGGGCCAGTTGTTCGCGGCTCTCCGCGTCGATCAGAACCCGCTCGTTCCCCGCAATGCGATCCACAAACACGCATCCATACTCGGCAATCCCTCCCGCCATGCCGTAGCTGCGGCAGTACTGGCGCAGGTGAGCCACGGGCCGCCCTGTGTTCAGCACCACCGAGTAGCCATGCCGACGCAGCGCCGCCAGCGCCGCCATCCCCTTGGCGGTGGTGTGCGGAAAATAGAACGAGGAGCGGTCGAAAACCCCGTCCAGATCCATAAAAAACAAATCCCTAGACCACTCCGCCCCCATCGCCGCCTCGTCTGTCCCCGGTTTGCCGTGGCTGCCAGACGTTGCCCCGCCTGCTTCCGGCATCCGTTCCGCAAACTGCTCCCCGCAAAACTCCGCCAGCGTATAGGTCAGGAAGTTGCACGCCTCGATGTGCTCGGCCTCCAATTGCTTTGCTGCCTCGTCGCTACTCGCCCGCAAGGCATGGAAGCGCGCCCATGCAGCGGCCAGGTGACCGCAACTCAGGGCATGAAGCACCATGCGTTCGCCGGCGTTTCGGTCTCCCGTCAGCCTGACATATTCCTTCAGCAGGTAGCGCTGCGCCTCCGGCGAAAGACTCAACTGCAGCGCCGCCAGCGCCAGATCGTAGGCCCCATCCACTACGTTCGGCGCCGGATTTCCGAAGCCGTGATGTTCGTAGTCAATCTTCAGCGGCTTATTTCCGTCGCTCAGCCATTCCTCCTCGCCCATGTTTCCGTCGATGAACGCGGGCTGCATCGTGGCGTAGGCCTGCAACGCGTTCCATAGCGCGCCCATCTTCAGCCAGCGCAGATGCGGCGGATACACTCCCCGCAGCACTTTGGCAAGCGTGTAGCTCCCGCCCACGCTCGGCCTCATCTGCGCCACCGCCGGGTCATCCGCAAGCGAGAGCAGCCTTACCCTAGCCGCCGCATAAGCCGCCACCCGCTCCGCGACTTCCTCCTCCGATTGCACCGCCGACGCCTGTCCTTCGATCCATTCGCTGAACAGAATCCCATCCCGCAGCCCATACACCTTGGGGACGAACTCATGCAGCCGGCTTCCTGCCAGGTATGCGTGATAGCCCAGAAAGCCCCAGCCAACGCTCTTCGCCAGCACCCGGCGAATTTTTCCCTCCGCCGTCCGCAGCGCGTAGACCCGCTTCATGTGTACCTGGAAATCGTCGTACAGATGCGCTTCGAGCTGCCGGTTCAGCTCGTTCGTCGCCTCGTCGTCGATCACCACTGCGCCCGCATCTTCGCCAGAATGACGTTCGCCGGAACGATCTTTGCCGGAGTGATCTTCACCCGAACGGCCTTCGCTGAATTGCTGATCGCCGCGAACCAGTTGCTCGATCAATGGCCCCAGCCGCTCGCCCGCCAGCAGCCTGTGCTTGTAGGAGTCCTGTGCTGCGATTGTCACCAGCTCTACGTCCGTGTAGCCGCCGGTCAGCGCTCCGCGATCGCTCTGCGCTTCATGACTCGGCACCACCACCGCGATTCTCTCCCGCCCGACTCCGCACTTCGCGAGCAGATCGATCATCAACCGGATCGTTTCGCCCGTGTCCGGGTGGTCGTCCACGATCAGCACCTTCGCCGCCTGGCCGGTCATGGCCAGCAAACTCTTTTTCTCCCAATGCCCCAACCCGCTCTTCGGACGAACCGCCACCCACGCCGATTTCCATCCTAGCTCTTGCAGCCGGGCATGAATCAGAGGCGCAAAGTACCCGCCCGCCGTGCGCGCGCCCACAATCGCCAGCGCGCCGCTGCTGCTATGGCTGCGGTCGAAGGCCTCTGCCAGCGCAATCGCGTCGTAGTGCGTCAGGTCCTGTGCGCGGAAGCCGGAAACCAGTTGCATCGGAGCCTTGCGCAGCCTCTCCGGCAGCTCGCGTCCGGCCAATTTGCGGCTCATTGCCGCCAGCCGGGCCACATGCGGACTCTGTGCTCCGAGTTCGTTCAAAACAATCGCGCAGGCCAGCTCGACGCAGCCCGCCCACTCCTGCTGCCAGCTCCAGACCGCTCTGTCGAGCAGCCCGCTGCGCAACCGATGCACCGCCAGCGCTGCCTTGTCTGCAACCTCCAGCGCCACTCTCGCCCGCGGCCAGCGCGATCCTAATTTCCGAAACGAAGGCAGTCGCGTTCCCAGGTAGTCGGAAACCGTGCAGTCAATCGCGCATGTCAGCAGATACAGATTGATCCGCGCTTCCTTCCGTTGCCACTCCGTCTCCAGCGCCGGATACCACTCCAGCTCGTCGTTGAGCAGCCGGAAGAGCCGGCCGAGCGGTTGCAGCGGGTTCAGGCACCACGCATAGCGCTCGTAAAAGCGTCGTTCGCTCTCACCCTCGAGATTGCGCACTCTCTGGCAACTTGCTGTGCTCACGTCTCTGCCTTACTACTCGGGAATCGGCTGCATTCGCTCACTCCAGCAACTCACTCTATTAGAGGCATTCCCAATCCCATTGGATGCCAGCCCCCTCCCCAGCCATTACTCCAGCTTGCCCAAATCCGCCTTGACTTTGCCCCACAAACTCGACAACCTATGAGACCTTGAATCCTCAAAGAGTCAAACCCGTGACCCCGTGAATCCTCGCACTCTCAAACTCACCCTCGCCTATGATGGCTCCGCCTTTCACGGCTGGCAGGTCCAGCCCGGCAAGCCCACCATCCAGGGTGCCCTGGCGGAAGCCATCGAGAGCCTCACCGGCGAGAAGCTTCTCCCCCAGGGCTCCGGACGCACCGACGCCGGCGTTCACGCTCTCGCCCAGGTCGCAACCTTTCAGACCGCCAGCACCATTCCGGTCGCAAACTTCCGCACCGTCCTCAATGACCGTCTTCCCGCCGCCATCCGCGTTCTCGCCGCCGATGAGATGCCCGCGGAGTTCCACGCCCGCCACTCCGCCCGCGCCAAGCGCTATCACTACCGCATCTGGCGGGGCGATGTAGTTCCGCCCTTTCTTGCCTGTTACGTCACTCACCACCCCTATCCCTTGGATGAGGATGCCATGCAGCAGGCTGCCGCTCTCGTCGCCGGAGTCTACGATTTCACCTCCTTTGCCGCCGTCGATCCCGAACGCGCCCTCCGCCTCGCCCAATCCGAGCGCGGTGAAGACTCCGCCGATCTCCGCTACCCCACCAACGTCCGCACCATCCACGAGTCGCGCTTCGAGCGCCGCGCCGAAGAGCTCGTCTACATCGTCCGCGGCAGCGGCTTCCTCCATCACATGGTCCGCAACCTCGTCGGAACCTTCTTCCTCGTCGGCAAGCGCAGCATCGCCCCCTCCGATATCCTCGCCATCCTCGAAGCCCGCGACCGCCGTGCCGCCGGTCCCACCGCTCCTCCCGAAGGCCTCTATCTCGTCGAAGTCGAGTACTGAAGCTGCTTGCCGCCGAAACTTGCAACTTTGAAACCTTGCAACCTTGAAACCTTGAAACCCTGAAACCCTGAAACCTTGAAACCTTGAAACCCTGAAACCTTGAACCTGCCTCTTTCCTCCGCATCCAATTTGCGGTACAACTTCCTCTCATGGACTCTGGCATTCATCTCGTCGGCAGGTCTGGCCCCATTGATCGCTTCTCCACCTCCAACCCCGCCACCGGCGAGCCCATCGCCGACTACCCCGTAGCCTCTGCCGAGGATGTTTCCGCCGCCGTTGCCCGTGCCCATCAGGCCCAGCTCTGGTGGTCGCAGGTGCCTCTGCTGCGCCGTGCCGCTGTCCTCCGCCGCGTTGCCCAACTGCTCTCCGCGGAGCGGGAATCGCTTGCCGCTGTCATCACCTCGGAATCCGGCAAGCCGCTGCAGGAAGCGCTCCTCAGCGATGTCATGGTCGCCGCCGATGCCGCTCTCTTCTGTGCTGAAAATGCTGCCGTCGTCCTCCGCACCCAGCCCATCCCTCACTCCAACCCGGCGCTGCGCTTCAAGCGCGGAAAGCTCTCCTGGCGGCCGCTCGGCGTCATCGGCATCATTTCTCCCTGGAACTACCCGCTCTCCATCCCCGCCGCCGATGCCTTTGCCGCCCTCGCCACCGGCAACGCTGTCGTCCTCAAGCCCAGCGAACTCACCCCCCAGTCCGTCCTCGAGCTCGATCGCCTCATCGCCGCCGCCCTCGATGCCGAACAGCTCACCACTCTCCCGCGTCCCTTTCAGGTCATCACCGGACTCGGCCCCACCGGCCAGCATCTGATTGCCAGTCCCATCGATAAGCTGATCTTCACCGGCTCGGTCGCCACCGGACGCCGTGTCGCCGTCGCTGCCGCCGCCCGCCTGCTCCCCGTCACCCTCGAACTCGGCGGCAAAGACGCCATGATCGTCCTCGCCGATGCCGATCTCGACACCGCCTCCAGTGCCGCCGTCTGGGGCTCCATGATGAACGCCGGACAGACCTGCATCTCGGTCGAGCGCTGCTATGTCCACCGCAGCGTTTATTCGCCCTTCCTCGCCCGTTGCCTGGATAAAATCAAGCAGCTCAAGATCGGCGACGGCTCGCTTCCCGATACCGATCTCGGCCCGCTCATCAGCTTCCGTCAGCTCCAGATTGTCGAGCATCAGGTCGAGGAGGCGCGCGCCCTCGGCGCCATCGTCCATATCGGCGGAGTCCCGCTCCCCAATCTCGGCTCCAACTTCTTCGCTCCCACCCTCATCACCGATCTCGACCGTTCCATGTGCCTGATGCGCGAGGAAACCTTCGGCCCCGTCCTTCCCGTCGTCCCCTTCAGCTCCGACGAAGAAGCCATCGCCTTCGCCAATGACAGTAATTTCGGTCTCGCCGCCAGTGTCTGGGGTAGCACCGCTCATGCCACCTCCGTCGCCCGCCAGATCGCCGCCGGCGCCGTCCTCGTCAACGATCTCATCTCAGGCTTTGCCGTCAGCGCCGCTCCTCACGGCGGCATCAAGCTCAGCGGCATCGGACGCACCCACGGACTCCTCGGCATGCAGGATCTTCTCCGTCCCTGCTATCTCGATGTCGATCTTCTTCCCCGCATGAAAAAGCTCTGGTGGTATCCCTACGCCGGAAACTTCGCCCCCATGTCGGCCTTCACCGAACTCATCCACGCCTCCACCCTCCTCCGCCGCCTCACCGCCGCCCTCCGCGCCCTCCCCGCCTTCTTCCATCGCCGCCGTTAGCGCTCCTCCCTAAAAGATGTATGCGCGGGGGGATGGAAAGCGCGGGTGCCCCACCTTCGACGCACCGCCTTTGCGCGTCTATGGTGGGGCCGTTGACTTTGTCTTCGCATTTGCTCCTGCTCTCATCTCTTCCGCATAAGTGGTGGCCCACATCCGCCGAGCGCCCGCGGCCGGAGCGGCGAGGGTGGCCCACATCCGCCTTCCTTTGGCGAATGTGGGGACCGCCGCGTACCCGGCTGCGAAGCCTTCCTCTGGCGAATGTGGGTCTCTCACACTTCCCCTCGTGTACCATGATTTCTTCCATGCCTTTTCTCCCCTGGCTCCGGTCGAAGTCCGAGTGCGTTCAGTCCCGCACCCTCGCGCAGGAGGTTGATCGCCTCGCCGCCGACTCTCGCGTCCACCGCCTCTTCGAGTGGTTTTCCCGCCGCGAGCGCGACATCGCCGATTTCCAGCTCGCCATCACCGCCGTCCCCGCGCCGCCCTTTGCCGAGCAGGCCCGCGCCATCTGGTTCGCCGCGCGCCTCCGGCCCTGCGGCCTCGCCACCACCACTGACGCCGTTGGCAACCTCCTCGCCGCGCGCCCCGGACTCCAGCCTGACTCACCATCCATCGTCCTCAGCGCTCATCTCGATACCGTCTTTCCCGCCTCCGCGCCGCTCAACATTCGCCGCGAGCATGCCCAGCTTCTCGGTCCCGGCATCAGTGACAACGGCTCCGGACTCGCCGCGCTCTGGGCCCTGGCTGCCGCCTTCCATGAGGCCGGCATCCAAACCGCCATGCCCTTGCTCTTTGTCGCCAATGTCGGTGAGGAGGGCGAAGGTAATTTGCGTGGTATGCGTCACCTTTACCGCCTCCATCTGCCTCCCGCCGCTGAAGACATCTCCGCGCCCTCCTTGGCCGCGCTCATCGCCCTCGATGGTGCCGGCTCTGACAACATCATTTCGCAAGCTCTCGGCAGCCGCCGTTTTCAGATCGTTATCACCGGTCCGGGCGGCCATTCCTGGAGCGATTTCGGCGCGCCCAATCCCGTCGTTGCCGCGTCGCTTGCCGTCGCCACTCTCTTCCGCATTCCGCTGCCCGTCAATCCCCGCACCACCCTCAACATCGGCGGCATCGAAGGCGGAATCTCAATCAACACCATTCCCGAGCGCGCCGTCGTCAAGGTCGATCTCCGCTCCTCTGATCCCGCCCGCCTCGACGAACTCGAGCAGCTTCTCCGTCGCGCCGTTGCCGAAGCCTGCGCCGAGACCCAGGCGCGCTCGCCTTCCTCCCGCGCCCATCTTGACTTCACCATCACCATGGTCGGCGAGCGTCCCGCCGGAGAGCTTCCTGCCGCCTCGCCTCTGCTCGCCGCCATCCGTGCCGTAGACGCTCACCTCGGCATCCAGGCGCAGCTCCAGCGTGCCTCCACCGATGCCAACATTCCCCTCTCGCTCGGCCTGGAGGCGGTTTCCCTCGGCGCCGGAGGCTCCGGTGGCGGAGCCCATACCCTCTACGAGTGGTTCAACCCTGCCGGGCGTGAGCAGGCTCTCAAGCGCCTCGCCCTGCTCATTCTCCTCCTCGCCGGACTTCCCCCGGCCTCAGCGTCCGTTGGCCCCAGCCCGTCGCCAGGCCAATCCCCCGTACCCGGCGCCAAAGCCACTCCCGATTCCGCCACTCCCGACTCCAAGGAGCCCGCGTAATGTCGCGTTCGCTCAAGGCCCATCTTTTGCTCTTGGCCGCGACCTTTGTCTGGGGCGCAACCTTCATCGTCATCAAGTCCGCGCTTGCCGACGCCACTCCGCTCGTCTTCAATGCCGTGCGCATGGTCATTGCCGCCGTCATCCTCTGCGCCATCTTCTTCCGCCAGTTGCGCGCCCTGCCCGTCGGAGCCCTCCGCGCCGGCGTTGAGATCGGGACTCTCATGTGGATCGGCTACGAGTTCCAAACCGCCGGCCTGTTTTATACCTCGGCTTCCAAATCCGCATTCCTCACCGGAGTCTCCGTCGTCCTCGTCCCCTTGCTCCTCGCTCTCCTCTGGCGCCGCCACATCAACCGCTACACCCTTGCCGGAGTCGCCGCCGCTTTTGTCGGCCTCTATTTTCTCTGCGTCCCGCCCGCCCAGGGACTCTCGCTCGCCTCGCTCAATCGCGGAGACCTGCTCACTCTCGGCTGTGCCGTCGCCTTTGCTTTTCAGATCATCGTCCTCGGACGCAATGCCCAGCATTTCGGTTTTGCCCACCTCGTCCCCGTCGAAATCTCCGTCTGCGCCCTCTGGATGCTCATCTCCATCCCCATTGCCGAGCCGCACGGCTACATTCACTTCACTCCGGAAATGCTCTGGGCGCTTGCCGTCACCGCCCTCGTCGGAACCGTCGCCTGCTTCATTGTCCAGGCCTGGGCGCAGCGCTTCACTCCGCCCACTCACACCGCCCTCATCTTCTCTCTCGAACCGGTCTTTGCCGGGCTCACCTCCTACTTTCTCATCCGCGAGCGTCTCGGTTCCCGCGCCCTTCTCGGAGCCGTTCTCATCCTCATCGGCGTCCTCGCCAGCGAAATCCTCGGCCACGTTCAGAAGCCCGAAGAAGAGCTCGCCGAAGAAGCCAGCTAGAGCAACAGACCTGCCATATCCCTGCCCGGCTCGGCCCCACCGCCGTCTCACTCAGCAATTGATTTTCCCTGCTCAACCGTTATCCCCGGAAAGCGATCAGTTCTTTTCCCTATTCCCGATAACGGCCCACCCCTTAATTCTTGTTGACCGAATCCCTTAGTCGAGCGTCTAACAACCAGAAGGGCGTGGCTCGTCCACGCCCTGATCCCGCAATCCTCTCTGTCCAGAACACGATAAGATAGGTTGCAGATTGACTTTGCCGGAGGGCACATGGAACCGCTGAATGATGCAAGCGGAGCGTCGCAGAATCAGATGACGGACAGGAAGAGAAACCGGTTCGCCCCACTTTTTGTAGCCTCGGTCACCGTTGTTTTGGTGCTGTTGATCGGTAGCGTGCTCACCTTTACGGCCCGCGCCAGGAATGTGAACAGCTCCGATGCGCCGCAGTTGACCGTCCCCGCCGTCCACCAGCATGACAACGAGTTCGCCCGTGTCGCCAAGGCCGTCGAGCCCGCCGTCGTCAACATCAATACCGAGTCAACCGTAAAGAATCCGCACAAGCGCCTGCACCGCTTGCCGCAGCCAAATTCTCCCGACGAGGAGCAGGAGCCCGATGCCGGCAATCCCAACAACGGCTTGCAGGATTGGTTTGACCGCTTCTTCGGCCAGGAGCCCAACCCCAACGCCCCCGGCGGCCCCGGCGGCGGTGACATGACCAGCCAATCCCTCGGCTCCGGTATCATCGTCAGCCCCAACGGTTACATCATCACCAACTTCCACGTCGTCGATAAAGCCGACCGCATCCGTGTCTCGCTCATGGGCGAGTCTGCCGCCGTCAGCTATCCGGCCAAAGTCATCGGCACCGACCGCGAAACCGATATCGCTGTCCTCAAGATCGAGGTCAACCGCCCGCTTCCATTCGCCAAGCTCGGCAACTCAGACAGCATGCAGGTCGGCGACTGGGTTCTTGCCATCGGCAGTCCCTTCGGCCTCAAGTCCACGGTCACGGCTGGAATCGTCAGCGCCAAGGGCCGCAATATTGTTCCCTTCCGCCAGTTCCAGTCCTTCATTCAGACCGATGCCGCCATCAATCCCGGCAACTCCGGCGGTCCGCTGGTGGACATGGATGGAGAAGTCATCGGCATCAATACCGCCATCTACACCGAAACCTCCGGCTACCAGGGCGTCGGTTTTGCCATGCCCTCCAACACCGTCGCCCAGGTCTTCAATCAACTGGTCTCGCCCGCCCACAAGGTCGAGCGCGGATCGATCGGCATCACCTTCAGCGCGGAGCCCAGCCCCGCGGTCACCCGCATGTATGGTGGCGGCAAGGGCGTCGTCGTGCAGGATGTCACTCCCGGCGGTCCGGCCGCGCAAGGCGGTCTCAAAGGTGGTGATGCCATCGTCTCGGTTGCTGGTAAGGCCGTCAACAACGGCGACGAACTCGTCGCCGAGGTCAGCTCGCACCATCCCGGAGACAAACTGAAGATCGGATACCTCCGTAACGGGAAGCAGGAGGAGGCCACCGTCACCGTGGCCGACCGCCAGAAGCTCTTCGGTGCCCAGCTTGGCACCGCGGATGAGGACAACGACGAGCAGGCGCCCAAGGAAAGCAAGCTCGGAATCACCGTGAAACCGGTTCCCGCTGTCGCTGCTAAGCGCTTGAATCTACAGCCAAATCAGGGACTTCTCGTGCTCGATGTCAAACCCGGCAGCTTCGCCGATTCCATTCAGCTCGGACGCGGCGATGTCATCCTCGAAGTCAACCGCCAACCTGTTGGCGATCCTGATACCTTTGCCAGGATCGAATCGGGACTGAAGTCAGGCCAGGACGTTGTTTTCGTGGTCCGTCAGGCCGGCCAGGGTCGCGAGGCAACAAATTCCTTTTTAGGAGGCACACTCCCGTAGTACTCTATGTCAACCCCAACCATTCCGCCGGACATCCAGCAACTCTGGATCTCCGGCGGCGTGAGGGGGATCGGTCGAAGCCTATCGCAATCATAAGTTCCAGTTTCCACGCTTCGTTCCGGTCAATTCTGATACACCACGGGGATCGTCTCATCTCCGGAAGGTTGTGTTTAATGCTCTCATGGACGAAGCTGACAACCACTGCTCGGTGTGCCTCTGCCCTGCTCTGCGCTTCGCCTCTGACGGCGGCCCTCAAGACCAGGCCCGGCGCATCCGGCGTGCATGCAAAATCTGCCGCTTCCGCATCGCACTTGAAAGCCTCCAACTCGCGCGCTTCATCCGCAACCGCCCGGAACTCCTCGAAGAGCGCCCGGCCAAACAGTGCAGTGCTCCGCAACACGCAGCGCGATAAAGTTCGAGTCGTCGCCGCCAGGGCCAAAGTCCGCGGCCAGCAATCCATCGACCAGGCTCGCACCATGGAGATTCAGCAGGCGCTCATCCGCGAGCATTACCTCGACGGCGACGCCACCGGCGAGTGGAACCAGGCTACCCGCGATGCCTTGACCCGCTTCCAGAACGATAATCACTGGCAGACCAAGGTTCTTCCTGATGCACGCGCTCTCATCAAGCTTGGCCTCGGCCCCCGCCAGCAGAATCTGCTCAATCCCGAGAGCGCCGCCATGGCACCCCCATATCAGAGCGGTATCGAAAAATCCGCCCCCGGCGGATCAAACTAACAAGCGCCCGAATTCGTAATCATTCCGTAAATCCAAAGCGCGACCTCATCAGGTCGCGCTTCTCTCCACGGCTCCTCAACCCGCGCCCTCGAACCATTGCCCTTCCCGCCAACCAGCCGCTCGAATTAGTACCCACTCAGGCAATCGTTCAAAGCTCGCGCAACCATTCACCAAGGAGTAACCTCACCCTCCGCAACGATTACCCTTTCCGTCAATCGTCGCCCGCTCACTCAAAATAGAATCCCGCCCGCGTCTGAACCGTCAACTCTGCGTTTCGAGTGCTTAAATGCAGCTTGTGATAGCCATTCTCGGCCTTGTCCGGCGTATAGCTCAAGCTGTACTGATGCCGCATCTCTTCCTCGACCTGCGCATAGATCTGCGCCGCCGTCAGCTTTTTTGAAAGCTCAAAATATCTTCCGCCCGTCTCTCCCGCAATCCTCTGCAAAACTTTCTTTCCTTCGCCTTTGTCCTCATGCTGCGGAGTGCTGCTTGGCCCGCGCCGTCCGCCTCCGCCCGGATATCCGCCGCCTCCGCCTGGAAATGGACCGCCTCCTCCGGGATATCCACCACCGCCGGGATAGCCGCCGCCCGCTCGCCGTCCGCCGCCCTGCCCCTGTTGTTCTTCACGCTCCGTTGCAACGTACACGCAGTAAACAAGCGTGTCCGCGCGCTGTGCCGATTCAATCGCGCGCTCCAGCGATGTCTTGCTTCCGCGGTCCACGCCGTCGGAGAACAGCAGCATCACCTTGCGTCCCTGCTGCCCCTTCAGCACCTCGCTCGAGGAGAGAAAGATCGCGTCGTACAGCGTGCTTCCGCCAAAGAAGTAGTGTGTTTGCTGCGGCTCTGAGTCATCGCGCCTGCGTCCGCTGCCGGAGTTGTGCGGCGCGTCACCCACCGATATCTCGTCGATTCCCTTTGCCAGTTTGTCGTGCGATGCGGTGATGTCCTGCAGCAGTTCCACCTCTTTGTCGAAGTGCAGCACAAACGCCCTGTCCTTGTTTTCGCGCAACAGTTGCTTGACGAAATCAGTGCCGGCCTTGCGCTCATCTGCCAGCGCCTTGCGTTGTCCTGGCCCGGTGTCTGCAAGGATGCCGAACGTAAGCGGCACATCGCTCTCATGCGCAAACTGCGTGATCGTCTGTGCGCGTCCATCCTGCTCCAGCGTAAAGTCTTTTTTGTCGAGCGTGTTGACCGGCTGCCCCTTCTTATCGCGAACAATCGCGAGCAGGTTCACCTCCTTCACCTTCACCGCAATAGTGGCTGGTGCCGTAGCGGCAGTCGGCGCAGGCGTAGGCGTGCTTGCTGCGGGCTGTTGCGCATATGCCGGCAAGCTAGAGAGGAAGAGCAGGAGTACAAAACTCAGAGCGCGGGTGAAGCGTGGCGTTTGCATGCGTAACAGGATGGCACAACCCGGAAGCCGCGAAAAGTCGAATCAAGAGATCTTGACGCTGGATAGATAAGCCCCGCAGGCACCCGTCCAACCTCCGGTTGCTCAGGTCAAAGCGCTTGATTTGTTACGCCGCGCTTTGTTTTTTCTGCGCGCCCGCAAACGTCGAGTACAGCGCCGCCAGCGCCACAATCACGTTCGCCGCAACTACCGGCATGGCGTGGATCAGCAATCCGTAGCTGATCCACAGCATCGCCGCGCCTGCCTGAATCAGCCGCAGCGTTGCCGGCTTCTTGAAGAAATACGAAAGGCCGAAGCAGGCCGTCGCCACCCAGCCTATCCAACTCATCATCATTCCGCCTCCGCAGTCATCGTGCTCAGTGACTGGGCGGCGGCGCTCGAGCGCAGCGTGAGGACATCGGTGCGCATGCGTGCCCACTCCTGCACCAAAAATCCATGCGACTCGAAGAAGCGGCGAATCTGCGGCTGTCCCCAATGCGCCACCTCTTCCAGGATGGGCACCAGCACACTCAGTGCGTTCTCGCTGAGCACGGTGCGCTTGGCAATCTGGCTTACGCAGCGCGACTCGGAGACCGCGATGGTCAGTCCATCCCCTTCGTTCACGTGCAGCATGGCATTCATATCGGAGCTGCCATCGCCCGAATAGACAACGTGATCGAGTCCGATCGAGCGCTCGGCCTGCAGTTGCATGATGCGCGTCACCTTGCCGTATCCCGCGGTGCAGCGGATCAGCCGTTCGATCGCGCCGCTGGCTCCCCACTGGAACTCGGTGCCGTAGATGTGATCGCTGGGCACAATGCCTTCCAGCGCCGACTGCACAATCTCCACCGGCGCGGCGGAAAGAACGTAAAAGTCAAACTCGTAGCCCGGAATGCCTTCGCGCAGGGTTCGGTAAAGAAGCTCGATGTTTTCCTTCAGCGGAATGCGCTTCCCGGTCTCGATCAAGTGATGGCGGCGGACGCGTGAACTGAACGCCGGGTCATGCAGCAGCAGATAGGCAAGTTCCGCGCCCTGCTGCACCAGATTCAACTGCGCCATACCCGACGTTTTCTCCTGGAACTCCTCGACTGGAATGCCGAGCAGTTCGGTAAGCACCAGGCCGGAGTCGTTGAAGCTCAAGGTCTGGTCGAAGTCGCTGGCGAATAGATACTGCTTAAGAATAGTTTCTCCCATATCTATTACTAGGATAGCCTCCGCGGCCGCCGCGATGATAAATTCGCGGTTAATCTGCAATCAAATTATTGAATGGGATCTATGGCGATTTGCGGCGAGCCGTTTTGTCCAGTGTTTACGATACTTTGCAGAGGGTTACGAAATTCCCGGCGCAAGTTTCATTTTGCTCGCAAACAGCGAATGGAGACTGCGCGATATGCAATAAACGCAGATGCCCACACTTGCCGTAGTCGGCAAATGTGGCTTCGTAGGAACAGCAAAATACGCCAGCGCTGCAACTGTTCTGCAATCCGCTCTCAATAGCGCTGCGTAATGAAGTCCGTAATTCTGCCGTAAGCCTGCTCCAGTATCTCTTCCTGCGGCAGAAAAACAATCCTCATGTGCCGCGTCCCAGCTCTTTGTCCAAAGCCGCCTCCGTGGACGCACAGAACATGTTTCTCCTGCAAAAGTCCGGTGACAAAGCTGATGTCTTCTTCCGGCACGTCCAGCTTGGGAAAGGCGTAGAAGGCTCCCTTCGGCGCCGCCAGTGAAACTCGCGGTGTCCGCGCCGCCCATTGCACCGTGAGGTCGCGCCGCCGCCGGAGTTTGGCGCGTGCCTCTTTCAGGTGCTCCTGCGGTCCCTGCAGCGCGGGCGCAATCGTGTGCATGAAGGGCAGCGGAGCCGAGAGCCGCGCCCGCAGCAGCTTGTACACCGCTTCCAGATAGTCGGTGAAGGCCGCGGCCGGGCCGGTTGCGATCGCCCACCCGATACGCCAGCCCGGAACCAGGTATGCCTTCGACAGTCCGTTGAACGTAATCACCGGAAGGTCGGGCGCGAGAGTTGCAATCGAGACATGCTCACATCCGTCGTCGAGGATCAGCTTGTCGTAGATCTCGTCGGCCAGGATGAGCAGGTTGTGCCGGCGCGCCAGCTCCGCAACCCGCTCCAGCGTGGCGCGTGAATAGATTGCGCCCGTGGGATTGTTGGGATTGATCAGCAGGATTGCCTTCGTGCGCGCATTGATGCGTGCCGCAAGCTCTTCCAGATCGGGTTGCCAGCCGTTTTCCTCATCGAGAAAATATGAGTTCGCCTCGGCTGAAAGTTTTCCCAGCACCGCTCCGTACAGGGGATAATCCGGGATCGGAGTAAGCACGTTGTCGCCCGGATTCAGCAGCGCGGTAAGGCAGTGCTCGATGACTTCGCCGGAACCGTACCCGACCATGATGCCCTGGATATTCTGAAAGCCCTTCGCCTCGGCCTGCGCACGGATGGCGTTGAGCGCCGAGTGTTCGCCCAGTGACTCGCCATAGCCGTTAAAGCCATCGCGCATGGCGCGTTCGGCGGCTTCGATCATATGCGGCGGCGTGGGAAAGTCGAACTTGCAGGGATCTCCGATGTTGAGGTACATAATCTCGTGACCCTGGCGCGCAACCTGATCGGCAACGACCGCCAGGTCGCGGATGGCATAGCTTACGTTCGCCATGCGCTTCGCAGGCGTTATCTGATGCGTCACATTGGTTGTCATTCAATAAAAGGCTCAGTGTTCATTGAACCTTATGCTGGAGCGAAGTGCAAGCGCGCGAGGCGTGTGCGACAACCTTGGCCGCGCTGCCTGCGCCTACTCCGGCCTGTCGATCTGCGCTTTCTGCAAGCGGTCGGAGTAATCCACGTAGACGGCCTTCCATTCGGTGTAAAAATCGAAAGCGCCAATCCCGCCTTCGCGATGGCCGTTGCCTGTCTGCTTCACGCCGCCGAAGGGCAAATGCACCTCGGCTCCGATGGTCGGCGCATTGATGTAGGTAATTCCCGCCTCCAGGTCGCGGATGGCAGCGAAGGCTCGGTTTACGTCCTTGGTGTACAGCGCCGAGGAGAGTCCATATTTCACGTCGTTGGCAATCGCGATCCCCTCTTCAAGCGAATCGCACGGAATGCAGGAGACGACCGGCCCGAAGATTTCTTCCTGCGCGATTCGCATCTTCGGATCGACATCGCAGAAGACCGTCGGCTCGATGAAGAATCCGTGCGCGTACTCTCCGCCGTCAACGCGATTCCCGCCGCAGGCCAGGCGCGCGCCTTCCTTCTTGCCGATTTCAACATAACCGAGAACGGTCTTCATCTGCTGCTCGCTGATCACCGGCCCCACCTCCACGCTCTCATCCAGTCCATTGCCCAGGCGGAGCGCTTTCGAGCGGCGCACCAGTTCATCCACAAAGCGCTTGTACACGCCCTTCTGCAGAATAATGCGGCTGGTCGCCGTGCAGCGTTGTCCGGCGGTGCCGAAAGCTCCCCACAGCGCGCCCTCCAGCGCCAGTTCGAGATTTGCGTCATCGAGCACGATCATCGGGTTCTTGCCGCCCAACTCAAGCGAGCAGCGCTTGAAGGTGCGGGCGCAGCTCTCGCCGATGATGCGTCCCACCTCGCTCGATCCGGTAAAGGAGATCGCACGAACCAGCGGATGCTCCATCAACGGCCCGCCCACCTCAGCACCGCGTCCGGTGACGATATTGACCACCCCGGCTGGCACTCCTGCCTCGGTCAGCGCGGAAACAAAGTTGAATACCGACAGCGGAGTGTCTTCGGCGGGCTTGATCACGCAGCTGTTGCCGGCAACCAGGGCAGGGAAGAGCTTCCATGAAGGAATTGCCATCGGGAAGTTCCAAGGGCAGATCATCCCCACCACCCCGACCGGATTGCGCGTACACATCGCGAACTTGTTGGGTAGCTCGCTCGGCGTGGTCATCCCGAACATGCGGCGTCCTTCGCCCGCAAAGTAGTAGCCCGTGTCGATGGCTTCCTGCGTATCGCCGCGCGTCTCCTTAATGACCTTTCCCATCTCGCGCGTCATATCGCGCGCGAAGCTCTCCTTCTGCCGCTCCAGAATCGCCGCCGCCTTCATGATGATCTCGGCGCGGCGCGGCGCGGGAACCCGGCTCCACTTCTTGAAGGCCGCATGAGCGGCTTCCACGGCGAGATTGACCTCGGCGGCCGCAGAGCGCTGGAAGATGCCAACCAGCTCGCGAGTGTCAGCCGGATTGCGATTTTCACAGCTCTTGCCGGAGCCCGCCGCAATCCACTTTCCATCGATGAAGTTACTGAAGGTTTTCACTTCGGAAGCGCTGGTAGCCATGGGAATCGATCTCCGGGAGCAGTTGAGTTGGGAGTTCGCGCTGCGCCAGTCGAGCTGCATAATATGGGACACAAGCGAACGACCGGATATCGTAGTCGGCGGAAGCAGGCGGTGGCAAGGGGCAGTCCCCCATGCCGTCTCCTGCGCCCTGGGAGAACGGCAAGACGCGTGACTCGCCTGGCCCTCATGGCGGGGACGAAAACGGGACCTAAGGTGCCTGTGCGGCTCATCGGGAACCTTGTAGCCGCAAATTGCTGCCATTCTTCTCCTGGAGGGACGAATTTTGCGGGCGCGCCCTCACCGGCCCGCCGGAGTAGTAAGATAAGGGATGAGTCCCGGCTAGTGCTCTTAACGCATTGGTTTGCAATGGTCCTACCCGTATTATCCTGAGAGCAGATCCAAGACGGAGTTTTCCTGGATGGGATCTCTTGGGCTGGGGTGAGTTCCGCATGGGCGGGCTTGCCGGGGCGTACTTCTTTCGAACGGAAAAAGAGAGACAGCAAAAAGATGTCAAACAATGGCTTTCACACCGGTTCGCGTTTCGGGAATTTGCGCTCGTTGTTCAGCATGTTCTCAAGCGACCTTGCAATTGACCTCGGCACCGCGAACACCCTTGTCTATGCGAAAGGCAAAGGCATCGTAGTCAACGAGCCCTCGATCGTCGCGATCAACAAGAACACCAACGAAGTGGAGGCGGTGGGCAAGGAAGCCAAGGAAATGCTTGGCCGCACGCCCGGCAATATCGTTGCCATCAAACCCATGAAGGACGGAGTCATCGCCGACTTCAAAATTACTGAAAAGATGTTGAACTACTTCATCCAGAAAGCGCACAACCGCAAGATGCTGGTGCATCCGCGAATCGTCATCGGCGTGCCCAGCGAGATCACGCAGGTGGAAAAGCGCGCCGTCATGGACTCGGCCTATCGCGCCAAGGCCAGCGAAGTTCACCTCGTCGAGCAGGCCATGGTGGCGGCCATCGGCGCCGGCCTGCCCATCACCGAACCCAGCGGCAACATGGTGGTCGATATTGGCGGCGGCACCACCGATATCGCGGTCATCTCCCTCAGCGGAATTGTCTACTCGCGTTCGGTTCGCATGGCCGGCAATCAGATGGATGAAGCCGTCATGAACTACCTGAAGCGCAAGTACAACCTTCTGATCGGCGAGCGCACGGCGGAGGCAATCAAGATCGAAATCGGTTCCGGCTATCCTCTCGAAAAGCCGTTGACTATGGAGATCAAGGGACGCAACCTGATTGAAGGCGTGCCCAAGACGATCACCATCGACGACAGTGAAATCCGCGAAGCTTTGAGCGAGTGCGTCGGCACCATCATGAACGCAATCCGAGTTGCGCTCGAGCGCACTCCGCCGGAGTTGAGCGCCGATATCAGCGATCGCGGCATTGTCCTCACCGGTGGTGGCGCATTGCTCAAGAATCTGGACAAGCGCATCCGTGAGGAGACCGGCCTGCCGGTTTCCATCGCCGATGACCCGCTGGCCAGCGTGGTGTTGGGCACGGGCAAAATGCTCAGTGACTTCAAACTTCTGCGCAAGATCAGCATCGAGTAAGATTCCAGGCGGGCCGGAGCGCTGCTCCGGCCTTGCACTTCGCGGGGCGGTGGCTTGCCTGCGGTCGCAAAGCTCCGTGTGCCGCGGCCATGGTCAGTCCGGTGGCCCATTCAAGCCGCTTTTGCCTGAGTGGGACATATTGTTCAGGCGGCAGTACTGAAGCTCTTGATGACATGAATCTTTTCTCGCGCCACAAGAACACGGTAGTCCTGGCAGTGCTGCTGCTCTCGCAGTTGCTGGCGCTTGCCGTGCAGATCAGGCGCCAGACGGCGGTTGGGCCGGTGCGATTGATCCGCTTGCTGGCCGTCAACGGCCTTGCCCCCTTCGAACGCATGCTCATTTATTCCGGTGAAAGCGCGCGCGCGGTCTGGTCTGACTATATCGATCTGCGCCACGTCCGCCGCGAGAATCTACGCCTTCAGGCCGAAGTCGGACAGATGCGCCTCGAGCGTGCAAGAGAGCAGGAAGACGCTCGCCAGGCGCGTCGCATTCAGGCCCTCCTCGAATTCAAGCAGCAGTGGATCGACACCACTGTCGCCGCCCAGGTCATTGGAACCAGTGGCACCGAGACCGCGCGTCTCCTCTATCTGGATAAGGGCAGCAGTGATGGCATCAAGGCGGATCTTGCCGTGATCACGCCGGACGGCGTAGTGGGCAAGGTGCTCAGCGTCTATGCCGAAACCGCCCAGGTTCTGTTGATGAACGACCCCACCAGCGGCGTCGGAGCGACCCTCGTCAACTCGCGTCTGCAGGGCATCGTGAAAGGCACTTCAACCGGCCAGTTGCAGCTCCACTACATCATGGGCGATGAGACGGTGCAGCCCGGCGATCGGGTTGTAACCAGCGGCGGCGACCGGGTTTTTCCCAAGGGACTGCCAATCGGCACCGTGACCAATGTGAGCATGGGACGCGATCTGTTTCTTAACATCACGGTGAAGCCGGCGGCGGACCTGGATCGTCTGGAAGAAGTGCTGGTGATCACCGCGCAAAAGGCGCGCGCGCCAGACGCGGCGGGACTGGGGCCGATTCGCGCCTCTGACATTCTTGCCGAACATCTGCCGGGCGTACCGCAAGCGCCGCCGGGTGAATCCGCGCCGCAGCCTCCGCCGTCCGCTCTCAAAGCAGTGCCGACTCCCAGGCCAAGTCTTCCGGCGCCGGGCGTTTCGCAGAAAACGTCGGTGGCAAAACCGCAGACGCAGGCATCTGGAGCCGTCGCGCCCAAGCCACAGACTGCAAAGCCCACGGCAGGAGCCGTAACAACATCCCCGGGAAGCAGTGCCGCCGAGCGCCAGCGGCCGGCAGCGCCCGAGCACCAGCGGCCGGCAGCGCCCGAGCACCAGCGGCCGGCAGCGCCCGAGCACCAGCGGCCGGCAGCGCCAGCGTTACCCGCCGCCACCCCGAAGACGCAACCGCCACCCGCCTCCGAAGGGACGCACCCGCAATGAGGGCCATGAATCTCAGCTATACCTCGCGCGATCAGGTTGAGGTCTATCGCTTCTCCTGGCCCGTCTCGGTGGGCTTGCCCTTGCTGCTGGTTGGATTGCAGGCCTTCCTGCCGGTGAGGATGTATTACTTCAGGGTCTTCGATTTCGGATTGCTGCTGACTATCTTTTTTGCCGTCTCGCGGCGCAACCAGATGAGCGGAATGCTGACCGGCGCGGCCATCGGAATGTTGCAGGACGGCTTGACCCGCACTCCCTTCGGCGTCTTCGGGATTGCGAAAACATTGGTTGGCTACGGCGCGTCGTCGATTGGAATTAGGATTGATGTGGAGAATCCCGGCTCGCGCTTTCTCATCACGTTCATTTTTTACGGAGTTCATCAAGCCGTCTTTATGGCAATTGAGCGCGAGTTGATGGGACAACCGGTTCATCTCAATCTCGGACACGAGGCGGGCGCGGCCGTGGCAAACTCATTGATGGCGGTCTTTCTATTTGCGCTGCTGAATCGTTTCAAAATCAGGGATTAGAAGCAACGATCCGGGTCGGAATTGTTTCTCATGTACGGTCGCGAAGAAAAAGTCCCGCTAATTCGTCTGGCGATTGCGCAGTACATCATACTGGGCATTTTTCTGCTGCTGATCTTCGGCCTCTGGCGTCTACAGGTCCTGCACTCGGATTACTACACCAGCATGGCCGAGCAGAATCGCGTGAAGGAGGTTCCGATCCTCGCGCCGCGCGGAAAATTGCTCGATCGCGAAGGCCGTCCCATTGTCGATAACTATCCCTCATTTTCGGCGCTCCTGCTGCGCTCGCAGGGAAAGCTCGGCGACTCCAACCTGGAGGCCATCGCCCTTGGCCTGCACCTGGACGCCGACGAGCTCAAGGCAAGGGTGAAGCGGCTTTCGGCCATGCCCGGTTATCAGCCGATCTTCATCAAATATGACATCACCCCCGACGAACTTGCCTTCGTCGAATCGCATCGCAATGAATTTCCGGAACTGGACACGATCACCGTCCACCGCCGTCTCTATCCCAGGAACGGATTCATGGCGCACCTCATCGGCTATGTTGGCGAAGTAAGCGAAGACATGCTCAACAATCCGCGCTTCGAACTCTACAACTCCGGAGACATAGTTGGACAGAGCGGCGTGGAAGCCGAATACAACGACATGCTGATGGGCAAGAATGGCTCGCGCCGCGTGCTGGTGAACAGCAAGGGAAAAGAGGTCGGCGAGTTAAGCGATACTCCGGCGATTCCCGGCAAGCAGCTGCAGTTGACCATCGATCTCGATTTGCAGATCGCAGCCGAAGAGGTTCTGGGGGACAACAAGAACGGAGCCATCATCGCCATGGACCCGAAGACCGGAGAAATACTGGCGCTGGCGAGCCGCCCCGCATTTGACCCCAATGCCTTCGCCGTGCGCATCTCCGGCAAGGAGTGGCAGGCGCTGATGAACGATCCCGGAAAGCCGCTCCTCAACAAGGCCATTCAGGCGCAGCTTGCGCCCGGCTCCACCTTCAAGATCATCATGAGCGTGGCGGGCTGGCAGGAAGGAATCGCGCAGACCCTGCATGTGAACTGCACCGGCGGAGCCACGTTTTACGGACGCCGCTTTGGCTGCTGGCTCAAGGGCGGCCACGGAGGCGTGGACCTGCCGCGCGCCATCTACCAATCCTGCGACGTTTTCTTCTACACCCTGGCCGAGCGCCTGGGCATCGAACGAATCGCAAAATACGCGACCCTCCTCGGATTGGGACAGAAGACCGGCATCGACCTTCCCCAGGAGGCCAGCGGCATCATGCCAAGCGAAGAGTGGAAGCTGAAGAACTTCCGCCAGAAGTGGTTCGCCGGAGAGACCATCTCGGTCGGCATCGGGCAAGGCGCCGTGGCCACGACCCCGGTCCAGTTGATGCGAGCCATCAGCGCCATCTCGATGGGCGGTCACATGGTGCGTCCCCACGTCGTCTTTCCTGACAAGGTTCCAGAGACCTATCGCAACGCGCTGAAGTACAACGAGACCACTGACATTCCCATCGACCCCAAGGGCTGGGAGACAATTACGGATGCAATGGCGCGGGTGTTGCTGCCCGAGGGCACTGCTCCCAGCGCGCATATCCCGGGCATCGAGATCGCAGGCAAAACCGGATCGGCGCAGACCGTCTCTCTGGCACTGCGTGCAAAGTATGCCAACAAGGCGGAGTTCGCCCAGAACGGCTGGTTCGTCGGATTTACTCCCAAACGCAACCCAGACGTGATTGTCTGCGTCCTCTTTCAGGGTGGCGAGCACGGAAGGCTGGCGGCGCGGCTGGCCACTCAGGTAATCAAAGCCTATGTGGATAAGCAGAACCATAAGCCGCTCGAACATCTGAAGCCTCCTCCGGAGGGTGAAGAGCAGGGCGCTCCGCAGGCGGTACCGGGCTCGCAGGGGCGGAACAGAATGCCCAAACACAATTACCTCGAGGTCTCCGGTCTGTGGAGCGATCCGGGAAGCGATCGCCTGCAAGCGGCCCGCTTTGGCGTCAAGAGGGGCGAAGAGACAACATCCCACCGCGCCCTCGCCGCGCCGGGGATGGAACAGTTCGCCCAGCCGCCCGCACCCAGCGCCAGCGGCCGGCAGCGCCAGCGTTACCCGCCCAGCGCCAGCGGCCGGCAGCGCCAGCGTTACCCGCCCAGCGCCAGCGGTCGGCAGCGCCAGCGTTACCCGTCTCCCGTAAGTCGCAATTCATGGCCGAAACTTCACGGCATGGCCGCCGCCTTGTCGCAGCCGCTTTGGCGGGCAGGAGGCCTGCATTGAGCCGCTACGTACGCTTCCGCGATTTCGACTGGCTGCTGCTGCTTTTCGTCCTCATCATCTGTGCCCTTGGCGTCTCGGAAATCTATTCGGCGACCTTGCACACCAAGTTTCAAGGGATGCACATCAGGCAGGTGTACTGGATCGTGGCTGGAGTGGCCCTGATGTTCCTGGTCAGCCTGATCAACTATCAGGCCCTGCTGGAGCTGGTGCCATGGCTATACGGCTTCAGCCTCGTCTCTCTGGTCTCCGTGCTCATCTTCGGCAAGCGCTACCTCGGCGCCAAGCGCTGGATTGATTTCCGGCTCTTCCACTTTCAGCCCTCCGAATGGGTCAAGCTGATTCTGATTCTGACCATGGCAAAGTATTTCGCCGAATACAGGGAGAGCGATCTGCCCTTCCGCGAACTGGTCAAGGCCGGAGTAATTGTCCTCTTTCCCATGCTGCTTGTGCTCAAGCAGCCGGACCTGGGGACGGCTCTGACTTATATTCCGATTGCCATCATGGCGCTGGCTCTGGGCGGATTGAGGCTCAAGCACGGGATTGTCCTGCTGCTGCTGGCGGCCGTGTTGATGCCGGCCATGTGGAAGTGGGGATTGAAGCCCTATCAGAAGGAGCGGCTCTCCACTTTTGTCGCGCCGGAAGCCGATTCGCGCGGCTCGGGTTACCAGGTCATTCAGTCGCTGGTGGCCGTCGGATCGGGCGGCGTCTGGGGCAAGGGCGTAGCCAAGGGAACCCAGACCCAGGGGCAGTTCCTCCCCGTGCCGCACACCGATTTCATCTTCGCCGCCTGGAGTGAGGAGCACGGCTTTGTCGGCGCGCTGGTCGTTTTGCTGCTATACTTTGGGGTGTTGATGCGTCTGATCGATGACGCTCAAACGGCGCCGGACCGGGCTGGAGTCTTCCTGATCATGGGAGTGGTCGCGGTTTTGGCGTTCCACGTTTTGGTGAACGTGGGCATGGTTGTGGGATTCATGCCCGTGACGGGCATTCCGCTTCCATTGATGAGCTATGGAGGATCGTCCATCCTGTTTACCTTCCTGGCGCTGGGCATTGTTATGAACGTCCGTATGCGCCGGTTTGTGAACTAGGATGACGGATAGAGCGCATGGAAGCTCCGCAACCACGGAAGCGCTCCGCGGCGTCCGCGCAACGCCTTGACGAAAAGCAAGGCTCGCGGAACACAATTTTTTACAAAATCCCAGGAGGGCCGCCGCAATCAGGCGGAGCGAATGGGTCTTCGGCGGTCACCGCCGGGGCTTTCGGCGGGGGAATTCCCAGGCCGCTTACACGAGATGAAGCCCTCGATGGGAGGGCAAAGCCGGCAAGCAAGGCAATTGGGCCGGTCAGGATTGAAGAATTGCGCTGCGTTACAAGGGTGGGGAACGGCCCCATTCTGCATTCCGGAGCTCTGCACTTTCCACGGAATGCGGGAGAGAAGTGGCCACAAAACCCAGCGTGGCGTAACCGAACCGGATTAATAGATCCGGGGAGTACGGAATCGGTGCATAGGTTCACATCAAACGCAGCCGGAGCCCCGAATGGCGCAATGCGCCACGGCGCAACCCGCAGCATGATCCCCTCATATCCATTGAGCGGGCGAACTTCGCTCCGCGTCCTGGCCGCAGGCCAGCGCGCGGCTCGGCGCATTGATCTTCAACACTGACCACCTGCCTTCGTGCATCCGGCTCACAACAGGCTGCTCATTGCGAGCAAGCCGGGAGCGAAAATGAACAAAGAACTGTACGTTTCAACCACGCCTCATGAGACCAAGGTGGCGCTGGTGGAAGACGATCTGCTCGCCGAAGTCTACTTCGAGCGCGAGAATGAATACACCCTGGCGGGATCAATCTACAAGGGACGCGTTACCCGCGTCCTCCCCGGCATGCAGTCGGCGTTTGTCGATATCGGATTGGACCGTGACGCATTTCTCTATGTGTCAGACTTCCTGGAACTCCCGGACGAGGATGAGGACGGCGAATTCGGCGATGTGAAAGTCACCGGAGCGACCTTGGCTCAGGCCAACGGTTTGATCCTTGCCGAACCGCTCCCCGCCGAAGAAGAAGATTCGGTCGAGCTAGAAGATGAACCCGTCGCCGAAGGCGAAGACGCCCAGGCCGATACCCAGGCCGACACCCAGGGCGAAACAAAAGATGCTGGCGCTCCGCGCTGGCGCGGACGCCGTCGCCGCCGTGGCCGAAGGGGCGGGCGCGAGCGCGCGCCGGGCGATCCTGTCGAGGCGCAGCCCGGTAGCGCCGATTCCGAGGACTCCGCAGTCGAGCCCGTGAACACCGCCGATTTCAGCCAGCCAACCTCCGTGCAGGATTCAGATGCCCCTGCTCCCCGCGAGCCGCGCCGGCGCGAGCTGCGCGGTTTCGAGCCCCGTGGACTCGTCGTTCATGGTCTGGCTCGCAGTGTGGATGAGACGGAAGAGCCTGAGATCGCGGCTGAGCCCGCAGCGGTGCCTGAGGAAGAAAAGTCCCCGAAGCCGGCGGCGGCAGCTTTCACCCCAATGCTTCTCCCCGGTGAATCGATCTCAAAATACAATCGCGCCGAAGGTGAAGCTCCGGCCCCGGCTCCACTTGCCGACAGCAGCGCCTCCGAAGACTCTGACCGTGGTTATAGCCGCAGCCGTGACCGTGGCGATCGTGATCGTGGCGGCCGTGGACGCCGTGGCGATCGTGACCGTGGCCGTGGACGCGAACGCGAGCCGCGCGAGTATGAGAGCCCTGTTCTACCCGAAAACTACACGCCGATTCTTCTGCCCGGCGAATCCATCTCGAAGTATCGTGGTGTTGAGCCCGCCTCCGCCTCTGACACCGTGGAAGCCGCTTTCCCAGCCGAGCCCGTCGCTTCTCCGGAAGCCGCCATGCCGGTCGAAGCCCCGTCGCCCGCTGCCCCTGTTGAGCCCGTCGCTCCAACCCACTTTGAGGCGAATACCGATGAGCCTTTGTCGAGCGCCAGCTATTCCGGCGTAAGCGCTCTGCCCTCGCTCACCCAGCGCCATGTCGTCGAAGAAGTCGCGGAAGAATCTGCTGAAGAAGCTGTCGAAAAAGCCGCGGTAGTGAAAGAAAAAGAAGAAGCTGCCAGGGAAGCCGCAATCAGCGAAGCCGCCGCGTTCATTACGCCCGAAGCGCAGCCCGAACCAGCGCAGCCCGAATTTGCGCACCCCGAACTTACCCACAACGTCGCTCCCGAAGCGGTACCGGATCTCCCAGACGCCACCACCCCAGACGCCGCCACCGAAGAGACAGCCACTGCGCCTCCTGCTCCCCAGGCCGTTATCTCCCAGCCGGTGCAACCCGAAGCTGCCCTGGTCGAGATTGCTCAGCCCGAAGAACTTCAACCCGTGCAGCCTCACGCCGAACCAGCGCCCCGTGAAGTCGGACCCATAGCATACGAGGCGCACGAAGCCAGAATCGATGCACCCAGCCCAAGCCGTCTTTCCTGGCGTGATCGCGTTTCAAAGATGTTCGGCGGCAACCACCAGCAACCTGCTACCCATCCAGAGCCGCAAGCGCAGCCCAGCGAACCGGCGCATGCCGAAGCCCCTGCTCCGGCCGAGCGCCAGCGGCCGGCAGCGCCAGCGTTACCCGCCGCCGAGCGCCAGCGGCCGGCAGCGCCAGCGTTACCCGCCGCCGAGCGCCAGCGGCCGGCAGCGCCAGCGTTACCCGTCGCCTCCCGCGCCGCAGCTCCATCGGCCGCGAAGTCGTCGGCTCCCTATGAAAGTCAGTACGGAAGCTTCGTCATTGAAGGCGGTCATGTCGAGCACGAGGAAATCGACGAGGAAGAGACCGAGATGCCGGCTCTCGCCGAACACGCCGACCGCTACGAAGAAAGCGAAGAAGACGACGAAGATGGAAACGGCTCCCAGTTCGGCACCGCGGTTCGTGAGAGTGGCGAAGAAAACGAACTCGAGGATGAGGAGTACGACTTCGGAACCGAGGAATACGAGGAATCCGAGTTGCTCGCCGGCCAGCCCGTCGAAGGAGAAGAGGAGGAAGGCGGCGAGCAGATCACCGGCGCAGAGCCCGAAGTCGCAGCCGCGCCCGAGGCTGGACGCCAGCGCCCCGAGCGCTTTGACCGCCGCGACCGTCGTGGACGCCGCACTGCCCCACCGCAGCGCGGTGGCCCACGCTCGCGTACCCGTCAGCAGTCCCGCGCTCTGCCTCTGATCAGCGAGTTGTTGAAGGAAGGCCAGGAGATTCTCGTCCAGATCGCTAAGGAACCGATCGGCAAGAAGGGTGCCCGCATTACCAGCCACATCGCCCTGCCCGGACGCTTCCTCGTCTACATGCCCACGGTCAATCACATCGGCGTATCGCGCAAGATCAGCAGTGAAGAAGAGCGTCAGCGCCTCAAGCGCATCGTTACCAGCGAGCGTGAGAACGGCTCCGGAGGCTTCATCGTCCGCACCGCCGCCGTCAACATCAAAGAGGATGAACTGCGCGCCGATATTCGCTTCCTCAAGCATCTGTGGACCGAAATCCGCACCCGTGCCGAATCCAGCAAGAGCCCGTCGTTGATCTATCACGATCTCAATCTCGTCGAGCGCGTCCTGCGCGACCAGGTGACCAGCGACTTTTCCCAGATCTGGGTGGACAACGAAAGCGAGTATGAGCGCGTCGTGCGCTTTGCCTCGCGCTTCCAGCCCAGCCTCGTCCGTCGCATCAAGCTCTACACCAAGGACGCGCCGCTCTACGAGCAGTTCGGAATCAACGAGGAAATTAACAAGAGCCTGAAGTCCAAGGTGTGGTTGAAGAGTGGCGGCTACATCGTCATCAACCAGACCGAGGCGCTGGTGGCCATCGATATCAACACCGGCAAGTACGTCGGCAAAACCGCGCGCCTGGAAGACACCATCGTCAAAACCAACTGTGACGCGGTCAAAGAGATCGTCCGCCAGGTCCGCCTGCGCGATCTCGGCGGCATCATCGTCGTCGACTTTATTGACATGGACGAGCGCAAGAATCGCCAGAAAGTGATGCAGGCTCTCGAAGAGGCCATGAAGTCTGATCGCGCCCCTTCCAAAATTCTTCAGTTCAACGATTTCGGTCTCGTGGCCATCACCCGCAAGAGGGTCAAGCAATCGCTCGAGCGAACTCTCGGCACGCCATGCCCTTATTGCGACGCCACCGGCTTCGTGAAATCGGTGCAGACGGTTTGCAACGAAATCTACGTCGAGATGCGCAAGGTGCGCCGCCATGTCGAAAGCAAGGAAGTCATCCTCCGCGTCAATCCCGAAGTCGCCAAGGAGTTGAAGACCGGCAATGGAAAATGGCTGCAGGAGATGGAAGAGCTGATCGGCCATCCCGTCCTCGTGAAAAGCGATGCCCAGTTGCATCAGGAGAAGTTCGATATGAACTACTAGCCTTTCAGTCGGCAGCTTCAAGCAATCGGAAAGAGCCCGCCATGGCAACGGCGGGCTCTTCTCATTTCCCGATCAGAACCAGTGGCCGATGTCCTTGCACACGCTCAATCGCGCAGAAGTGCTCCCGTCCTGATGTCTGACTTCCAGAGGATTACGCCCCTTCGTAATCCATCTTGGGCCTGAGCAGCATCCTTTGTATTAATGCCACATCATCTTGTGGTGTATGTTCGAGTCAGACACAACGTATGGCGAGTCTAGCCCAAATTTATGCCGGAATAGGCTGAAGATACCCGTTATCTTCAGGCTTTTGCCGGAAGTTATGGTTGACTCGCCCGCCCTGAACTCTGCTATAACCAGCGCGTAGCATTCCCCCCGAGAAGCTGAGGAATCCTCCTCGCAGGCACCGGCACGCCTGGCACAAGATCATTTTCCAGGCGTAGTGATCACCCGGCGGCCAGGGCTGCGGGGCCAGAAGTTTCGATCATGGTTTGTGCAGGCTGCGTCTTGAAAGGGCTAAGGGTTATGTCCGATTCGCCTGAGGTGATGAACATCCGGCAAGCGTCCCAGTATTTAGGCGTGAGCCCGGACACGCTCTATAAGTATGTGTCCGAAGAGAAAATTCCGGCCTTTAAGCTGGGTAACCGCTGGAAGTTCAAGAAGGCTTTGCTGGATCGCTGGATGGAAAGCAAGAGCAGTGGCGGAGAAGGTACGCTGAAAAAGAAGCCGCGAGCGATTCGCACCACTGCGGTGGGGTAACGAGGGCGCCCACTTATGTTTGGATTAAGTTTCGGTTCCAACAAATCGATCGTCGGCCTGGACATTGGCTCCAACAGCATCAAGGCGGTTGAGCTGCAGAGATCCCGCGGCGAGATCATGGTCACCCATCTCGGCATCGAGCCGCTCGCCAGTGACATCGTCGTCGATTCCATGATCGTCGATAGCGGCAGCGTCGCCAGCGCGGTCAGCAAGATTTTTGCCGAGCATGCATTCAAGGCCAAGAACGTGGCAACCTCCGTCAGCGGCCATTCCGTCATCGTCAAGAAAATCTCCATGCAGACCATGGAGGAACCCGAACTCGGCGAAGCCGTACGCAACGAGGCCGCGCAGTACATTCCATTTGACATGAGTGATGTCAACGTCGACTATCAGGTGCTCAGCACCAGCACCGATGGCCCTACCATCGATGTGCTGCTCGTGGCTGTAAAGAAAGACAAGATTCTCAACTACACCAACGCCCTGCAACTCTCCGGACGCCAGCCGGCCATCGTTGACATTGACGCCTTTGCCCTGCAGAACTGCTTCGAATACAACTACGCTCCGGCTCCCAACTCAACCACCGCTCTGCTCAACATCGGCGCCAGCGTGATGAACATTAACATCGTCCGCGGCGCGATTCCGCTCTTTACCCGCGACGTTAGCGTGGGCGGAAACCAGTACACGGATTCGTTGCAGAAGGAACTGGACCTGAGTTTTGACGATGCCGAAGCGCTCAAGGTGGGCAAGAAAGTAGGAACCGTCAGCGAAGACGCCAAGCTGCCCATTCTCCAGCAGGTAACCGAGATCATTGTCCTCGAGATTCAGAAGACCTTCGATTTCTTCCGCGCAACCGCCAGCGGTGAACATATCGAACGAATTTACGTATCCGGCGGATCGTCGCAGATCCCCGGACTCGTCGAGGCGCTGCGCCAGGAGTTTGCGATTCCCGTCGATCCCTTGAATCCGTTCCTCAAGATCGTACCCCCGATCGGCGAAGGCGCGGATATCATCGAGAGGCATTCGCTGCAGTTGGCGGTAGCCGTCGGATTGGCCCTGAGGAGCTTTGAAAAATTATGATCCGGATCAACCTGTTAGCCACGGCAAAGCCGAAGAAGGGAAAGAGGCGGCGCTTCTTTGCTCTGCCGCAGCTCACAAGCGAAGGCCCTTCTCCTTTGATTGCAGGTTTGGCGATTCTCGTAGTGGTTGCCGCTGGTCTCTATCTCTATCTCCTGCGCTTGCAATCCACCCACGACAAGTTGCAGAGCCAGATCGCCGAGGCCGGCAAATCCATTGCCGCCATGTCCAAGGTGAAGCAGGCCTACCTGGAACACCAGAAGGATTACGACGTTTTCAAACGCCGCTTTGACGTCATCGATCAGTTGCGCGCCTCTCAGATAGGCCCGGTTCCATTGCTCGCCACCCTCGGCGAAACCGTCAATAAGACCGATGGAGTCTGGCTGCTCACGATGAGGGACGATGGACCAAGCGTGGCTTTGGAGGGAGTGGCACTGGGGCCCGACGAAGTCGCCAACCTGATGACCAATCTGCGCGCTTCGGGCTACTTCAAGAATGTCGAATTGCGTGACACGGCTCAGGAAGACTCCCAGAAACTGCAAACATTCAGTTTCAGCTTGATGTGCGAGAAGACGAAGGTTTAAACGTCATGGTGAGCTTCAAGCAACTGCCCTATGTGGCACAAATCGGAATCGTGGCGCTGGTGATCCTTCTGCTTGCGGTCGGGGCGTATATGTTCGCAATCCAGCCCTTGGCGAAGGCGAACCAGGCGGACGCGCTCACCCTCAAGCGCCAACAGGCCGAAGTCGCGCAGTTGCTCCCCTACAAGGCCAAGCTGGCGGAATTGATTGTTCAGACGGATACCTTGAAGGCGCAACTGGAGGCACAGCGAAAAGTAGTGCCCGAAGAAAAAGAAGTGCCTAGCTTCATCACTCTGGTGCAGAAGGAGTCCGTAGCCGCCGGCGTCGAAGTGCGCCGCTACACTCCCAAGGAGACCACGGCAAAGGAATACTACGCCGAGGTTCCCTTCGAGGTCGACTTGGACGGACCTTACTACGCGGTGGTCAATTTCTTTGACCGCATTCAGAAATTGGAACGCATCGTCAGTGTCAGCCGCCTCGGCATGGGCGCTCTGAAGGGCGGCAAACTAACCGGGAAAAGGGCTTACAAGTGGTCGCCCAATGAAACCGTTTCCGCCAGTTGTATATTGACCACGTACTACAGCATTGCCAAGGCCGCAGCGCCGCCCGCTGCTGCAAAGAAGAAGTAGGAGGGGCAATGAAGAGCGGCAACTTGATTCTCGCATTGTGGCTTGGAGCAAGCGCCTGGGCACTGACCACGCCCAAGCCGCAGGCGACTCCTCCCGTTGCGGTAGCGCCCGGCCAGGCAGACGCCAAGCCCTCTGCAAAATCCGCGGCACAATCAGCCCACGGAAGGCAGGGCTCGCGCCGAACCGCGGCTCATTCCGTCAGGACGGCCAGGACGGCCAGCGGCAAGCCGGTCATCCGGTCGAAGCGCGATCCCTTCGTCAGTCCGGTCGTCGAGCGTGTCCGCGAATCTGCAACTTGCACCGGCAGCGGCAGGCAGTGCCTGCTCGTCGGCGAGATCACTCTGCGTGGTGTAGTTCGCTCTCCCAGCGGCTTTATCGCAGTTGTCGTGAATGGCGATCATACTTACTTTCTGCGTGAAAACGATCCCCTCGCTGATGGAACCGTGGAGCGGATCAATAACAACGCAATCATTTTGCGTGAACGATCGACCGATGCCCTGGGACGGCCGTTGACGCGCGAGGTCACTAAGAAGCTCGGAGCATCCGCCGATTAAGCGGATGCCCCGGCAGGGAAGCGATTGTGAAAATGAAACCGGAAACTGAATTGCAACTGACGGGCAGGGGCGCGCGGTGCCTGGCAACAGGCAACGCATGGAGAGCTACGATGAGGTTCAAGCGACTGCTGACGGTAGGACTCATGGCGCTGCTATGCGCCGGTACGGCGACGGCGGCTTCTCAACTGAATTCGGTGCAGGTCACGCCCGCGGCAAACGCCGCGACGGTCAACCTGCGCACCACCGGTTCGTATGCCCATAAGGAGTACAGGCCGGACGAGCACCTCATGCTCGTCGACCTCACCGGCGTAACCGCTGATCCTGCCGTGGATCGCACCGCCGCCGTGAATTCGGCGGCGCTGAAGAGCTACAAGCTCTCCACCTACACCAGTGCTTCGGGCAGTCAGGTCACCCGCATTGAGCTGGTGCTGGGCGATGGCGTCACCACCAACGTCAGCGACGAGAGCTACGGTCTCAAGATTCAGTTGAACAGCGGCGAACCCGCCATCTCGGCATCCTCCGTTGGCAGCTCTGCTCCATCTGCAAGCTCGCCCGCCGCGCCCAGGCCGGTCCCTGCCGCAGCCACTCCCGTGCATCCGTCTTCCGGCTCTGCCACGCCGGTTGCCAAAAGCGTCCCGCCATCGCAGGTCGCGCCAGCGATTACCCCCGCCACTCCTGCTCTCCAGCTTCCCGCACACCCGGCGGAGCCCAAAGCGGCTGCCGCTTCGTCGGCTCCCGCCATGATTCGCAATGTCAGCGTAAGCCGTGGACAGGGTACGTTGGACATCCTGATCGAAGGTCCAGGCTCAGCCCGTCCATTCCTGCTCAAGGATCCCGATCGTCTGGTACTTGATTTTCCCAACACGCTGCTCAAAGCATCCGTCAAGAATATTGCCGTGCACACCAAAGAGGTGTTCGAGATTCGCGTCGGCCGCTTCCAGTCCGAGCCTCCCGTGGCGCGCATCGTGATCGACCTCGGCGGACCGCATGCTTTCGATGTTGTGCCCTCGGAGCATCAGGTCATTGTCCGGGTCAAGATCGGCGAAGCCGCATCGCCCGCACTGCACAGCGCCGTCCTCGCCCCAGCCTCCTTGGAGGCACACAGCGTTGTCCTGGCTCCAGCATCCTCTGAAGTCCATATTGTGGAGTGGTCGGACCATGACAGCGGCAGCCAAATTGCTCATCCAGCCCCAGCCAGCGCATCACTTACGACTCCGGCAGCTCCCGTCGCGCCAGCCGCAGCCCCTGCCGTCAAACCAGCCCCTGTCGCAGCCCCTGTAGTGGCCGTGGCAGTCGCGCCGCCCACCGCAGCCCCTGTCGTCAAACCAGCCCCTGTCGTGGCCGTGACTACCGCGCCGCCTCCGCCAGCCCCTGTCGTCAAACCAGCCCCTGTCGCCGCCGTGACTACCGCGCCGCCTCCGCCAGCCCCTGTCGTCAAACCAGCCCCTGTCGTGGCCGTGGCTACCGCGCCGCCTCCGCCAGCCCCTGTCGTTATCAAACCAACCCCTGTCGCTGCCCCTGTCGTGGCCGTCGCGCCGCCATCCGCAGCTCCTGTCGCAGCTCCAGTCGTGGCCTTGGCAGTCGCGCCGCCTCCGCCAGCCCCAGTCGCCACGCCTGCTGTCAGCAACGTTTCGCAGCCTTCTACTGCACTGGCAACTGCTCCCAAATCGCAGAACGCGGATCTCCTGGCAGCACTGCCGAGATTCAGTCAGCCTGTGGTCGGGGACGCTCGCGCAAACTCGCCGGCTATGCAGCAGTCCTCCGCTGTCTCTCCGCATGCTTCTGCCACCAAATACACTGGCGAGCCGATTTCGGTCAATTTGAAGGACGTGGATTTGAAGGATTTCTTCCGTCTCATCCACGAAATCAGCGGCCTGAACATCGTTCTTGATCCCAGCGTCAAGGGAAATGTGACCCTGGTGCTCGACGACGTGCCTTGGGATCAGGCTCTGGACATCGTCTTGAAGAACAATGCGCTCGACCGCGAACTCCAGGGAAATGTCCTTCGCATCGCGGCCACTGATACGCTGCGCAAGGAGGCCGTGGATCGTCGCGCCCAGACCGAGGCAGTTGCCCTCTCCGTGGATCGCCAGACCATCACCCGTTTCCTGAGCTATGGAAAGGCGAAGGATGTTGTTCCGGTCATCAAGAAATTTCTCACCGCACGCGGCGATGTCATCTCCGACGATCGCACCAACGCCCTGATTATCTCTGACATTCCCAGTGTGCTTCCCACCCTGGATCGTCTCATCTCGCAGTTGGACAAGAAGAGCCAGGAGGTCGAGATCGAAGTGCGCGTAATCTCCGCAACCCGGTCTTTCTCCCGCGATCTTGGATTCCAGCTCGGCTTTAACTGGGGCAATGGCGTCAGCACCCTTGGCGGCTCCAACCCGAATGGATCCACGCTCCTTACCCCCGCGGGCACCGCCAGCACCGTGCCTCTCTTCTCGAACTTTCCCGCCACCGGCCCCACAACCGGCTTCTCCTTCAGCAACATTACCAAGAGCTATGGCATCGAGGCGATCCTGACCGCAGCCGAGAACCACAACCTGGCCAAGGTGCTCTCCCGCCCGCGGGTTGTTACTCAGAGCAACGTCAAGGCTGAGATCAAGCAGGGCGTGAAACTTCCCATTACCACCGCCGCTACCGCCAATGCCAATGCCACCACAAGCTATATCGATTCAGTTCTGCGCCTCTCCGTTACTCCGCAGATCACCGCCGACAACACCATCTTTCTGACCGTCGATATCGAGAACACCCAGCCCACAGGCACGGCAAACGAAGAGGGCAACTACATTCTCTCCACCCAGCAGACTACAACCCAGGTGCTCGTCACCGATGGTGGCACGGTGGTCATCGGCGGCGTCATTCAGACCACCAACTCGGTCAGCACCACCCAGACTCCCGTGCTTGGCAACATTCCCTGGCTCGGCAATCTCTTCAAGGACCGTTTGGTCAAGACGGAGACCGATGAGCTGATCTTCTTCATCACCCCGAAGATCATCCAGACTTAGCTTCGCCTGCACTTCCTGGCTTAAAACGGGCTTCTTCGGAAGCCCGTTTTGCTCGCGAGCATTTACAATCATTGCGATGGACTTTCGGGGACGGCAAAAGAATCTCAGCGAGTTGTTGGAGCGCCACAAGGTGGATGCGCTGCTGGTTACGCATCTGCCCAACGTCTACTATCTCTGCGGCTTCACCGGCACCGCGGGAATGTTGCTTGCGGCGCGGCGTCCTGTCTTTTTCACCGATGGGCGATATTCCGCGCAGGCTGCTGCCCAGCTTCAGGGCGCGCGGCTTTCAATCGCCAGGGGCGGAACGCTGGCCGCCGTAGCCGCAACCTGCGTCAAGCTCGGACTGAAGCGTGTTGCCATCGAGTCTGAGCGCCTTACCGTGGCTCAGCTCGATGTTTTTTCCAAGGCGCTGGGCAAGTCAGTCAAGGTCATTCGCCTTGCCGGCGCAGTGGAACAGTTGCGCGCCGTCAAGGACGCAGAAGAGATTGAGCTGCTGCGCGCTGCCGTCGAGTTGTCTTCCAAACTCTTCCGCCCCTTGTTGCGAACGTTGCGCGCTGGAACCGCCGAATTGGCCGTAGCGGCCAGGCTCGAATACATGGCCCGAAGGGCTGGCGCCGACGGAATGTCGTTTAATTCCATCATCGCTTCAGCCCAGCGTTCGGCGCTCCCGCACGGCGTGGCTACCGCCGCCAAACTGCCCTCCACCGGATTCGTAGTGTTAGACTACGGAGTTGTAATCAAGGGTTATTGCAGTGACATGACCCGTACTATCCATCTGGGCAAAGCTCCGGTTGAGGCGCGGGCGATCTACGACGCCGTTCTGGAGGCGCAACTTGCGGCCATCAGCATGGTGCGCCCCGGCGTAACAGCCGGAGAAATCGATCGCGCGGCGCGCCAGCAGTTGAAGCGCGCCAAGCTGGATCGCTTCTTCACCCACTCCACCGGACACGGCGTGGGACTGGAAATTCACGAGTTGCCAAGGCTCTCTGCGGGCAACGATGCAAATCTGAAGGCTGGCATGGTAATCACCGTCGAGCCCGGCGTTTATCTGCCGGGCAAGTGCGGCGTCCGGATTGAAGATATGCTGCTGGTGACCGGGCGCGGATATGAAGTGCTGACCCCGGTGAGCAAGAAATTGATCGAATTATACTGAACCCGGTGCCCCGCATTTGCCATAGTTGGCAAATGTGCTTTTGCAGAAAGTGTAACTAGCGGGTAATCCCATAACCGCGTCGCGAGCCCTGCGGCGCTCCTGGCGGCCCATGAACCAGAAAGAAATCAAAGAGCTGATTGACCTTCTCGTTGAAAAGGATATCGCCGAGTTCGAACTTGAACGCGGCGACACCAAGATACGCATCAAGCGTACGCAGCAGGCTGTCGCTGTTTCCGGGGCTGTTTTTTCCGCCGCGCCGCCTGTCGCCTTGCCGCCTCCCGCTCCGCCTTCCGTTCCAGCCGCCGCCGGCGAGGAAGGCGTTGACCTGATCAAGTCTCCCATCGTCGGAACTTTCTACGAAGCTTCGTCGCCGGGGGCCCCTGCCTTCGTCAAGCAGGGAGATACCGTCACCGTCGGTCAGGTGCTCTGCATTGTCGAAGCCATGAAGCTGCTGAACGAGATTGAATCGGAAACCGCCGGTGAGATCGTCGAGATTCTGGTTGCCAACGGTCAACCGGTCGAGTACGGCCAGCCGCTGTTCAAAGTTCGCACCAAGTAATCCGGCGGAGCCGCGCGCGACTCTGCCGTTGTCTGCGCCGTATCCGATGGCCTCTGAGCGCGGGAGCACACTGAAGTATGTTCAAGAAGATTCTGATTGCCAATCGCGGTGAAATCGCGCTCCGCGTGATTTGCGCCTGCAAGGAACTCGGCATCAAGGCCGTCGCCGTTTACAGCGAAGCCGATCGCAATTCGCTGCACGTCCGCTTTGCCGATGAAGCTCTCTGCATTGGACCGCCGCGCGCCGGCGCCAGCTACCTCAATATTCCGGCCATCATCAGCGCCGCCGAAATCGCCAATGTCGATGCCATACATCCCGGCTACGGATTGCTGAGCGAGAACGCAAACTTTGCCCACGTCTGTGAAACCTCCGGCCTCAAGTTCATCGGTCCTCCGCCGGAGATCATCCGCATGATGGGCGAGAAGGACAAGGCGCGCCAGGCCATGAAGCGCTGCGGAGTGCCCATCCTTCCCGGCTCCGATGGCGTCATCGCCTCCGAGGAAGAGGCTCAGGAATGGGCGCGACAGGTCGGCTTCCCCGTCATCGTCAAGGCGGCGGCCGGAGGCGGCGGACGCGGCATGCGCGTCATCCGTTCGGCGGACGAACTGCCCCACATGTTCAGCGCCGCGCGCGCCGAAGCGGCCTCCACCTTCGGCAACGGCGATCTTTACCTCGAGAAGTTCATCGAGCGGCCCCGTCACATCGAGTTCCAGGTGCTGGCCGATGAGTACGGCAACGCCATCAGCCTTGGTGAGCGCGACTGTTCCATTCAGCGCCGCCATCAAAAGCTCATCGAGGAATCGCCCTCGCCCAGCGTATTTCCCGAACTGCGCAAAAAAATGAACGCCATTCTGGAAAAGACAATGAAGGAGATCGGCTACGTCAGCGCCGGAACCGTCGAATTCATCATGGACGAGGATGGCAGCCTCCAGTTCATCGAGATGAACACCCGTATCCAGGTCGAGCATCCCGTCACCGAGTTTGTCACCGGCGTCGATCTCGTCAAGAGCCAGATTCTGATTGCCGCCGGAGCCCGCCTGTCGGAGATCATCACCCAGCCCATTGTTCCCACCGGCCACTCCATCGAGTGCCGCATCAACGCCGAACATCCGGAGAAATTCACCCCTTCGGCAGGCAAAATCACCGTCTTCAATGCTCCCGGTGGAATCGGCGTCCGCGTGGATACGGCGCAGTATCAGGAAGGCGTCGTGCCTCCCTATTACGATTCCCTGATTGCCAAGCTCATCGTCCACGGCAAGGATCGTCCCGAGGCGCTCGCCCGCATGAGGCGGGCTCTCGACATGTTCATCATCGAGGGCATTTACACCTCGATTCCGCTCCACAAGCGCATTTTGCAGGAGCCGGACTTCGTCACCGGAAACTTCGATACCAAGTTCATGGAACGCTTTATGCCGAAGAAGTAGCGTAAGAAAGGAATCAATCGGTTGAAGGGCGGCGGGTGCCCCATATCTGCCGTAGTTGGCAGATGTGGGTTCGCAGGAAATAGCAGGTTTTCCACAAACGGAAGAATAAAAAACGTCAGCTGCCCCAGGTTCGCGCCGACGCTTTTCGGCGATAACCTGGGAGGCAATGTCGTCTGCATTTGCAAGCGTTTGTAGTTGCTGTTGTTCCTGCGGTTGCTCTTGTGTGCGTCGCGAGGATGCATCTTCTGCATGACGGCTAAATGAAACTATGAAGCTCCCAATCCTCTATCCCATCCTCGACGCAGACACCCTGAGCGCGGCTTGCGAACCAGGCAAGCTGCTGCAATTCCTCTGCTCTCATGCGCTGGCCCTGGCCGAAGCTGGCTGCACCGTCCTGCAGTATCGCGCCAAGCGCCTCGACGTGCGCCAGCAGCTCACCCAGGCGCGCGAGCTGCGCCGCCTGCTTCCCGCTCTTACGCTGATCATGAATGATCGTGCCGACCTCTGCCTTGCCGCGGGCTTCGATGGCGTCCACCTCGGCCAGGAAGATCTTTCGCCCGAAGCCGCCCGCCGCGTCGTGGGTGCCGAGCCCATCCTCGGCCTCTCCACTCACAATCCCGCGCAACTGGCCGAAGCCCTCACCAAGCCGGTAAGCTACCTCGCCATCGGTCCCGTCTTTGCCACCGGCAGCAAGCAGAATCCTGATCCCGTTGTCGGCCTCGATGGCGTCTCCCAGGCCCGCCGCATGCGGGATGACGCCGGCCTGCCGCTTCCATTGGTGGCCATCGGCGGCATCACGCGGGCCAATGCCGGGGCCGTCCTCAAGGCCGGCGCGGACTCCGTGGCCGTCATCGGCGATATTTCCCGTTCGCCGCTCAAATCCGCTAGGGAATTTTTTCGCCTGATGATTTAGAGTTTTCTTCATCCGTTCTGGAGGACGGGTGACCGGTGGCCCACATCCGCCAAGCGCCCGCAGCCCGAGCGGCGTTCGTTGCCGCGTACCCGGCTGCGAAGCGCAGTTGACGGGTGGCCCACATTCGCCCTCAGTTGGCGAATGTGGGGATCATCCCACAATATCAAGGAGAGCAGTGACCCAGCTCGCAAAGCAATCTCAGCCCGCTCCGGATCAGGAGTTTGTAAAAGGCCTTGGTCTTACCAGCGCCACCACGCTGGTGATGGGCTCGATGATCGGGTCGGGCGTATTCATTGTCGCCGCCGATATCGCCCGCCTCGTCGATTCGCCCGCCTTGCTGATTGCGGCATGGCTGGTTACCGGCTTCATGACGGTTGTGGCGGCGCTCTCCTACGGCGAACTCGCAGCCATGATGCCCAAAGCCGGTGGCCAGTACGTTTATCTGCGCGAGTCGCTCGGCCCTTTGTGGGGCTTCCTCTATGGCTGGACGCTCTTCCTCGTCATCCAGTGCGGCACCATCGCCGCCGTCGCCGTGGCCTTCGGCAAGTTTCTCGGAGTCTTTCTTCCTTCCGTCTCCTCCTCCAACTGGATCTTGCATATCTGGAAGGTTCCCGCCATTCATCTCGGTCCCGTGGTGCTCGGCAACATGGATGTCGGCTTGAACACGCAGAACCTGGTTGCCATCGCCATGATCCTTCTGCTCTCCGCCGTCAACATCTTCGGCGTCAAAACCGGAGCCATCGTCCAGGTTGTCTTCACCACCGCGAAGATTGCGGGACTGCTGGCGCTCATTGTTTTCGGTGTCTGGGTGGGCTGCACCCCGGAGGCTCTCGCCGCCAATTTCGGAGCCAACTTTTGGCTCCACGCCGGCCTCGGCGCGCTCCATAAAATTCCCATCGGGGTCACCGGAGCCACTGCCCTCGTCTCCACCGTCACCGTCGTCGCCGTGGCCCAGGTCGGTTCGTTGTTTTCCGCCGATGCCTGGAACAACGTCACCTTTACCGCCGGAGAGGTCCGCAACCCGCAGCGCAATCTGCCGCTCTCGCTCGCCATCGGAACCGGCGCCGTCATTCTCATTTACATCGCCGTCAACTTCATTTATCTGCTCGTGCTTCCGTTCTGGGGCGAGCCATTTTCCATGACCAGCGTTGGCCGCGGCATCCAGTACGCCTCGGAAGACCGCGTGGCTACCGCCGTCATGCAGCAGCTCATGGGACAGAGCGGTGCCAAGCTAATGGCCCTCGCCATCCTGGTCTCCACCTTCGGCTGCAATAACGGACTCATCCTTGCAGGCTCGCGCGTCTACTATGCCATGGCACGTGACGGACTCTTCTTCCGCTCCGTGGGCCACCTGCATCCCCGCTTCAAAACCCCCAACCTTTCCCTCATGGTGCAGGCCATCTGGGCCGCCATACTCTGCTTGAGCGGAAGCTACGGCCAGTTGCTCGATTACACGATTTTCGCGGTGCTGCTCTTTTACATCCTCACCCTGGTCGGCCTCTTCGTTTTGCGCCGCTCTCGGCCGGATGCCCCGCGTCCCTATCGCGCTTTTGGTTATCCCTGGCTGCCCGCCATCTATATTGTGATGGCGTTATTCATTGATGTAGTCTTGTTGCTTTATAAGCCTCAGTACACTTGGCCGGGCCTGGTAATTGTTCTGCTGGGCATCCCGGTATATTTTTTGTGGTCGCGCCGGAGCAAGGCTGACGGTAACGCAGCCTAGAGCATCTTCAGAGTAACTGTGTCGTGCGGGTGCCCCACCTTCGACGCGCTGCTTTTGCGCGGCTAAGGTGGGACGGGCAAGACGCACCGATACAGAAACTGCTCCAAGACACGCCCTGATCGAAGGAGAGCGGAACGCGAATGTCGAACCTGATGGCAAGAAAACCAATGGCTGCGCTTTTGAATGAGGCCGCCGCTCATGGCGAGAACAGCCTGAAGCGCGAGCTCGGGCCTGCTTCCCTCACCGCACTCGGTGTCGGAGCGATCATCGGCGCGGGAATTTTTGTTCTCTCCGGTCTGGGCGCGCATTATGCCGGACCCGGCCTCATGTTGTCCTTCGTGCTCTCCGGCCTGGGATGCGCCTTTGCCGGTCTCTGCTACGCGGAATTTGCTGCCTTGATTCCCCTCGCCGGCAGCGCTTATACCTACGCCTACGCAACCCTGGGCGAGCTCTTCGCCTGGATCATCGGCTGGGACCTCACCCTCGAATATGCCATGGGAGCCAGCACCGTCTCCTCCGGCTGGTCAAATCATTTTATTGAGTTCATGCACATCTTCAACGTCGATATCCCTCTCTGGCTTGCCTATGACCACTGGACGGGATTGCGCGCCGCGCAAGACATCGTTGCCCGCCAGATGACTCACGCCGCCCATCCCGAGCTCGCCCTTGGAACCCAGGGATTTCTGCAGGCGTTGGACGCGCTCAAGCACAGTGCTTCACCGGAGCTTGCTCAGCGCGCGCATCTTCTTCTCGGCGCGCCGCGCATCTTCGGCGTGGAAATCGGTTTCAACCTTCCCGCCTTCGTCATCGCCCTCCTCATCACCTGGGTGCTCGTCGTCGGAATTAAAGAGAGCGCGCGCTTCAACGCCACCATCGTCGCCATCAAGGTGACCGTTGTGCTCTTCGTCATCGTCCTCGGAATGCGCTATGTGAACCACGCCAACTGGGGCTCGGACTGGCACTCTTTCGCACCCTACGGCTTTTCCGGAATCGGTGCCGGAGCCGCCTACATCTTTTTCGCCTATATCGGATTTGATGCCGTCTCCACCACCGCGCAGGAGGCCAAGAATCCCCAGCGCGACCTTCCCATTGCCATCATCTCCTCGCTTGTCGTCTGCACCCTGCTCTACATTCTGGTCGCGGCTGTGCTCACCGGCATGGTTCCCTGGCGGGAAATTAACATCGAAGCTCCCATCGCGCGCGCATTCTCGGACCGCAATCTCGGCTGGGCTTCGCACATCATCACCGCCGGCGCTCTGGCGGGCCTCACCAGCGTCATGCTGGTCATGCTCCTCGGCCAGACCCGCGTCCTCTACGCCATGGCCAACGACGGCTTGCTCCCCCGCAAGTTCTTCAGCGCAATTCACCCCAAGTTCCGCACCCCATACAAGAACACCATCCTCGTCGGATTACTCGCCGCCATCGTTGGCAGCGTCACGCCGATCGATGATATCGGCAAAATGGTCAATATCGGCACCCTTCTCGCCTTTGTGATCGTCTGTATTGCCATCCTCATTCTGCGCCACACCAATCCCGCCCAGCATCGCCCCTTCCGCACCCCCTGGGTACCCTTCATCCCCATCATGGGCATCCTCTTCAATGGCTACATGATGTACAAGCTGGGCTGGGTGAATTGGGCGCGCCTGATCATCTGGCTGGTCATTGGCCTCTTCATTTATTTCTTCTATGGCCGTCATCACAGCAAGGTGCAAAAGGACATCGCCGACTCCGCCGCCCCCGCAGACTGAAACCGATCGCGTATAGAAACTCCTGCGGGTGCAGAAACTGAATCGGGTGCCCCACGTTCGCCCTCTTTTGGCTAACGTGGGGATGTTGCTCTTGCAGTTGCCCTCGGTTTTCACTCCCCTATTCCCCGGTACCTCTCTTGCGTCTTCCCGTCGCATCCCTTGTCGTTTACAATCGCCGCCAGAGCGTTTATGCGAGCACTGCGAAACGTAAAATTCTTATCGGCCGCTTTGCTTTGCGTAGCCCTGATCGGCACGGCGGGCTTTCACTATATCGAGCGCTGGAGCTGGTTTGACGGCTTCTACATGGTGCTCACCACCCTCACCACCATCGGTTACGGCGAGGTGCATCCGCTCTCGCCGGTGGGACGGTATTTTAATGTCGCCATCATCCTCGCCGGGGTCGGACTGGTCTTCCTGATCCTCGGAGCCTTGGGGCAGGCGCTGCTCGAATTCGAGTTCAACAATCTTTTTGGCAGGCGAAGAATGGAACGAGACATCAGGCGTTTGAAGGGGCACTATATCATCTGCGGCGCCGGCCGCGTGGGCCGTGCCGTGGCTCGTCAGTTGGAGAGCAAGCCGGCGCAGTTCATCATCCTTGAAAGCAACGAGGCCAAGGCCGCGCGAATCCGCGAGGAAACCAACTGGCTCATCGTTCACGCCGACGCAACCCTGGAAGCCCAACTCCTCGCCGCGCGCATCGATCACGCTGCCGGACTGGTCGCCGCAACCACCACCGATGCCACCAACACCTACGTCGTGCTGACCGCACGCGGTTTGAATCCAACCCTGAAGATCATCGCCCGCGCCAGCGAAGAGGGCGCGGAAAAACACATGCGGACCGCCGGTGCGGACCAGGTCGTTTCGCCCTACGCCTTTGCCGGCTTTCGTATCGCGGAGGCCTTTCTTCGCCCTCATGTCATCAATTTTCTGGAGGTCGCTCTCCAGCGCAGCTCTGAGCTTGGGCTGGAGCTCGAGGAGCTCACCATCGATCCCCACTCCGTCTACGTCGGGCAGAGCTTGCGCACCTCCGGCATCCGTCATGATCTTGGCATCACCGTGCTTGCCATCAAGCGGGAAGGCGAGGAGATGAAGTATAGTCCCGCTCCCGACGCTCTTCTTTCCGCCGCCGATCATCTCATCGTGATGGGAGATCCTCTGCGCTTGCGCGAGCTCGAACTCTTGGCCGGAGCAAAAAAGTGAAAATCACCACCGCCGCCGAAATGTCCGCCATTGACCGCGTCACCAGCCAGCATCACGGCGTTGATTCGCTGACCCTGATGGAGAACGCCGGCGCTGCTGTGGCTGATTTTGCGCGGGAGTACTGGCCCTCTGCCAACCGGATCACCGTGGTCTGTGGCCGGGGCAACAACGGCGGCGATGGCCTCGTCGCGGCCCGCCGTTTGCACGCCGCCGGCAAGGTCGTAGAGGTTCTGGTGCTTGGTTCTGCCGAGGGACTGAAAGCCGACCCCGCCGCCATGTTGGCGCGCCTTCCGCTGCGTCCCATCGTCCTCGCCTCCGCCGCAGACATTGCCCGCGAGTGCCAGCGCAGTCTCGCGGGCGCGGAACTGATCGTCGATGCCATCTTCGGAACCGGCTTCAAGCCGCGCGAAGACCCCGGTGATCGCGAAGCCGCCACGAACAAAGCTCCCTCGCAGGTGCAGCCCTTGGCCCAGGCCGTCATCGCCGCCATCAATCATTCTTCGCCGCCCGTGCTCTCCGTCGATCTTCCTTCGGGCGTCGATGCCGATGCCGAAGCGCCTGCGGATCCTCGCATGATTGTCTGCCGCTCCAGCGCCGTGATCACCTTCACCGCTCCCAAGCCGGCTCATCTCTTCGCCCAGTTGACCCGTGGTCCCATCGTCGTCGCGCCCATCGGAAGCCCGGAGGCTGCCATTGTCTCCGCCCAGAATCTTCATGCGGTTTCCCCCCAGGAAGTCTCCGCGCTCTTCGCTCCGCGCCCAACAGACAGCAACAAGGGACGCTTCGGACACGTCCTCGTCGTCGCCGGTTCTCTTGGTAAGAGTGGAGCCGCCGCCATCTGCGGCATGGCAGCCCTGCGCTCCGGAGCCGGATTGGCAACCGTAGTTACTCCTGCCTCCGTCCTGCCAATCGTTGCTGCCTATGCCCCGGAGCTGATGACCGAAGCTCTCGGCGATCCCGGCTCCGCCAGCGCCGCTCCCGGCGATGCCGTGCGTTGTCTCGAGCTGGCAAAATCGCGCAATGTTATGGCCATCGGCCCAGGCTTATCGCAGCGTCCCGGTGTCGCCGAGTTCGTCCATCGCCTCGTCAAGGGCGCGCACTGCCCCGTCGTCCTTGACGCTGATGGATTGAATGCCTTCGCCGCTCATCCCGAGGCCCTGCAGGGAAGTGCCCGGCCGCTGATTCTCACTCCGCACCCAGGCGAGATGGCCCGCCTCACCGCAAGCAGCGTCGCCGAAATTCAGAACAACCGCGTCGCCGCAGCCCGTGAATTTGCCCGCAGGCATCGTTGCATCGTCGTGCTCAAGGGCTTCCGCACCGTGATCGGTTATCCCAACGGAGAGCTCTGGGTGGTAGCCACCGGAAATCCCGGAATGGCCACCGGAGGAACCGGCGATATCCTCACCGGAATGATCGCCGGAGCCGTCGCCCAGTTTCCCGCGCGTATCGAAGAGGCGGTGCGTGCCGCCGTCTTCCTCCATGGCCTGGCCGGCGATGTTGCCAGCCTCCACATCGGCGAAGAAGCGATGGTCGCGACCGACCTGCTCCACCATCTGCCCGCCGCCTTCCGCCTCATGAGGCAGCGCGCCACCGGCAAAAACATTCGCCTCTGCTGACGTATTCTGCTCTTGAATCTCCGCCCGCGATGCTATCATGCGGGCAATGACCTGCGACTACACTTCGCATTCTGCCGAGGAAACCGTAGAGCTTGGCCGCCAGCTCGCGGAGCAGCTACGCAACTCTCACGTGGTCTTGCTGCGCGGCGATCTCGGCGCCGGCAAAACCACCCTGGTCAAGGGTATTGCGGAGGGCTTCGGCGCCGCCGAAGCCGATGATGTTACCAGCCCCACCTTCACTCTCATTCACGAGTATCACGGCCCTGACCGCGACGTCTTCCACATCGACCTCTACCGCCTCGAGAAGCCCGGCGAGATGGACTCGCTCGGCCTTGATGACCTGATGCTCGAGGAGCGCAACCTGCTCCTCATCGAGTGGGGAGAAAAATTTCCTCGCGTCCTCCAGCACAAGGACGCCGAAATCGTCATCCTCCGCGTCGAACACGATGAGCGCAAGATCCGCCTGACCCTCGGCTCCACCTAATCTTGGCGGGTCTGCGGGGAGTAGGAGACGCCGACGGTGCCCCACATCTGCCGCAGTTAGCAGATGTGGGGCTTTCCACGGAGTAGGTATAATTGCTAGCCATGCCGTATGGGCTAAAGCGCTTTCAACAGTCAACGCAATCTCATTTTGTGACATTCAGTTGTTATCGGCGGCTTCCGCGTTTACAAGACGACCGAGTCCGAGACATGTTTGTCGAGTCTCTCGAGCGTACGCGGAGAACTTATCGTTTTCGAGTATACGGATATGTCGTGATGCCTGAGCATATTCACCTGCTGGTCTCCGAGCCCGAAGTGAAGGATCTGGCGAAGGCCATTCAGGCATTGAAGATATCCGTTGCGCGCCGCCGGATGCGATATCACGATAAAGATGGCACCACGCTTTGGCAGAAGCGCTATTTGGCAGAAGCGCTATTATGACCACAACGTGCGTACGTACGAGAGCTTCGTTGAGAAGCTTCGCTACATCCATCGCAATCCGGTGAAGCGCGGACTCGTGGCAAGGCCCGGAGAATGGAAGTGGAGCAGCTTTCGTCATTACAGGATGGCGGAAGCCGGAGTGGTAGAGATTGAATCGCAATGGACTTCCGACCGCCGAGAGGGAAGAACCGGCATTATGTTGCGAGTCCCAAACCAGTGAATCGAAATCGAAGACCCACATCTGCTAACCAGCGCAGATGTGGGGCACCACAGCAGCAGAGAGGAGACGTGGGCCACCAGCCCAAGGTACTTTTAATCTGGATATATCTACAGATCAACCCGGTAGCGCTTCTCCTGGATATTATCCAATTCATTGGTGGACGTACATCATCGGCTTTGGATCGACGCTCCATGTTGTATCAGGACCAGGAGGGAACGGAGGGCTGGATAGTGACAAGACCCTTTACTTTAGCCCCAGCCTATACACAACACATATTGATTCGGGTTATCCTTATAATCCGATTGGCGCACTATTCCATCTTATGTTAAATTTTACGCCGCTCGGAGGCTATCCCGCATGCCCATAACAGAACAAGGAAGGGCTCCTTTGGTTCAACCAATATTCAGGCGTGTAGTGCTGTTTCTAATGCTCCTAGTCTTTACGTCAACAGGTACTTTTCTTTATGCACAAACAGTCACGATTAAGCTCGTAAATGGGCTAAACGGTCGCCCAGTGTCGGGCGTTTGTGTGGGTGTAGGGATGTCAATTAAAAAAAATTCCAGGATGTTCGTTTATATTCCAGCGGACAAGAACGGTGTTGCTCGGCTGCGCCTTACCCAAAAGGATAACGAAGTGGATAGCTCCTATAATTCTAAACTAGGCTGCGGAGGTACCGGGGCGATCAATCCGGTTTTGAAATACGACGACACACTGACGACCTACACCACTGGCGATAATCCATCATGCGCATTCCCTCAGAGTATGCCCAACGCGCGCTGGAAGGAAATAGACTTCTCGACGAAGGAGGCGCTTCAGCATGGCGTTATCTCGGCGAATACTTGCGGCAAAGTCACCGCTTCGCCACAGCCCGGGGAGGTGATCATCTTCGTCAGGCCCAGGAATTTCCGGGAAAAAGTGCAGGATTGGAAAAATAGTGAAGCGTTCCCATTCTGAGTGGCGGTTTGGCGGGTGGCCCATTCAAGCCCTGCTTTTGGGCTTGAGTGGGGCAGTTCTCGCGTACTAAACTGCCTTCGTGGTTCGCTATGAGTTTGACCGTGCGGTGGAGAGATTGATCTCCGGCACATATGTGCAAGAGCTTTACCCCCTGGGGGAACCCAGAAGCTGGCACAGATTACGGCGGGCACGCCGACGAAGATATACGTGCCACTGCCCGGCGGGGCGGTAGCGGCTTACGGCACCAGGGCCAGAGTCTCCAACCTTTTGGTTTGGATTGGGTTTGGCTGGAGCCGGTACCTTTGTGGACCATTTCGGAGCTCCGGTGATGGTCCCTAAAGCCGATGGCAGCGGTGTAACGGTGATTTGGCTGAACTGCACAAATTAGATTTAGATAAGGAGGGTTATGATCCAACTTCGAGAGTACCTACGCAAGGAACGTAAGCGACGCGAAGAGGATCCACGGCGAGTCGCTAGGATAGTTCGGATCAGCGCCGTGTTAAGCGTTCTTTATCTGGTTTTCGCTGTGACTCTCGCGCTTCATCCGAGAAATGATCATGAACTCTACGGGGAGATAGCGTCGATAGCTGTGGTTTGTGTGATTTGGCTCAGGTATGGATACGACAGGCTCAGTAGTTGACCTTCGCCTTCGACTCTTCTACAGGGCAATACTGGCCGTCTCTCCGGGGGCGGCCTTGCTGTCTCTGGCGGGACGGTTGTGAGCTGGTTACTGCACGGTATCTGTGAAGCTCAAAAGCGTTCGGTGCTTTGCACCGGATGTATGTCGACACGCCACCCCTTCCAGGGTAGCTGCAGAGCGACCGCGGGTTGCTGTATGGAAACCTTTCCAAACGGGGTGCCCTTCGCTCGCGCAGCCGTCAAGGGGCAAGCCGGGTGCCCCACGTTCGCGCCGACGCTTTTTCGGCGATAACGTGGGAAGCAACGCCGTCGGCATTTACAGGCTTTTGCATGGGCCGTTGATCCCGTTCCTGTCTTTGACCTTAACTTTGAAACTTTGAAACCTTGAAACTTTGAAACCTCGCTCCTAATACCCCATCACGTTATATCCGCAGTCCACGTGAATCACCTCGCCCGTGATTCCCGACGCTCCATCGCCAGCCAGAAATGCCGCCGTCTCCCCGACCTCTGCAGGATCGACGTTGCGCTTCAGCGGCGCCCGCTCGGAGACCAGTTTCAGAAACTCTCCCAGCGTGCCGATTCCCCGTGCCGCCAGCGTCCGGATCGGCCCGGCCGAAATCGCGTTCACCCGGATCGCCTTCGTTCCCAGCGATGCCGACAGATAGCGCACCGTCGCCTCAAGTGCGGCCTTGGCGACGCCCATCACGTTGTAGCCCTGCATCACCTTTTCCGCCCCCAGGTAGGTCAGCGTAATGATGCTGCCGCCCTCGGTCATCAGCGGCTCGGCGGCCCGTGCCAGCGCCACCAGCGAATACACGCTGATATCGTGCGCAATGCGGAAGCCCTCGCGGCTGGTCAGCAGAAAGTCGTTCTTCAGATCCTCTGCCGGAGCATAGGCCACCGAGTGTACAAGGATGTGAATCTTGCCGTTGTACCGCGCGCCGATCTGCTTGAAGACCTCTGAGATCTCCTCGTCCTTGGTCACATCGCACTGGAAGCCCTGCGCTCCCGGCAAACTGGCGATGATCTCCTCGGCCTCCTGGCGGAGGCGTTCGTTCTGATACGTGATTGCGATCTGCGCGCCCTCGGCGTGCAGCTTCTGGGCAATCGCCCAGGCGATGCTGCGCTTATTGGCCAGACCGAAGATTACGGCCACGCGCCCTTCGAGGCTCTTTGCCATCTATGTTCGTGCTCCCCAACTCTGATCTCTGATTGTATCTGTTCCTAAAGGATACCAGCCCCTGGGCAGAACTGAAAATTCCCCAACGGAACCCGCCGCCACCGCTCAGGGGTCACGAGCCACTGTGAGAGTTATCACATCGAGACCGCTCAAAGATGAGTATGTTGGACAGCGCAAGAGTGGTTTTTTGGAGTTGTCTTATGACCAAGACTCTCGAAGTGTCGGCTGCGGTCTCGGAGGGGCAAAGTCTGCCCGTGATCGAACCGCAAAGAGGAGCTTGCGTGGAGTTCGTCGAGTTCTGCAAGGAGCAGCACCTTGGCTCCCGTTCGGCGCATACCTTCCTCCGCATGTTCCACAACAAAGCTTGGAATGCGGAGTGCGATAAGATCCGCGAAGCGATGCGTCCCGAAGTTGATCGCATCTTCGAACCGGCGGAGAAGGCATTGCAGGAAGGCGCCAACTGTAAGGAAGTTCTCCGAATCCTGGTTAAATCCCTGAAAGACGCTGAAGAACTGTAAACGCACAAACAATTCTTGGCACGCTGGTTTTTATTTATTCATTCGCTTCACCTTCATAACAGAGCCCGCCCTCACCGGCGGGCTTTGTTATCTCTGTTTCGGGCGGTATCCTAAAAGATGTATCCGCGGGTGCCTCACCTTCAACTCGCCTTCCTTGCGAGTTTAAGGTGGGGTTGTTGACCTTGCCCTTGCTTTTGTTCTTGTGGTTGCTCCTGCTCCTGAGCTGTCATTCCGAAGCATCGCGAGGAATCCCCGCGCTGCTCAAATCTTCCGCCAAGCCCAGAAGCATCTCAACCGCCAATCGATTCTTCGCCCGTGTTACCGCGAGTAGCGAGGCACGGCCCGTCAAGGCTGCTCCCGCTCCTGTACATATTACCTACTATGACACCCCATGAATTAAGAAATATTACCATTCAGCCAACCGTTTCCAACTGCGCGTAACGATTAACATATAAGTAACTTCGTGAATTCAAACGATTATCTACTTCGCCAATAGTTTTCACGAATTTGCACCGTTTATGGTGCAAAAAACCAAGAACAACGCGCACACAACGAACTCTCGCCTCCAACATGTTAGTATCAAAGTTTCGGGCTTATGGCAGAGCTATTTCGGCGAGCGCTGGATTGTGTTTGTCGCCCGAGAGCTCAGGCCGCTCAGGCCCGCCACTTTTCCGAAGAGTTCCCCGAGAGAGAAACGGATGCCGGAAGAAGCACATCAAGCCGTGAATCGCCGCGTACTCAGCGGCATGAGACCAACAGGCAAGCTCCACATTGGCCACTACGTGGGCGCGCTGCAGAACTGGATCCGGCTCCAGAATGAGTACGACTGTTTTTTCTTCGTCGCCGATTGGCACGCGCTCACCACCGACTACGCTGACACCTCGCGCGTCAAGGCCAACATTCTTGAGATGGCCTTCGACTGGCTCGCCGCCGGACTCGATCCGGAGAAGGCAACACTCTTCATCCAGTCGCACGTGCCGCAGCACGCCGAACTTCACCTGCTCCTCTCCATGATGACCCCGCTGGGCTGGCTGGAACGCGTGCCAACCTACAAGGAGCAGAAAGAAAATCTCAAGGAGAAAGATCTGAACACCTACGGATTCCTCGGCTATCCCGTCCTCATGACCTCGGACATTCTTATGTACCAGGCATCCTACGTTCCCGTCGGTGAGGATCAGGTCGCGCACGTCGAGATCACGCGCGAAATCGCGCGCCGCTTCAACCAGTTCTACTGGCTCGAAGCCAAAGGCGCTCTGAAGCCGGCGAAGCATTTGGCGCTGTTTCGGAAGCACGTTTTTCCTGAGCCGCAACCGCTTCTGACGCCCGCCGCAAAACTTCCCGGCACCGATGGCCGCAAGATGTCCAAGAGCTACGGCAACTCAATCCTGCTCAGCGAGCCCGAGGCCGAGTTGCGCAAGAAGCTCAAGACAATGATGACCGATCCTGCCCGCGTCCGCCGCACGGATCGTGGCAATCCGGACATCTGCCCGGTGGGCGATCTGCACAAAATCTTCAGCAGTGCCGAGACCATCGCCAAGGTGCGTGAAGGTTGCACCACGGCGGGCATCGGATGCATCGAGTGCAAGGGCTGGGTTGCCGATAACATCGTCGCCATACTCAATCCAATCCAGGAGCGACGCCGCAAGTACGAAGAGAATCCCAAGCTTGCCTGGGAGATTCTCGAAGCCGGTTCAGCGCGCGCGCGAGTCGTGGCAGACCGCACCCTCGCCGAGGTGCGCGAGTCCATGTGCATGTCACTGGAATATCCTGCGTCGGGGACGACCGCGGAGTAGCCGATGAGCGAAGAGCCCACCAGCCCGCCCACTCCGGCCCCTGCGAAGAAAACGGATTTGGCGAAAAACGCGAAGCAGGATGCGCACAAAGCTGCGCCCGATATCGCCGATATTTTTCCGTTTTCGGTGAGCGTGGGCAGCGTTTATGATGGGCCGCTCGACCTGCTGCTGGACTTGATCCGCAAGCAGGATATCGATATCTATGACATTCCGATCGCGCAGATCACCGCGCAGTACCTGGCCTATGTGGAACACATTCGCAACTTTGACATTGATCTGGCGGCGGAATTCATTTACATGGCCTCGCTGCTGATTCAGATCAAATCCAAGATGCTGCTGCCGCCCGATCCCGATGCGGCTACTGACGAACAGGATCCGCGACTGGAACTGGTCAACCGGCTGCTCGAGCACGAGCGTTACAAGCAGGCGGCGCAGATGCTGCTGCAGAAGCAGCAACTCGAAGAGGCGGTGCTTACCAATCCCGCGCTCAGGGAATTTCGTGATGCCGAGGGCACGGAGCCGGAGTTAGCTGCCGATGTCATCGATCTGGTAAGAACCTTCCAGCATGTTCTGGAGCGTGCCAAGAACCGGCCGACTCTGCAGTTTGACGAAGACGCGGTTACGGTGGCGCAGATGATCGAGTATGTGCGCCGACGGCTGATGGTGGAAGACCGCCCGATCCGGCTGAAGCAGTTGCTGCGGCACCTGCGCTCTCGTCCGGCGCTGGTCTGTGCGTTCCTGGCGATTCTTGAGATGATCCGCTTGCAGGCCGTGGTCTGCCGGCAGGATGATGTCTTCGGCGAGGTTGTTCTGAAAAAATCCATCGGCTTTGACCGGCTGTTGGACGAAGGCAGCTCGGCCGTGCATGACGACTGGCAATAGTTTAGATTTCCTGACAAGCGAGTCACGATGAGTTTGAAAGCAAAAGTCGAGGCCATAATCTACGCGGCGGAAGAGCCGATCACGCTGGAGCAACTATCGCTGCTGCTGAAGGAGACGGTGCTGGCCGATCTGGCCGCAGCCGAGGAGAACGCTGCCATCGAGCGGGCCGACGCTGCTTGCATTGCCGACGCAGACGGTGCCGAATTCTCATCCGAAGAAAGCGCGCTGCTGCCCGAGCTTGCCATTGATTCGGCGGAGTCGGTCTGTCCCGAGTTGGGCCCTCTGATGCCACAAGAGGTCGCAGCGGCTCCGGAGGAGGCGAACGCGGCTGAGCCTGCCGCAGAAGAGCCTGCGGTCGCCAGCGTCAATGCGCCGGAGGTTTCCTCCCGCAAGCGCAAGCCACAAAAGACAGAGCTCGAGATTGCCGAGGACAAAGCCGTACGCGAGTGCATCCGCGAAATTCTGGCCGAACTTGTAAATGAATACGCCCGCGAAGAGCGCGGCATTGAGATTCGCCAGGTTGCCGGTGGTTTTCGTATGGCCACCAAGCCGGAACATCATGACGTGGTGCGCGCTTTTGCCAAGAGTCTCAAGCCGCCGATTCGGCTCTCGCTTGCGGCGCTTGAGACCCTCGCCGTCATTGCCTACAAGCAGCCCGTCACTGGACCGGAGATTGCGGATATTCGCGGAGTCGAATCGGTCAGCGTTCTGGGAACGCTTCTCGATCGCAAACTCATCACCACTGCCGGACGCAAGCAAGTCATCGGACGGCCCATGCAGTACAAGACGAGCAAGGATTTCCTGCTGCGCTTCGGATTGAATGACGTCAACGAATTGCCCAGCATGGAGGAGTTCTCGCAGCTCGCCTCCGAAGGAACCGTTGAGATTGTGCCGACGGAGCCGCAGCAGACTTTATCGCTCTTTGAGCCCGGTGCCAAGGCAGCAACCGAAGCTGCAGAGGACATAACGGAGCTGGAAGCGACCAGAGCAGCGGAAGCGGAAGGATTGAGGATTACGCAACCGTCCGCAGTAGAATTAGAAAAACTGGAAGCGCATCTCCCGGGGTCGCAACTTCCAGAGGCGCAAGAGATCAAGCGGCAAGAACCGGGCGATGCAACAGAAGTGACAGACAGTCGGCCGCGCTCAGACGCTGACTCGGGCAATGTATCCGATGCCGAACACCCTGTCGGCCGTTAGAGCAATGACTTGGGGAACTTCTCAGGGACGAAATCTGTTCCTGGTACATTTTATGTGATTTCTTCTTCGATCGCCTGATGGCGAGCGGTTTCAGCGAAAGGCTGTTCTTACCATGGAAGCAAAACCTGAAAGACTACAAAAGATACTGGCTGCTGCGGGACTGGCTTCGCGGCGCAAGGCCGAGGAGTTGATTGCCGCTGGCCTGGTGTCCGTCAACGGCCATACCATCACCGAGCCCGGCACGAAGGCTGATCCGCGTCTCGATGAAATTCGCGTCGATGGTAAGTTGCTGCGCGGACCCGAGCGCCAGGTATATCTCGCGTTATACAAACCCAAGGGACACATGACAACGGTCAGCGATCCTGAAGGGCGTCCCACGGTGATGGATCTGCTCAAGGGCGTTGATGAACGTGTTTTTCCCGTAGGCCGTCTCGATTACATGAGCGAAGGTCTGCTGCTGCTCACCAATGACGGCGACCTGATGGCGCAGTTGACCAAAGCGGGCTCGCACGTGGCAAAGACGTACATGGTAAAGGTGAGTGGCAAGCCCACGGAAGAAGAGATCGACAAACTGCGCAACGGCATTATGCTGCCGCCCGAGCCGGGCCTTACTGGTGTGCGCGGCAAAAAGCAACCCGGCGTCGAGCGCCGTTCTTTCGCCGTGCTTACGCAACCCGCGGTCATTCAGCTCGCCGTGGACCAGGAGAATCCCTGGTATGAGGTAACGCTCGCGGAAGGACGCAATCGCCAGATCCGCCGCATGTTCGAACAGATCGGATACCACATTGAAAAGATCAAGCGGGTGCGCTACGGCTCGCTGACATTGGATATCGAGCCCGGAGAATTCCGCCACCTGACAACCAAAGAGGTGAACCAGCTCCGCAAATCGCTGGACACTCCATTCAAGCCCAAGCCCATCAAGGCCAAGCGTAAGGACGAGCGTCCCGAACGTAAAACTCGCGTGGATGCCGCCCGCTTCGTGAAGGGCCGCCGCGGCAAGCCTAGTGCGGAAACAGCAGCGCCCACGCCGGTCGCGCGTCCCGCCAGCGCAGGCACAAGCCGCGCCGCGAGCGCGCCGCGCCGCGAATTCACGGCGCCCAAGGATCGTGGAGAGCGAAGCAGCTTCACCCGGCCCCGCGGTCCGGAGTTCGGCAAAGGTGAGCACCGCGACGCAACGGCCGCTAAACGCATTTACACGCGCAAACCCGCAGGCGCGTTCGGTGGTAAGCCCGCAGGTGATTTTGCAGAGCGTCCCAAGCGCAGCTACACTCCGAAGCCCGCAGGCAGTTTTGAGCGCAAGCCTGCAGGCGACTCTGCCCAGCGTGAAGGCAGATACACAAAGCCTGAAGGCGGATTCGGTGGAGCGGAAAAGAAGCGTAGCGGCGCGACCGGCGGCTTCGGATTCACCAAGTTCGCGCGGCCCAAGTTCGTCAAGCCCAGCAAGCACCGCGACCTTGGCAGCGACAAAACTGATAACTTCGAGCGCAAGCCTTTCTCTGCCAGCCGTCCCTATTCCAAGGATCGCCCAAGTGATCGAGGCTTCGCCAAGAAGCCGGCTGGATTAACCGGAGAGCGCAAGTATTCGAAGGGTCCCGGCAAGCCCAGCGGCTATGCTCCACGCGCGGGAGGAGAATTCAAACGCACGGGCAGCAGCGATTTCAAACGTCCGGGCAGCGACTTCAAGCGCAGCGGCGAAGGGCGTCCGAGCGGGCGTACGGGAAGCTTTGGCAAGAGCTTCGGTGCAGACCGTCCACGGAGTTCCACCAGCGGCGCAGGTGGTAAATCGCAAGGCTTCGGAGCGAAGCGCAGCGGTTTTGCTCCGCCTCGCGGCGGCAGCGGCGGCACGCGTCGTCCATCGGGTCCACCACGCGGAGGCCGCGCAACCGGCCTTCCGCCGGGTTTACCACGACGCCGTCCAGACGAAGAATAATAGAATTGGAGAGAGGTAATTATGGGTAAATTTGCGGAGATGGTGCCGGAGCGCGTACGAGCTCTGGTCCCGTACGTTCCAGGCAAGCCGATTCAGAAGGCTGAAGCGGAATCCGGCGTGAAGATGATTAAGCTCGGCTCCAACGAGAATCCATTTGGCCCCTCGCCACTAGCGATGCGGGCCATGGATGCTGCGGCGCGCGGGGTGAACCTATATCCGGACAATGACATGGTCGAATTACGCGAGCGTCTCGCGGTGCATAATCGCGTTCTGCCCAGCCAGTTGATTGTCACAGCCGGTTCCAGCGACCTGTTGGACATTGTTTCTCGCACGATGCTCGGCCCCGGACTCAATGCGGTGAGCAGCGAGCGCAGCTTTATCATTTACCCAATTGTCACGCGCTCGACGGGCGCGGAATTTCGACAAGTTCCCTGCCGAAATGACGGCTTCGATCTTGATGCGATCTCCGATGCCATAGACTCCGACACGCGACTGGTCTTCATTGCCAATCCCAATAATCCCACGGGCACGATGATAGGGGTCAAGGAAATGGATCGTTTTCTCGACCGCCTTCCGGAAAAAGTGGTTGTTGTGCTCGATGAGGCCTATTTTGATTTCGCCGACTGGTTGGCCCGCGAGCGTGGTGTGGAGTATACGCGCTCGCTTGATTACGTGCGCCAGGAGCGCAGCGTGCTTGTGCTGCGCACCTTCTCCAAGATCCATGGACTGGCGGGTGTTCGCATCGGCTACGGCATGGGGCCTGCCGAGCTAATCAATTACCTCGCGCGCATGAAGACCGTGTTTATCGTCAATAGCGTTGGAGAGGCCGGAGCGCTGGCCGCACTCGACGATCACGAACACTGCGAGCGGACCCTACGCAACAATTCCGAGCAGCTCGCGTTGCTCACACGGCAACTGCGGGAGCTGGGTTTTGCGCCAGTGGAAAGCTGGGCCAACTTCGTCTACTTCGAGACCGGTGAAGATGCTTCCGCATTGGCCCGCCGCCTGCAGATGAACGGCATCATCGTTCGTCCCCTCGGCGGAAGCTGGGGAGCTCGCACGGCAATTCGCGTTACGGTTGGCACGCCGGAGGAGAATCGCAAGTTCATCGACGCGCTCAAGCACGTCATTCATGGAGTCACAGCAGGCTAGGAACACCCGTTCTCGCGGCAAAGGCCACCCGTGCCCGGGTGGCCTTCTCTTCATGGCTTGCCTGCAACCGCCGGACGCATGAGCGGCAATCGTGCCGCGCCGTATAGTCCACTGTCTCCGCCGAGCAACGCTCTTGTGATTCGAGTTGTGCGCTTTCTTCCGCCGACTCCCGTGCCGTCTTCCGATGTTGTTCCGGCATAGATGTAGGAGCGCTTGCGCAACTCTTCCAAAAGTGTCGGCGAAAACGCATCCCAGGCACCTGAAACTCCGCCTCCGATCACGAACAGCGGAAGGTTCAAGGCGTTCACCATGCTCGCAATTGCCAGCCCCAGGGCGCGCCCCACGCGTTCAAAGATCTGTTTTGCCACTGCGTCTCCGCGCATCGCGCACTCATAGACCACGCGCGAATTCAACGCCGCATCCTCGCTGCTCGCGCGCAACTCGGTTGCGACCTCAGTTGCCAGCGCCTCGCGCGCCATGCGCACAACCGCCGTAGCCGAGGCATACTGCTCCAGGCAGCCGTGACTTCCGCATTTGCAGGGATAGCCGCCGGGCTCCACGTTGCAATGGCCCAACTCGGCGGCCATGCCGTTCCAGCCGCGCCATATTTCGCCATTCAACACCAGCCCACCCCCGACTCCGGTGCCCAGCGTGTATATGCCCATGCTTCCGAAGCCGCGCCCCGCACCCAGCCATTGCTCGCCGAGGGCCGCGGCATTGGCGTCGTTTTCCAGAATCACAGATGTTCCCAGCCGCCGCTCGATCTCGCCCTTCACATCATAGTTGCTCCAGCCGGGAAGGTTCGGCGACTCCAGCACCCGTCCGTTCTCACTATCGATCAGCCCTGCCACGCCCACCCCAATGCCGCATAGCCCGGCGACGCCATTGAAGCCGGCTTGCATGGCTTCGGTTGCCTGGCACAGCTCGCCGATCACGTGCTCGCGACCGAGTGAAACGGCGCTTCCAAGTTCGGTTTTGGCGAGCATATTGCCGCCCTCGTCGACGGCGGCAATGCGCAGATTGGTCCCGCCCAGATCCACTCCAATGGCGTAATTGCCCATATCCGCTCGCATTCCTTTCTGCATCGCTGCCCACCGCCGTTAGTGCTGGCAATTTGGACAATAGTGGCTGCTGCGCCCGGCGATCACCACTCGTTTGATGCCCGTGCCGCAAACCATGCAGGGCTGGCCCGTGCGCTGGTAGACGCGGTGCTGTAGCTGGAAGAATCCGTTGCCGCCGCGCGCATCTACATAATCGGAGACCGATGATCCTCCGGCGCGAATCGCCTCAGCCAGCACCTTTTGAATTGCATCATAGAGGTGCAGAAGATCAGCGCGGGTCAGCGAAGCGGATCTCCGGCGTGGCCGCAGTCCAGCGCGGAAGAGGCTCTCGTCGGCATAAATATTACCGATGCCGGAGAGCAGAGACTGGTTGAGCAGCGCGCTTTTAATCGGAGTTTTGCGGCGCTTGAAAAGCGCTATGAACTGCTCGCGGCTGGCGGCGATGGGTTCGGTGCCAGCCGCGGCAAATTCGCGGCCTTCGAGCACCTGCAGCTTGCCGAAGCGCCGCGGATCAATAAAGCGCAACTCGCGTCCCGAAGCCAGAGTCGCAATCAGATGGGTATGTTTTGCGTGCTCCATCGCCGGTTCGCACACCAGGCAGCGGCCCGTCATGCCAAGATGAATGACCCACTGTGCCGGACCATTCTTAGAAGCGAGGTTGGCGACGATATGCTTGCCCACGCGGCGGAAGCCTTCGATCAGCGAACCGCACAGCACGCGGGCGATTTCCTGGGCCGGCGATTTCAGCAGATTGGATTTATCGCCGATCCAAAGCTCCTCGATCCGGTCTCCGGCGAGGTGCTTGTGCAGGCCACGCGCTATGGTTTCCACTTCGGGCAGCTCGGGCATGGCTCAGTGTAACCTACGCCGTCCATAGGAGTTCTGTTAAGCACGTACGATTTTCAGCTCGCGCTTTGCTCCGCGGCGCGAATACGTTAAAATTTGTCGTACACGGCCTGATCAGGATTCCTGCCGGCTACTCCGCCTGAGACTTTTCATCATCTGCGTCTGTGTACGACTTTTACGCAGCCCGTCTGCGCGTGTTTGGAGATAAGAGTGAAAAAAGCAAAGACCGCGGTGGTTCTCGGCGCCCAATGGGGTGATGAGGGCAAGGGCAAGATTGTTGATGTGCTCTCGGACAATTTCGAAGTGGTCGCGCGTTATGCCGGTGGCCACAACGCGGGCCACACCGTCACCATCTCCGGTAAGAAATTTGTGCTGCAACTGATTCCTTGCGGCATTCTGCGCCAGGAGTCCGTGGCAGTCATCGGCAACGGTGTTGTCCTTGATCCCTTCGCCCTCATGAAGGAAGTCAACACGTTGCGCAATGCCGGACTGGAGGTTGCGGGTCCGGGCGACCGGGGCGCGACGGCAAATCTGTTCGTCAGTAACCGAGCCCATGTCATTCTTCCGTACCACCGCATGATCGAACTGGGCGCGGAAAACGCCCCTGGACGGGTCAAGATCGGAACTACGTCGCGCGGTATCGGCCCCACGTATGAGGACAAAATGGCACGGCGCGGTCTGCGGGTGGCAGACCTGCTGGATAAACAGCTCCTCAAGAAGCATATCTACAACGCCTGCCAGGAAAAGAACACCATCGCGCACGCCCTGTTCAACGGCGAGGCCATCGATCCCGATGAGATGTACGAGGAGTATGCCGCCATCGCCGATGAGATTGCGCCCTTCGTCGCCGACACAGCACTGCTGCTCAATAAGGCGATCCGGGCAGGCAAGAGCGTGATGTTTGAAGGCGCACAGGGCACCATGCTGGACATCGACCATGGCACTTATCCTTTCGTCACCTCGTCGAGCGCAACCTCAGGCGGCGCCTCGATCGGTACCGGTGTTCCGCCCACCTCCATCTCCACCGTCATCGGCGTAACCAAGGCTTACTGCACCCGCGTTGGCGAAGGCCCATTCCCCTCGGAGATTCAAGGGGAACTCGGCGAAGTGGTGCGAAAAAAGGGTAATGAGTACGGTGCCGTTACCGGACGCCCGCGCCGCTGCGGGTGGATTGATCTGCCGTTGCTGCGTTACTCCAACATGATTAATGGAACCGGATGGCTGGTCGTCACCAAGCTCGATGTGCTCGACGAATTGGCGGAAATTCCTGTGGTTGTAGGATACAAGATCGACGGCAAGGTGGTGGAGGAGATACCAGCGCAGGACTCGGGCTACCGCAGGATCGAGCCCATCTTTGAAACGCTTCCGGGCTGGCAGTCACTTACATTCGGCATCACCGAGCATGACAAACTGCCGAAGAAAGCGAAGGACTATCTGCGCTTCATTCAGAAGGAGTCCGGTGCGGAGATCGGCATGGTTTCCACCGGTCCTGACCGTGATCACACGATCTTCGTGGATAAGTTCTCTGCGATCCTTAGAAGATAGGGGCTAGCCGATGATTGTCGTATTCGTACGCATGATTGTGAAGCCGGGCACGGAAGAAGAGTGCACCCGGCTTTCCCGTAAGATGACGGAAGAGAGCCGCAAGGAAGCTGGCTGCGTGCAGTATGCAACCTACCAGTCCCGCGAAAACTCGCGCTGTTTTGCCGTCTACGAACAGTATGTGGACCAGGTCGCGCTGGATGTGCATCGAACCTCCCCGCACTTCGAGCGTTACATTCGAGACGGCGTGTACGCGCTGATCGAGAGCAGCACTTTTGAAGTGTTTGTGCCGCTCAGCTAAGCCGTTTCGCTCACAAAAAACTGTCTCTGTGCTGGTTCTAAGTTCGTCGCGTGCTAGACTTGCTCCCGAAAAAGGGGTTTTCAGGGATGGAGAACCAAAAACGCCAAACCATTACACCTTCGCTGACCGTCAGCAACGCTGAAGAGGCGATTGCCTTCTACAAGAAAGTTTTCGGAGCCAAAGTGGAGGGCCACATCATGCGCGGCCCGGATGGCAAAAGCGTCATGCATGCCGAGCTGCTCTTCGGCGACATGAAGATTTATCTCAACGACGAGGTTCCCGAGATGGGCGCATATTCCCCATCACATTATGGCGGAACGTCTGTAAGCCTGTACCTTATCGTGGCGGATGTGGACAAGACCTATGCCGATGCGGTGGCCGCTGGCGCAACCGGGAAGATGCCGCCAAACAATGCCTTCTGGGGCGATCGCAACGCCTACGTCTACGATCCCTTTGGCCACGGTTGGGGGCTGGGAGCGCCAAAAGAAAACCTGACAATGGACCAGATTAAGGATCGCTCCGAGCAGCACTGGAAGCAACCCACAAAATCATAGACGGCTGCCTATCAGGAAAAAGGTGCAGGGGGATCCCCTTGCACCTTTCATCTCTTCGACTGCAAAAATTACTTTGCCAACTCGTATCCTGAGAAGAAGAAGCTGAGTTCAAAGCGCGCCGTGTCTTCGGCATCAGAGCCGTGTACCGCATTGCGTTCGATGTTCTCGGCGTGCTTCTTGCGGATCGTGCCCGCTTCGGCATTGGCCGGGTTAGTTGCGCCCATCAGCTTGCGCCAGTCGGCAATTGCGTTCGATTTTTCCAGCGCAAGAACAACCACCGGGCCGGAGGTCATGAACGCGGCCAGCGAATCAAAAAACGGTTTGCCCACGTGAACCGCATAAAAGGCCGCGGCCTGAGCCTTCTTCAGATGAAGCATTTTCAGTCCGATGATGCGGAAGCCGTTGCTTTCGATCATGGCGATGATATCGCCGGCAGCGCCTTTGGCTACGGCGTCGGGTTTGACGATGGCGAGCGTACGTTGCAAAGTTTCCATAATAGTCCTGACTTGTGTGATGGCTGTGCGAACGGCTGCCAGGCTGGCCAGCCGCACGGCTGATACTAGCTTAACAGTTTCGCATTAGCGTTTCGTACCGAGGGCTTCCACCATGGTTTCGCCCAGCAGAGCGGGAGATTTGACGATATGGACGCCAGCGGCTTGCAGCGCTTTGAATTTCTCTGCCGCCGTTCCCTTACCGCCGCTGATGATCGCCCCGGCGTGTCCCATGCGGCGTCCTGGAGGCGCAGTTTGCCCGGCAATGAAGCTCACCACCGGCTTCTGGACATGGGCCTTGATGAACTCTGCCGCAGTTTCCTCCGCATTGCCGCCGATCTCGCCGATCATGATGATCGCATCGGTCTCCGGGTCGGCATTGAAGAGCCCCAGCACGTCGACGAAGTTGGTGCCGATGATGGGATCTCCGCCGATTCCGATTGCGGTTGACTGACCCAGGCCAAGCTGCGAGAGCTGGTGTACGGCCTCGTAGGTCAGCGTGCCTGAGCGCGAGACGATTCCGATACGGCCCGGCCGGTGAATGTTCCCCGGCATAATACCGATCTTGCATTTCCCCGGCGAGATGACACCTGGGCAGTTGGGCCCGATCAGGCGTGACTTGCTACCTTCGAGGTAGCGCCATACGCTGACCATGTCGCGTGTCGGAATACCTTCCGTGATGCAGACAATCAGGGCCACTTCAGCCTCGACAGCCTCCATGATGGCCTCCGCGGCATAGGGCGGTGGCACAAAGATTACGGTGGCATTGGCTCCGGCTTCATGCACCGCGTCTTCCACGGTGTTGAAGACCGGCCAGCCCTCGTGGGTGGTGCCACCTTTACCGGGTGTCACTCCGCCCACGACCTTGGTGCCGTAGGCGGCGCAGGCCTTGGCGTGGAACGTTCCTTCGCGGCCAGTGAGGCCCTGCACGATCAATCGAGTGTTCTCATCGACAAGAATGCTCATCGCTTATCTCCCCGCCGCCGCGGCAACAACCTTTTCCGCCGCGTCTTTCATGGTTTGCGCCACAATAAAGTTCAAGCCACTGGCCTGCAGAATCTTACGTCCTTCTTCTACGTTGGTGCCTTCCAGACGCAGCACGATCGGCAGCTTAATCTTGGTTTTGTGCGCCGCCTCGACTACTCCGCTGGCCAGCGTATCCACGCGTAGAATTCCGCCGAAAATGTTGATGAGCACGGCCTTTACATTCTTATCGGCAAGCAGAATTTCAAATGCATGCATTACCTGCTCGGCGCTAGCTCCGCCGCCAACGTCGAGGAAATTTGCAGGCTCGCCGCCGGCAAACTTGATAATGTCCATCGTCGCCATGGCCAGTCCCGCGCCGTTGACCATGCAGCCCACGGTGCCGTCCAGTTTGATGTAATTGAGGTTGTACTTGCTGGCTTCCACTTCCAGCGGGTCTTCCTCTGTGATGTCGCGTAGTTCCTTCAGGTCGGCATGGCGGTAGAGGGCGTTGTCGTCGATGTTCACCTTGGCGTCCAGCGCGAAAACGCGGCCATCGGTAGTGGTAATGAAAGGATTGATTTCAAACAGCGAGGAGTCAGTCTCCTCGTAGGCCCTGTAGAGCGCCAGCATGAACTTCGCCGCCGGAGCAATGAACTCCGGCTTCAGACCCAGCTTGAAGGCGATCTTGCGCGCCTGGAATGCCTGGAAGCCGATAGCGGGATCAATGTGCTCCTTGATGATAGCCTTCGGGTTCTTAGCTGCAACCTCCTCGATCTCCATCCCGCCTGATTTGGAGGCCATGAAGACCGGACGGGAGACCGCGCGATCCAGCAGGATTCCTAAATAAAGCTCGCTGGCAATCGGAAGCGTCTCTTCAATCAGCAAGCGCCGCACCTTTTTTCCCTCAGGACCAGTCTGGTGTGTCACCAATTGCATGCCGAGAATTTTTTCCGCCAGTTCGGCGGCTTGGGTGTATGTCTTGGCCAGCTTCACTCCGCCGCCCATCCCCCGGCCTCCGGCATGAATCTGGGCCTTCACTACCACTCCTGTAGCTCCTGCGCTTAACAGGTCTTTAGCGGCGCGCTCTGCTTCCTCGCGCGACTCAACCATCGTGCCGCGCGGCACCGCCACCCCATACTTCGAGAGAATGGCCTTGGCCTGATACTCGTGAATTTTCATAGATGGATTCTCATTTGGCAGCTACGAGCCTTTCGCTCGCAAATTTGCAGATAGACACACGCCATCGCACGTTCCGCTAGCGGATCTCTCTGCCTTTCGGAAAATTCGGCCAGCGTTCCCTCCGGCCGTCTGGTTAGACCAACAATTATATATTAGGCCACCACGGATTCCACAAAGAGGAATCGCACAGCCGCAGCGGCGGGAGGGTGCATGCAGAGCACGTGAGAGACCATCGTGTTCCGGGCATTTAGTGCTGGCAGATGGTGACTTGATCGGTGCCGAGGCTGGCGCTGTCGATGCGGGCAGGGAGGTGAAAGGTGGAGTCCAGTCCGACCGCGCTGCCATACTTTGGACGCAGAAAGCGGTCGGCGAAGTACTCCAGGGCGATGCGCGGCACCTCGACACCATCGAGCATGAACGACTCGACGCTCACGGCACCGGTTTCCCTCGCGGCAGCAAGTTGAGCGGTGACCGTGACGTGGTGCTTGCCGGTGAAAAGCGTCAGGAAAGGACTGCTGCGGCTCCGGTTGGCAGTGAGGCGATCAAAGTCAATGTCAGCCTCGCCATGGGCAACGGTCGGCTGACTGGAAATGCGGATATTGGAGAGCCCCTCGGGCAATTTCACTCCACCCTCGTTGAGATAAGAGTTCCATTCTTCAGCCGTGAGCACGGTAGGCCTACTGGATGGATGCTCGCTGCGTACGTTTTCACGGAGCCATGCAATCTTGCGCTCGGCGCTGGCGAAGACCGAGGAATGAGCGAACTGAGCAAAGGAGGCGGCGAGCAGAAGCGTGCATAACGCCAAGGGTGCAACGACGATGGAGCGAAAAAAATCATCTGCGCCTTGCTTGTGTTGGCTGTGGCTGCGCCTCCGGCTTACTCAGTTGCGGTTTGAGCAACGTTCCGGTCACCTTCCAGACAGCACCATTCTCCTGTGTAAACTCCAAGTCGAGGGCAGAGTCGCGCGAAGCGGTCCCACTTAATTGATAGATGCCGGATAGCGTGTTCCATTTGCAGGCGGAGATCGTCCAGCCTTCCTGGTCGAGCGAAGCTTTACCTTCACCGTTCAGCACGCGCAGGGGCGCTTTGGCGTCAGGAGAGATCCGCAATGCGCCACCACGCCAGGTGAATTCAGTCTCGGCTGCGGCGGACTTTGCCAGAGCGGGCGCATCCGTTCCAGACATTTCCAGCTTGTATTTGACCTCCAATGTGCCGGTACCGAGGGTAGCCTTGAGAAGAGTTCCGAGTTTTTCAGCCTGAACATGCGCTCCAACTCCCGTGCTCTCGTACTTGGGCTCGCTGCCCCTGAAGTCGATAGTCCAATCGCCGCTGATTTCTCCACCGAACAGGTCAGCATCAGTGTCCTTCAGTTCGAGCACTCCATTGGCGACGGAAAAGGCTGTTTCAAAGGCAGGGCCGGAGCTTGCACCAAGGGTCAGGTGGCGGGAGGCGAGGTGTCCGGAGGCGTGGAGATTAGCAATGACGTTGTAGCCGGCCTGTGCAGCGCCGAAAAGTCCATACCACGGTCTTTTCTTCAGGCGCGGATTGAGCAACTCATTCCATCGCTCCGGATTGAAATCGTCGGTGAAGAGATTGAAGCTGGACTCGCAAGGCGACTCACCGTTGCAGAAGCGCGGGAAGCTGGCGCTGCCGCTGAGCAATATCTTGCCTATGGTTGCCGAGGCGTTGCGCAGGATAAATCGATTATGTTCGAGTTCGACGCGGGCAGCGGGGATTTCGACCGGGGCGGAGAGCCCGCCCACCTCGGCGCGAACGTTCTTTAACTGTGCCGAGCCGCTAACCTCAGGCGAGGAAATGGCTGCCCATTCGCTAGCAATCACCAGATCGATTGCGGCGCCACCGGCGAGAGCGATTTTGGGCGCGCCGACGCCGATGGCACGGGCCATTTGCTGCAGGCGTTCGAGAGTTACGTCTCCCTTGAGATGCAGCGCGAAACGCTCGCCGTCCAACAATCCGTCGACGGTGACCGGAGCGCCTGCGCCAAGGGGAAGCTCGAAGCTTTGTATCACGAGGGCGCGAAGGGGTTCCGGAGCGCCTGAGGAGTGGCCCCGATGACGGGACAGCTCGGGTGCTTGAGTGGTATTGATCGTGGCCACCGCCGTGCTTACCGCAAGGTCTTTTCCGAGCACGGCGGAATGCAGTGCCAAGCCGTCGACGACAAGGTTGCCAATCCAAGTGGAGGGCGCCTCGGTCATGCGACTGGCGCGAAACGAAGCCGAGACGGTTCCCTGAGCGGTAAGGTCACCGGGCAGGTCGCGCCGGGCGCGCCTAGTCAGATTCAGCAGGGCTTCGGCACCCAAGTTCTCAGCAGAAATTGCAAGCGCGTAGCGCGGATAACGAAGGCCCCGCAAGTTACCTTGCACCGAAAGCACTCCGCCTTCGAGAGGCAGGCGGCACTCGGTGTTCTGGAGCTGGTATGCGCTGACGTTCAACTCTCCGGAGCACGTGGCGTTTAGGTTGGCGGCATTGCCGCTGGAGATGTCGAAGCGTCGCAAATCCTGGAGCTTAGCAGCCGTGGTGAAGTGCAGTGAGCCGGGAGTCCCGCTGAATTGTGCACTGGCTTCAAGAGCACCGCGCCAACCGCGATCAGCGCCGTAGATAAGGCGGGTAAGATTGCCAAGCTGCACATGCTCCCACGTGATATTGCCCCTCATCGGAGCATCGCGCAATAGGTTGGCGCGCTGGATGGTGGCTTCGGCTTTCACGGTTCCGGTGTCGGTAACCGGCATATCGGTGCGGACGGGCCGAGCCTCAAGCCTCATTCGCCACTGATTTTCAGCAGGGCTCCAGAGCGTAAAGTCAGAATCGATGAAGGAAAAGACGCTCTTTTCCAAACCGTACTTGAAGTTAATGCGGCCATGGGACGCTTCGATGTAGGGAAAGCGCGAACGCGACTTTGAGAGCGGAGCGGAGGTGGGTGCGGCCTGGGTGCGGGAGGCTTTCCAGAGAAGCGATTCGACATTCCAACTGGCATCCTCGCGCTCAACGAGATTGAGGCTGGGATATTTCAGATTGAGCCGGGCGATCTCCAACTGCCAGCGCCAGAGCGAACTGAGACTGAGGTAAGCAGTAACTGCCTCGGCATGAAGGATGGGTTCGGCGCTGTAGGCGGGATCATCGCCGATGGCGACATTCTCCAGATAGAAGCCGGGTTGAGGCAGCAGACGCAGCTCAATCGCATCGACAGTGACGGGACGCCCCAGGGCTCTGCTAATCGATGCAATGACCCGGCCCTTGTAGCGGCCCACGTTGATGAACGGCGGCAGCACGACCGCAACCACGGCAAGAACAACCGCGATCATGAGGGCTCGACGGATCGCTTTGCCAGCGCCTTCGGTTGCCATCAGCGCACCACATGCAACATTCGTGTCCAGCGGGTATCATTGAAAAAGTGGGTAAGGATATGGAAGAAGAAGCCGACTCGATCCCCCAAGTCCGTCTTGGTGTACTGATCGTCAGGAGTTCGGAAGGACCAGTAGATGAACATGGGGCGCCCTACGACATTCTCGCGGGGAATGAAGCCCCAGTAACGGCTGTCATAGCTGACGTCGCGATTGTCTCCCATGCCAAAGTAGGCGTTGGGCGGAACGACGATATCGTCGCCCTGGATGTGATCCTGCTGGGTGATCTGCCAGTCGGGTGAGAGCTGGTCCTCGCGGGTGGGAGGCACGGCAGGGAATTCGTCTCGGTAGGGGCGGTAGTCACCGAGAGAGTGAATGGCGTAAGGCTCATTCTGCAAGACGCCGTTGAGATACACCTTGCCGCCGCGCAGATGAATACGGTCTCCCGGAACGCCGATCACACGCTTCACAACAAATAATCCCGGCTCCGAGGGTGAGACGAAGACCACAACATCGCCGCGCCTGGGATCGCGATAAGGAATCAGCTTATCCACAAAGCTGGACTTGGGCGCCAGCAGGACGCGATCGACGAAGACGTGATCTCCGATGAGCAGCGTGGAGACCATGGACGAGGTTGGAATCTCGAAGGCCTGCATGCAAAACGTGATGATGAAAAGGCCAATGACTAGTACGGAAGCGATGGAGGCGACGAACTCCGGCATCGTTTCCTTGGGGCGTTCCGCGTGCTGCTTCTCTTCCGCTGCTTTGTTGATTTCTTTCGCCAACGTATTCCAGTCCTGATCTGGCCGGCGTCAAGGCGCCAGGCGCAAAATCCGCCGCCATCGCAAATCGCCAAGCACACGGGAGATGCGGGCACGCAGAGTAAGAAGTTTATCATCCGTAGCGCTGCTTGCCACCAGGTCATCGTCCTCGCCGGCCTGGATCATGCTGAAGTAGATCACCACGGGACGGCCAATGATGTTTTCGCGGGGAACAAACCCCCAGTAACGGCTATCCAGACTCTGGTCGCGATTATCGCCAAGGACGAAATACTGGCCGCGGGGAACGATGAGCTGTCCGTCCTGCACGAGGGATCGCAATCGCGCAGCCCACTCGACACTGATGTTTTCATTGACCCAATTGCCACCCGGAAAATTGTCGCGAAAGTCATCAGGGAAGCGCTCCTTAAAGACAGCATAGGGCTCGCTTAGGGCACGCCCGCTGATATAGGCGTGGCCGTGCCACAAACGGATCTGGTCGCCGGGAAGGCCGATGACGCGCTTGACGAAGTGTTGCGCGGGATCCGCGGGATATCGGAAAACGATGATGTCCCCGCGGCGGATGGCGCGGTAGGGAAGAATGGGCTGCCAGTGACCGCCGGGGCCGAAGCGGGTTTTGTCCACCAGCAAATAGTCGCCCACCAACAGTGTGTTTTCCATTGAACCCGATGGAATCCGGAAAGCCTGCACCACAAAGGTGATGATGAATAGCGCGATAGTCAGCGCGAGCAGAGTAAATTGCAGGTGAGCCATTACGTTCCATGCGATACGCTTCGGTTTTGAAGCGGACTGGCCTGCGGGGTTCCCGGTGGCGAACTTCGGGTTCGCAGCGGCTTCCGCCGGTTCATCCGGCGACAACGGTTTCGGTTCGCTGGGCTTTGACGCGTTCGGCGGTGATTGCTGGGATCTCAGTCCACTGAAATCCTGCTCATTCATGGTCCGTACCCTGCAGGCGTTCGAGCGCCCTCTGTGCCGCCGACTGGCTGGCGGTTTTCTTACTATTGCCGCAGCCGAGGGTGGAAAACTCAACTTCACTACCGAAATTGAGCACGATCACCTGCATGGTAAAGCTCTTGCAATGCGCGGGGCCTTCCTCGCCGACCATCTCATAGCGCGGCTCGGGGCGTCCACTGGCGCGCAGCAACTGCTGCAGCCGGGACTTATGGTCGGCGACGAGTAGGATCTCGCCGGTGGCGCTGGAGAGTCGGTCGAGCTCGGGTTCCAATATGTGGGAAAGAACGAACGTTCGGGCCAGGATTAGACCGCCATCGAGGTACAGAGCGGCGAGCAAGGCTTCGACGGCGTCGGCAAGCAAAGCAGTCTTGCGGCGTCCTCCGGTTTTTTCCTCACCCCGGCCCAGCCGGAGATAGCTGCCCAGTTGCAACTGGTGGGCGCAGTGCAATAGGTGATTAGCATTGACCAGATGGGCACGGAGCTTTGAAAGCTCACCTTCCTGATAAGCCGGGAAGCGCTGGAAGAGTTCCTGGCTGGCGATCAGTTGCAGGACGGCATCGCCGAGGAACTCCAGTTGCTCATTGTCGGCGGCGGCTTCGGGGCTCTCGCTTGCGAAGGAGCTATGTGTCAGCGCCTGCTCGAGCAATGCGCGATCTGCGAATTGGTGGCCGAGCGCCTTCTCGAGTTTGTCGAGTGGAAGATGTTTCATAAGGAAAATTTGAAGAACAGAGTTCCCGTGCTCGAGCTGAAGAGCGTTGAAGTGCTTGATTACTTGCCAGCAGGTTTGGCGGCCTGTGGAGATAGTTTCTCCAGACGCGACTTCTCCTGTTCTGCCAATTGGCGGACCTGGCTGCCAGCCTGGGACGCGGCGATAGCTTTTTGCGCAGCACCCTCAGCCGAGTTGTAGTCGCCATTCTTGTCATGCGCGACGGAGAGGCGCAGCCAAACCACGGCGTCAGTGTGCTCCTCCTCCTCGGCAATGGCGAGGTTGAACTCCTTGATGGCCGTGAAGTAGTCCTGTTTCTTGAAAGCGACGGTTGCGAGCACTTCGTGTGCGGTTCCGCGGAGCTCAGCCAGCGCGGCGGCGAACTGCTCGGGAGTCAAATTCGTTGGGGGCGCGATTCCAGCGGTATTTTGCAGAGCGCTGCGCGCGTCAGCGCTGGCCTCGGCGAGGCGGTCATCGTGGTCGAGATCGCTTTCATGAGTACGCTCGGCTAGGATCTGGCTGGCGGTAAGCAGGGCGACGGCGTTACCGGGATCATACTTGAGAACGGTGCGCGCCATATCGAGAGCTTTACTGGAGTCGTTGGACTGCTGATAGAGCCCCATGGCCTGTTGGAAGAGAATTGAGCGCAACTCGCTGGCAGGAAACTTCTGGGCGAACTCGGTTGCTTCTGCTTCCAGTTTAGCGGGATCGGTGAGCGCAGCAGCAGCCTTGTAGAAATCATATTCAGCCTGTGTCTTTGCCTGTGGAGACTTGGTGGCTTGGGCAGACGCTGCCACGTTCTGCGCAGGCTTGCCCTGTGCGGCTGGCTGAGCCGAGAACTGGGGCAGCGCGAGCGCCATGGTGGCAGACAACAGGAACGCAGCCGTGGTCAAGTTCGCTATCTTCAAGGTCGTTCTCCGTTCCTAATCGATGGGACGTTTGGCAGGCGGCTGGTAAGCCTGTTGCAATCCCTTTTCAGCCGCTGCCTTCAACTCTGGCGGTCCGCCTGCATTTAAGGCGGTGCGATAGTGTTCGATAGCTTCCTGGCGATGCTCCTGCATGTCTAGAATGCGTCCGAGATAGACGTGCGACCAGCCGCGGATTCTGCTATCGCTGGAAGCCAACGCGGCGCGTTCAAAATAGCTCTGTGCATCATTCAGCTTGCCAGTGGCGACTGCAACGCGGGCCAGCACGAAGAGCGCTCTTCCGGCATCTTCCTGCTGTTGGATTGCCTGCTGGGCATAGTTTTGCGCGCCATCAAAATTGCCGCTGGCCAGGGCGCGCTCGGCCAGGTCGACCAGCATTTCCTTGCGCTGGCTCTTGCGAACCAGTTCCGGTATACCACTCTTGAGGAATGGAATGTCGGCGGCAAGTTTCCGCTGCTCTTCGAGGTTGATATCGTGAAGCCAGTCGGCATAGGACTGGTCGAAGCCAACCTCATCGCCTTCAAAAGTGACCAGCTTGCCATAGAAATAGCGGGTCAGGATGAAGCCCTCACGGGTGGAGTCCCAGACCAGTTGTTCCTTCGGCTTCTCCGGACCTTTGCGCCCTCCGAGCAATCGTGCCTCGATCGCCTTGATGAGCGACTCGGTCAACAACAGGCCCATGTCAAAACGATAGCTGTCTTCCAGAGGCGCACGCTTCACCGAAGCGAGCAGCGGGGCGAGGCGTTGCAGGGTCGTTCCGCGGGAGAGCAACTTGGCGTCCAGAATGTAGTGCAGGTAGGTGTGGCGAATCTGGTCGAGCCGGACGGTGCCCGCACTGTTCGGGGAGATCACAATGTAATAGTCATCGGCATAGTTGCGCGAATTAACCTCACTGGGCGCAGCCAGCGGCTCCACGTAGACAACAAACTCGTGCTTGATATAGCCGCTCAAATTGCGTTTGAGGTAGAGATCGGTGGAAACCAGTGTGCTGCTAACAGGCTGGTGCAGATTCCGCACCAACTGGTCATAGTCAGCCCGGTGATGCAGCCAGATGCCATTCAGATTTGACGTTTCATTGAAGCGCTGCAGCAGAGGCAGAAACCCGCTGACGAAAATTGCGTCCGGCGGCAGATTGCTCTCCGCGGTGCTCAGCTCGAGCTTGGGGCCATTGGCCATGTTCAATCCGAGCGAGACATAGTTGGAGAGTGTGCGCGAGGCGTTGTCCTGCTGGTGATCCTCGTAAAAGGCACACATATTGCGCAGCGCCGACTGCGCTTCCTGCGATTGGGCTGCCTTCAATACCTCTTCGCGAATCTGCCGGCGCAAGGGAATCGATTGCGAAAGATCCGCGTCGTAGCCGCAGGCGTTAATCGCCGCCATTACGGAAAACAGGGCCTGACTGGTCTCCACACTCATGCGGGGTGGTTGCTGGGCCTTGGCCGGCAGCGTTAGCATGGCACAAAGAACGAGCACAATCGAAAAGCGGGTATTCAGGGGGCCTCCTGGATCGAATCCGTGAATCGCCTGATCTGTGGAGTCAGTGTAAGAGCTGCGAGCCATGGAAGCAAATGCTCAGACAGCTATACGTGCAAGGAGGTTGGGGATTCTTCCATCCTCGATAAGGCGGTCTGCGAAAGGGCCGCGCATCTTGAATACCCTCACGCAAACTCAAATTGCAACTTCGTTCCGCGGAGCCAGTCTCAACCGCCCACGTTGATATTGGAGAATGAAATTACAACCCGGCCGCTGGTCGGTAGTCCAAAGCTTGTAGCGGGGCGGAATTGGGTGAAAATCAGAGCATTCTTCATCTCCGGGCTCAACTCGCTCTGTCCTGCAGGGTTCAACACACGGTAGTCCTGCACCCGGCCATGGGCGTCGATAACTGCCTCGACCAGAATGGCATCGCCACTGGCGTTGGAACCCTCCAGACTGAAGGGCGCAGCCGTCATCTCCGGCGGAGTATACAGCATGGTAGGCACGTCGTTGACGTTGGACCAGTGTGCCGGCACGAGAACACCGATCAGCATCCCGAAGATCAAAACCGCAGAAAGCAATCCTGCTGTGGCTGGAAGCATGAACGCGTTGAGAGCGTTTTCCCAGCGAACCAAGCGGGCCTCCCAGCGATTGTGCCGACGAGCCGCCAGTTGTTGTGAGAGCGTAACTTTGAGACAAAGGGCTAATTCGGGTGGAGCGGGGTGAGGCGCCATGGTTGCCATCAACCGCTTGGTGCGGCGCAGTGTGGCAAACTCGGCGCCGCAGCTTTCGCACTCAGCAATGTGCTGGCTGAGGGCTTGGCTTTGACAATACTCCAGCAGTGAGTCCAGCATTGGAGAAAACAGCTGCTTTGCTTCGGTACACTTCATGGTGTAACCTCAATCTCCCGATTCCCTGGCGCGAGCTTGCGAGCACGGCCTTTTGCTTCCACAGCCGGAGACGTTACCGCTTCCTGTCCGAATTCGTGCGCATATCGTTCCATGCGTTTTCGCAGTGCTTCACGTCCGCGGACGAGCCGGGACTTGACGGTACCCAACGACGTCTCCGTCATTTCTGAGATTTCTTCGTAGGACAGATCTTCGATGTCGCGCAGCACTAGCGTCGTACGATAGTGCTCCGGCAATTCCTGCAAGACCTGTTCCAGGCGCGCCCGTACCTGGTTGCGCGCAACGGTTTCAAATGGGGACTCTGCACGGTCCACGAGGCTATTGCTCAGACTCGCTGGATGGCCTTGCCAGTCATCATGGGAAGGCTCAATTGAAAGCTCCCGCACCTTGTGGCGGAAGAACCAACGGCGGCGATTGCTGGCCTCATGGATGGCGATGCGATAAATCCAGGTCTTCAGGCTGCTCTCGCAGTTGAATTTCGCCATTCCGCGAAAGATTTTGATGAAAACTTCCTGGGTGGCATCCGGTGCGTCAGTGGGATCATCCAGAATCCGGTAAATGAGGCTGTAAACGGTCTGGTGGTATTGTGCGATGAGTCGCGCGTAGGCATCCTCATTCCCCGCCTTCAGCTCGGCGACGATTAAGGTCTCTTCGGGGCGCATTTCCCATGCCATGACCAGCTCGCCCACAGTTGTGACTCCTACGGCACTCACCGTACCTCCTCCATGTTAATCCTGTCGCTTCACAGCAACAACTTTTATCAGACGTGCAAGCTTCTGAATTTGCGAGACCTTCGTTGCGGCAGAGTGGCCTCCCGCCGTCAACAACCGGACAATCTGCGCACTCGGAACGTCGCAGAATCGCTACCAATGCGAATAGACTCCGCCCGTGGAAGAAATGTTCCCGAAATTCCGAACAAGTTTGAGCGCGCGCACTGCTTATTGCTGCGGAGGCTGAGCCGGGCTTGGGGAAGTTTTCCGCTTCTTCTTCGGGCTGGACTGGTTGTCATCCACTACGATTCTGGAGGCCGGCTGGGCTCTCTTTGCGGCTGCAGCGCGAAGGCGCGCCAGTTCGGCGTCGCTTATCCCGGCGAGCAGATCCACTCTTTCTGCAAACCGGCGGCGAAGTTGGTCGAGTTGAGCAATGTCGGCGGGCAATGGAGCATATTGATCCTGAGGGCCGAAGGCTCCAGCGGACTCTGCGAGGGCGGAAAACGAGTCGTAGAGTGCGTTCAGGTTGCGGTAAAGCCTGAAGTTCGCGATCAACGAGTCGGGCTCAGCTTGGATTCGCAGCAGCATGTCCGGGACTGCATCGGCCAGATTCCTGCTGATGGCAGCCTTGTTGGCCTCGGATTGTTGCTTGCTCTGGGCGTCTGCCTTCCACCTGTCGATGCGCACGCGGGCCAGGTCTGCATCGAATTTCTGCGCCATTGCTTGCATCATGAGCAGTAATTCTCTCAAGGCTGAATCGGGCGAAGTTTTGGCAGAAGTCGCGGGCGGAGGCTGATTGATTGTGGGGAGAGCCTGACCAGTCATTTGCGCCGAGGCGACGGATGCGAGCAGGAGATAAAGGGCAATCTTCATTATAAAAGCAACTTTGCCCAAGGCTTCATCCAACCTTGGAGCGGAGCTTCCAGATATTCTTAGGATGCGGGGAGGGGCAAGAAAGCTGTAATTTGGAGGCATATACTGCCGGGCATTGCTTTTGCCCTCCGCGGTGAACTGGCGGAACCAGCAGGGCTCATCTGCACTTGAATGGTGTAAAAGCGTCCTCGGCTCCCGAACTCTTCATCCGGCTGCGTTCCCGGAACTCTGTGACTGCAATACGAACGAATTCCGTGATTCTACGCCTGAATGTTGCCGCGTCAAACTGCAGCGAATGTTCGCGAATCGCCTGCGGACAAAACCCATCTTCGATCGCTTCGAAATTGAGAATCGCATTCTCGATGCTCGATAATGACTGCTCGAGAAAGAAAATTCCGGTTGGATTTTCCACTGCAGTTTCGTCTGGCAACACACCTCGCACCGTTTCCAGCACACCGCCGGAAGCGTACGCAATCACGGGGCGCCCGAAGCTCTGTGCCTCAACGGGGACGATTCCGAAATCCTCTTCGCCCGGAAATAGCAGAGCCCTGCAATTCGCCAAATTCTCTCTCAATTCGCTGTCACTTACCCTTCCCAGGAACTCCACCGTAGGCCCGGCCATTCTCCGCAGAGCCTTAGATTGCGGCCCGCCACCAATCACCTTCAATTGCCGGCCCAGCTTGGTGCAGATGTTCACTGCCAGGTCGAATCGCTTGTAGTCAACCAGTCTCCCAATTGCCAGGTAATAATTGCCCGGCCTGCTGCTGATCCCGGAAGTCGCAACCTCCACCGGCGGATGAATCACCGTGCTATTGCGTCCGTAATACTTCCGGATGCGCGAAGCGATGAAGCGCGAATTCGCCACGAAATAATCAACCCGGCCCGCGCTCGCATAATCCCACAGCCGCATGTAGTGCGCGGCGAGCGAGAAAATACAACCTACCAGAGGGCCCATTCCACGCCTGTATTCCGGGTACATATCCCATATATATCGCATAGGGGAATGGCAGTAGCATATGTGGCAGGTCTTCGACGAGGTGATCACTCCCTTCGCCGGTCCAGACTCAGAGCTAATTACCAGGTCATACCCTCTGAGGTCGAATTGCTCCAGGGCCAAGGGGTGAAGAAAGAGGAAGTGGCGATGAAATCTCCTCGCTCCCGGGACGCACTGCAGGAATGAAGTCTTCAATTTCCGCTCGCGTAGAATCGGAGTGAGCGTTGACCGGTCGGCGACCAGGGAAAACAAGTCGGCCTGCGGAAACACCTCTGCCAAAGCCTCTACGACTCGTTCGCCGCCGCCGCGCCCCACAAACCAATAGTGGACGATGGCTACGCGAAGCTTGGACAGTTGCAAATCCCCTGAAACTGAATCTTGCATCAACCAGCCGCTCTCCAGTCATCCATCATAGCAAGCACCTGTTTTCCGCTCCTCGCTTCAATAGGGCAGCCAATGTCCTGGCAGAGTCGTCCCAATTGAAGATGCGGCATCGTATCAGCCCTCTACGGATCAGTTCTGCACGAAGTAATTCATCGTGTGCTATTCGGTGCATTGCACTGGCCATTGCCTCTATGTCCGTGGGATCGACAAGCAGCCCTGCATCCCCAGCGACTTCCGCCAGAGAAGCCGTGTTCGAGCATAGGACCGGAGCGCCACACGCCATTCCTTCCAGAGCCGGCAGGCCAAATCCCTCGCACGTCGAAAGCATAAGTACAGCGAGCGCGCCGCGGTAGTAGCCGGGAAGCTCGGTCTCGTGAATGTGTCCTGCAAAAGTCAGGTCATCAGCAATCCGCAGCTTGGCGGCCAATGCTTGTAGCTCGAAGTCGGGTGTTCCTGACAGCAGTATTCGGCACTTTCCTGAAAGTCCTGAGCGCGCAAAGGCTTGCAAGACACCAGGGAGGTTCTTATGCGGCTTGCGCGCACCCACATAAAGCATGTAGGGATAGCCGGGATTAAACTTCTCGCCGTGCGATACAAACTTTTCCGAGACTGCATTGCAGACTTTTACAACGCGGCCGGGAGATAGCCCCGTCCACTCGCAAATCTCGTCCCGCGAGAAGTCGGAGACCGTCACAATCTTGTAAGCCTTCCTGCAGAGCGGCCGGATGATGGACGTGTAGTAAGCAGCACGAAGCCTCCCGGCCGCATGCAGATGGGTCAGATCGTGAATGGTAAAGACAAACGGAACAGGGCTGCTCAGAGGAGGCATAAATCCCGGACTCCAAAAAACGTCAGGAAGCACTCTTTTGATCGCCGCTGAAATCCAGACCGGGCTAAGTGGATCATTCAATCGCCAGCACCCGCCGATTCCAGAGATCTCGAATTGCCCTCGTATCCGGCTCAAGAGTTCGTCAGAGTATCGCTTAATCCCTCCGCTGTTCCAACGGTCATCTATCAGGAGTCGGGTCATTGTCATGGTGTTACTTCGGAAGCCAATGCTACATTGCGCACAAGAATTATCCGGAACAATGGCTCTTTGCGCTGTTTGAGCGATGCAGTTTGCGGAATCAGTTATTCCTGTAAAAATTCTGTCAATGCCTGCAAAAACAACAGCATAAACGATCGAGCAAACCCTCCCGGCGGAAGCTGTGCGGAAAGATCACCTCGGAGTATTGAATGCCTTTCACTTGGTCGAATTTTCACGATACATCGCAAGACTACTCCTCAGAGCCTTCTGCTTCAGGGAGAGCCAGGACCGCCCTTTTCTGCAGAACAAGAACTGAAAGAAGAAGTAAACCTGGCACACTGCTATCCATGGAAGCGTACACGCGAGTCCAAAGTGCTTCAAGAGGAAGAATATACGGTTCCTTGTCCCATATTGGGTTGCGAACGGCGAGTTCTTGCCGCCGGTAAGACGACCGACTTTATGTAGAAGCTTCGCTTCAGGAATGTACATGAGCCTGACACTTGCCTTCATCGCTCGGTACATGAAATCCGCATCTTCCACGTAAACAAAGTAGCGCTCATCCAAGAACCCAATCTTCTCAAAGACTGCTTTGTTAATCAGTACACAGCACCCAGGAACGAAGGTAACAGGCTTGGCCCGGTCGAATTGGCCATGGTCGATCTCGCTTTCGCCGAAATGAATACTTCGGTATCCGAGCCAAGGCTGAAATGCACCGCCCGCAGCCCAGATCCGCTGCGGATCGTCGTAGTACATCATCTTTGGACAGGCCATCCATGCGCCGTGCTCTTCAAGTCCTTGGGCCAGTTGCGCAATCATGGAGGAGTCGAATTCGGTATCGTTATTGATGAGCAGGATTGAGGTGCATCCGGCGGCGAGCGCGTCACGAATTCCCTGGTTGCTTCCCGCTGCAAAGCCGCAATTGTCTGGGTTGGCGAGGATCCTCAGCCGTGGGTCAGAACATTCACGAAGGATCTGCAGAGTCTCGTCGATCGAGGCGTTATCCACAGCGAAGAGCAGGAAATTGCGGTGGGTCTGTCCAGCCATGCAGCGAAGAAATGCGGGCAGCACATCCGCGCTATTGTAGGTGACGGTGACAGCTCCGATTAATTTTCCTTCATCCATTCGTTGGACCCATGTGGACAGTGGCAGGTGTTGTTTGTTTCATGCAGGCCTTTCGAATAGTTTGAAGATTGTGCGAATTCGCTGCGGATACCCAAACCACATTGCACTCCCATAGGCAATGAGCCCGACAGCGCCGTAACAGCAGAGCATCCATAAACTATGAACCGGAAAACTATGCTGTATCAGCAACAGTAAGATGCCCACGCCACCCGCTAACGGCCAGGAAGGCCAATACGCCGGAAGCGGAGAGAGGAAAATCGCCCGCCACACCAGCCAGAACAGAACCAGGTTCGTAAGCTGTACTCCAATTAACGCAACGCCGAATCCATTCAATCCAAATAAAATGATGCAGGGAACGCCGAACAGCCATGTTGTTCCCATCCACATCACCGCCATACTGAGCGTACTCTTTGACTTTCCCAGGGCGTTCAATGCTCCCAGCATCGGAAAGGAACACGGTGCAAACAGATTACCAAAGCAAAAAAGGTAGGCGAGGGGAAGAACTACCAGCCACTTTTGCCCGAAGATCAGGATCGTGATGGCACGCGATAGAACCAAAGTGATGACCGTAAGTGGCGCCGCTATCGCGTTGGACATCCAGGCTGCGAACGCGACGGCTCGACGGAGTTGTTCACGATCTTGCTGCAGGCGGGCAAAGAGGGGAAGGTAGAGCCTTTGCAGCGGCATCAGAATCCATATCGCATAAGCAGCGAGGCCACTTGCCCACGTCACATACCCAACTTCCCTTGCGCCTAGAAACATCCCAACAAAGAGCGGTGAGATGCTGTCTTTTAATATCCCGACGAATTGTCCGGCCTGCAGTTGAATCCCAAAATGCAGGTGCCGAAACAACGTCTGAGGATGCCACATGAGGCCGATCTTCCAGGGCTCGCTTCGGTAGGCTAGTATCGCGCCGACCGCGGCACGAACCATGAGGGAGGTTGAAAAGCTTAACGGCCCAAAACCTTTCCAGGCAAGAAACACAGCGCTGACATTGAATGCGATAGCCTGGCTTACTTCCACAATCGCCAGCTTATCGAACGCAAGTTCCCTTTCCATCAGAATCTGCGGCATGACCATGAATGAGGTCATCACCAGCGCGCCGCCGATCATACGAAAAAACCATCTTCCATACTCCGGCATCCGATAGAGAGAGGAAAGAAAGGGAGCCGCAAACCAAAGAGCAAGAAACAGAACGCCCACCATCAACTGCTGGGCCGTGAAGAGCACCCTCATTTCCTCGGTCGACGGCTCATCACTGATTCTGATCAAGTTCGCGGCAAATCCCGTACCTCCAAAAACGCTCAAAAACACGATCGCAAATAGCACTATTCCATAGAATCCAAACTGCTCTGGCGGTAGCATCCGCGCAAGAATTATGCTACCCATGATGTTTGCGCCGTAGACGAGAGCCTGGCGAACAAGAAGCGCAGTGCTGGCCCGCGCAGCTCGCCTGAGTACGCTGTTCGGCTGGCTTTCCGGACAAGGAATCGCAGGCTCATCCGCTGGTGTCCCAGCTCTGTTCCCGTTACTTTCCACTGGCACCGCTCACTTCCCGGCTTTCTGAATGTGAAGATCGATCTTGTTTCACCTGTTCAAAGATAGGTCTCATCGCGCGGCCCCATGCGTCCCAATTCAGCCTCTCCTCGTAAGCTAAACGACTGCGGCGCACCAGGTCATCGTACGCGCTGCGGTCCCGGACAATCTCCAGAATCTTCTCGGCGTACTGCTTTCCTTCCGCGTCCGCCGGCAACAGATATCCGTTCTCTCCATCTGTTATCACACCCCCGACCCCGCCCGTGTTCCGTACTATCGCGGGCAGTCCGTGCGCACTCGACTCGCACAGCACAATTGCAGAAGCTTCCGCCATCGTTGGAAAGAGGAAAAAGTCCGCGACTAAAAACAGCCGTGACAACCTATGCAGTTGTGCCGGGTCTCGTTTGTTCAGGAAGGGAATCACCTCAATCCTTGGGTGACGATATCGCCTGGGTGGAACACAGCCACAGACCATAAGCCGTGCATCTACTCCCTTGCGCAACAGCTCCATCAGGCACTCATGGGCAGTTGGACCTCCCTTGCGCACCCAATCCACTCCAATCCAAAGTAGGCGCAGCACTCCATCAAGCGGATGATGCATAGCGGCCTCCCGGTTCGGAAGGTCTGCTCTCTCAAAGTTCGCTCCATAGGGAATGCAGTGAACCTTCCGTGCATCTGTCTTGTAGTGCGCAATTGCCGTGTTTGCCGCCCAAGTTGAGGGAAAAACTAACGCGCTCGCCTTGCTGAGGGCGGCAGCTTCGATGCGTTCGCCTTCCACCCGCGCAAACTCAAACAAGCGCGTACAGCCCGGATAGTAATCGACGATGTTGGCCCAGGTTAAATCCGAAAAATAGATAATCGGGATGTCCGTCGAGATATAGGCAAGCTCCACTGAAGCTTGGGGAGCGAAGATTACATCGCAGCCCGATTGCGCAACGCGGGGGGTAAAAATGTAAGCCAACCGCTTCGAGAGAATGCGGTTGTGGCCGCATGAGATGTGACGCCCTAAAAGCGCATGGCTGACGTGATCCAGACAGCGTCCGGCATCCTCGATCATTATGGTCACAAGGCTGTCATCTGGAGAGAGGTAAACCACCTCTCCGACGTGCTCTTCCAAGGCCTTCGCCATGAAGCACGGCGCTCCCGACAGGGTGCGAAGATCCGTCACGTCGGCTCTATGCAGAATCCCGATTCTCATTGTTTGCCTGTTTATCAACCACTCCTGGCCAAGGTATGCGCTGGCGAATGGTTTAGCAATTTGTCGTCCGACATGCGCCCCATTTGAACGGCGAAGGCAAGAACAACCCAGACCCATGGCATCGTATAATCTGGCCCGCCTATGGCCATGTCCAGGAAAAGAGCGCCTCCCACCCACCGCAACCACGAATTCTCCCGAGTACTATTTGCCAGCAGCCCCGAATAAGCCAGCAGGAAAACGGCAAATCCGACCAGTCCCACGGTACTCAAAAGGGACGTGATCAGACTGGACGGACGGTTGCTGCCCATACCGACTCCGATTCCCCTTGTCACAGAGAAGAGCTCCATGGCGTACTGATCAGAAGCCAAGCGGCTCACAAATGAGGACGACTCCCCCTTTTCCAGAGTCTCACTGATCAGCGAATCACGAAGTGGCGAAAATGCAACCAGCGCTATAGCCGCTGCCCCAGCAACGATCAGTAGTACACTTCTCTTGAGGTAGATAGCGTTGATATGGAACGGAAATCGGTACACTGGGTGAGCAATCAGAAGCCCAAGGAACGTTACCCCAACCGCGGCCATCGAAGCAGTTGACCTGACCAGAAAGATGGCGAACAAGCCCGTTAAGGCTAGTAGCAGAGATCGTCCGAATTTCATCCTCTCTCCCAAGAATCCTGCAGTAAAACTCGCCAAAACGAGACCCGCGCCTGAAGACTCAGTAAACGTGCCTGGGTACCGTGACGACCACTCGCCGGTTTGTACACCCTGCACGCTATATCCTCCGTGCGTTTGGAGCAAGTAGTACGGGAACTCCACCCCAAACATTGAAAAAAGAAACTGAAGGACGACGGTTCCCGCAAGCAAGTAAAAAGCTAGCTTGTAGGCTTTTCGGGAGAAGTTAACTCCATTCACATTCCGCGAAGCTCCAACGACTACCAGAACATCCAGCAGCAGATAAACGGATTGCGTAAGGTTGGCCAGACCCAGTTGCAAAGGGGGACGAATAAATAGCCCGTCATCGATTCCAACGTACGGGTCATATACAGGTGTGCCGGCAAATACTACCGGCAAGATCAGGGCGGACGCGATCCCAATTACTGCAAACAGGATCATCCAACCTCTACCCTTGAATATGGATTTCCCTACATTCCTTCCCCGGAGAATGCTTTGCAACACAAATATCGCAGCCACCGCGTAGTATGGCTGAACTCCATGCTCATCGGACGAAATGACCGAGGATGCCTGAAAGATCGCAGAAACAATAACCAGAGCGAACAGCCTATCGTCCTTCTGGAAGAAGCAGTACGCAGAAGCAAGGAGGAAAATCAGGCCGATTAGCGTTGGCATGACGCAACTCCCACGCCCAAGCCAAAGTTGATCAACCCCTGTATTCTGGCAGTCTTGGCCGTCCATCGGAGCGTGGTGGCCTGTTCCAGTCCCGCCTCCTGGAGTTGGCAGCGAAATGAGCTGTCGATAGCGGTCAGCTCATTAGTCCCAGCGATTCGCCTTACCGACATTGGATTTGTAAGCAAGGTCGCATCTCCAACACTTTCGAAAGGGCTCCCGTGTTTGCAGTCATTACCGGAGTACCGCAGGCCATCCATCTCTGGTCCGCATAGGTCATTGCATAGCCGATCCAGTCATCTAGCGCAACGCCGCCCGCAGGGCTTCAAGGCGCTGGCGGTCGTCCGGGTTTTGTTTCATGCGCTGGAATCCAACGCAGCCTATACTCCAACCACAGGCAGAAGCGAACCCGAGTACGGTCATCACTATGACGATGATTGTGCGCGGAGGATACGACTTCTTATCCGGGGGGACGGCCACGTCGGCTACCTGGATCACGGTGCCTTGGCGTGCCTCATCGAGTTTGGCCAGCTCGAACTGCTTGGCGATCAGTTCGTAGATGGTCTCGTAATACTTTACGTCGCGGAGCTTGCGTATGTACTCCATTCCGGCCTCGGGAACCTTGCCCTTGGGCACCATGAAGTCCGACCCGGAATCCTGCTCTGCGCCGGCAAGTTTGGAGAGCTGGGCTTTGAGAGCGGCGAGTTGCTGCTTGGCTATCATCAGTTCCGGATTGTCCTCGGTGGCATAGGAGCGCATAGCCTGGAGCTGAACCTCTTTTGCTACCACCTGCCCGCGCAGCACTGCTGCCGCTTCAATCAGTGATTTTGCCTGGCTGTCGATTTGCAGCACGCCCGTGGATTGTTCGGTGTGCTTCATCGCCTCTTCCGCCGCCGAGAGATTGTCCTTTGCCTCCAACAGTTGTTGCTGGAAAAACAAGCGGCGTTGCGACGCCTCGGTAATTGCCAGGTTGGCAGAGAGCTTGCGCAATTCCTCGACGTATCCGTTGGCAATCTCGGCGGCCAGCTTCGGATCGCGATCCTCCACCTTGACGCGGATCAGTCCGTCCTTGGTTCCCAGAACCACCGAGGAATGCCTCTCGAATGCATTTTGAGCATCGACCATCGTCTTCTTGCGATACCTGGCCATGAGCCCAAAGCGCTGGATGACTGCATCCTCGACAGTCCGGCTGCGCAAAAGCGAAACATACATCTCGGCTGGATTCTTAATGCCGAGACTTGATCCCGCGATGGAGGCCAGGGCTCCGGAGCCGGCGAACTGGCCTAGCAGCGCGGAACTCACGGAAGACTGCGCAGGCGGCAAAACGGTTGTGGCCGCCGTGTACTCATTTGGTATCAGCCAGGATATGAGCGCTGCCAGCACCGCGGCGCACAGCGTGAAACGCAGAATGAAGCGCTTGTGACGGGCGAGAACAATCAGGAAGTCGAGAGCAGAAGACTCGCTCTGAACTTCGGGCGACAAGGAGTCCTGCGCCTGGCCGTTGGTTTCCGTGTGGATCATGCTTCGGCTCCTAGTGAATCACCGCCAACGCTGCACCGGTCAGGGCCAACTGCGATGTGATCTGAGTCCAGTCGCGCAATCCGCGAACGATATTTCCGGTTTCAATTTTACTTGGGACGACGATCTGATCGCCCGGATGCATGCGCATTGCGTCAAACTTGTCGCCAGTCATCAAGCCGTTGACCGACTTTCTGGCCACCACGGTGCCGTCGGCATGAAGCACGAAAGCGCGACGCATATCCGCGTTGGGTTTGCCCTTTCCCGCGAGCCTCAGGTAATCACCAGCCTTGTTTCTCTGATTGAAAACAAACGATCCCGGGTTATAAACCATTCCCGTCACGGAAACCGTCGACGTACGATGCGGCACCACAATGCGGTCGTTGTCCTCCACAGGAATCGGCGGAAAATCGTCGATGGAGTTCGCGGTTGGCTTCAGGTCGAGCACGACGCGCCCGGTTGCCGTAATGCTCCGCAGTTGCGCGATCAGCGCCTCCTGTGCAGCCTGACGCGCGACGAGCATCTGGGCGTCATCGGGATTGCTGCGTGCTGTGGCGGAAACCTGTGCCTGCCGCATCTCCACCTCCAGTGTGCGCCGCAGTTCGTCAATGCTCTTCTGCTGCTCGATCCGCGCCGACTCGCGCGTCAACTGCGTTCCGTAGATATAGGCTTGCGGCGTGACGCCACCGGCGCGCTTGACGACGTCGCGAAGCAACTCACCCTCTTCAATCTTGTAAACTCCAGCCCGTACTACTTCGCCTTCCAGGCTTATGTAGCGCGTCCGCATGTTCTGCGGTACTGAGACGTCGGTCTGCGAAAATACGGTTATGATGTCGTCCGCCTGGAGTTCAAGATTGTTGGCCGCGTCGTCCTCCAGTACGGCTTTGCCAAGATCAAAAGAAAGCAGCTTGGTGGAAAGATCCACGGGGTTCACCCTCTGAATGATCGCGTAACTCCAATTGATCTCCGGAGAAGCCCGATGCAGGTTCCGCGTGAGAGTTTCGCTGTTGGGATTATTGCGCCGTAGTTGGGTGGGAGCTTCCTTGCCCAGCCATGACTCACGCGAATTCGGCTGCTCCGCTTCCTGCGTAAGGTCGCGTTCGGTAACAGCACGTCCGGCGAGATCCCGCGTACCCAGATCCGTGTCCGTTTCGTCGCGGTTCTTCAGTTCCCGACTGCTCAGGCCGAGTGAATCCAGCCCCCTGGAGTACGTCTGGTTTTCCATGCGCTTGGTGCGGATGGGATACTCCGTGCTGCGGCCGTCCGTCATGTCGGCGCGGCCCAGCCAATAGGGGCGCGTTAGCAAAGCCTGCGCATCCGGAATCAGATCGCGCACCCGCATTCCGGGTTTCCATGGGTATCGTCCGGGATTTACGACATTGCCGCGCAATGTAACCGTGTTGGTGAAGCGCGGAACAATGGAAAAAACACGCACGATATCGCCATCGTGCAGTGCCAAGGCGCGTGACTCCGCATCCAGCGGAAACTCCAGCACCGTGCGCGACAGACGATCACCGATGCGTTCTACCGTTACTTTGTTGGAGTCGGCTACGGTGCTCAGTCCGCCTGCAACATCGAGAAGGTCCTCCAGCGGCGAATCATGTTTCATTTCATAAATTGCCGGTGCATTCACCGAGCCGGCAATCGCAACCAGCGGCCCCACAGGAGGAAAACTCAGCACATCGCCCGAGCGCAGCCGAACATCCTTCGACTTATCGCCCCTCACTAGAAGTTGATAAAAATCCATGTGAGCAATGGTCTTGCCGTCACGCTGCACCTGCACGTCGCGCAAGGAGCCTTGTGGTGTGGGGCCGCCGGAGGCGAATACCGCATTCACCAGCGTGCTCAGGGAACTAATGGTGTAGGTTCCCGGATAGCGCGCCTGACCCACAACGTAAACCTGGATCGAGCGAATCCTTCCGATGTTCGCGGTGAGATCGAAATTGTGGAAGGTTTTTTGAATCTCGCTCTTCAAATACTGATCGAGGTTGCTATAGTGAACTCCCGCAACCGGAACCTGTCCGACCCTCGGGATGTAAATCTGTCCGCCGCGATCCACAACAACGCGAAGGTCGGCATTGATTTGACCCCAGATGCGGATCTGCAACTCGTCATCCGGCCCCAGCACGTAGTCGCCCGGAACCTGCGTCCGGTCGGTGGGAGCAAATGTGCTGGGCGGCTGGGCAAAAAGCGACTGACCGAAAACAGGCAACGCGCGCCCGATTGTATCCGCCACGATCTGCTCGAACTCGGTGCGCGGGCGCAATGGCAATTCAACTTTCCTGCGCTGTGCGGGATTGAGCGGTACAATGGTCTCCCGTTCGACGCTCTCGGGCCGCCCGGGCGCCAGCCGCTGCGGTTGTATCGGTGCGGATTCCTGCTGTGGGCGTCCAGGCAGGACGTTGTCCTCATCCTGGGTACAGCCCACGGGCAGTGGACGGCCATTACTGGCGGCCTCCGAACATTCTTCCTGTGAGGGCCGTGCAGCCGGTGTCGACTCCTGCGCCGGGGCGAGGCTTGCCAGGGCGGTAAAAAGCAGCAGCGGAAGATAAAGAGCTCTCATAAATCTGCTCACCTAGATAACTGTCCGTTCGAATCTAAATCCATTATGAGTGTTCACCATTGTCTCACTCCCTGCATGCTGTGGCCTACCTGTTGCGCCGGGTTCCATGTACGAGGGTTCCGCTTAAGTTTTCTGACTCGAGCCGCCGCTTGATTCGTGCGAATGGATTTCGCGAATCACCTCGGCCAGTCCCGACTCCCAACAGCCGAGACTGAATCCGAAGGTGCGCGCAAATTTGCCGCTACATAGAACCGAATTCAGCGGACGACGCGCTGACGTGGGATATTCGCGGGAGCTGATGGCCAGGATCCGTTGCAGACGAAACGCCTCGTGCTCGCCCAGGGCCGCCACGATAGCCCGCGCAAATCCGCACCAGGATACGCGGCCTCCCGCCGCCAGGTGATATAGCCCAACCGGGAAGGAGCCTTCGCCAACACCGGAGTACTTCCGTACGAGCGATGCCGTGGCTCGCGCGATCTCTATTGAACTGGTAGGTGCACCCACTTGATCGTCCACAATCTTCAGTTCATCCCGTTCATGCGCCAACCGTCTGATCGTCAAAAGAAAGTTGTTTCCGTTCGCGCCATAAACCCAGCTTGTTCGCAGTATCAGGCAGCGTCCTCCGACAGCGAATACCGCGCGTTCTCCCGCTAGCTTACTCGCACCGTAAACATTCAGCGGCACTGGCTCATCGTCTTCCGTGTAAGCCGCCTGTTTGGCGCCGTCAAAGACATAGTCGGTCGAGTAGTGAACAAACATCGCTCCCAACTTGCGCGCCTCTTCCGCCAATATTCCCGCGGCCGTGCGGTTGATAGCGTAAGCCATCTCGATGTTCCCCTCGGTCTCATCCACCGCCGTATAGGCAGCCGGATTCACAATCACCGTCGGTCTCGCCTCGGCCACCAGTTTCCGGATCGCATCCACCGAGGAAAGATCGCATTCGACGCGGCTTACGCCGAACACCTCACCCTGCTCCCGCAACAGCGGCAGCAGGGTTTTGCCGAGTTGTCCGGTTGCGCCCGTCAGGAGAATTCGCACGATGAATATCCTACTCGAATACTTCGGCTTGGCTCAGTGGGGTTCCGGCGCGATCTTTTTGTGAAAGTACCGGCTCACCACTCAACGGCCAGGTTATTCCCAACTGCGGATCGTTCCACAACAGCGAACGCTCGCAGGACGGTGCATAGAAAGCCGTGACCTTATATAGCACGTCGGCCGAATCGGAAATTACGACAAAGCCGTGAGCAAATCCCTCCGGAACCCAGAACATCCTCTTGTTTTCCGCCGAGAGTTCCTCGGCAACCCATTGCCCAAATGTCGAGGAGCTGCGGCGAATATCGACTGCGACATCCCAGATTGCGCCCGCGACAACCCGAACCAGTTTGGCTTGCGGATGACCAAGTTGGTAGTGCAAGCCTCGCAGCACATTCCGTACTGAGCGCGAGTGATTCTCCTGAACAAAATTCCGCCCCAGGTCAATCGCTTCAAAACTCTTTTGGTTGTAACTCTCCAGAAGGAATCCACGCTCGTCACCGAATACCTTCGGTTCAAGCACGACTACTTCCGGTAGCTTCGTCTTCCTTATGTTCATCTTGTCCTGGCAACTATGGCTGCTTGTTCATGGAACCTGTATCAGAACCGAATCGCATCTTGGGAAACAAACGGACCTCAAACAATGTGGACGTATTAGAGCGTGCTCCCCCCGTCAGAAGCGGGAAACTCCATATTTCATACTGGCTTGTCGCGGAAAGCTCAATCCCCGGCCGCACCAACCATGTGATGCTACCGGAAAAATCCTCCAACTGCCCACCCTGCAGAAATGACTTGTCCGCGACCATCTTGCGAAAGCTTGCCGAAGCCTTGTTGCGCGCCGTGAACCAGTATGTGCTGGTCGCCGTTGCTCCGCTGCCCTGCCTACCAACCCAGCTTCCAAAGATCTGCCCGTAATTCGTGTATCCCTGGGGATAGTGTGCGTTCGCGTAGAAGTATGCTTGGTTCTGAAGTCCAGGCAGATTTGTATTCACTCCCTCGACTCGAAGGTCTAGTTTTCGCAATCCCGGTAACTGCGGCAGGTAAATGCCTGGATCCATCGCAAAACGCTGCAGATACTTGGACGGATTCGGAGCGTCATAGGAGAATCCTTCACTATAGATAACCAGCCATCTTCGCAAGTGCGGTACATGGTATGCGAAGTTAAACTCTGTCGTCCTCTTTCCCGGATCCACCGCCTGGGCGTTGCCTTCGAGCGAAAACGTATGCACGAAGGTCTTAAGATTCAGCGGGCGTCCATAGCCGGCAAAGATCGTGGTATGGCCAAATCCCAATTCAAACTCATCCGTAACTTTGAACGAAATGGTCGCGCCCCAAACATAGGGTGGCGGGTTCAGCGACTGGTTGGCATCGCCATAAGGAATAAAGGAGGGTCCGAGACCAACGTAATGCACCCCGCCTTCACGTGCAAAAAACAGCTCGCCGTGGACTGGCCCTAACCCGCTGAGAAAGCCCGGAAGCGTCAGCGGTCTCACTCGGGCGAGTCGCAGCATCGGCATGGCTGCCGCGTTGTTGGAGAGAATCAAGGAGGTGCTCCTGTCCGGGCCCCACCAAAGGCTTTGCTGGCCGAAGCTAAGCTGCCAGTCCGAGATGTTCAGCGAGGCGTAGGCCTCCACCGGTCGAACTCGGCTGGTTGTGCCCAGTCTCATGTTCCAGCCGAAAGGCAATCCGTCCGAACTGGCAATCGCCTGCTGTGCCGCTGCACTGTATGCAGGAATCTCCGACGCATACTGATACTCACCCCGCAAGTAGAAAGCGAATGGCCCAGCCTCGGCGCGTTCGGAAATTCCCGCAATCCCATTCAACCCTTGACCGTATGGCCGGCCGCTGTCATCCACCAGGGTCTGCGCAAAGTGGAAGGAATCACGCAGCGGTGTGCCGGAGATACCAGCAAAGCGTGCATACAGGCTTTCCACCTGTGCACCAGCGTTTCTGCCACCATCCAGCAGATTGGTCTCGTGTGCCAACTCCTCGTTCAGTGCGGAGAGCAGCGGCTCGGCAACATAGAGATCGTCGGCTTCTTGTGAAGCGTCGTATGCCTCTTTCAGCAGGCGCGCGCATTCCAGCCTCGTCCATGGGCGCACCACGGTGGAGCCGTCCGCCACATATCCAAGCGCTTCCAACCGGTCGAACGCAGCGTACACCCAGCTATCCAGCGGAACGTAGCTGGAGCCCATCTCACTGGTCGCGCGCGCTTCTTCGCTGTTCTCGTCCCGCTCAAACTTGCCCCACTTGCGGATGTCGATATCCGCATCGCTGGACCGTGCCCGGTAAACCTGTCGTCCGATATACCAGCCGATGGCGCTTCCAATCACGGCATCGCTCATAAAATGGTCGTGGCCCTCAACCCGGGCTGCGCTGACTGCGGCCGCAATGCCGTAGCTCAACATCTTTGTTAGCGGTCCCGGATACTCATGGGCGATCACGCTGGCCACGGCCCAACTCACCGCCGATTGTTGCGAAGGGAAGGAACCGCCGCCGCTGAAAAAACTGCCTCGCCCATTCCCGGTGAACGGCCGATCACGGCCCGCAATATACTTAATCAGGGTGGCATCCAAGTAGGCGTCGATGGCAGCTTCACCGCCCAGGAATCCGGTCTCGCGGGACGGTTCGCTCTTGGCGATTTTGCCCCATAGATACATGCCGGCGCTCGCCCCAGCCAAAACTCCCATGCCCGCGTTGGAGAATGAGTTAGCTCGTGATACGGTCGTGGGAGCATTCGTTACATGCCCCTCAGCCGCCGTGTCGGAAGCGACCAATCCAACCGCTAGTACGCTCAGTGGCACCGCGAGCTTCCATTGGCGCTCACTCATGTGGAATGGGATTGCAAACAGCGCCTGCTGATCCTGCAGTAAATTGTGCGGGAGGGATTTTAGAGCTACTCCGCGGGCGTCATCCTGGATGTCAGCAATCGGAGTCGCGCCAGCGCTTGGGGAAGCGGGTGGGGATTGTGCCTGCGCGAACAACGCGACGCCAGCGAGCAATACGGTCGCAATCCATCTACGCACTCTGGCTCTCCCAGAAGCAAATTGAGACTCAGAAGCCAACGCCTGCTGAGCCCTCGCCAACCGCGATGGAAATATCTTGTTCGACGTGCCGACTTCCAGCGCCCCCGACCGGATCACGCCGGGTTACTGCGGCGTAAACCGAGGTAGCATATCCGCACGCCATCCAAGCGCCGAGCCTGTTCAGTAAGAGTTCTGTGCAATAGTCCCCTAGAATATCGTCATCAGGATGATCTGGAGATCGAAGGTGAAACTCCAGTTCTGAATATAGTAGATATCCAGTTCAACCCGCTTGGCAATGTCGGTATCGCCGCGCAGTCCGTTCACCTGCGCCCAGCCCGTAATGCCTGACTTGAGATGATGCCGGGTGTTGTATGCGTCAATCTCATCGCTGAACTTTTCCACAAAATGCGGACGTTCTGGACGCGGACCCACGACGCTCATATCGCCCCACAGCACGTTGAAGAACTGTGGCAACTCGTCCAAGCAGCTTTGGCGCAAGAATGACCCGATGGTTGTCTGGCGCGGATCGCCCGCGGTCGTCCATCGCGTATCACTCTCCTCTGCTGGAGCCACCTTCATCGTGCGGAATTTCAACATCTTAAAGGCCTGTCCGTTGATTCCGACGCGCTCCTGCACGAAGAAGACGGGGCCGGGCGATGACAGCTTCACCGCAATCGCTATCAAGGCCATGGGAATGGCCGAAATAACAAGCGCCAGCAGTGAAAATGCTATGTCGAAACTCCGCTTCAAGATTACGTAGCTGATTGTCTCGGAGGGGGCAATATGCACGTCGAGCAAATTGGTCCCTCCGATCCGGAATATCCGGTCGCGCACCTTCAAGTCATTGCCAAAATTCAAGATGATACGGATCGGAATCGCAAAGTCCCTTAGTTGGTTGATCAGTCTGGAGATGACCGGCAGAATTTCTGGAGAGACCGCAATCACAATGTCGTTGGCAAAGTGCTTGAGGTTCTGGCTCATCAACTGTTCCAGTTCGAAGACCGGAACCCCGCCTGCCACATTCACCTGCTGCCCAGGCACTCGGACATATGCAACGGTTTCACACGGAGCCACGACGCTGCATTTCAGTTCTTCCGATGTTCGCTGCGCAAACGCATCTGCGCCGACAATGATGATGCGCAGGCGCTCTCCTTGACTACCGGCGCGCTTCACAAGGCTTCGGAAGATCAGTCGCAGAAGCAAAATCCCCGCCAGTAGAAACAACCCGCTGGCGCCCAGCAAAAGCCGAGAGTAAAGAGCTCCGCGATAGAAGAACAGCGCACTCAGCCCAGACATATATGTCCAAGCGACGGCCTTTAAACAGTTTGCTACGCCGTTGGAATCAAGGAACAGCGCCTCCAAACTGGTAACTTCAAAATGTGCCGAACAGACAATCCATACCAGCGTAAGCGTCACGCATAGATAGAAATAATCGCGGGAAAGCGGATGGATCAATTCAAGACCGCGCAATCCAGCGCCTGCGATCAGAAAGGCAAGAACAGGCAATAGAAAACAGAACAGGCGGAAAAAAAATTCATACAAACTAAGGCGACGAATCACTTTCCACCTCAATTTGAGGATAGCCGCCCGCACAACTTGTTAGTCTGCGGCGCGACAAACCAGCCATAGCATCTTCTTGACGGGACGACGCGAGTTTAGTTGCAAAAACTCAACAAATCGCAATCAGAGCCAGGATTCCTGTCCGCACAACACTGCTTTACACTGACGAACAAAACCGACATTACCTATTTAGTTTAGAATGCGCTCCCTGGTCAAAGGGGATGCAATGTCTCCCAGCCAGTTCCATTTTGAACCTAATTTCCCGCTCACTAACCTGCCTGCGCGCTGCACTCAATTGCGCTTCCAACCGCGCTACTTTTTGTGACAGCAGTCTAGCACAATGGTGCTGCTGATGCCGTAGTGGTTAAACAGCAATTCGCAGCAATTCTATGCAGCCAGCCAACTTGCCCCGTTCCCTTTCAGGTCAATCCGGCTGGCCCATGAGACTACTGCTCTGGCAGTTAGGATCGCTCATTCCATTGCCAAGGGAACTTGGGGCTAGGTGACGACGCTACTCCCGGCAGCATTGCTTCTGTTGAAAACAACCGTCAACTCTCGCAGAACCTGCCGCTCCCGTGGCGTATCACTGCCAGGCCTCAAGCAGCTATGGGAGTTGCAGCGGGCCGGCCACCGACAACGGATTTCCCGAGGTTATCCAGCCCAGCGTCGCGAAAGGATCAATCGCCACCATTTGCCATCCACTCGCGGGAACAGCACCTCCAGTGCTATCGCAGTAAGATACGCCATCGGCATAGGTGTAATCCGGCGCCCCATATCCGGGAATCTCGGACGCTTCAATCGTAGTGTTCACCGCAACTGCCGTCGCCTGACTTCCAACCGGCACCATCAGCGCATTCGCCTGGGCGGAATACAGCACGACCTTGGTGTAAGTGCTGGGAAAATTGGTAGTGATCGTGCCCACGTTGGTATCCAAATATGCAGTTCCATCACAAGTCGCGCCCGTCCAATCGAGTGAGAAACTCGCGAACTGTCCAGTAATCCCCACCGTGACCATGTACCCCTTCACATAAACGGTCACGTCGGTTCCAGAGATCCAAAGCAGCGTTCCGAGCGCATTTCCGAGAGCGTCCTTCACTGTGCCTGCAACCGGCCCCTGCACGCCCTGCGGTCCCTGCGGACCAACAGGTCCCTGTATGCCCTGTACTCCTTGTGGTCCCTGCGGACCGATCGGTCCGGTTACCTGGGCTGTTGCCTGGGTTGTGCCGTCCTGGAAGGTCATTGCGCCGCCGCTGCCCCTGGTCAGGATCATGTTTCCGTTTACTTCCAGCGCAGGCAGAGTGCTCGTGATGCTTGCGCCGGGGGTGGTGGTTCCGATGCCGACACTGCCGGCGTCGGTGATGCGCAGCCGCTCGGTCGCC
>JBEKOO010000012.1:0-90784 GCA_049521655.1 Candidatus Korobacteraceae bacterium
TGTTTCCAGAGTCTTGGTCCTCAAACTTAACTCTGGCGGCAAACCAAGCGGTGCTTGCGCACCGCTCAGGAAAATCTCGCCTTGACAACGCCTTCGTTCTTATCGAGGGGCACCCTCAGGGTCGATTCTGCCGCAAATGTTTGCCTGGACCACATCCTGTCCCCACATTCGCCAAAGGAGGGCGGATGTGGGCCACCTGTGAAGCACCTCTTTCGCCAGAGATCAGCGGCAGCCCTTGGAGGTTTTGACCTCATTGGTGTCAGTGATGAGCTGGCTCGCCTGGGCGGCTGTTAGATCCCGCACATCACGCGCCAGGTCCACCTCAATGATGAAGGCGGAGAGGTCCAGACAACTGGACGTAGTGGTGGGCGCTTTCTCAGCAAAGGTAAGGGTATCGGTGAGAATGTCCTGTGCGATTACCGGCAGATGGTAACTATTCACCAACTTAATCATGCCGGAGATCATCACCAACTCATAGGCGCCTATGTCGCAGCCCGTTCCCTGCGGACGGGTCACGCCCCGCTGATCGGTGGTGAGCGGATTGCCACTGGCATCGGTGCAGTAATTGGTGGGGGCCGCCGGAATGGCATTGACCGCCGGGCTGGTTGCCAGCAAGGCAATCGTCTCCGTCGGGCCGCCATTGTTCTGCAGACCGCTGGGGCTCAATCCCACGCCGCCGCTCGGGTTATTTACGTCTCCAAGCTGGGTAAAGGCAGTGCAAGTGGTGTCGTCGGTAAGGTTGTGGCCGCCGGAGATGAGCGTGCTATTGGCGGGAGTGCTGGAAGTGGTTGTGGTACCGAGGCAATTCCCGCCCGAGGCGCCGTTCGCCAATAGCGAATTCTTCACCGTAGTCGATGATGTTTGCTCCGTGAGTACCGGGTCGGTGTAGATGGCGCCTCCAGTGTTGCCGGAAAAGGTGCTGTTGGCCACGGTCACATTTCCCGTAAAGTTGGTGATTGCGATGCCGGAGTTGCCGGAGAAGGTGCTGTTGGTCACCGCAAAGGTCCCTAACATGCCGCCGAAGCTGAGGACGCCATTGGGGAAGAGTCCGCCGGTGCTGGCGGGAACGCCGTTGCCGGTGAAGGTGTCGCCGGTAACAATGACAACCGCGGCATCTCCACCGCCAATCGCGCCGCTGCTGTTGCCGGAGAAGGTGCTGTTGGTCACCGTCAAAGGTGCGGGATTGGCGACGTTGCTGGGGCAGGTGATGTTAGTGATAGCAGTACTACCGCTGGTATTGTTGGAGATGGTGCTGTCCGTGATCGTCAGCACGGTGCAGATGTTCATGATGATGCCGTGATTGATGGCATCGTAGTTGCCTGTAATGACGCTATTGCTGATCGTAAGTGCAGGGCCGAAGTTCGTAATCGCCGCGCCCCCATGGTATGCGCTTGCAGGCAAATCCCCGTTATACCCATCCTCGACGGTCACGCCGGAGATGCTCACCGTACCATTCGTGAGGAGTACGTTGGTGAGCGGAGTTTCCTGGAGGATAGCGGGAAAGTAGCCGCCGCTGATCGCCAGTTGTCTGGCGCCAGGTCCAGTGATGGTGACGCCGTTGACCGTGAGCGCCCCTTGGGTAAGGGTGATGGTGCCGGTGACGGAGAAGGTCACCGTGTCGCCGGGGGCCGTTTCAGCAAGTACGTAGCGCAAAGTGCCGGCAGAGCCATCATCGGCGAGAGAAGTGACTGTCCAGGTTGCGGCCAGAGCCGGCACGGCAGCAAAGAGTAACAGCGCGAATACAACAAGAGCGCCTGAATGCTTGTGGCTGAACATCGGAGACCTCCAAAGAGCCGGAGCGCGGCAGGAATGTGACGTTCAACGTCCGACGGACCTGAGGCACGGCTCCGATTTCGGATGGGGGATGGCTGGCCAGGGTTGCCAGGGCCAAGGCTCATTTTCGGCACTGGCCCCCGAGTTGGAAAAGAGCCAACTCTGGACCACCGGCGTAGTCAGAGTATGTCTGATAGCAGAGCTAAGGGCTGCTCTGATCTCAGCTGAACCAATCCTTCGGAAATTACTGTTACAACATAGGTAACGAAAACGCCGATCCAGCAGCGAATCGGGAGCCGACAAAGGCAGGTGGAAACCCTGACGCTGGCCGACATCACAGTACTAATCCGGTCAAGACCCGCCGGGACTCGACAGAGGTTACCACGGACAACACGAGCAGTTTCCAAGAATTCAATGGTTGTCTGTTTCCCTCACAGCGGCTCAAGCGCGCACAAAAGATCAGTCAGGTGCGTTCGTCGGTTTATTTTTCCCCGCGGGAGCGAAGACACCTCCCTTTCTTAGGTGCTCAAGCACCCGAGTAGCGGTGATACGGTTAACTCCAGCCAGAATAGCCAGTTCCTTATGGGTGACGGCCAAGGAAGCGGAGCCACCGGCGGAAGCTCCCGCACGCGAACGAAGCATGCCCAGCGTATACAAGATCTTCTCCTCGCTCGTATCGAGAGTCATGTGTTCGAGTTGATTGATGGCGAAGAAAAACCGTCCGACCACATTGGTGATCACAGCCTTGGCGAAGTCAGCCCGCTCCAGCGCGAAATTCTCGAACCTCTCAATGGGAAACACACAAAACTGGGCGCTCACTTTGACGTACATATTCAACGACAGCGGCGGAGAGTGAACGCCAAATAAACGGCTGATACCAATGACGTCTCCGGCGGTGAGACATTCGATGCCCTTTTGGCGACCTTGGAAACGATCACGAAACGTTATCACTTCGCCCCGGCGGACCAGCATAATCTTGCCTTCCTTCTCGGGATTAAGGGAAACCACCTCTCTGCGTTCGTGACAGACCAGCGATTTCATCGCGCACATCATGGTCCTGGTTTCCGGGTTGAGCGCACGGCAGAAAGAATTTTCCGAACAGATCTGTTTGACCGCCCTCTCGTCTTGTTGAGCAATTTTCACTACAGCGGACATATACACCCCGTGCTGTTCGCCCTGCTGCCGGCAAAACGGAACGTGCAGCCCTGCTTGGGAAGACACCAACACGATAACCAGCACCCCGCTCCGTGTCAACGGGCAGCGAAGCCAAGAAAATTAATCCCAATTCATGTAGCCGCGGCTACTTGATGTCGCCCGCACTTGACCCAACAATGGCTGCGAGCCCAAATGGGCAGCTGAACAAGACAAGTTTCAGGAGGCAATAATCATGGCAGAGGTAATTATTCGTGATTTGAGGGATTGGCTAAATGAAGTCGAGAAGATTGGTCAGTTGAAGCGCGTCGGTCAGGAAGTTGATCCTAAGCTCGAGATGGGCGCATTGACTTATATGAACGGCAAGAACCCAGGGCATCCAACCCTGTTGTTCGAGAAACCTAAAGGGCACAATGGCCCGTTCAAAGTTCTCTTCAATCCGATTGGGAACAGCATCGACCGTCTGTCATTGGCGATGCGCGCGAAGCCCGGACGAAAACCGCTTGAGTTAGTCGAATACCTAAAGGATATCTTCGCTTCCGACAAAAAGATGATTCCTCCGAAGTTTGTCGATGCGAAAGACGCCCCGATCTATGAAAACGAGTGGACCGGCAACAAGATCGATATGACTTCACTGCCCACGCCGATGCACTGGCCGCGCGACGGCGGGGACTACATCGGAACTGCGGATGCCATTATTACTAAGGATCCTGAAAGCGGGCGCGTGAATCTCGGCACGTATCGCCAAATGGTCGAAGGAAAAGCCCGCGTCGGCTACTATTCCTCGCCTGGCAAAGACACTTTGCTCGACCGTGAGAAGTGGTGGGCGAAGGGCGAGCCGTGCCCGGTAGTAAGCGTATATGGGCTGGATCCGCTGCTATTCATCTGTGCAGCCACTGGTTTTCCAAAGATGGACTCGGAATACGACTATGCCGGTGGTATCAACGGCGCCCCCATCGAAGTTGTGAAGGGCAAAGTAACCGGCCTGCCGATTCCGGCTCGCGCTGAAGTAGTAATCGAAGGGTTTGCGTATCCGAACCAGGGGCAGGCGGAAGGTCCGTTCGGCGAATTCACCGGCTACTATGGGCGCCCAGGGCACGAACAGACGCCGTACATCGAAGTGAAGGCCGTGTATTTCCGCAATAACCCCACCATGACCGCCGCGTTGATGGCGGACACGCCAGGTTGCAATGAACAGAGCCTGTTCCTGGGCATGCTGCGCGGCGTTCGTATCTGGTCCGATTTGGAATCCTGCGGCATTCCGGGAATCAAGGGCGTTTGGGGCCCTCCGGAGGCGGCGGGCGGTTTCGGCATGACCGTGGTTAGCATGAAGCAAATGTATGCGGGCCATGCGCAGCAAGCAGCGGCGATTGCCGCCCAGTGCGCGGGGGGTGCGTATTATTCCAAGTTCATTTACATTGTGGACGAGGATATCGATCCGTCGAACCTGGAAGAAGTTATTTGGGCGGCGTCTACCCGGTGCCGTTGTTCGGACGACATCGATATTCTGCGCAATACCTGGTCGACGTACCTTGATCCCAGCAAGAATCCAAACTCGGACCGTCCTTGGGGTTCGAAAGCGTTGATCTATGCCTGCAAGGAACAAAAGAACATTGACAAGTTCGCGCTCCGGACGGCGTTGACGAAGGAGCAGTACGCCCATGCAGTTGCGCGCTGGCAGGAACTAGGCATGCACGGCGTACCGCCAAGCCTCCGTTTCTTTGACGATTTGACGGTAAAGGCGGCCGCGGCCGGAAAGTAGCGCACAGTAGAATCGCGGTGCACACTCCCTCACGCTGAAACGTGCTGGAATGTGCACCCTTGCTATCGGGCTCAGTAGTTCTTTAATTCAATATTCGCGCCGGAGGGCGAAGATCGCCCTGGGAAGGATGTCGAATGGCTACCTCTGTTGTTTCACCAAGCAACACCGCCACTCCGTCCAAGCTTGCTGCGCCCAGCAAGGCGAAGACATTTGGTTTGCTCCTCGGGTTGGTCGTTTTCTTCGTGATCTGGTACGTTCCGATGCCTGGGCTGAGCAGACCAGGTTCGCATGGCTTGGCGGTAGCAGCATTAACCGCCATCTGGTGGATTCTGGCTGTAATGCCGCCCGCATTTCCCGCGGTGCTGGCCTGCGCTCTGTATTTTGTGCTGAGGGTTGCGAAACCCGTTGATGCATTCAGCGGGTTTGTCAGCCCGAGCATATGGATGTTGTTTTTCGCGCTAGTCATGGCAAAAGGTGTGGAGCGGTCGGGTTTGGGAAAGCGGATCGCGTCCTGGCTGATGTCGAAGACCGCACTGTCGTTCAATGGAATCGTCGTCGTATTCATTGGGCTGTGCATTATTTTTCCCTTCTTTTTGCCTTCAAACGTTGCCAGCGTATCGCTGACCATGGCGTTGGCCATTGGCATAATGGACGCGCTGGGAATCGAACGTGGTCCGAACAGCAGGGTGAGCTGCGGACTTACATGTTTTGTGGCAGTGCTGACGCTAACCATGGGACGCGCCCCGTTGACCGGATCGATCCCAAACTTCATAGCTACGGGCCTGGTTCACGACATTGCCGGCGTTGATATTTCCTGGATCAGCTGGTTGAAGAGCATGTGGGTCACTATCCCGATCCCGGCCATTGCCACTTACTTTTACGTGACTCGCCTCTACAAACCCGAAAAGGCTATCTCGGCCATCGAAATGAAACGGCAAGTTGCATCGACACTCGCCGGCTTGGGCCCGTGGACTGGCGCTGAGATTCGCGCTGCAATCCTAGTCGTGGCCGCAATCCTGCTGTGGGTTTTTGATCCGTTCCTCAAGATCGGCACGAATGAGGTGGGCGTGATCATAGGCATTCTTTTCTTGATGCCCTACACCGGCTGCCTGGGAATGGCGGACTTTAAGGGCCTGTCGTGGGACACGTTCATTTTTGCCGGGGGCTCATATTCAATGGGAGTGGTGCTCGCAAGGACCGGTTTCGCGCAATGGGCAGCTTCTGGTATCTCATCATTGACATTCTTGAAGGGGTCCGGGTTCGTGTTTACCGCATTGGCGGTAGTTCTGTTTGCTTTCGTCCTTCACTTCTTGCTGGAAACCCTTGGAGAAGTATCTTTGTTGACTCCGATCATTCTGAAAACGGGACTGCTGACACCGAGAGCGACGGCGATGTTGTTGCCCTATGGCGCCGGTCTGTACGTATTCCCGTTCCAAGGAACTCCGATCATACTTTCGCTGGGCTTCAATACAACAGGTTGGAAGGATGTGACCAAATATGCTGTATTCATTACGGTGGTGGGCCTGCTCCAGACTTTGCTTCTGATGAGTTATTGGAGATTTACGATGAGATAACTGCACGTCACCGATGAGATGACATTGAGTGTTACCCTGGACTGATACAAAAGCTACGCGAGGTGATAAGTACCGATAAACGTTGTTGCATATGGCAACCGCTGGGACCGTGGAACCATTGCCTTCCCATCAGCTGACATTGTATGCAGAAAAGCGCCCCCAAACCGAACTCGCCCGAGAGCATTGGAGATTTGAGCCCAGGTATCCCCGGGTTCTGCACACAAGCTCCATTCTCTGCTTCGTTTTGGTACGGAAAGGGCCACTTTTCGGCCGGGAATGGGGGGAGCTGCTAAGAATTCAGGAAGATTCAGTGGAGATTGTGACCGTCTGGCGTCCCCGGCGGGATTCGAACCCGCGTTATCGCCGTGAAAGGGCGGTGTCCTAGGCCGGGCTAGACGACGGGGACGCAGCTAGGCAGGGTTGCAAGACCTCACTCATACTAGCAACCGTGAGGCACGGTGTCAAAACGGAGCAGGCTTAGCAAGAACAGACGGAGCAGGGTTGTTCGGTGAAGATGCAGCGATGGCAGAGGCGCGGAATAGCAGTGCGCGAGGCGCTCGCGGCGAGCTAGTGTAATGCGCCGGAGGTAGAGTCCGTTATTCCCGGCGCGAGAATTTGGTTCTCTGCGCTGCTTCAGGGGCTAAAGCCCATTGATTCGATTGCCCTTGCGGCACGGCTGAAGCCGTGCCCTTTCAAGAACGCCCCATGCCCATCTGCATGACGCACTACAGTAGGACGCAGGTTAGGATGAGAGAGTGGCGGCGCTGGAGCGCGACGTCTTTGAGGAGGGTAATCGGTGGCGGATACATTGAACCTCAGCCTCTGGTTTCCAGGCTTTGATGCGGAGCTGATGCTGCCGCGAATGGTCGCGGTGTTGCGGCATTTTCCTTTTTCCGAGAGCCGGAGCGGGGTGCAATATGCAGCGGTGCAAGCGGTGAACTGGGCCGAGCCATCGCTGTTCGAGGAGAGCTTTTCGCCGGGGGTGACGGGCGAGGAGGCAGCCGAGGCGCTGCGGGATTATGCGCAGACGGACTTTGCGCTGAGCCTGGAAGCGTACTGGGATCTGTGGGTGCTGGACGGGGCGAGCAAAGAGTGGGTGCTGCGTCCGGAGAAGGTGATTTTTACGGCGCAGGGACTGGAGTTCGACGAGGGTGCGTTCGCCGAGAGCGGACACATTCTGATCGACTTCGGGCTGGACTTTCCGTTTCTGCATGAGGGCGTGGACTTGAACGCGGACGACGCGCTGCGGGTGAAGGCGAATGTGGCGGCGCTGATCGAATTCACGCACCGGGTGGAGCGCGAGTGCAATACGACGGGGCGCGTGCTGTGGTCAGAGAGCGAGGAAAATCTGGCTCAGAAGCTGATTGCGCGGCTGCAGCAGGTGCAGTGAGCTGGAGGAGGAGGAGCTGGAGCTGGGTGGGTCGGACTGCGGCGATTCGATAGGGTTGTCTGTGGCGGCGAAGTGCCGCTTGTAACTCACTGCACGGTAGTGATTTAACGCTGGCGGCGAGGCCCTGGCGACGGGCTCCGGCGTGTTATAATGTTCTGTGTTTCTCAGGGCTTAATTTCCCACAATGTAAAGGGTTCGCAGCCGCCCGTCCCACCTTAGCCGCGCAAGAGCAGCGCGTCGAAGGTGGGGCACCCGCGCGGAGTACCGGGTAGGTGAGCAGGGGCAAGAGCAACTGCAACATGAACTAACCCACTTCTGCCAAAAGAGGGCAGAAATGGGACACCCGCGCGGACAAAGTCAAGGGCCCCACTCAAGCCAAAGGCGGGCTTGAATGGGCCACCCGGATGTGGGCCGCGCGACGAGATAGATTCTTCAGTGATGCTGGAAGGTAATTAGGATTACATGGCCGACGAGACGAACAATCCAAAGCTTCCGCTGGAAGGCGGCGGCGGACCACCACAGAACATACAGCCCATCAACATTGAAGAGGAGATGCGGCGCTCGTATCTCGACTACTCGATGTCGGTCATCATTGGCCGCGCGCTGCCGGATATCCGCGACGGATTGAAGCCGGTACACCGGCGGATTCTGTATGCGATGCACGACATGGGGCTGCTGCACAGCCGCAAGACGGTAAAGTGCGCAAAGATCGTGGGCGAGGTGCTGGGCAAGTATCACCCGCACGGCGACAGCTCGGTGTATGACGCGACGGTGCGCATGGCGCAGAATTTTTCCATGCGCTACCCGCTGGTGGATGGACAGGGAAACTTCGGCTCGGTGGACGGCGATCCTCCGGCGGCCTACCGGTACACGGAAGCTCGGCTGACGACGATTGCGGCTGAAATGCTGGCGGACATCGATAAGGACACGGTGGATTTTTCCGCGAACTTCGATGACTCGACGGTGGAACCGACGGTGCTGCCTTCGCGAATTCCGACGCTGCTGATCAACGGCTCGAACGGGATTGCGGTGGGGATGGCCACCAATATTCCTCCGCATAATCTGACGGAGATTGTTAAAGCCACGATTCTGCTGGTGGAAAAACCGAGCACGCAGTTGGAAGAAATTCTGAAGATTGTGCAGGGACCGGACTTCCCCACCGCAGGCTTCATCCACGGACGCAAGGGACTGTTTGAGGCTTACCGGACGGGACGCGGACGCTTCCTGATGCGGGCCAAGGTTGCGATTGAGCACCTGACAAAAGAGAAAGACGCGATCATCGTCACCGAGATTCCGTACCAGGTGAACAAGGCGCGGCTGATCGAACGCATTGCCGACCTGGTGAACGAAAAGACGATTGAAGAGATCAGCGACATCCGCGACGAGAGCGACCGCGATGGAATGCGGATCGTGATCGAGTTGAAGCGCGGCTCGCAGCCGGAAATTGTGCTGAACCAGCTCTACAAGCACACGGCGATGCAGGAGAGCTTCAGCATGATCTTTCTGGCCGTGGTCAACAGCCAGCCGCGGGAGATGGGACTGGTGCAGGCAATCCAGTACTTCATCGACCACCGCGTGGATGTGATCCGGAGGCGGACGGCATTCCTGCTGCAAAAGGCGAAGGACCGGGCGCACATCCTGGAAGGCTACCAGAAGGCACTGGATTACCTGGATCACGTGATTGCGATCATCCGCAGCAGCCAGAACCGGACGGAAGCTCGCGAGAACCTGGTGGCGTACTTCGGCGGAAAAAAGATCACGATCAACCTGACGGGACGATTCCCGGAGGCCGATCCGGAAAATCCATTCAGCAGCAAGCAGGCGGACGCAATTCTGGAATTGCAGCTGCACCGGCTGACGCGGCTTTCCATCGACGAGATTGTGAATGAGTTGAAGGAACAGCGGGAGCGGATCGCGGAGTATGAGGAGATTCTGGGCTCGGAGAAGAAGCTGCGCTCGGTGATTGTGCATGAGCTGAAACAGATTCTTGAGCTCTACGGCGGAGAGAAGCGCGACCCGCGGCGCACCATCATCCAGGACGAGGTGACGGAGCTGCAATTGGAGGATCTGATCGCCGACGAGCAGGTGGCAGTGACGGTGAGCCATGCGGGCTACCTGAAGCGCACCAACGTCTCGATCTACCGGCAGCAGCGGCGGGGCGGGGTGGGACGCAAGGGGATGAGCGTGCGCGAAGAAGATTTCGTGGAGCATCTGATTGCGGCTACGACGCATAACTTCATTCTGATTTTTACGAATACGGGGCGGGTGTACTGGCTGAAGGTGTACGAGATTCCGGACGTGAGCGCGGCGGGCAAGGGCAAGCACATCGGCAACCTGGTGAGTTTGCAGCCGGGCGAGACGGTACGGGCGTTCTTGTGCGTGAAGGATCTGGAAGAGGAAGCCAGGTACGTCTTTTTTGCGACGCGCAAGGGGACGGTGAAGAAGACTCCGCTGAAGGATTTTTCAAACGTGATGTCGAGGGGGATCATCGCGATCGGCATCGACACGGACGATGAGCTGGTGTCAGCGCAGGTGACGGACGGAGAACAGTACATTCTGCTGGCAACACACCTGGGCATGGCGGTGCGCTTCGACGAAGAGGACGTTCGCTCGATGGGGCGTCCGGCATATGGCGTGCGGGGGATGAAACTGGCGGAGGAAGACTACATCGTGGGGATGGTGGTGACTCCGAAGAGCGCGGCTTTGACCGTAGCCCAGGGCGCGGAACACAAGACGCGCAAGAAGAATCGCGAGGATGAGAGCGGAGAGCTGATGCCGAACCTGATCCTGACGGTCTCAGAAAACGGCTATGGCAAACGGACTCCGGTGGACGATTACCGGCTGACAGGACGCGGCGCCAAGGGCGTGATCAACCTGAAGACGACGAAGAAAAACGGCAAGGTGGTGGCGATTCTGCTGGTGAGCGAGGAGAGCCAGGCGATTTTGATCAGCCAGTTCGGCAAGATCATCCGCATGGGCACGGATACGATTCGCGAGGCGGGAAGAGCAACACAGGGAGTGAAACTGATCGACCTTGAAGGCGACGACCGGGTGGCGGCGGCGGTGGTGCTTCCCAAGGAAGAGACGAACGGGAATGGCAACGGCGACGAGCCAAGCCTGCTGGATTAAAGAACGATTCGCGGAGAATGCAGAAACAGGGAGCGCTGCGGCGCTCCCTTGTTGCGTTGGTGGGAGATGGTTTTCATCTGTCGCGAGTTTTGATACTATCTCCGGCGCATTGGGATGGAGGGGAAGTATGCGGAAAGTTTTAGCGTTGCTGGTGGTGATGGCAGCAGCAGCTTCGGCGCAGCAGTTCCGGGCGCTGCCGGATACGCCGGCGTGGAAGAGCTTGCAGACGCTGGTTGGCAAATGGGATGGAACGGTGAAAGAGAACGGCAAACAGGCTTCTCACGTGGAGGTGAGGCGGACAGGCGGCGGTTCGGCCCTGATGCACGTGATTAACGAGGGAACGCCGGATGAGATGGTGACGATGTTCCACCCGGATATGAATGATCTGCTGGCAACACACTACTGCTCGGCTCACAACCAGCCGCGGATGAAGCTGGTGTCGTCAACTGCAACGCGGCTGGTGTTTGAGTTCATGGACGGAACCAACATTGGACCGAAGGACGGGCATATGGTGGGGCTGGCGATCGACCTGATCGACGCCAATCATCACGACGAGGAGTGGAGCTGGACACAGGACGGCAAGCGAAGCACATCGGTCTTCCACTATACGAGAGCGGCGGAAAATTAAGCGCGGAAGCGAGCGGCGGGGTTCATCTGCGGTGGCGGGTTCCCTTACAATTGAGGGATGCTGACACTACAACAGTGCGGGCTGCTATTCGGGGTCGCGATTGTGAGCGGAGCGATGAACTCGGTGGCAGGTGGTGGCAGCTTCTTGAGTTTTCCGGCGCTGTTGCTGGTGGGCGTGCCGCCGATTCAGGCGAACGCGACGAACACAATCGCACTGTGGCCGGGAATTCTGGGTAGCATCGGCGCGTATCGGAATGAGTTGCGCGGAGCGGGGGCGCGGCGGGTGCTGATTCCGCTGCTGTCAACCGGGATTGTGGGCGGGTTGCTGGGAGCGATAACGCTGCTGGTGACACCGCAACAGACATTTCTGCGGCTGATTCCGTGGCTGCTGCTGGCGGCGACCGTGCTATTTGCGTTCAGCCGGAAGATTACGGCGGCGCTGAAACCGCACGGCGAAGCCGCCCTGACCACCAAGTGGGGGGCGGTGGCGCAGTTCTTTGTCGCCTTCTACATTGGCTACTTCGGAGCAGGCGCGGGCATCCTGATGATGGCCCTGCTGGCACTGCTGGGAATGACACACATTCACCGCATCAACGCCTACAAGACGGTGCAGGCGGCGGTGTGCAACGGGATTGCCATCTTGGCGTTCGTGGCCAAGGGCGTCATCTACTGGAAATATGCGGGAATCATGGTGGCAGGATCGCTGCTGGGCGGCTACTTCGGGGCCTTGTACGCGCAGCGGATGAAGCAGGAACATGTGCGCTGGATCGTGATCGCCATCGGGATTGGAATGACGGCTTACTTCTTTTGGAAAGCGGGCATTTAACGGCGATGACGACGGTGTTCACCTGGGTTGGATACGCGGCGGGGACGTTGACGACATTAGCGTTTTTGCCGCAGGTGCGGCAGGTGTGGAAGACCAAGAGCGCCGAGGACCTGCACATAGGGACGCTGGTGAGCTTTACGGTGGGGATTACACTGTGGCTGATCTATGGGATCGCGGTGAAGCAGATGCCGGTGATCGTGGCCAACGCGGTGACGCTCGGGCTGCAGATTGCGATCATCTTTTTGAAGATGAAGTATGCGGGGGGAGCTGGAAAGGTGTTGCGGAAAAGTTGAGGATTGGACGAGAGGAACAAAGTCAGCACTAATTCCGGCGATGGATTTTCGGGGGAAGATGGGACGGAGAGATTCCTAGATGCCCGCAGAGACAGCAGCCCAGAAGCACGCGACACTCCAGTACTTGATCCTAGCCGTGCTCTTCCTGATCACGGCGGCATACCATGCAAAACACATCAAGTTCATTGCGGATTACCTGAGCTGGCGCGTCGACGCGGTGCGTGCGCCGGGCTCGATGGAGAGATCGAAGCCGATTGTCTCCAGAGTGGAGCTGGAGAGCGAACAGGCCGGGGTACGGGTTGGCGACACGCTGCTGGAGGTGAACGGGAAGCCTTATAAGGGTGCGGCAGACTTAGCTCGCGCCATCGAGTATGCACAGGGCGGCGATTCGATGCGGGTGACGGTGCAGCACACGGATGGGAGAAGGCAGGAATTGCTGATCCCACTAGTGAGGCGCACGCAGAGCGCCAGCGATCACTGGCTGTTCGTTATTGCGCTGCACGGAGTACTGCCGCTCTCATGCGTGGCGCTGGGCTTTTGGGTGGCTGCGGTGCGGCCACGCGAGCGGGTGGCGTGGATTCTGCTGGCATTGCTGTTGGGTTTCAGCCAGATGTTTGGACTTGGAGCGGAAAACCAGGATGGCACGCTGGCGAGCAATCTGGCACTGGGTTACAAAGTGACATGCGCCTCGACCTGGGTATTGTGGCTGCTGATGCTAGGGGTATATTTTCCGGAGCAGCTTGGATTTGAGCGGCGCCATCCGTGGCTGAAATGGATTGTGCTGGTTCCGCTGGGAGGGCTGGCTGCGGTCGGGATCGCGTACACGCTGTTGAGCGCGAACAGCTTTGCGGCGGCGGCATACATGAATACCGCGATTCGTGGGGTGGGCGCAGTCGGCATCGTCCTGATCCTGTTTTCCATTGCCGCATTCTTCGTTGCGATCATCGCGAAATACTTTGTGGCCTCGACGCGGGATGCGAAGCGGAGACTGCGGCTGCTGTACTTCGGAATGTTTCTTGCGCTGATGCCCACGGTGTCGCTGCTGATTGTTGGCGCAATCCAAAGAAAAAGCCCAGACGATTATCCGGGGTGGGTGGAGCTGCCCTGCCTGCTGCTGACCTTGATGTTCCCGATCACGCTTGCATACATCATTGTTGTTTACCGGGCGATGGATATTCGGGTGGTGCTGCGCCAGGGGCTGCAGTACACGCTGGCTCGCAGAGGAGTGTCTGTATTGCAGGCGCTGTTGACGGCAGGGCTGGTGATGATGATCGCGCGGCTGGCACAGTCGCGCGCCACGAGCCTGCCGGAAGGTTTGATTGTGGCGGTGGGAATCGCGGCAATTTTCCTGCTGAGGCGCGGGGCGAGGCGACTGGCAAAGTGGATCGATCGGCGCTTCTTCCGCGATTCCTACAACACGGAACAATTGATGCTGGAGCTGAGCGAGGAGGTCCGCACGATTGTCGAAGTGCCTTCGCTGCTGGAAAAGGTGTCGCGGCGAGTCTCGGAGTCTTTGCACGTTCCCAAGGTTGCGGTGCTGTTGCAGGAGGAGCATCCGTACCGGCTGGCATACTCGTTGGGGTATGAGAGTGCGACCGGGGCTGAGTTTGCCGAGAGCTCAGGGACAGTGCGGCAACTAAGGGAGGCGAAGCAGCCGGCGCGGGTCTACCTGGAAGATCCCAATAACTGGGTGAATCGCACGCAGGAGATTGGAGACAACGAGCGCAGCACACTGCGGAGGCTGCAATCTGAGTTGCTGGTTCCGCTGCTGGCGATGGGACGGCTGCTGGGGTTCATCAGCTTGAGCCAGAAGCGCTCCGAGGAACCTTACTCGCGCACCGATCTGCAATTGCTGGGGTCGGTGGCGGCGCAGACGGGGCTGGCGCTGGAGAACGCACGTCTGACTTCGGCGGTGGCCGAAGAGGCAGCACAGCGCGAGGCGATGAAGCGCGAGGTGGAAATTGCGCGCGAGGTGCAGGAGAGATTGTTTCCGCAGCATCCGCCAAAGGTCGAGGGATTGGATTACTGCGGGACGTGCCGTCCGGCTCGGGGGGTGGGCGGAGATTATTACGATTTTCTGCTGCTGCCGGGCGGGCTGCTTGGGGTAGCGGTGGGAGATGTCTCCGGCAAAGGGATTTCGGCGGCGCTGATGATGGCAAGCTTGCAGGCTTCGCTGCGGGGACAAACCATGCTGGGGCCGGAGAATATGGCGGCGCTGGTGAAACGGGTAAACCAACTGGTGTACGAGGTCTCTTCTCCGGAGCGTTATGCGACTTTCTTTTTTGCGCAGTACGACGCGGTGAGCCGGGTGCTGACCTACGTGAATGCCGGACACAATCCTCCGATGGTGCTGAGCCGCTGCGGCGAGGAGTGGAAGCTGAAGCGGTTGGAGGTGGGTGGAATGGTTGTGGGCTTGTTTCCAGAGGCGAGCTATAACCAGGACTCGGTTAAGTTGAACGAGGGCGACGTGCTGGCGGCGTTCACCGACGGCATCAGCGAGGCGATGAACCTGGCCGACGAGGAGTGGGGCGAAGAGAATCTGCTGGCGACGCTGAAGGAATGCGAGGGCCAGAGCGCGGCCGAGACGGTGACGTGCATCATGGCGGCGGCGGACCAGTTTACGGCCGGGGCAAAGCAGTATGACGATATGACGGTGGTGGTGATGAAGGTGGAGTGAGGGGCAAGGTTTCAGAGTTTCAATGTTTCGCAGGTTTCAAGGTTGGGAGCATTGGAGCTTCAACGTGGGGCTGTGGGGCGGAGTTCTTTTTCCGCCGCTGTGCCAGGCGTGGCCGGGAGGCAGTAGGATCAAAGACTAGAACCAAAGCAGCGGCGTTGCGGAGTGTGAAGGCGTTGCGGAGTGTGAAGGCGTTGCGGAGTGTGAAGGCGTTGCCTCCCAGGTTATCGCCGCAAGGACAGCGGCGCGAACCTGGGGCACCCGGCCGTTGCTTTGGGCCTTGGATTCGCTGCTTTTCTGCACCTGAGGGAGCGTTGAGGTCCGGGAACTCTTCGGCTGTTTGACCTTGGAGTGAGGAAAACGCTAGAATCGTATGGTTTGCCTGTACTGCTTCGCCTCGTCAGAGGCACCTCGCATCAGGTGTGGCGTAGCTTCGGTGTTTTGGGAGCGTTTGAAGAGCCGCATCTGCCTTTGATCTTTCGATCTACGGGGAAGTGCAAGCGCACAGAATTGAATTTGGGAAACTCCACCGGCCCCCTTGTGAAGCGGTGTGCCACGGTGGAGGGAAGATTTATGGAGGATTTCTATGTACGCGGTGATCCGCGCTGGCGGTAAGCAGTATCGCGTCGCTCCCGGTGACGTCGTGAAGATCGAAAAGACGTCCAACAGCGACCAGAAGATTGAGTTTGAAGTTCTGGCAGTCAGCGGCGAAGAGGGCAAGATCGCGAAGGCCGAGGACGCCAAGGTGATTGGCGAAGTCCTGGGTGAGGGCCGCGCCGACAAAATTCTGGTCTTTCACTTTAAGCGCAAGAAGCAATACAAGAAGTTGAACGGACACAGACAGCCGTTCACGCAGGTACGGATTGCGGAAATCAGCGTTGGCGGCGAGAGCTTCAAGGCTCCCGAAGTTGCGGTGAAGGCGCCGAAGGCCGCGAAGAAGATTGAAGGCGAAACAGCGCCGGCGGCGAAGGGCAAGACGGCAAAGAAGAAGACGGCAAAGAAGGCTCCGGTAAAGAAAGCCGCGGCGAAGAAAAAGACGGCTGGCAAGAAAGCCAGCAAGTAGCATTATAGGTAGTTCAAGACAAGTAGTTCACGACAAGTAATTCACGGTTCGCGGCTGAGGCGGCGAATGACTGAAGGAACAGGAATTTCGCTATGGCACACAAAAAAGGTCAAGGAACATCCCGCAACGGCCGCGACTCGAACGCACAGCGTCTTGGCGTCAAGGCCTTCGGCGGGGAAACCGTCACCGGTGGCACGATCATCGTCCGCCAGCGCGGCACGCGCATCAAGCCGGGACTGAACGTTGGGCGCGGCAAGGACGACACGCTCTTTGCCAAGACCTACGGCAAGGTGAAGTTTATCGATCGCGGACAACTGGGCAAGTTTGTTGCGATTGAACCGATCGCGCTAACGCCTGTTACAGAAGGGTAAAACAGTTCAAGAGTTCGAAGACAAAGGCCTCGCCCGGCGGCGAGGTCTTTGTGCGTGTGGCGAAGGCGCAAGAGAAGAGTCGATCTCCGGAGCAGTTCCTGTATTGGTGTGTCCTGCCCGTCCCACCTTAGCCGCGCAAAAACAGCGCGTCGAAGGTGGGGCACCCGCTCAAGAGCAAGCACAAGAACAATGGCAATGGCAAAAGCAACTACCCCACATTTGCCAAAGGCAGACAAATATGGGGCACCCGCCAGGCGCCAGGCGTCAAAGGAGCCCACGGATGCATCTTTAGGGAACTGCGCTGACCGATGCGGAAATTTGTTTCCGCGCAGCGAATGACAACTCCGGCGACAACCTGCGGGAACAATTACAAATCAAAAAATCCGGACCGGAGAACCGATTGGCTTCCGTTTAGCGAGCGAAGCGCGATTGGGAGGCAAGATTGTTTTTCATTCCGGCGGTGCTCACATGCTTTCGATTTTGGAGACGAAGAATACGGCGGAAGCGAGCGGAAGGGTTGAGGCGGAGCGGGAGGCGAATCTTTGAGGATGCCGAAAAGGCGTATGAACACTGGCTGCGAACGCTATAGGAAGAGCGCGCGATGCGGGGCGGAGAAGAGTCGCGGAGGATTGACGCAGCGCTTTTCCGGATCATGCGAAGCGGGAAAGAGGGTTTGAATTTAATATTGACATATATCAATCTATCTACTTTTGTAATTTCTTATCTATGTTTATCGGACCAGTTGTGGTGAAATAGCTCAGGTTGCATGAACGTGGGTAGAGATGTTCGTTGACGAAGCAAGAATTCGAATTGCATCCGGCGCAGGTGGCAACGGCTGCATGGCGTTCCGGCGGGAGAAGTTTGTTCCGCGCGGCGGACCGAGCGGCGGAGATGGCGGACGCGGCGGCGACGTCATCATGGAAGCGAGCGAGCGGCACAACACGCTGGTACATTTCCGCTTCAATCCCGAGTACAAGGCACAGCGCGGACGTCATGGCGAAGGTTCCAACCGTACGGGCCAGGAAGGCAAGAGCATTACGCTGAAGGTTCCGGTCGGCACGATGGTTTATGACGACGAGAGCGGAGAACTGGTTCATGATTTTGAGCGGCCGAACGAGAGCATTGTGGTCGCCAAGGGTGGACGCGGCGGACGCGGCAACCAGAACTTTGCCACCGCGACACATCAGGCTCCGCGAGAGCACGAGGATGGAAAACCGGGGCAGGAGCTGCGGCTGCGTTTGGAGCTGAAGCTGCTGGCCGACGTGGGACTGGTGGGCTATCCGAACGCGGGCAAGTCGACATTGATTTCACGGATTTCGGCGGCGCGTCCGAAGATTGCCGATTATCCGTTCACCACGCTGCAGCCGAATCTTGGAGTTGTGGCGCTGGGCGAGATGCCGAACGTGGTGAGCTACGTGGTGGCGGATATTCCAGGATTGATTGAGGGCGCAAGCGATGGGGCGGGACTGGGCACTCAGTTTCTGCGGCACATCGAGCGCACGCGCTGCCTGACGCATCTGGTGGATTGCTCGGATGCGAGCGGAAGAACGGATCCGGTAAAAGATTTCGACGTGATCGTGCGCGAGCTGAGAAAGTTCGGCGCAGGACTGGAGCGCAAACCCATGATCGTGGTGGCCAGCAAGGCTGACGCCGCGAATCCGGCGAAGGTGGAAAAGCTGCGCAGGCACGCGCGCAAGCTGGGTCTCGAGTTTTACGAGATTTCCGCCGTGACCGGAGCCGGTGTTTCTGAGCTGGCGTGGGCGATGGCGCGCTACGTCGAGGAGGTTCGCCGGCGGAACACCGACGGTGAAACGGTTCTTGAAGCCGCTGTGGTTGACGCGGAGCCAGGAACCAAGACGAACAAACAAAACAAAGGGAGAATACCAATGGCTGCTATGAAGAAAGCTGCAACGAAGAAGGCCGCCGCCAAGAAGCCGGCTGCCAAGAAGGCTGTGAAGAAGGCCGTAAAGAAGGTTGCGAAGAAGGCCGCGAAGAAAGCCGTCAAGAAGTAGTTTCACGAAACGTTCCGGCGCGGGCCACGGTCCGCGCCGCACTTTTTCCCACCTCATGAACGATCCGAGACAAAACGTAGCGCTGTACGGCGGTTCCTTCGACCCGGTTCATCTGGGCCATCTGGCGGTGGCACGGGCGGCGACGGCGAGATTCGAGCTGGGACGGGTGTACTTTGTCCCCGCCGACGTGCAGCCGTTGAAGGCCAGGCAGCGGGTTACGAATTTCTATCATCGCTATGCCATGCTGGCGCTGGCGCTGGAGGGCGAGGAACGGTTTTTGCCATCGCTGCTGGAGGCTCCTGGAACTGGGCGCGCAGCGGGCCAGCCCGCAAGTTATACGGTAGATACGGTGAGACGGATGCGGGCGCGGTTGAAAAGCGGAACGCGGCTGTACTTCCTGATTGGCATGGATGCGTTTGAGCAGATTGCAAAATGGCGCTCGCCGGTGGAACTGCTGCGCTCGGCGGAGTTTGTGGTTGCGGGCCGCCCAGGGTTTCCGTTGAAGGATGTGGCGCGGGCGCTGCCCGATGAGCTGCGGCCAAGCGAGGCCGGAGCTCGAAGACTGATGGAGACTGGATCGCTGGAGAGCAACGGCGCGAGGATTCACCTGCTTCCGGAGGTAGACGAGGAAGTGAGCGCGACGGCGATTCGCGAGGCAGCGCGGCGGGGAGTTGGACTGGAAGAACTGGTGCCGCGGGCGGTGGCCGAGTACATCACCAAGCTGAGGATTTACGCGGAGAATGCGGAGCCGGGAACGGCGGAGCTGCCGGAGTTGTGAGAGGCTGATGCGGCGCGGTGGCCGACGAGTATGCGAGCGAAGTTATTGGCAGAAGGCTTGCATCCGGCTCCGAAGGCCAGCACAATAGTGGAGCAGAGAAGAGGAACGATGCCGACGCAAGATATTAGAAAACAGGTTGCACTGGCCCTTGAGGCGGTACACAACAAGAAGGCCGAAGACGTTGCGCTGCTCCAGCTCCCGCGGGAGTCGAGCACCTTTACCGATTACTTTTTGATCTGCAGCGGAAGCAATCCGCGGCAGGTTCAGTCGATTGCCGACGAGGTGGATGAGCGGCTCTCCAAGGACATGGGCGTAGAGCCGAACGCGCGCGAGGGCTACCAGACGGCGGAGTGGATCCTGCTGGACTATGTGGACTTTGTGGTGCATATCTTCAATACGCAGCGGCGCGCCTACTACGACCTGGAAAGACTGTGGAAGTCCGCGCACAAGCTGACCGCCGAAGAGTTGCTGCATCCGCAGACGGCAACGACGGCTGCGGCGGCGACGCCTGAAGCGCCGACGGTGAAGAAGCGCGCGAAGAAGGCGGCGGCGAAAAAGAGCGTCAGCGTGAGAGCGGCGGCGAAGCAGAGCGCTCGCGGCGGCGGAGGGAAGAGTACGGCGCGAAAAACGGCGGCGAAGAAAACGGGCGTAAAGAGGAAGGCGGCGAAGAAAAGCGCGGTCAAGAAAGCATCGGCGAAAAAGGCCGGCGCGAAACGCAAGTAAGAGATCGAAGGCGAAGGAGCGCGGGCCACGGAGCCCGCGCTGTTGTTTGCGTGAAAGAAGCATGATGAAGATACGGCTGATCTCGATTACGAAGAGGAAGAGCGCCAGCAAAGCGAGCTGCGTGGACGAGCTGACGGCCGAGTATGTGAAGCGTGCGTCACGCTACGGCGCGGTGGAAGCGGGCGAGTACGCGACGGAAGAGGCGCTGCTGAAAGGGCTGGAGCGGCCGGGGCGTACGGCTCCGGTGCTGGTGGCGCTGGATTCGGGGGGAAAGCAGCTCAGCAGCGAGGAGCTGGCGGAGTTTGTGCGGCAACAGATGGAGCGGGGAACGCAGGAGCTGATCTTTGCGGTGGGTCCGGCGGATGGCTGGGCGGCGGGAGCGCTGGCGCGGGCGCAGCAGACGCTGTCACTGGGAAAGATGACACTGCCGCATGAGCTGGCACGGGTGGTGCTGGCGGAACAGATCTACCGCGCGTTTACCATCCTGAACCATCATCCGTATCACGGCGGACATTGACGTAGCCCGAGGGGCATGAAGCCGGGGCACGGCGCTTGGGTTTCTGGATTGTTGGATGGAGGGCGATGTTGCGACAGGTAAAGCAAAAACAACCGCAAGGTCGAAGGCCCCACTCATGCCAAAGACAAAGACGGGCTTGAATGGGCCACCCGCCGAAGCAAGGCGAATGCAAATTTGCGGAGACGGATCTGCGCGCGCTGCGGCGCGGTAGGGAGCGGGGATGGATCAGGATGGGAAGCTGGTTTGGGTGGTGCGCTGCAGCCGGAGCTGATCAAAGGTGAGGTCGTCAAGAATCACGCCATCGGCGGGGACGCGATAGAGATCGAAATCCTGGGCGGAGTAGGGAGGAGCTTCGACCTCGGGTTCGATGACGAGGCCGCCGCAGATGAGATCGACAACGTAGCCTACCTCGGCATGGCGGCGGAGCGTGAACTGGGTGCAGGGGAAGCGGCGCGGCAAGCCATTTACCGGCTCGTAGTCGTAGAGGTAGCGTCCGGAAAGATGGAGGATGCCGCCAGCGTCGAGTTCGAGGAAATAATGCGGGCCCTCGTGGCTGAATTCATCGACGCGGAAGGCGCGATCGGCGCGGAAGCTGGTGGGGACAAGGAGTCCCTGGGCTTCCAGTTCATCGGCGAATTCGTTGACCAGGGACTGGCGCGGCAGGCGCGGGTGGTTGAGGATGATGGCCATGACGATGATGAGAACGCTGAGGTAGGTAAAAATAACGACGAATGCCACGGCCACGCCGAAGCGACGAAGGGCGATGAAGGCCGCAAGCGCGAGAACGACAAGCGACAGAAGAAAAATCAGCCGAAGCAAGAACGATCGCACGCGTACCCCCAGCCTGGAAGCTATTTCATAACCGGCCTGGAGCTCTGCGCCGCGTTCCCTCAGGGGCTAAAGCCCGCGATCTTCCTGCTCCTTGGCGGCATGGCTGAAGCCATGCCCTTTCAAAGCCGGGTTATGAAACAGCTTCCATTTATGGTTTAAGAATACCGTGTTGCGGGCTGGAATTGGATTAGAAATCCTGGCGCGCAGAACAGCGGTTATGGCAGGGCTTGCATGGCCTCTCCGGCAACGTAGATGGAGCCGGCGATGACGACAACGGAGTGAGGACGAGCCAGCGCCTGGGCGGTAGCAAGCTCGACACCATGGCGGACGGATAGCGACAGTGAGTGCTGGACGCGGAGCGATTGCGCCAATGCGGCGAGCTCGGCGGTGGAGGCGGCACGGGAATTGTTGGCGGTGCGGGTGAGGACTACGTGAGCCATCCGGGGCCAGAGAATTCTTGCGATCTGGTCCACGGCTTTGTCGGCCATGGCTCCAAAGAGCAGCACCAGGGGACGCTCAGCCATCTGCTCGGTGAGAGCGGCGCAGAGAGCCCAGGCTCCCGCCGGATTGTGGGCGACGTCGATGATGATCTCCGGGCGGGTGGCGGTGGCGGCAAAGCGCTGGAAGCGGCCCGGCCAGCAGGTTTGACGCGCGCCGCCAGCAATGCTCTCCGGGGTGACGCGGAAGCCCTGCGCGGCAAGCTCCTCGGCGGCGGTGATTGCGAGGGCAAGATTGCGGAGCTGATGACGGCCGACAAGAGGCGAGACGATCTCCACCTCCTTACCCAGAACACTTAACGGAAAACGGGTTTGCATGGATGAGCCGTCGACGAGGGTGGAAGACCGGGGCGATAGCGAAGGCAGGTTGCGAGTGGCACTGACGGCGCGGGCACCGAGCGACACCATGCACTCGCCGAGTACCTGATTGGCTTCCGGATGCTGGGGCAGAGTGACGGCGGAGACATTGGAGCGAAGGATGCCGGCTTTTTCGCGAGCGATTTCGGCGAGGGTTTCGCCGAGGAATTTCTGGTGATCGAGATCAATGTCGGTTATGACGGAGAGGATGGGTTCGACGATATTGGTGGCGTCAAGACGACCGCCCATGCCAACTTCGAGGACGGCGATTTCTACGCCGGATGCGGCGAAGCAGTCGAAGGCCATGGCGGTTACGGTTTCAAAAAAGCTGGGCAGATGAGGCAGCGCAGAAGCGGCGACGAGGCGCGCGGCGATGGCGTTGACGCGGTCATAGGATGCGGCAAAGACGGCGTCAGAGATGGGCTCGCCCTGAAGGGAGATGCGCTCATTGATGCGCAGCAGGTGAGGCGAGGTATAGAGGCCGACGCGGTGTCCAGAGGCGCGCAGAATGGCGGCAAGGGTGGCGGCGGTGGAGCCTTTGCCGTTGGTTCCCGCGATGAGCACGGAGGGAAAGCTGCGCTGGGGGTCGCCGAGGGCATGGCAGAGAATGCCGATATGCGCGAGATCAAACTTGGGCGAGGGGCCGTTGTGAAGTTCGTGGCCGAGTGCGAAAAGATTTTCGACCGCAGATTGGAAAGAGATCATGCCAGTTCGATTATCGCACTTTCGAGGATCACTCCATCGACGGCGAGAGGCGGCGGAGCTTACGAACCGGGAAGACGCGAATACATGCGCACCAGGCCGGCAACGCTGTATGCAGCCTGGGCTGCGACGATGGCAAAGATAACGGCGAGAGCGGGCGACTGGAGCTTGCTTTCGATCAGGTCGGTGAAGACTCCGGCGCTGAAGAGAAGCAGGAAGGGGAGCGTTGCAAACAGAGTTACGCCCGCGCCATTCTCCGGAAGAAAGATTCCCATCGCGAGCAAAAAGAAGAAGACGATGAGCGGTGCGGTGTTGCCGAAGAAGCGTATGCGGCGCGATGAGCACCAGGCGACAAGAGCGACAAGCGAGGCGATCAGGGCACCGGGAGCGGCGTCAAAGAAGAAATGCGCGAGGATGCGCGCGAGCAGACGCGCCGTGAGCGACTGCGGCGCAAAGCCGAGCCAGCCGGCATGGGCAAGGCCATCAGCGAGAGCCCGAAGATTGCCAAGATAGCAGATATGCAGCAGGACAAGCGCAACCACAGTGGCGGCAAAAAGGATGAGCAGCGCGGCACGGCGACGGTACGGAACGGCCCAGAACATGAAGGCCGCGGCTGGAATGAGAAGCCATGCAAGGGGCCACCGGGCTCCGGCGGCGAAGGCGATGGAGACGCCAAGCAGGACGATGCGCTTCCAGTTCCAGAGAATGACCTCGCGCGGGGCGTAGAGGGTGTGCGCGGTGGCGATGGCGGTGAAGATGAGGCCAAAGGCTCCCCAGGCGGCAAAGATCTGCGGCCCGGCGAGCGAGGAGCAGGCAACCATTCCGGGACTGAAGACGAATAGAGCGAGAACGATGTGGCCGGCAGCGGTTCCGTAGAGGCGGCGGGCAACATAGCAGAGCGAGAGGGCAAGGCAGAGTCCGGCGAGCAGGAAGGGCGCGCGAATGAACCAGCGATGCTGATCGAGCCAGAACTGATCGAGCAGAAGCGGATTCCGCGGCAGATGAAAGAGGATGCCTGCGACGGAAAGCAATGGAATCAGCGGTGAGGAAATCGGCTCAATGGCGAGAGGAACGTGACGGAGAAGCGCGACTCCGCGGAGAATCTGATCGGCTTCAAGCTGGGTGAGCGGCACGGAGGCGATAAACCACGAGCACTGCGCGAAAAACACAAGCAGAAGAACCAAGGCAATCAGGTGATAGGAGCGCACGGGCTTGGGAGTTCGCGGGGAAGACATGATGGCCTGACTTACTTTGTAACACTTGCGGGATGAAATTGGGGCGGGAAGTGCGTGAGGCGGCGGAGACAAGGCGGCTTCCGCTGAATAGTGCGATAGGCAATTGCGCGATTCTGGAGAGTGCAGGGAGCGATGAAAGCGGAGATGGCTCGCTGGCGATGGAAGGCGTTTGAGGAGTGCTGCTGCTGAACTTGCCGGGCTAATGCGGCGGGCTAATGCCCCCGGTCTCTTTTGCTCAGACTGCGATAGCTCAGAGATGACAACATCTCTATCGTACGAAGGAGCAAACACAATGAAGAGCGCGACCGCTGTAAAGGATCACGTATGCGGCATGGACCTTGAAACCGCAACTGCCGCTAATCAATCCGAGTACAAAGGGCAGACATATTTCTTCTGCGGCCCCATGTGCAAAGACAAGTTCGATCTCAAGCCGGAAAAGTACTTATTTAAGTCTTCGGCGACGCCGAAAAGCGGCCTTGGCTGCTGCGGCTAAGATCTCGCCGGTGGCATTCCGGGAGAAGGCGCACCGATTAACGATCGGCTGAAATTCCTGATACGGAGCTCGACGAAGAACTAGCGGTGGCAAGTATGGGTCCAATCGGTAGGCGGCAAGACGTATTCCAGCAGAGCAGCGACGACATGTACACCGATGATCATCAAAACCCGATGAGATCATGGCGGCTGGTGATTGCGCTGGTGGTGGGAGTTTGCCTTGGCGCTACGGCGCGAGGACAACCCCCCCCGCCTTCTGCCGCGGCACTGATGAATGAGGTTGTGGCAAACGAACTGACAGACCGGGTGCAGCAGCGTAAGTGGGAGTATCTGATCGACAGGCGAGCGGGGAAGCAAATTCTGACTGAAGAACAGGTGGATACAAAAGACGGCCCGCTCTATCGCGTACTTGCGATTGACGGCGCCCCGCTGAACCCCGGCCAGCGGCAAGAAGACAACGCACGCATGGATCGCATTTTGCATGATCCGATTCAGCAATTGAAGTTAAAGCTGGAATATGACGAAGACGAGGCAAAGCTGGAGAAGGTATTGCGCCTGATGCCGCAAGCTTTTGTATACGACTATGACGGCGTTGAGGGAAATCTGCTCAGAATCAAATTTTGGCCGAACACCAACTACAATGCTCCAACCTACGAAGCCCGCGTGGTGCATAGCCTGGCTGGAATTATCTTTGTCGATTTGCAGCATAAACGCCTGGCAAAGATCTCAGGACGGCTTATGGACCGTGTGGAATTCGGGTATGGGTTCCTGGGATATATCGACAAAGGCGGCACAATCGAGATTGGACGTGTGCAGGTCGATTCTTCAGAGTGGAAGACGATTTTCGTCAATATTCAATTGTCAGGACGCATGGTTTTCTTCAAGACAATCAGCAAACAAGAGTACGAGACCCGGTCAAATTTTCGCGCTGTAGCGGGCGATCTCAGCCTGTTGGCTGCGAGCCAGCTACTTTCCCGCTAGAAGAATCCCGGTGGACACTGGCTGCCCATCCCTTTCAAAACCGAATTATGAAACAGCTTCTAGATGTCCAGGTTCTTGACGTCGAGGGCGTTGTCTTCGATGAACTTGCGCCGGGATTCGACGTCTTCTCCCATGAGGGTTGTGAAGATGGTTTCGGTCTCGGCGAGGTCCTCGAGCTTGACTGAGAGCAGGGTGCGGCGCTCGGGGTCCATGGTGGTCTCCCATAGTTGCTCGGCGGTCATTTCTCCCAGACCTTTGTAGCGCTGGATCTGGTAATCCTTGCGGCCCTGTTCGAGGACAAAGTTGAAGAGGTCGCGGACGGTCTTTTTTTCGACCGGCTCGCGCGAGCCTCCCTTGGCGGAGACGCGGGTTGGTGTGCCACCCTTGATGGTCTTGCCTTCGATCTTGTCGGCATCGGCCTGCTCGGCGGCAGAGACGGTGTCGTCAGTGTCGTCCCTGGCGGCTTCTGCGCTCTTGACCCACTCGACCTGAAAGGGCGGCTTCATGAAGTCGGCGATCTGGCGGTAGCGGACGATCATCTGCTTGTACTCGGGGCTCGAGATGAGTCCCCAGCCAATGGAGTGCGGGGTGCCCTGCGAGTTGACGAAGCGCACGTCCCAGAGCTCATGCTCCTCGTCAAAATGGGTGGAGACGGACATGAACTGCTCTTCCCTGGCGATGGCCTTGAGGCGCTCCTCGATGCCGGCGATGCGGGTGGGAACCGCGTCGGGGGCACCGTGGAAGTCTTCACGGCGGGAGAGTTCGAATTCGGGAAGCATTTCGGTGACACGCTCGTTGCGAATGCGCTTGTCCACCTTGTCGAGCGAACCGAGGTACTCGTTGAGGCGGGTCATGAACTGCGCAAGCTGGCGGGACTCAAGGCGGGCCGCGCCTTCGCCGTAGCGGACGACGAGGCCGTCGGAGGCGCGCTTGATCATGACCTGCACGAACTCCGCATCGTTCTTGATGTACTGCTCGAAGCGGCCCTTCTTAATGCGATAGAGGGGCGGCTGGGCGATGAAGATGTTGCCGCGCTTGATGAGCTCCTGCATGTGGCGAAAGAAGAAGGTCAGCAGCAGGGTACGGATGTGCGAACCATCCACGTCGGCATCGGTCATGAGGATGATTTTGCCGTAGCGGAGCTTGGAGGGATCGAAATCCTCTTTCCCGATGCTGCAGCCGAAGGCGGTGATCATGGCGCGGATTTCCTCGTGGCCGAGCATCTTGTCATAGCGCGCCTTCTCGACATTGAGGATTTTTCCCTTGAGAGGAAGGATGGCCTGGAAGCGACGGTCTCGTCCCTGCTTGGCGGTGCCACCGGCGGACTCACCCTCGACGAGATAGACCTCGCAGCGCTCGGGATTGCGCTCCGAGCAATCGGCCAGTTTGCCGGGAAGGCCGCCGCTGTCAAGCACTCCCTTGCGGCGGGTGAGGTCGCGCGCCTTGCGGGCCGCTTCGCGGGCACGCGCGGCATCGATGGCCTTGTTGATGATCTTGCGGGCGACCTGCGGGTTCTGCTCGAGGAATGCACCGAGCTTCTCGTTGATGAAGGCCTGCACCTGACCCGCAATATCGGAGTTGAGCTTGCCCTTGGTTTGACCTTCAAATTGCGGCTGCGGGAGCTTGACGCTGACCACGGCGACCAGGCCTTCACGAACGTCGTCGCCGGAGAGATTCTCCTTCATGTCCTTGAAGAGACCAAGCGATTGTCCGGCGGCGTTGATGGTGCGGGTGAGGGCGGAGCGGAAGCCCTGCAAATGCGTGCCGCCATCGACGGTGTTGATGTTGTTGGCGAAGCTGAAGACGGTTTCACTATAGGCATCGTTATACTGCAGGCCGATCTCGCAGGCGAGGCCGTCCTTCTCCGACTCCATGTAGATCGGCTTTTCGTGAAGAACGTTCTTGCCTTTATTGAGATGCTTGATGAATTCGGCGATGCCTCCGCTGAACTTGAACTCGGTGTGCTTGGCCTCGCCGGTCTTCTGCTCGGTGGTGCGCTCATCCGTGAGGGTGATGATGAGACCCTTGTTGAGGAAGGCGAGCTCGCGCAGGCGATTGGCCAGGGTATCGTAGTTGTATTCGGTGACGGTGAAGATCTTCCTGTCTGGGACGAAGTGGACCTTGGTGCCGCGACGCTTGGTGGTTCCCGTCCTGATGAGTTTGGTGGTGGGAACGCCCTCGGAATATTCCTGCTCCCAGATTGCGCCGTCGCGGCAGATTTCCAGATCGAGCTGCTCGGAGAGGGCGTTGACGCAGCTTACGCCGACACCGTGAAGACCACCGGAAACTTTGTAAGTGGAGCTGTCAAACTTTCCGCCGGCGTGCAGCATGGTCATGACGACCTGGGCCGCGGGAAGACGTTCGCCATCGACATCCATCTCATCGACGGGAATGCCACGGCCATCGTCAACGACGGAGACGGAATTATCGAGATGAACGGTCACGTCAATCCTGCTGGCATATCCAGCCAGCGCTTCGTCGACGGAGTTGTCCACGACCTCATAGACGAGATGATGCAAACCCATCTCACCGGTAGAGCCGATGTACATTGCGGGACGCTTGCGGACGGCTTCCATTCCACCGAGAACCTTGATGGAATCCGCGGTGTAACCGGATTCGGCTGTGGTTGCGGTCTTCTTGTCTAGTTCTTGCACGCTGGGGTTGGTCTCTTTCTCGGCATCGGCTGTGGTTGGCTTTGAGGACATTGTGCTTTCCAGAAATCTTTGTGGCTCAGGCAGCAGAAGAGCGCATATGAAGCATCCGAAACGACGAAAACAGAGTTCCGCGAGAGAGACTCACATCTGTCTGGCGGATCGTGCAAACTGATTTCAGCTGCGATGGATGAGCGCTTCGAATCGCCGTCACCTGGGAGCCCTGCGACCTGCTTTTATTTTAACATAAAACGGGATTCGTTGTTCATCTGTAAATGATTGAAATATTGAGATTTAGTGATGGTTTGCGAAGGGGTGCGCGGGGGCGCGAAAATGGCGGAGGCCGGGAGCAAAATCCGGGCTTTGCGGAGGCCGTGATTTTTGCCCCGGAAGAGGCGGAGGAGTGCAATCTCCGGCTGCCGCTTTTCCTCCGCTTGGGCAGCGTGATATAACCATCAGTTTTCCTAATAGGGCGCGAGCGCGTGGGGCGGGCGGCCTGCAATTGTTAAATTCTGGAATGGAGGAAGCGTGGACTTCCAACTCACCGATGAGCAACTGCACCTGCAGAGCATGGTGCGAGATTTTGCGACGCGCGAGATTGCGCCCCATGTGCATGAGTGGGACGAGAGATCGCAATTTCCACTCGACACCATAAAGCACCTGGGCAGACTGGGCCTGATGGGTTGCATCTTTCCGGCTGAGTATGGAGGCTCCGGCTACGGCTACATTGAGTACGTGCTGGCGATCGAGGAGCTTTCGCGGGTGGATGGCTCGGTGGGCATCATCGTTGCGGCGCACACGTCGCTGTGCTCCAACCACATCTTTCTTGCGGGCAGCGAGGAGCAGAAGCGGCGCTACATTCCGCGGCTGGCCACGGGCGAACAGATCGGCTGCTGGGCGCTGACCGAGCCCAGCAGCGGCTCCGACGCAGGCAGTGCGCGCTGCACGGCGACTCGCAAGGGTAAGGGGTGGGTGCTGAACGGCAGCAAGACGTTCATCACCAACGGCGCCCATGCGGACGTTTGCGTGGTGGTGGCGGTGACCGATAAGGGCGCGGAAACGCGCGGCCTGTCGGCTTTCATCGTCGAGCGGGGCACGGAAGGCTTCCGGGTTGGAAAGAAGGAGAACAAGCTCGGCCTGCGCGCCTCAGACACCTCTGAGCTGATCTTTGAGGAGTGCGAGATTCCCGGCGAAAACCTGCTGGGAGTGGAGGGACAGGGCTTTGTGGATGCGATGCGCGTGCTCGACGGAGGACGAATCTCGATTGCCGCGCTGGGCCTGGGCATGGCCACCGGAGCCTATGACTGCGCGCTGCGATACAGCCGGGAGCGAAAACAATTTGGCCGGGCGATCTGCGAATTTCAGGCGATCCAATGGAAGCTCGCCGACATGGCGACCGAGATCGATGCGGCACGATTGCTGACGATGCGCGCCGCGTGGCTGAAGGACCACCACCACAAGACGACTCTGGAATCTTCGATGGCCAAGCTGTTCTCCTCCGAGGTTGCAGTGAGGGTGGCGAATGAGGCGGTGCAGATTCACGGCGGGTATGGGTTCATCAAGGATTATCCGGCGGAAAAGTTCTATCGCGACGTCAAGCTATGCACCATCGGCGAAGGGACGAGTGAGATTCAGAGATTGGTGATTGCACGGCAGCTGTTGATGGAGTAGGAGGGCACCCAGAGTTGGAAATGCGCCAGGTATGGGAACCCGCCACATATTAAAGGTGTTTCTTCGTCTGATAGGACAGGATTACATAAAGAAAGACACGCGCAATATCAAGCGAGAGGCATCAAGGTGAGCTGATATTCTACTTGCCAGTGCCCCGGGTGATTTCATGTCTGACCTAGGTGAAGTCTTTATCAGCTATAGCTGGGACAGCGAAGAGCATATAACTTCTATCCTTGCGCTCTCCAATCGGCTCCGTTCGGACGGCATCGACTGCCTGCTAGATCAGTACGAGGTCTCACCGCCTGAGGGATGGCCGCGATGGATGGATGGCAAAATTGCATCGGCTGACTTGGTACTTGTGGTCTGTACCGAGGTCTATTTTGCTCGTGTGATGGGGTATGAAGAAACGGGCAAGGGGTTGGGCGTGAAGTGGGAAGGTAACATCATCTATCAGCATCTCTACAACGCGGGTGCGAATAACCAGAAATTCATTCCTGTCCTAATGAAAGACCGGGATAAGGGATTCATCCCTATTCCTTTACAGGGCGCGAGTTACTTTACGGTGGACACCGACGCGGGGTATCGGCGGCTGTATAACCGTTTATTAGGAAAGCCGCCTGCGGAAAAACCACTGCTCGGACGGAAGAAGCCTTTGCCGACGAGGAAGGTGAAAACAGACCTCACCGCCTATGTTGTCTCGCCCATCGATATTCCCCTCTGGAATCAGGCAAGGTGGCGTGGCACTGCATTTATACAGAGAGAAGAGAATAGCATTCCGATGCTTGGGCTGGCCTTTCTGAATAAGGAACCAGCAACAGAGATATTTAAGGGATGGCACCGTCGCTACGGAAACTGGGACCAATACGACGAACTACGCATCGCGATCATTGAAGGAGACATTCCCCATGAGGAACCGGGATATTCCGTTCACGTCGGAGTCGAGTATGAGCGGGTGATCGAAAGATACAAAAGGGCAGGGCTCGAGGTTGCAGACGATCACTTTTTTGCCACGATCAGCAGGATACATCGCATGAACGCACCTGATTCGCCCCACCTGAAGTTTTTCAAGGAATCCTATAAGCGAGCTGGTGAATACTTGTTGATCCCAGCCTCATGTAAACCAGATGGTTCGAACTTGAGCTATGTTTCTGCACTAGGAATCAAGAAACGGGTAATCCATTTTCGCAATGTCGCGAACATCGGCCCAAACGACCAGGATGCGGCTGTCCTCTTAAGTGAGAGTCTGTGAACCAGCGTATTAATGGTTTTATAGAAAGCTGTCAGGCGTAAAGCATGGTTCCTCAAGGCGCTAACGGCTTAGTTCAAACGCCGAAGCGTCCACGAATCATGATCGTTCCCGGATTGTCGGCGACCCGGAATCTGACCCACTACTCGCGCTTTGCTAAACTGAAAGCTGCGAGAACTTATCTAGTGAACTCCTCTATTAAGACATGGGTCGAAGAGATCCGCAGCGGCAATCTTCGCGCGTTATCGCGCGCCATTACGGCGGTTGAAAATCGCACACGGGATTCGCACGAGCTTTTGAAGGCTTTGTTTGCTTACTCGGGGCGCGCCCGCGTCGTCGGACTGACCGGCTCGCCGGGAGCGGGAAAGAGCACGCTGGTCGACGCGCTGGCCGCGCAATACCGCAAGCGGCAGCAGAGCGTGGGGATCATCGCCATCGATCCGACCTCGCCATTTACCGGAGGGGCGATTCTGGGCGACCGTATCCGCATGTCATCGCACAGCGGCGACGATGGCACGTTCATCCGCAGCATGGCTACGCGAGGCTCGCTGGGCGGGCTCTCCAGCACCACGGCCGACGTTGCCACGGTGATGGATGCGAGCGGGCGCGAGCTGGTGCTGATCGAAACGGTGGGGGTGGGGCAGGATGAGGTGGACATCGTGCGGCTGGCCGATGTCACGATTGTGATCCTGGTTCCGGGGATGGGCGACGACGTGCAATCGCTCAAGGCGGGAATCATGGAGATTGCGGATATTTTCGTGATCAACAAGGCGGACCGCGAGGGCGCGGAGCGGCTGGAGCGCGAAGTGAAGGCGATGCAATCGCTTTCCATGCGCAACGATAGTTGGGCGCCGCCGGTGATCAAGACGGTTGCCACCTCCGGCGACGGTGTTGCCGAGCTTGCGGCGAGCATCGACGAGTACGAAGCGTTTTTGGCGAAGAGCGAAATGGGACAGCAACGGCGCATCGCCAACTGGCGCAACCGGCTGCGCGCGATGCTACGCGACGAGGTGCTGCGGCGCATCGAGCAAGAGGCGTTTTCCGAAGAGGCGGTCAACCAGTATGCCGCCGAGGTTGCGGGACATGAGCGCGACCCTTATTCGTTGATCGACGAGATTGTTGGCAGACTGGTGCGCCGGGAGCCGCTGTGCTGATCCTCGGCATTGACACCTCCGGACGGCAGGGAAGCGTGGCGCTGCTGCGGGTGCAGGGCGAGGAAGTCGTCAGGCTGGGGCTCGCGACCATCTCCGGTGGGCAATACTCCGAGGGGCTTGTTCCGGGCATTGCAGGATTACTGGCGGGCCACGGCTTTGCGAGGAGCGCGATCGGGCTTATCGCCGTCGCCAGCGGACCTGGCTCGTTCACCGGACTGCGCATTGCCATTGCAACGGCAAAGGGACTGGCCGAGGCCCACGCTACGCCCGTGGTGGACGTTTCGGTGCTGGAGGCGATTGCGCTCGCCACGGGAGGCCAGGGCAGAGTGGTCGCCGCGATTGACGCCCAGCGCTCCGAGATTTTTTTCGGCGAGTACGTGGTGGAGGGCACCGGCCCGGAGCAGAGTGCGAGAATGCTGCGCGAGGGGCTTGCCGGCTTCGTGGATTTCACTTCCCTACTCGACTCCGGCGAAGCGCCGAAGAAGGTCTTCACCCCGGATGAGGCGCTGGCGGTGCGGCTGCGAGAAGCTGAGCGCGATGCTGTGCTGATCGGCCGTCCCTCGGCGGAAGATTTTGCGCGCATCGGCTATGGCAAATTTCTCGCCGGGGTTCGCGCCGACGTGGCGACACTGGATGCCAATTACCTGCGGCGCTCGGACGCGGAGATCTTTTCGCCTGCCAAACCCGGCACGGAGCCTGCAAGGCATTGAGCGAGCGATGAGAATCCGCCGGGCGCTGGAATCCGACCTTGGACAACTGATGGCCATCGGCGAGACCGCCGGCCCGGCCGCGCACTGGAGCCCTCAGCAATGGACGGATATCTTCGGTACGGAATCTCCGGCGCGGCTTGCCTGGATTGCAGAGGAGAAATCTGCTGAAAAGGAAGTGCGCGGAATTGGATTCCTGGTTGCCCAAAGCAGCCCGGAGTGGGAGCTGGAAAACATTGCGGTGCTGCATGAGTTCCGCCACCGGGGAGTTGGTTGCGCACTGCTTGCGACGCTGCTGGAGGAAGCGCGGGCGCGGCAGGCGGAGCGGATTCTTCTGGAAGTGCGCGACTCTAACCACGCCGCCATTGGTTTGTACGTGCGGAGCGGATTTGTGTTGCTGTCCCGGCGCAGCGATTATTACCGGAGTCCAACGGAGGATGCACTGATTCTGATGCATCCGGTTGGAAATTAACTTTCGATTTCTCTTGCCCGGCCCTTGCGCCGGTGCTAGCTTTTACAACACCTGATTCCAGGCTTGGAGGTGCTGAAATGAATGTCCTCGTACGCGAACAACTCTTGGCCAGCAACGATGAATTCCGCAAGCTGGCCAACGAACACAGCAACTACTCTCAGCGTCTCGAATCCCTCTCCGATAAGAAATACCTCTCCGAAGAAGAAAAAATCGAAGTAGTCCGCCTGAAAAAACTGAAGCTGCGCCTCAAGGATGAGATGGAGATGTTTCCGCACCGCGCCCAGCAAGTCTCCTGAGTGCAAGAGCGCCCCAGTGCATGCCGCGACTGAATGGCGGCCCCGCGTCATGAGGATGGCTGCTCCCGGCAGAGCTTTGCCTATTGACGCGGAGGTTGATGCACGGCCCTGGCGAAGCACTGCTTTATTAGCGGGCAGATTGCACGCAAATATGGTTCAATCCAGTATGCAGAAGCTGCTCGCGCTCGCTTTCGTCGTCTCCTTCCCCTTCTTTACATCTGCCCAATCGGCACCGGTTGAGCTGGCCTGCCGCTGGTCTGCCCAGTTGACGGCTGCGCTTCCTGGAGTCAGCGAAAGCTACCAGGTTCCTTTTGATCTGCTGATTGAGCAGGCTCCCACTGGTTTGCGCGCCGCATTGCTCAATGGCAGCGACCGTATCGATTTCTCCTCGGCTGTGCAGCGCGACGGCGAGATCACTCTGCGTCTCGACCAGTACGATGCCGCTCTTACCGCACGCTGTGTGGAAGGCAAACGGATTTGCACCGCGATCGAGGGCGAGTATGTGCGGCAGCGAGGTGCATCGTCCACGCACTATGCGGTCAGCGCGCGTTGCCCGACTCCATCCACGCCGCCGACGCAGGGCTCCGAGACTTCCGCGCCGCTGTTTTCGATCGCCGCCGACTGGCAGTTCAGTTTCACCGATCCCTCCGGCAAGGCGCATTCCGAGTCCAGCGCTCCGGCTCATTTCACCCAGGACGCAAGCCACGTCGAGGGCACCGTCGCTCCGATCAGCGGCGACTACGGAATGCTTTCCGGCACTCTGGAGGCCGGCAGGGATGGAAGAGTCGATCTCTCGCGCTTCGATGGCATCCACGCTCTGCGGCTTGAGGGCCATTTCGTCTCGCCCGACCGCATCGAAGGCGTCTTTCACGCCGCGCCCGGCCACCTTCTGAACTTTGTGGCGGTGCGCTCGTCTACCTTGCAGGGTTTTGACGAAGCCGAGCACCTCACATCGGTGGAGAATCCTTCCGAACCCTTCCGCTTTTATGGCGTGAATGCCGCGGGCGCCACGGTCACGCAGGACGATGCTGCATTTCGCGGCAAGGTAGTGCTGATTGATATCTTTGGAAGCTGGTGCCCGAATTGCCACGATGAGGCTGGCGTGCTGCAGTGGTTGTACGCGAAGTATCACGAGCGCGGTCTTGAGATCGTGGGTCTCGGCTATGAGTACGCGGGTGACAGCGCGCGCAGCCAGCGGCTGATCGGGATCTATCGCCGCAAGTATTCGATCGGGTTTCCGCTGCTGCTGGCCGGCACCACGGACTCCGGGCAGATTGCGAAGACTCTGCCGCAGCTGCGGAACTTCGGCGCCTATCCGACGACTATTTTTCTGGATCGCCACGGGCGAGTGCGTTTGATTCACGCTGGATTTTCCGGCCCTGCGACGGGTCGCCTGGAAGAGATCAAGCAGCATTTTGAGCAGACCATCGTCAAACTGCTCGATGAGCGGTAACCCTGATCGAGCCTGCCTTTCGTTGCAAAACATCCGGGCTTTCCAAAGCAATCGGCTTTCCGCATCATTCGGGCTTTGCGCTTGGTTATAATCGAGAGGTCCTCATGGTACGCGACGGAATCTATTACGCGCTGGCGCTGCTTGTGGTGGCGGTCCTGATTGGTATCTGGACAATGCCTTCGCTTGCAGTTGTGCCGCTGTTGCTGGCAGTGTTCTTCCTCTGGTTTTTTCGCGACCCGGAGCGCACCATTCCGTCGGCGCCCGGGGCCGTGGTCTCTCCTGCCGATGGCAAGGTCACTGGAGTCTCGACCATCCAGATGGAAGGCGAGGCGCGCACCCGCATCAGCATTTTCTTGAATGTCTTCAACGTACACGTGAACCGCTCGCCCGCCAGCGGGGTGATCACGGCAGTGGAATATCGGCGGGGCAAATATTTGAACGCCATGAATCCGGCTTCGGCTGAACTCAATGAACAGAACATCTGCACGCTTGTCACCGAGGATGGTTATCACATCGTCTTCAAGCAGATTGCCGGACTGCTGGCTCGCCGGATCGTGTTTTCGCGCCGCGCGGGAGATCGCGTGGCCCGCGGCGAGCGCATCGGGCTGATCAAGTTCGGATCGCGTTGCGACGTAATTCTACCGGTCTCCGCCAAGGTGTTGGTGGAGGTGGGCAACATCGTAAAGGGCGGCTCTTCGACTCTTGCCATCCTGCCGCCGACGCAAGGAGAATTCTGATGGAAGCGCCGAAGCGCCGCGACAGCGATGGGCAACCGCGCCGTCTGCGCAAGGGCATGTACATTCTACCGTCGCTGTTTACCACTGCGAATCTGGCGGCTGGTTTCTACGCAATTTCGCAGGCGGCGCTGGGCGCTGTCCACGCCCAAGGCTTGCTGGCCGCACCGGCCGCAGATCCGCTGCGCGCGGCGTCCCACTATTTCGACCATGCGGCGATCGCCATCGGCTTCGCCGTTTTCTTTGACGGCATGGACGGAGCGATCGCGCGCCTGACCCACACGACGAGCGACTTTGGCAAGGAACTGGATTCGCTGGCCGACGTTGTGGCGTTCGGGGTTGCGCCGGGAATTCTTGCCTGGATGTGGGGCTTCTTCTGCCTGCCATCAACGCTGAATGCGGATCTGCGCGACAAGCTAGTCGAGTTCGGCGCGATCATTGCATTTGCCTTTCTGACGGCCGGCGCCTGCCGGCTGGCGCGCTTCAACATTCAGCTCAATCCGCAGCCGAAGAATCCCGGACGCCCGGATCGCAAGTATTTCGTCGGCATGCCCATACCGGGCGGAGCCGCGTGCATTGCCGTGGTGGTGCATCTGCGGCTGGGCTATCCCGTGCAGGCCTGGTGGAGCTCGATTGTCTGGATGGTGTATATCTTCCTGTGCGCGTTCCTGATGATCAGCACCTGGCGATTCTGGAGCGCCAAGAGTATTGATTTCCGCAGCCGTCAGGCCTCGCGCTTCTTCGTGCTTATCGCTCTGATCCTAGCCGCTATATGGTATTTTCATCGCTACGTTCTTTTTGCTTTGGCGGTGGCTTACATGCTTTCAGGGGTCTTCTTCAGGCTCACCTACGCATTCCGGCGAAGAAGTGCCGCGTCGCAAGAGGCGGCTGGAAAGCCATGAGCCACTCGGCAAGAAAGTCCAATCTGTTCACGGTTGCCATCGTCGGCGCCGCCGCCCTGAAGGGCAAAGAGGTCCGCGACGCGCTCAGCGAGCGCAGCTTTCCCTCGGTGGATATCAAGCTGCTGGACGAGGAAGCCGTGCTTGGACAGCTCGAGCAGGTCAATGACGAGCCGGCATTCATCCAGGGAGTTCTGCCCGAGCATCTGGAGGGCGTGGACTTTGCCTTCCTGACGGCCGACGAGTCCTATATTGCAAAAACCTGGGCGATCGTCCGTGATTCCGGCTCCGAGATCATCGACCTGAGCTACGCCCTGGAAAATAACACCGATGCCGTTCTCCGCGCTCCCTGGGTGGAACGAGAATTGGGCCGCATTCACGAGGTTGGGCTGCAATCGGCGCCGGTAGTTGTGGCACACCCGGCGGCCGTGGTGATGGCGCTATTGCTGGCGCGGCTGCAGCGGATGGGCCCGATTCGCCATGCCTCGGCCGTCATCGGCCAGCCAGCTTCTGAATATGGGCGCCGGGGTTTGGACGAGCTCCACGACCAGACCGTGAACCTGCTCAGCTTTCAGCAGATGCCTCACGCAATCTTTGGAACCCAGGCCGCCTTCAACCTTTTTGCCCAGCCGGTCGAGGGCGCACAGCCAACGCTGCGGGAGACCGAGGCCCGCATCGTGCGCCACTTCAAGTCGATTGCGAGCGAGGATCTTTCCACGCCTGCGGTACTTCTTGTCCAGGTTCCTGTCTTCCATGGCTACACCTTTGCCATATACCTGAAGATGGGAGCCGCAGTGACGGCTAGCGAGCTGGAGGCTGGGCTGAAGGGAGCGCATATCACAGTAACCAGCGAGGAGGATGAATTTCCCAGCAATGTAAATGTTGCGGGCTCATCGGAGATTCTGGCCAGCGTTCGCGCCGACGGTGCGGGTGGCGACGGCTTCTGGCTCTTTGCCGCCTGCGACAATCTTCGCGTCTCGGCGCTTCAGGCTCTTGAGTGCGCCGAAGAGATGGTGCAAATTCGCCCACGAGGTAAGCTGCAATGACTTCTTCTATCGCGCTCGGCTTGCGGCGGCTTGCGTCCCTTGGCATCCTCGGATTCCTGCTGCCGCTTGCCTGCTGTGGGTATCACACGGCCGGGGCCGGCTCGCACCTGCCGCCCGATCTTAAGATTCTGGCGATTCCGTCGTTCCAGAATCAGACCCACACCTATCACTTGGAAACCACCCTTACCAATGCGGTGGTTCGCGAATTCAATACCCGCACGCATTACCGCGTGGTGCATTCGGAAGCCGATGCGGACGCCGTGCTGCATGGCAGCGTCGTCTCCGCTGAAGTCGCCCCCGTGGCATACGACTCGGTAACCGGGCGCGCCTCCACCGGACTGGTCACGATCATCCTCAAGGTGACGTTGACGGCGCGCGATGGACGGGTGCTGTACAGCAATCCCAACTACGTTTTTCGCGATCAGTACCAGATCTCGAACGAATTGCTGAGCTTCTTCGAGGAGCAGGGGCCGGCTCTGGATCGTCTTTCGCGCGATTTCTCGCGTACGCTGGTCAGCAACATTCTGGAGGCGTTCTAGCGTGCGAGCCTTCGCCCCGGTCGAGCGCTTCGTGCAGGAGGTCAGCTCCCACAAGCTGAAGCCCGGCTATGTCTTCGTCGGCGATGAAGGGTTTTTCCGCCGAACCTGCCGCGACGCCATTTTGAAGCACCTCGTTCCGGAGGGGATGCGCGAGTTCAGCTTGTATGACTTCGACCTTGAATCCACGGAGATTATCGAAATTCTCGACCGCGCCCGTACGCCTTCCCTGATGGCGAATTTCCAGGTCTTCTTCGTTCGCGGAGTCAAGGCGCTGTACGGACGCGGCAAGCACGACGCCGAGTTCGCCGCCATCGCCGCCTACATGAAGAATCCCAATCCGGACGCGCTGCTGATTCTGATCGCCGACCACATCAGCATCCCGGCCGACGTTCGGCGCATGGAGTTGACCGACAAGGATCGCTACGAGCGCATCCGCGAGACCCTGGGCGAACAGCTGGCCATCATCGAATTCGCGCGCGTGGAAGAGGGCGAGGCGATCAAGTGGCTCAATGAGGCGGCCGCGCAGCACTCGACCAGGATTGAGCCGGAGGCCTCGCGTGAACTGGTCGATTCGCTGGGCGGCGACATGATGATGATCTCGAACGAACTGGAGAAGCTGCTGCTGTATGTTGGCGAGAAGAAGCGCATCACTTTGGGCGACGTGGAAACCATGGTGCTGGCGGCCAAACAGCGCACTCTCTATGAGCTAACCGACGCGCTTTCGTCACACAATCGCGCCCGCTCGCTGGAGATTATCGACGCCATGCTCTCCACTGGAGACGGCGATGAGGCCGCCATCGGCCATCTCTACATGCTGGCCCGCACCTTCCGGCAGATGCTGGTGATCCTGGAACGCAACGTGCGCGACACGCGCGCCCTTTACCAGGTACTTTGGCAGGGCTTCCGCATCCCGCCCTTCGCCGCCGAGGACGTCATCCGCCAGGCGCGCCGATACAAGTCGCGGGGCGAGCTCACGAGGGCTCTGCGCGTGATCTCGCGGGCCGATGCCGCGCTGCGGACTAATCCGCCGAGCAAACGGCTGGTGCTGGAAAACCTCATCCTTGAGCTGGCCGCCGAAGCCAAGCAACACGGTCCGGTATGGCAGCAGGAAGCGCTGCTCGACTAGAGCAGTTCCTGTATTGGTGTGCCCTGCCCTGCCCACCTTAGCCGCGCAAAAGCAGCGCGTCGAAGATGGAGCACCCGCGTGTACCTCTCTTTTAGGGAACCGCCCTAGAATTGTGCGGTAAAGGAAAACGGCAGGCCGAATGCCTGCCGTCACGAAGCTTGCTGTCTTTGCATCATACTCGATCGCAGCCGTCACCGGTGCTGCAGGCACCGCAGGCATAGCAGGCACGGGTATACCCAAGAGATTTCAGTCGTTCAAAAAAAGAGCCCGATACCTTCGGCTCGCCATCGTGACTTGCGGTTGCAGCCTTCACGCGAGCCGAAAGGCGACTCTTACAGCGCGATGCCGTCTTCTTGTGCAGGATACCCTTCCGCACGCTCCTGTCCAGAGCCGATACCGTCTCGCGGTATGTCGTATCCAGTGCGGTCTTATCCCCGGAGGTGAGTGCGGTGCATAGATCACGCATTGTCAAGCGCATACGCAGCGCCGAATCATGGTTCGCCATACTCAACTCAGATGCCTGAAGTCGTAAATAAGACTCAGATCACGCATTCGCCCTATATTTTTAGAGAACGACATCAGAGAACGATATCCTCAACCTTGCCGCAGAACCGCGCGGTTCGCCTTGGTTCGGCAGCAAGGAGGTCTTTTCAGGTAGGGGGTTCGCGAGAAAGGAAAGCGGCAGGCCGCAGCCTGCCGTCTCTCTAAAGTGGAAAAATTACTTAGTTTCGGTCGCGGTTGCGGCCTTCACGCGAGCCGAAAGGCGGCTCTTATAGCGCGATGCCGTCTTCTTATGCAGGATACCCTTCTGTACGCTCTTATCCAGAACCGATACCGTTTCGCGGAATGTCGTATCCAGCGCAGTCTTCTCGCCGGAGGTCAGTGCGGTGCGCAGGGAGCGTAGCGCCAAACGCATATGCGACTTGTTGGCGCGGTTGGTCGCCGTCTTCTTTTCTGTCTGTCGTGCACGCTTCAGCGCCGAAATGTGATTCGCCATACTTAGCTGTGTCCTTATAGTCAAAGCTGGGACTTCGTCCCGAACAATTCATTTTACGGTGTATCACCCACTTTCCGCAACCCGCTTTCCGGCAGCACTGGCCATTGCAAGAGATAATTTCCCCGATATGAGATGATTACATTCGACTAAGTACGCAGACGATGCACACAGAAAGCAGTTCCCTATGTCTGGAAATATTGGTGACAAGGCAAGATTCAATCGACTCAGAAAGCAAAAACTTCTGAAGCGCCGAACCAAGGCAGCGATCATCGCCGCGCAAGCCACAACCACACAACCACCGGTTGTAAATACGCGGAAGTAGATTGCTGCGAGCTTTTGCACACAGGTTTTTGAACTGCTCTTAAGAGACATGAGAACAGAATAACTACTAGTAGCAGTAGTAGGCACTTCGGAAATGTGGAAAAGAAGAGAAGTGCTTGTGTTCTTGTGTGGTTGAAAGTAAAAAGTGCGTGAAAAACCGGAGCGAGCGAGCGAGTGGTTGGTGAATATAACGGAGAGCAGAGCAGGAATTGACTGGATTGTTCACACCATGCACAGAGATTCCACAGGCGGGAAAGAGGCAATAAAATGCCGGGTCACTGGAAATGAAGCCTGGGGTTGGAGTTAGTTGCCGAATAGCTCTGTGAATTCGTTGCGTATCCTGTCTAAATCCAGGTCGTGATAGCGCTGAATATGCGTCCGGGCGGGCAGTTCCGCTTTTTATTCAAGCTCGCTATGCGATATGAGACTAATGCCGGCAGCCTGCAGGTTGGCGATGGCAACGTCAGGTTTATCGAAGCGGAAGATCAATGTGGCTTTTCCTCCGCGGCCAAAGGGAAAGGCGTACATGTACTCGATGTTGACGGAGGAGCCGTGTAACGCGGCCAGAACCTGAGAGAGACCAGCAGGACGGTCGGGAACCTCAACGGCGAGCACCTCGGTTGCTTTGACCAGGAAACCTGCCTCTTCAAGCGCTTTGGCGCCTTGACGCCAATCAGAGACGATCATTCGCAGGATTCCAAAAGTTTTTGTGTCGGCCAGGGACAAGGCGCGCAGGTTCACTCCCGCGTTGGCCAGCACACGGCAGGGAGCCAGAACGTGGCCCGGTGCGTTTTCGACAAAGACGGAAAGTTGAGTGATCTTCATGATTGCCGCCGATCGATGACTCGTTTAGCTTTTCCTTCACTGCGCTGAATGGTGCGCGGCTCGACGAGAGTGATTCGTACCTTTACCTGGAGGACGCGCTCCATGGCGTGGGCCAAGGTTCGCTCCATCGCCTCGAGGCCGCCCACGGTGTCAGAGAAGAGCTCCGGCGTGACTTCGACCTGGACCTCCATCTGATCCAAGCCATGCTCGCGGGTCAGGATAATCTGATAGTGCGGCAGCGTTCCCTCGACGGCCAGCAGCACCGATTCTACCTGCGAGGGGAAGACGTTGATTCCCCGGATGATCAGCATGTCATCGCAGCGCTGGCCGATACGCCGAATCCGGCGAATGGTTCGGCCGCATTCACAAGCTTCGGTATAAAAAGCGGTGATGTCACGGGTGCGGTAGCGAAGCAACGGCATTGCCTGCTTGCTGAGGGTGGTGAGCACCAACTCACCCTCTTCACCCTCCGGCATCAGTTCACCGGTTTCCGGATCGACGATCTCGGGGTAGAAGTGGTCTTCAAAGATGTGCAAGCCGTTCTGGCAGACGCATTCCATACCGATGCCGGGACCAATGATCTCGGAGAGTCCATAGATATCGAAGGCCTTGATGTTGGAATGCTGCTGGATGTGCTGACGCATGCCTTCGGTCCACGGCTCGGCGCCGAAAATTCCCGCACGCAGAGAGAGCTTGCGCACATCTACGCCCATGGCGCCGGCACGCTCCATCATGTGCAGGAAATAAGTGGGGGTGCAGCAGATGGCGGTGGTTCCGAAATCGCTCATCAGCATGATCTGGCGGTCGGTGTTGCCGACCGAGGAGGGCACGACGGCAGCGCCGAGTTTTTCCGCTCCGTAGTGGGCGCCAAGACCGCCGGTGAAGAGGCCATATCCGTATGCCACCTGCACGATGTCGCCTTCATGCAGGCCACAGGCACTGAAAGAGCGCGAAACAACCGAAGTCCATACGTCGAGATCGGCCTTGGTGTAGGCGACGACGATTGGCTTTCCGGTGGTTCCGCTGGAAGCATGCAGGCGTACCACGTCCTTCATTGGAACGGCAAAGAGCCCGAAGGGATAAGTGTCACGCAGGTCGGTCTTCACGGTGAAGGGAAGCTTGGCGATATCCTGGAGCGACTGAATGTCTTCGGGCATGAGTCCGCGCTCCAACATGCGCGCGCGAAACAGGGCTACGTTCTCATAGGAGAGCGCCACCACGGCCTGCAAACGGCTAAGCTGGAGCTGTTGCAATTCGCGGCGAGGAACGAAGTCCAGCGCACTGGCGGGAGAAAAACAGGCTCGCGTCGTTTTGGCCTCCAGATTACTCACAGTTGACCTGCTGTTCATTGCACTTCTCATGCTCGCGAATGGATTTTACCGCCAGCAAACAGGTGCGGCGAGCAATAATCACCGTGAGTTCAGGCTTTTCCAGAGCACTTCTCAACAGTTTGTCAAAGGCCCTGGGGTCGGTTACCGGATCGGCGACAAAGACGTTGCGGACGCCGAGGGCTCGCACAAGATCTTCAAATATCACTTTGCCGGTGCTGGCGTGCTCGAGGGTGCGTCCGGTGCCGGGATGTTCCTGCATCCCGGTCATGGCGGTGGTTCCGTTATCGAGAATCAACAGGACGTGCCCGGTCGGCGGCGGGTTATAGACCATCTCCACCAGTCCGGTGATGCCGCTGTGAACAAACGTGCTGTCGCCCAGCACGCTGACGACGCGCCTGGCCTGCTCCGGAGGCAGCACATGACGCATGCCGAGACCAACGCCAATGGCCGCGCCCATGCAAACCAGCGAATCCATGGCTTCAAATGGCGGCAGGACGCCCAGGGAATAGCAGCCGATGTCACCGGCTACATAACAGTCGAGGTTTTTGAGCGCCACAAATACGGCGCGGTGCGGACATCCGGGACATAACGCAGGAGGCTTGCCGGGAATAGGCTTGGCCTCGGGCGAGTTATCCTGCTCGACAATGCGGCGCACGCGGGCGACGTTCAACTCGCCAAAGCGATACATTGCGGATTTGTCTTCGACCGCGATTCCGGCCATGCGCGCGCCTTCCACCAGGTAAGGATCACCTTCTTCAATCACCACGCAGCGCTCGACGCTGGCGGCAAACTTGCGCATCAGCTCGACAGGCAGCGGATAGGTCATGCCCAGTTTGAGCACGCTCGCCGTGGGCAGGGCTTCGCGCACATGCTGGTAAGAGACGCCGGAGGTGATGATGCCCAGATCATCAGAAACCGGCGTGTAGATGTTCAATCCCGATTTTTCGTTCCACTCGGCAATCTGCGCAAGCTTCTCACGCAGGCGGTGGTGGGCAGGACGGGCATAGGCCGGAATCATCACGCGCGAGCGAATGTCATGCGCAAAATGAGGCGGGTGCGGCATGGGCAAGGCTGCGCCGCGCTGCACCACAGACTTGGAGTGGCAGACCCGGGTTGTCATGCGGAATAAGACGGGAATGTGCCAGCGCTCAGAGATTTCAATGGCGCGAAGGGTGAAGTCGTAGGCATCCTGAGAGTCGGACGGTTCCAACATGGGAACGCCAGCGGCGACGGCGAAGCGGCGATTATCCTGCTCGTTCTGGCTGGAGGACATTCCAGGATCATCGGCGGAGACCACGATGAGAGCGCCCTCGACGCCGGTGTATGCAACCGTAAACAAAGGATCGGCTGCGACGTTGAGACCGACGTGCTTCATGGTGACGAGGGCGCGCGCTCCGGCAAATGCCACGCCGATGCCAACCTCCAGCGCGACCTTTTCATTCGGAGCCCACTGCGCCCGCCCACCGAGTCTGTCGAATGTTTCCAGGATCTCCGTTGAGGGCGTGCCGGGATAACCGGTCCCCAAGGCTACGTTGGCATCGAAGGCAGCCTGGGCAACGGCTTCGTCACCGCCGAGGAAGAGCTTTTCGAGATTAGAGTCCACAGGTTGCATGAGTTTCCAGGGTGTTTGAGATGAAGTTCAAGTGTAGCCGAGGGGGAACGCCTTGGGCAATGAAATCCCGCGCTCGCCGGGTTCGAGTGGGGGTTTTCCTGGGGCGATACGGATGCTGGATGAATAGTCACAAGGCTATGTGCGAAGTGTCACAGTGAGTTGTGCGGCATTTCGAGTATAAGTTTCTGATTCTCAGAATCGTCCAGTTGAAGGTCTTGGGCGGGCCTGATTGGGGTGCGTGTGAGCAAATTCAAAGATGCCGAACATCTTGTCCGGCTGGCGGTAGTGTGTGCCATTGTGCTCGTCGTATTTCTGCTGGTGCGGGCACATTTCATTCCCAAGAGTTTTGGAGAGTACGGTCACTATCGGGGAAATGCGCTGGCGGAGCTTTCCTCGAAGCCGATCTCCTATGCCGGTCACCAAGCGTGCGAAGACTGCCACGCCGACGTGCTGGAAGTGAAGAAAACCGGGAAGCACGCGGGAGTGAACTGCGAAGCCTGCCACGGCCCTCTGGCCAAGCACGCCGAGGATCCGGGTTCGGTGGTGCCGCAACTGCCGGATACGGCGGTGCTTTGCGCGCGCTGCCACGAAGCGAACATCGCCAAACCAAAGTGGTTCCCGCAGGTCGTGAGCAAGGAGCACTCGGGCGGAGAGGTTTGCAAGAGCTGTCATGTGCCGCACAGCCCACTGCAGCAGCCAGGAGACAAAAAATCATGATCACGCGACGGAAACTGCTGATGCTTCTCCCCGCGGCGGCCTTCGCCTGGAAGTACGTTCTGGCCGGGACACCGGAGATCTCGCCCAACTACAACCGCAGCGAACACTGGTGGGGCATGCTGCTGGATATCGACAAGTGCATTGGGTGCGGCAACTGCGTGCGCGGCTGCGCTACGGAGAACAAAGTTCCCGATGGGTATTTCCGCACCTGGGTGGAGCGTTACCACGTCTCCGATTGGCACCAGGAGACACCGCAGGTGGATTCTCCCAACGGCGGCAAGGATGGTTTTCCGCCGAGCACGGCGGTGGACGGCAAGAACTTTTTTGTGCCGAAGATGTGCAACCACTGCGTGGACTCGCCATGCACGCAGGTCTGTCCGGTTGGCGCGACGTTTGATAGTCCCGACGGGGTTGTGCTGGTGGATTCGAGTTACTGCGTAGGCTGCCGCTATTGCATACAGGCTTGTCCATACGGCTGCCGCTTCCTGCATCCGACGACGCATACGGCCGAAAAGTGCTCGCTGTGTTACCACCGCATCACCAAAGGACTGACCACGGCGTGTTGCGAGAACTGTCCGACGGGAGCGCGGCAATTGGCGAACCTGAAGAACCCCGCCGATCCGATCCACGAGTTCTTGAAGACCCACAGCGTGCAGGTGTTGAAGCCTTACCTGGCCACCGGCGCCAAGGCTTACTACCACGACCTGGATGGTTCGGTGCGCTAAGGAGATTGCGATGATGGTACCAGTTGAAGGCTTCATGTATCCGAATGAGGTCGAGCTCCAATGGAGCGTGTTGATTGTCGTCTATCCCTTCGTGACCGGGCTGGTGGCGGGCGCTTTCATCCTGGCATCACTGGAGCGCATCTTCCATGTTGTGGCCGTGAAGCCGACTTACCGGCTGGCGCTGCTGACGGCGCTGGCATTCCTGCTGGTTGCTCCGCTGCCGTTGCAACTGCACCTGGGGCACCCGGAGCGCTCGCTGGAGATGTTTCTGACACCGCACACGACATCGCCGATGGCCATGTTCGGCTTTGTCTACGTCTGGTACCTGATGGCTGTACTTCTGCTGGAGGTGTGGCTCGATTTCCGGCGTGACATTGTGCTGCTCTCGCAGAGCACCACGGGCTGGCGGCGACTGCTTTACCGCGTCCTCAGCCTGGGCTCCAGCAACATCAGCGAAGGCGCATTGCGCGTGGATGACCGCGTGGGCTGGGTGGTCACGTTGATCGGCATTCCGTCGGCCTTTCTGCTGCATGGCTATGTGGGATTCATCTTCGGCACGGTCAAGGCGAATCCGTGGTGGTCTTCACCGCTGATGCCGGTGGTCTTCATTTTCTCGGCGATGGTGAGCGGAATCGCGATGGTGATGCTGATTTACATGGCGATGATGAAAATCCGCAAGCAGCCAATCGATATGCGCTGCGTAGATACCATTGCGCAGTACCTGCTGTATACGTTCATCATCGATTTCGCCCTGGAGATGCTCGACCTTATTCATCGCATCTCCGTGGCTGACGAATCGTTCCGCTCACTGGATTTTCTGCTCCACACGAAGCTGTTCTTCTCGCAGGTCGTCCTGCAGATCCTGATTGGAACGGTGGTGCCGATCCTGACTATTGGACTGATCCAGATCTTTCACGTGCCGGAGAAGCTGCGTCGGCTGGCCTATGCGATTTGCGGGTGCCTGACGATTATCGGCATCTTCGCGATGCGCTGGAATGTGGTCATTGGCGGGCAGCTCTTCTCGAAGAGTTTTTTGGGCTACACCACTTACAAGCTGGACCTGATCTCGCGCGAAGGGGAGCTGGTCGCCGCAGCGCTGCTCATACTCCCGTTCTTCATACTGGCGGCGCTGCTAAAGATTTTGCCGCCGTGGTATGAAGAGAAGACCATAGCAGGCGATTGACAGCAGCGTGAGACGCTGGAGACGGGAAAACGAAAGGCGCGAACCAATGGGGTGCGCGCCTTTCGCTATGCGCTTCGATTGAGAGGCGCGACGATCAATGCGTGAGCTGCGCCAGCGCGGCACGGAAGAGCTGTTCAAAGCTTCGTCCATCGGCGGGGCCTAGCCGTTCCAGCGATCTTTCGGCGGCGGCTGATTGGTAGCCGAGATTGATGAGAGCCGAGAGCACATCCTCCTCTAACCGATGCCGTGGGCGAGGCGCCTCCGGAGTAACTCCGAATTCAGCGAGCTTGTCCTTGAGCTCGAGCACCATGCGTTCCGCGGTCTTCTTTCCTACTCCGGGCATGCGGGTGAGCCTGGCCGCATCCGCGCCGCAGATGGCAGCGACTAGATCGCGGGCGTTCATCCCTCCGAGGATATTGACAGCGAGCTTGGGGCCGATGCCGCTGACGGAAAGAAGCTTTTCAAAGACAGCCTTCTCCTCCGCGAGATGAAAACCGAAGAGCGCGATCTGATCTTCACGAACATTGGTGTAGATGAAGAGCGATACTTCTCTACCGGCCTCGGGAAGCTGGGTGAAGGTGTTCATGGAAACCGTAACCTCGTATCCGACGCCGTGGCAATCGACGATGGCGCGGCCTGGCGAGGTTGCAAGAAGGATTCCGCGAAGATGGGCGATCATGTTGGCTCCGCGCTCTAGCGCTGCTCGGGACGGCGCTTGTAGAAGATGTTGAATTCGAAGCCGCGCGGAGCGGGAAAGAGTTCATTCACCTTGCGCAGCCGCTCGGCAAGTGCAGGCGGAGCGAGTAAAGGATAGTCGCGCTCACGGAGTTCATAATAGTCCACGTCAAGGTAGAGCGAGAGCAGATAGATTGCGATGGCGTCGGCGAATGTAGTTTCGAAGTACTCCTGGCGCGCCTTCTCTGCATCCGGCGCATTGGAGGTGACGATCTTGCGGAGTTCGTTGGCGTCGAGAGAGGTTTCGCCTCGGACCTTATCCTGGGCCTGCTTCCAGACCAGGTCGGCGAAGACCTGGGAGAAGCCGGTGTGCTCGGCGAAGGCGTGCGCGACGTTGATGTAAAACTCGAATGCGACCGAAAAGCGGTCATCCATGAGGCGTGTGGAGATAAAGACGCACTGGGCATCGCCAAGGGTAAGATTGCGGTGACAGACGGCGCGATCGCTGAGAAGGACATCGTAACGATCGGCAATCAAAGTCTGATCGCCATCGGCGACGGCGAGCGGAACAAAGTAGAAGGCCTTGCGGATGAGGGCCGCTGCAACAGGCTGCGGGACTGCGCCCACCATGCGCTGCAACTCGTCGGAGGAGAGGTTGACTTCGCCGCTGGAGGCGTAGCAGATACCGTTGGGGGCTTGCTGCACGGGAGAGATCCGTAATACTTCGGCGGGCGAGTGCGTGGTTGCCTGTTGGGTGTCGGACATAAGAAACTATCATTCTAACGCAGGCGGGCGCTGGGCGATACGCAGGCTTGCGCGTAAGAGGGAGGAAAGTGCGATGGTCAGCGAGATGGAGGCGCGGGGAAGCAAGACGCTGCTGGCGGGCAAGCCGATGAAAGAGCCAAGCTGGCTGGTGTGGACACTGATGAAATGCTCCCGCGTAATAGTGCTGACGGTGCTGTGGGCCGGGCTGGGCATGGGAGTGGGATTATTCTGCGGAATCATCGGCGTGGCGGCGTGGAGCGTGGTTACGCAACGGACGCCGGATATGAGCATGGCCTACCGGAACATATCGATTCCGGTGGCGATCTGCTGCGGGGGCTGCGCGTTGCTGTGGAACCTGCAGCGGACGGTTCAGGCGGCGGAGATGAAGCGCAAGGCCGGGAAGGACAAGGGGCAGTAAGGGCGAGGTTGCCGGGCAGCGAGGGCACAGGTTACACTGAATAGTCTGTGTTTTACAGATGGAATGAGGATTATGAAAGCAGCAACCCACCCGAAGTACGAAGAGATCCACGTGAAGTGCGCGTGCGGCAATACGTTTGTAACGCGCAGCACGAATCGTGGCGACATCCACGTTGAAATCTGCTCGGCCTGCCATCCGTTCTTTACCGGTAAGCAGAAGGTGCTTGACACCGCTGGTCGTATCGAACGCTTCCGCCGCAAGTATGCCAAGAAAGAGGCGAAGGCGGAGCCGGCCAAGACCGAACAGAATTGATTCCGCGGGTGGTCGGGGTCTCCGGCAAGTTGTCCCACATCTGCCAAAAACGGGCAGATGCGGGTACCCGATCCTTGTTGGGGTGAAGACGCCTTCGGCGCAAGAATTAAGCCCTCGCTTCGGCGAGGGCTTACTGTTTGGGGATCAGGCGATTTGTGGACGAGTACAGGAGAAGACTCCGGAGAGGGAAGATCACCGCGGTAAGGCTGGAGGTCGGCAGGGAGGGAAAATGCCGATACAATGGACGTATGCAGAAGTTCTACGACAACCCGAGCGATCATCATGCACCCGAGGGAGTGAGGGTTGCCGCGCAACTGAAGATTGGGAACGTAGTGATTGCGCCCGCGACCGTGCTGGCGCCGATGGCTGGGATTACGGACACTGTGTTCCGGCGCTTCATCCGGGAGATGGATGGATGCGGACTGCTGATGACGGAGTTCACCTCAGCCGACGGAGTGACACGCAAGAAGGATAAGAAGGCGCAACGTTTTCTGAACTTCTATGAGGACGAGCATCCGATTTCATCGCAACTGTTTGGCTCAAATTCCGAGTCGCTGGCAGAAGCGGCGCGGATCGTAGAAGGATTTGGTTTTGACCTGGTGGACCTGAACCTGGGATGTCCGGCGAAAAAGGTGGTGAAGTGCAATGGCGGAAGCGGACTGCTGCGGGAGCTGCCGGTGATACAGAAGATCTTCGAGTCGGTTCGCGCCGCAGTCAAGATTCCATTCACGGTGAAGTTGCGGGCGGGATGGAGCGAGAGCGAGCTGGTTTTCCGGGAACTAGCGAGGATTGCCGAAGGCTGCGGACTGGACGCGGTGGCAATGCACGCGCGCACAAGGGAACAGGGATACAGCGGACAGGCGCAATGGCAGTGGATCGCCGAATTGAAGTCGCTGATTTCGATTCCGGTGATTGGAAACGGGGATATACGTACGCCGGAAGACGCCCGCGCGATGGTGGCGGAGACGGGCTGCGACGGGGTGATGATTGGCCGGGCCGCGGCTTCGAATCCATGGATTTTCAGGCAAATTTCGCAATACACGGCTGGGGGCAGGTATGATGTTGCTTCCAGAGCGGACCGGTATGAGATGATTCGCCGATATTTTGAAATGCTGATCGAGGAAGGTTTTCCGGACGCGACGGGCAAGATGAAACAGTTTGCCTCGTGGTTCACCCACGGAGTGGAGGGCGGGGCAAGGCTGCGTAAAGCGATCTACGAGGCGAAAAGCGCGGAGGAGATTGTGGCAGCGGTGAACGTGTTCTTTGCGCGACCGGCGATGGAGAGGGAAGCGGAGTGTAAGCTCTCCCTTGAAAACGGTTATGAAGCGCGCTGTGGTTGATGGGGAGCGGCTCTTCGGTGTGAGTTGAATAGACATTGGTGAGAAGGAAGTGGAATGTCGCCTACTCGTTATTCAGTAGAGCGGAAGTTCGCGAGATACGCTTTGGATGTGCGCGCAAAGTTGAGCGCGGGCGAAGAGGAGATCACGGCGCGTACGCTGGACATCTCCGAAGGTGGAGTGGGATTGATTTCGCCGGTGGAGATTCCGGAGGGAAGTTTATTTACGGTTGAATGCGTGCTGCCAACGGTGTCAGGGGTGTTTCGCGCTGAGGTTCAAGAGAAGAGCAGAAGCGGGTTCAGATACGGATTTATTTTTTTGACGGTAGACGAAGAGAGCATGGCCTTATTGCGGAAATATCAGCGGCGCTGGGGTATTCTCGCAAAGGATGATTACGCAAGCAGGGATTGAGTGCAAGATTGTTATCTGCGGGTGATGAGGTGCCGGAATGGACGCGGCAAAACGAAAATGGAAGCGGGTCAAAGTTGATATCAGAGTACGGATTCGGCGTTGGGACGAGCCGGAGGCGGCAACTGCCGTGGTTCGGACGTATGAGCTCAGCAGAGGCGGGATGAGCGTGTATGCATCAGAAACACTGCAGGTCGGAACACTGTTGTGGATTGATTTATCGCTGCCGAACGGGACGGTCGAGGCTGGGATAAAAGCGGTGGTGAGGAATCGGCGCGGCTTCCGTCTTGGAATGGAATTTGTGGATCTTTCGCACCGGGATGGGGTTGCAATAGAGACCTACCTTGCAGCGGTGGAGAGCGTTGTGGAGATTTGAAGCGGATTCTGGTTGCGCGCCTCAGCGCGGTAACGGCGCTGCAAGCCGCGCAAGATGCGGGTAAAAGCGATGGGCTAGCGTCAGAGGTGGCATCGCGATAGCAGCGGTAGCGGCTGTCGATGCTAACGACCGTTGAAAGATCGCATCGCGTGACCAGGTTGAGTGCGTGTGAGATGAGGTTGGAATAAGACCGCCGGGAGAGGCGGCCTTGTTGTTTTAGCTCTCAATGACGGGGGCAGAGGATGTTTGAAGGATTGACGTAAAGGGTAATGGTTTGGAGGGGTGGGTTTATAGGAGAGTTAATAGATTTGGAAAATTGCAGCGATCGATCGAATAGACATTAGCATATGAGTAATTGTTATCGAAAGAGATAATCGTTGATGTGCGAGTATATGGGCTTGCTTCGCGGGGCGGAAGTAGATGTTTCTGCGCGGCGGTGGGCGAGTGTACGTATAGATAGATATATGTCGATATATCATAAATAGGCATATGTCGATATATGAAGAGAGCGAGTAGCGGACGGCCTTGGGGCCGTCCGTCGGCGTTTGGAGAAGTTGCGGAAATGGTCTTTGTTGCGCTCCCACCTTGGCCGCACAGGCGGCGGCGAAGATGGGGCATTCGCGGGTCTATTTTGAAGCGTTGAGCATTTCGAGGACGCGGTCGAAATCTTCGAGTGATTTGTATTCGAGGACGATCTTGCCCTTTCCGTTTTTGTCCTGGATCTGAACCCGAAGTCCGAGGGATCGCTGGAGCTGCTGCTCGGCTTCGCGGACGTTGGGATCGAGGACGCGCTCGGGCTTAGGTGCGGCGGGTTGGGGGTGCTTGAGGTTGGAAACCGCAGCCTCGAGCTGGCGGACGGACATGGAAAGTTGGACGGCGCGCTGAGCGAGGCGATGGATGGCGTCTGGCGAATCGAGGGCCATGAGAGCCTTGGCGTGTCCGAAGGAGAGCTTGGCGGCCTCGACGAGCTTGAGGACATCTTCGGGGAGCTTGAGGAGGCGGAGGAAATTGGCGACCGAGGAGCGCTCCTTGCCGGTACGCTGGGCCATTTGCTCCTGGGTTAGGCCAAAGTCGCGGGCGAGGCGCTCATAGGCGCGGGCCTGCTCGACTGGGTTCAGGTCTTCACGCTGGAGATTTTCAATAATGGTGATTTCCATCGCCTGCTCGTTGGAGACCTGACGGACGATGGCAGGAAGGGTGGGCTTGCCGGCACGCTGAGAGGCGAGCCAGCGGCGCTCTCCGGTGATGAGCTGGAAGCGTCCGGCTTGCTGGCGAACGGTAACGGGCTGGACGACACCGGAGACCTTGATGGAATCGGCAAGTTCGGTAAGGGCAACTTCATCGAAGTGTGTCCGGGTCTGGTAGGGATTGCGGTCGATGAGTTCGAGGGGGATGTCGCGGACGAATTCGCCGGGTGAGGGGTGAGCTGGAGTGGCTGGTGCGGGGATGGCCGCATTGATGCCCCTTGCGGCGGGGAGAAGGGTTTCAAGGCCGCGTCCGAGGGCTTTTCTTTTATCGTGGGTTGGATTCACTGCTTTACCTCGCTGTGCGGATGGTTGGTGACGTTTGTGCGGTTCTTGAGCCGAAGCAGGACTTCCTCGGCGAGTTTGAGGTAGCTTTCAGCGCCACGGGAGCGCGGATCATAGAGGATGGCCGGTTTGCCGTGGCTGGGAGCTTCGGCGAGGCGGATATTGCGGGGAATGCAGGTGTGGTAGAGGAGCTCGCCGAAGAAAGACTTGAGTTCGCTGGCTACGCCCTGGGCGAGATTGGTGCGGTCATCGTACATGGTGAGAACGACGCCTTCGACAAAGAGGCTGGGATTGAGAGTCTGACGGATGCGTTCGATGGTATCGAGGAGCTCGCTGACGCCTTCGAGGGCAAAATACTCGGCCTGCATGGGGACGAGGACAGAGTCGGCGGCGACGAGGGCGTTGAGGGTGAGCAGGTCGAGCGCGGGGGGGCAATCGAGGACGAGAACTCCGAACTGGCTGCGAATGGATTGGAGTGCGTGGCGGAGGCGATATTCGCGGAATTCTGCGTTCACCAGCTCGACGTTGGCTCCGATGAGGTGCTTGGAGGCTGGGATGATCTTGAGCAGCTCGAGGTCGGTTGGCAGAAGGAGTTCGGAGGGCTCGGCATCGCCCATGAGGAGCTGGTAGGTTCCGGGACGTTCGGCATTCTTGAGAAGGCCAAGGCCTGAGGTGGAATTGGATTGTGGATCGCAATCGACGAGGAGGGTTGGGACGCCGCTGGCGGCGAAGCTGGCGGCGAGATTGATGCTGGTTGTGGTTTTCCCTACTCCGCCCTTTTGGTTGGCGATGGCAATGACCCGAGACATGGTTACTCCGGGCAGCCGGAGATGGAACGGCGGCGGCTGCCAATGTGGACAAGGTTGAGAGTAACGGGTGGAAGGAGTGGGCGGCAATGGAGAAAGAGCTGTGCAAGGTTGTGGATTCGGTGGATAAGTGCGGAAAGCTGTGCAGAACTGAGGAATGGGGCAAGGATGGGCGTCCATCCGGAGATGTGGGGCGGGTACGCAGGGAAGATCCACGCTCCGGCTGCGGGGCGGGTGTTCCACGTGGCGTGTCACGCAATACAATAATTTGGACTCCAGTGTTCCACGTGGCGTGTCACGCAATACAATATAAATTATGGCAAAGGGATTATGTTCCTGCGGAAAGGCCGCTCGGGTTGGCCAAAGATATTGCAATGAGTGCCATGCAGAATCTAGCCGTAAATACCGTAAAAATCATCCACTCACAGACGAGCAAAAACAAAGATTAAATTGTCGTTCGTACCTATATGTCTACATCAAGAGGGGAAAGATAGCCAAGGGCCCGTGTGTCATTTGTGGAACAAAGAAGAACATTGAAGCTCACCACGAGGACTATTCCAAACCTTTGGAAGTGATCTGGATTTGTAGGTCACATCATGTACTTCTTACACGTGGCGTAATTACACTTTAGATTTCTTCATTACCGCAATCGCCCCTACCCATCCAACGCCAGCACCTGCAGCGCGACCACCCCTACCCTCCATCCCACGTTCCACCGAGGAACATTGATTTTGCTGACCGGGATAGGTTGGCTAGGCGCGGGGCTTCCAGGTGAGGAGGATGCGCTGCTCGGAGGAGGGAAGGTCGAGAGAGGTGCTCTCGCCTTCGGGCAGGAGCGAAAGAGCGCGCTCGCGCCGCGTTTCGCTGATGAGGATTGCCAGTTGGCCGCCGGGGGCAACCAGATGGGAGGCAGTGATCAGGGCGCGATCGAAGCCTTCGACAGCGCGCAGGGTGACCAGGCTGGCGCGCTGAGAGAGCGATTCGGCACGGACATTGAGGACGGCAAAGCCGGAGAGATGGAGTGCGCGACCGACTTCGCGGAGAAAAGTGGCCTTTTTGCCGTGGCTTTCGACGAGGGTGAGTTGCAGCCGGGGAGCCCAATACTTCAAGGGCAAACCGGGGAAGCCGGCACCGCTGCCGAGATCGATGACTTCCTGCTGGGCGCCGCGGGAAAGGAGCGCGCGGGCGGCGAAGAGCGACTCGCCGAAATGACGAACGACCATCTCCTCTGGAGAACGGATGGCAGTGAGGTTGATGCGCTGGTTCCATCGGGTGAGCAGGTCGAGGTGGACGCCGACAGAGGCGAGCAGAGCGTCATCGAGATCGGCGGCGGGAATGAAGGGCGCGAGCAAGTCGCGCAGGGTGGAGGCTTCCATGGTGAATAGGATAAACGGTCGGTGCGGGAGGTGTCGCGGCGCAGAAGCGCAGCCCTGGGGAAAAGCAGAGCGGCGCGGCGTTAATACATTCACATATGTAAATCTATGGAAATAGAGAATCGAGGTGGAGGAAATCGATTACCGGTTGAAGTGCCTCTGAGGCGATATTGAAGATTTGAGAGATTCCTAAAAACCTGGATGACTCTGCTCGTCAGCGTGGGGGATTAGTTGTCTGTACACATCGTCAGAGATGTTGGTTTGCCAGTGGTGAGTGATGCGAGCGAGCGAAATGCCACCGATCCAGAGGGCGGCGAGGATCATCACGACGGCGACAGGTTGGAGCGTGCGGCCGCTCCAGCGCTGGGCGATGGAGAGTGTGGTAGGGGAAGCTGTGCGCCGCGGAGGAAGGGCGAACTGAAGCGCGCTCTGCGTGGCACAGGCGGCAACACACTCCATGCAGGCAGAGCACTCAACGGAACGGACCTGGATGAGGCGATCGACGGGAAGATCCTGGGGACAGGCCCTGGCGCACTTGCCGCACTCGACACAACTCTCGACGTCGCGACGAATCTTGAAGGGGCTGAAGAGCGAGGCGAGCGACATGACGGCGCCATAGGGGCAGAGGTAACGGCACCAGAAGTTCTTGATGACGACAGAGAGCAAGATGAGCACGGCGACGACAACCAGAGCGGTGGTGCTCATGCGCAGAAAGAAGTGCAGCATCTTAACGTCGGCGAGAATGCCGTAGGGCTGCGCCATGAAGTCTTCGAGCGAGACGGCGGTCATGCTGCCGATGATAATCACAAAAAATGCCATCAGCAGATATTTGATGGAGCGCAGCGGCAGGTCCAGCCAGCGCGGCAGCACGAGATTGCGTCCGAAGAGCGCGCGCCCGGCTTTCCATAGGTATTCAGAGAGGGTTCCGACGGGGCAGAGCCATCCACAGAAGGCGCGCTTCAAGAGCAGGCTCATGGCGACGAAGATAAGAAAGAGGACCATGGCGGCGGGGTGAATCGCAGGAATGTGGCCGGTGGCGAGAAAGTAGCGGAGGTTCATGAGTCCGGCAATGGGGAGCCAGCCATCGACGCCGGCGGGACGGGAAAGATGTGAGCCGGTGGCGCCGCGCTCAAAGAAGCGGACGAAGAAATAAAATTGCGCACAGAGAAAAACATTGAGCAGGATGAACAAAAGCTGCACGATGAGACGGGTGCGCTGGGAACGGTCCGGCGCGGCGCGGCGAAGATGCTTGCGCATGGACGCCTCAACCGCGAGGCTGGCGGGGGTGGGCGCTGACGGCTTTGCTTCGGTATGAAGGGGATTCGATTGAATGATCGACAAAGGAAAATTCCAACCTACGCTTCCTAGACTAAGCAGAGGGCCGGGGATTGGCTATGACTTTAATCACAGGCGGATAGAGGGTTCAACGCTGATTCGTATCAGTTCGAGGCATGGCTGACGGTTGACTGCTTTACCGCTTGGGGTTTTATGCACAATTGTTCGCGCACTGCGTTTTCCCAATCAGATTCTGTTTTGGCGTGTCCTGCCCGTCCTACCTTAGGCGCGCAAGAACCGCGCGGCGAAGGTGGGACACCCGCGGGAGGAAGAGATGGAAATTATTTCTTTCTCACATGCAGGAGACGCTCTGACTCGGCCACTACTTCGCCGCCTTGGTCTTTAATCTGCACCACGAAGACGCGCTCGATTTTCGCCTGAGTGTCCGCCGCCTGGCGGAGCTCGTCGATCTGTTCCTCGGTCAGCCGGAACTCCGCCCGCACCGTTCCCTTTGCGGGGCGCCGGAATCGGATCGACGCCGCCTTGTCCCAGACGATGTAGCCGGGACCGAGAATTTCGATGAGCATCAGCATGTAGAACGGATCGGTCATGGCGAAGAGCGAGCCGCCAAAATGCACGCCGACGTAGTTGGTGTTCCAGAAGCGCTGCACCATCTCCACGTCGACCTCGCGGAAGTCGTCCGAGATGCGCCGCACTTTAACCCCCATCCCCAGGTATGGAGGCCACCAGTTCATCCATCGCAACAATCTGCGCTTAGCTTTTGTTCCGCTCAATGTCCCGTCCTTATCGCTTGCGCACTCCGCCGCTCAGTACGGTGCGCATTCCGTGCGCCGTTTCAATGCGCAAGAAGCCGCGCTCATCCAGCCCGCGCGTCATGCCCTCGTAGCCGCCGTCTTCTTCGACAAAGACGGCACAGCCGCGGCAGAACGACGAGTGCTGCTCGAAGCGGCGCAGGATTTGCTCGCGCGCCGCGCCGACGCCTTCGCACAGCGCCTTGTGCTCGCGATCCAGCGCGCGCAGCAGGGCCGCCACTAGTTCCAGCCGGGAAAAGCTCTGGCCGGCCTGCATGCGCAGTGAAGTCGCAATCGGCGCCAGCTCCGGCGGGAATTCCGTATTGTTCACGTTCAGCCCGATGCCCACGACAACGTAACGAACTCGCGTAATCTCGGCGTTCAGCTCGGTGAGGATGCCGCAGAACTTCCGGCCGCCGATCAGCACGTCGTTGGGCCAGCGCAGATCGCCGCAAAGCCCCGTGACCTCACGTACGGCATCGACCACAGCCAGCCCCGCCGCCAGCGACAAGATAATCACATCGACGGGAGCCAGCTTCGGCCGCAGCAGTGCGGAGCAGTAAATTCCATCCGCGGGATTCGACTTCCAACTGTGCCCAGCGCGGCCCTTGGCCGCCGTCTGTTCTTCGGCCAGCCAGACCGCGCCCTGGCTTGCGGTTGGGAGCACACCTTCTGCCTCGGCGTCGGCTCCGGCGCGCATTGCCGCCGCATTCGTCGACGCGATGCTTGCAAAGTGATGCACGTTGCCGGCAAAAATCGTCTCGGCAATTCTGGGCGCGAGCAGCTCAGGCAACGGCAGGTCAGAGTCGCCCGCCAGCCGCCAGCCCAGATCGGCAGAGCCTACGACCTCGACGCCCAGCCCGCGCAACTCCTCGGCGAGCCGCCAGGCATCGCCCGGAGCAACGCCGGCCGCTGCCGCCAACTCGCGGGCAGAGATCGAGCCCAGAGCGTCGTGCAGTCGCCGCTGCAAGGCCGCCAGCGCCCGGCCGAGGCAGGCATTGGTCTCCAGCGCGGCGTTATTCATCCGAACCATTCCTGCAAGCCAGATTCATGAGAACCAAACTCAAGGGGCACACTTGTGCGAAATTCAGGCAGAGCTCTTGCCATGTCAAAAGTATAGAGGCCCGCACCCAGGTTTGGCGCAAACAAAACCCCCGGCGCGAACGCCAGGGGTTTTGTTTTGCTCTGTACTCCGCCAGAAAATTACTTCACTGCTTCAACGCTCAGTTCGATGTTGACATCCTTGCTCACGATCAGGCCGGTCGAATCGTAATTCACGTGGTACTCAAAGCGGTCGATGGTCAGCGTCGCCTCAACGCCCAGCCGTGCCTCGCCCTTCGGTCCCTTGCCCTGCGCCAGGGTGAAGGGAATCTCCACTACCTTGGTCACGTCACGAATTGTCAGGTTGCCGGTTGCAATGTACTTGCCGCCGGTGGTGCGAACGCTGGTGCTCTGGAACTTGATCTCCGGGAAATTCGCCGTATCGAAAAATCTCGCTGAGTTCAGATCCTTATCGCGGGCGGCGTTGTCGGTGCTAATGGTCGCGGTCTTGATCACCGCCGTCACGGAACTTTTCTCCGGCGCTTTTTCGTCAAAGAGAATGGTCCCGCTGACATCAGTGAAGCGTCCATGGACGGTGGAAAGTTGCATGTGCTTGACCGTGAAGTTGGTGGACGAGTGCGCGCCATCAATGGTGTAGGTATCTGCAGCCAGCGCCAGCGAACTGGTGGCCAACATCGCGGCAAAGAGCAGGATCAATTTTTTCATATTTTATTTCCATCCTGACATTATTTGTTGAAACAACTATGCAGGTACTAAGATTCTCGAATCCACCCCCGCGATGCAGAATATCTTTGCCGCTGCGGCGAATGTTAGCCGGAGTCCGGCAGCAGCCAGCCGACCTTACCTTGCCGCCGTCTCGAAGACCGTCTGCAGCGCGTAGCCGGTTACGCGTCCGAGCAGCCAGCTCACGCCGTCGCGCTTGCGCAGGCGAAAGAGCAGCGCATAGCGGCCATATCCATCCGGATCGACGGCGTCGACGAGCCGCACCTCGGGATAGAGATCAAGCTCGCGTGGATCGCTGACCGCGCTGTAGAGCTTGATGAGTTTGTCCCCGTCCTGGCGGGCGATCACGGTCACGAGCCAGCTTTTTCCGGTCGTGCCCGCAGTTGCCGCGGCCACGGCCTTCGCATCCGTGCTTGAAGTGGCCACGCCGGTTGCCGTCGCCGCCTCCGGCGCATAGCGCGCCGAAAAAACCACGGTTGCATAGTTGTTGTAGTCGAGATCGTAGGGAACGAACTGCTCTTCCGCCAGCTTCAGCTCTGCCGGGGGCGGCTCCGGGGCTGCAGGTTTCTTCTTTGCCCGCGAGCCCGCCTTCGCAGGAGCCGGCTGCGCTTTGGCGGCTGGCAGCAGAATTCCGCGCTGCACGGCAAGACGGTGCAGCTCAACCTGCGCCAGCTCGCGTGCCGAGGCTTCCAAATGCAGGCGCTCCTCCTCGGGGCAGAGGTAGATCAGCGGCTGCGCCTCAGAAGGCCCCGCGTCGCTGACGGCGACCTGGCGCGTCACAGGTTCTTCTTTTTTGAAGTCCGGCAGATCGCGTCCACCCTGCTCCCGCACCGGCTTGCCGCGACGCAGAATCGGATGGTCCGGGTCTTCGCTGGGCGTCAGCTCGGCCTTGGCCGCCGGGGTTGTCGTCACCGGAGCAGGCGGGGCAGCGCTTGGCGGAGAGGCGCTCTTCCCGTCCCCGGAGTCATCCCTGCGATGCAGCCTCGGACGATCGGGGTCCTGACCGGAACTCTCCTCCGGCTGACTGCCCGTGGCTTGCTTCCCAGTCCCGGCGCTTGGCGGAGGCGAAGCCTGCCCAGCTTGCGGAGCTTGCGACGGAGCCTGGCTCTGCGAGGGTGTGGAAGCCGAACTATCCCCGCCCGAGCCTTCACGCCGATGCAGTTTCGGCCGGTCCGGATCATTCTTAGCCTCGGGCTCAGCCTCGGGTGCAATGGCCGTTGCAGCCGAATGGGTTGCCGGATTGTCACCGTCGCTTCCTGGGCGGCGGTGCAGCACGGGCTTTGAAGGATCTTCCAAGACAACCGGCCGTGGAGCATTTTTTCTTGCCAGGGTCGCCGCATCCGGAGCGATTCTGTAGCGGCCATTGCCGAACCATGCCGCCTCGTTCTGAGTCGCGCTCTGCACGGTGAACGTCCCCAATGTCTTGCCGAATTGCTGCACCTCGTAAACCGTCTCCGAATACAAAGTGAAGGGCACCGGAGTGGCATGGTAGAAGGTCGCATCGTAATAGTGCCGCTCGTAAAAAAAAGTTACCGGCAGAAGGCATCGCGAGCCGTTCCTGAAGGTCTCCAGGACGGCTACCGCGCGTGGAGTTTTTCGCTCCGGCAGAGGGGCGCGAAATTGCGCCGACAAGACCAGCGAAAAAATAGCAATCGCCGTTGCCAGGATGACGGACTGCCTCACTTTGCGGTATAGATACATGGTCATGGATATCAACCAGAAAGCTCCCGACTTCACTCTGCCCGACGAAAACGGAGAGCCAGTCACACTCTCTTCCTTCAAGGGTAAACCCATTGTGCTGTTCTTTTATCCGCGAGCCAATACTCCGGGATGCACGATCGAGGCCTGCGGATTCCGCGACCAGTATGGGAAGCTCACGCGGGCCGGCCTTACCGTGCTCGGCATCTCGCCGGATACTTCCAAGGCGCAGAAGAAGTTCCAGGAAAAATTCGAGCTTCCCTACACCCTGCTTGCCGACGCCGACAAAGTTGTGGCCAAGCTCTTTGACGTCATCAAGGAAAAGAACATGTACGGCAAGAAAGTCATGGGCATTGAGCGCACGACTTTTTTCATTGCAGGCGACGGCACCATCGCCCAACTCTGGCGCAAGGTTAAACCGGAAGGCCACGCCGATGAGGTTCTCGCCTACGCCAAGGCTCACAAATAGCCAGAGGGGATAGACGGGTGAGGGCTTGCACCTTTGGGAGCGCTGCCCATGCCGCTGCCGCTGCTCGTAAGCTTTGTCCTGGAGAATGCCGCAATGAATGCGCCCTCGATCGGCCAGCTCCCGCCGCTGCCGCGCTCGTTCTACGTGCGCGACCCCCGCGTGGTGGCGCGCGAGTTGCTTGGCAAAGTGCTGGTGCGACGGCAGGGCCGAGTGCTACTTGCCGGACGCATCGTGGAGGCCGAAGCCTACCTTGGGGCGGTCGATCCCGGAGCGCACGCCTATCGCGGATGCACCCCGCGCAACGCCGTCCTGTTTGGAGCGCCGGGGCACGCCTACATCTATTTTATCTATGGCAATCACTACTGCACCAACGTAAGTTGCCAACCGGCTGGCGAGGCGGGATGCGTCCTGCTGCGCGCGCTTGAGCCGGTCTGCGGCATTGCCGCCATGGCCGCTCTGCGAGGACTGGCCCTTCCGTCCAATCCCCGGCCTTCGCAGCTTCGCCTGCTCACCTCCGGCCCCGGACGTCTCTCCCAAGCCCTGGGCATCTGCCGCGAGCGCGACAACGCCTGCAACCTCTGCTCGCGCAGGAGCGGCCTCTACATTGTCGATGACGGCTCTGCGGCGGCAGAGATCTCAGCGACGCCCCGCATTAACGTAACCAGCGCCCCGCTCGACGAATGGCGCTTTGTTGTTACCGGCAACACTTTCGTCTCCGGCAAGAGGCTGCACTAGACTTCACCGTTCGGGCGTCTCGATCATGCTTCAGCGCCGCGCTGCGCCGCTTCCTGCTACAATCGCCCACCATGCGCCCGGGTTTTCAATGGGAGATCGGCCGCCGTTCGCTTCCTCTTGGGGAGCGCACGCTGGTTATGGGTGTGCTCAACGTCACGCCCGACTCTTTTTCCGACGGAGGCGCGTATTCGGCTTCCGACGCCGCCATCGCCCACGGTCTGGCGCTGCTCGACGAGGGCGCGGATATACTGGACATCGGCGGCGAATCGACGCGTCCCGGCGTACACACCGGCGGCACTCAAACTCTCGGGCTCGCCGGAGCCGTCTCGGCCGAGGAGGAGATCGGGCGGGTTCTGCCAGTGATCGAGGCGATCAAGCGGGAGCGTCCGGATTCCGTCTTATCCATCGACACATATAAATCTACCGTGGCGCTGGCGGCTATTGAGGCCGGCGTTGAAATCGTCAACGATGTGAGCGGCTTCACCTGGGACTCGGCGATGAGTTCGACGGTCGCCGGACATCCGTGCGGAGCGGTGCTGATGCACGTCCGGGGCAGGCCCCACGAGTGGCGCGCGCTTGCTTCCGCGCCAGACATCGTTGCGCTGGTTTGTGAAGAGCTGCGCGAACGGCTGGGCGCGGCGCTCGACGCCGGAGTGCTGGGCCGCAGGATCGTCGTCGACCCCGGCTTTGGCTTCGGCAAAAACTATGATGAAAATTATCCACTGCTGGCGGGCTTTGCAAAGTTTCACGCGCTCGGCTACCCGCTGCTCGCCGGCGTCTCGCGCAAGAGCTTCCTCGGCCGCACGGTGGCCGAGCGCCTTGCTAAAATCGCCGCCCGCAAGATTGATAACGGCTGCCCGCAAAACTCCGTGACGCTGCCTCCTGCCGGTCGCGACATTGCCAGCGTGGCCGCCAGCGTGGCCGCCGTGCTCGCCGGAGCTCATGTTGTCCGGGTCCACGCCGTAGCTGCTACGGTAGAGGCCGTGGCCATCGCAGATGCGATCCTCCGCGTACAGTCTTCTACCTGAGCCAGTATTGAATGCGTACTATCCCGGCGCCGATGAGAAGCAAGTGTTTTCTTACGCGCTATTCAGCGTCGGCAATCTACAATGACTGGCGTGTACCTTCTTTACAGCGCAATTCTGGCCCTGCTGCTGACCCTGACGCTGCCGTGGTGGCTGCTGCAGATGCTGCGGCTGGGCAAATACCGGGCGGGACTCAGGGAACGGCTGGGCTGGGTTCCGGCACGCATCCGGCTGGGCGAGGACGATGCGGCGGTCAGGCTGCCGGTGGCGTGGATACACGCGGTAAGCGTGGGCGAAGTGCTGGCGATTGCGCCGATGGCGGCGCAACTTGGTTGCGAAGGGTATCGCGTGGTGGTCTCGACGACGACACACACGGGACAGCGGCTGGCACGCGAGAAGTTTGGGGCCGAGAACGTCTTTTACTTTCCGCTCGACCTCGGGCTGTGCATCAGGCCGTATTTGCGCGAATTGAGCCCGCAACTGGTGATCCTGGCGGAGACCGAGTTCTGGCCGAATTTCTTGCGGCTGGCGGCGGCGAGCGGAGCGCGGGTGGCGGTGGTGAATGCGCGGATCAGCGACCGCTCGTATCCGAGGTATTTGCGATTTCGAAAATTGCTGCGCAGGGCGCTGGAGCCGGTGGAGCTGTTTCTGGCGCAGAGCGAGGGCGACGCGGAGCGGTTGCGCGCGGTGGGCGCTGCGGCGGAGCGGGTCGAGGTGAGCGGGAATCTGAAGTTTGACGTGGCTCCGCCGGTGGAAACGGCGGCGGTGACACAGTTAGGCGAGCAGTTGAGGGCGTCAGGGGCGCCGATACTGGTGGCGGGCAGCACGGTGGAGGAAGAAGAGCAGCACGTTCTGGCAGCCTTCCAGATGGTGCTGCTGGAGTATCCGGCGGCTACGCTGGTGCTTGCGCCACGGCATAAGGAGCGCTTTGAGGAGGTGGCGCTGCTGCTGAGCCTGCGACGCATCCGCTTTGTGCGCCGCTCAGCGCCCGATGCGGCAGCGCAGGAGCTTGGCGGCGCGGTGCTGCTGCTGGATACGCTGGGCGAGCTGGCGGCAATCTATCGCTACTCGAACATCGCGTTTGTGGGCGGCTCGCTGGTGCCGCGAGGCGGGCACAACATTCTGGAGCCGGCATTCTTCGCGCGGGCGATCCTGACGGGGCAATACACGGAGAACTTCCGCGACATTCTTGCATGCTTCGAACGCGGGCGGGCGGTGGTGCGCTGCACCACGAAGAACCTTGGGATTACGTTTCTGATGCTGCTGCGCGAGGGCACGGAACGCGAGGCACTGGGGCAGCGGGCGCAGCAGGTGTTGATGGAGCAGCGCGGAGCGACGGCTCGCAGCGTGGGGCGCATCCTTGCGCTGCTGGGGAAGGAGCGCGCATGATCGCCGATCCGCTCACCTGGCTGTTTTCGCGGATCGTGCGGGCGCGCAACGCTCGCTACGACGAGGGGCGGGCGAAGGTTCAGCGGCTGCGGCTGCCGGTGATCAGCGTGGGCAACATCAGCGTTGGAGGGAGCGGAAAGACTCCGTTTGTGCAGGCGTTGGGACGTTGGCTGAAGCAGCGGGAGATTCCCTTTGACGTTCTTTCGCGAGGCTACGGGCGCAGCTCGCGAGGGGTGTTACAGGTGGACGCGGCGGGGCCGGCGGAGCTGTATGGGGATGAGCCGCTACTGTTGGCGCGGACGCTACAGGTTCCGGTGTTTGTGGGAGAAGAGCGCTACGAAGCGGGGCTGGCGGCAGAGGCGTTTGCAGCGCGCTCTGGCCGGCCTGCGCGTCTGCACATTCTGGACGACGGCTTTCAGCACCGGCGGCTGCACCGCGACTTTGACATCGTGCTGCTGGGACATGGGGATCTGCGAGCAAGGCTGCTGCCCTTCGGACGGCTGCGCGAGCCGCTCGCTTCGCTGGGGCGGGCCGATGCGGTGGCGGCTCCGGAAGATCTGGCTGCGCTGCTGGCGGAGCCGAAGATCTGGCATATACGGCGCAGGCTGGCGCTGCCCGAGCCGGCAGCGACGCGTCCGCTAGCCTTCTGTGGGCTGGCGCGGCCGGAACAGTTCTGGCAGTCGCTGGCCGATATTGGAATCCATCCGGTTGGGACTTATGTCTTCGGCGACCATCACCGCTATGGCGCGAAGGACATCGCGTTGCTGCAGCGGCTGGCACGGCAGCACGAAGCCAATGGCTTTTTGACCACGGAAAAGGATTTGGTGAAACTCGATGGCGCGCAACTGGCGCCGATTGTGGCTCCGGCGCTAGTGATTGAAGTGGAGAACGCAGACGAGAGGTTTAGATCGATGCTGGAAACCGCTGGGGTGCGTTGAAGAGAGCCCCGGATCAAGGAAGCGTTGGCGCCAGCGCAGATGGACTGGCAACAACCAGTGGCCGAGTGTGTACTATGATGGATCGCTATGCTGCTTGTTCTTGACATCGGCAATACGGAAACCGAACTCGGACTCTTTCCATTGCGGGAGGACGGGACGGCTGCGCCTGAGTTGGCGGCGCACTGGCGAATCTCAAGCACGCGGCAGCAGACGGCGGATGAGTACGGGGTATTGATCCGGCAGTTGTTTGCAATGCAGGGGCTGGAACTGGAGACGGTTAACGGAATCATCGTTGCCTCGGTGGTGCCGCCGCTGGAGTCGCTGGTGCGGCAGATGTGCGAGCGCTATTTCGGCATCAAGGCACTGTTCGTGGAGCCGGGAATCAAGACAGGGATGCCGGTCCACTACGACAATCCCACCGAGGTCGGGGCCGACCGCATTGTGAATGCGGTAGCAGCGTACGAGAAGTGCAAACAAAGCTGCGTGGTGGTGGATTTTGGAACGGCAACGACTTTCGACGCGGTTTCCGCGAAGGGCGAGTACCTTGGAGGGGTAATCGCTCCGGGAATCGGGATCTCGGCGGAGGCGCTTTTTGCGCGCGCCGCACGGCTGCCGCGAGTAGACATCAAGAGACCTCCGCACGTGATTGGGAGCAACACCGTACACTCGCTGCAATCCGGGCTCTTCCATGGCTACGTGGGATTGGTAGATGGAATTCTGGAGCGCATGCTGGGCGAATTGGGAGCGGCGCGAGTGATCGCCACGGGAGGCATGGCAGAGTTCATCGCCAGCGGCTCGCGCTTCCTCTCCGAGATCGACGACGCGCTGACCCTGACCGGACTGCGAATTATCTGGGATCGCAATCTGCACAGCCGCAGGAAGTAGAAGAGAAGCCGGCATCGATTGGTGGAACATTTCACATATTTTTCCGAGATTGAAGAGCACTTCCAGCGGCGGCGCGGAAGCATACTCATCTGCTCGCCGCTGGACTGGGCGCTGATGGAGGTTTGGAAGGAAGCGGGGATTCCGCTGGAGGCGGTGCTGCGCGGAATCGACGCGGCGTTCGACAAATATGACCGCCGGTCAAAAAAAACGCGCAAGGTGAACTCGCTGGCCTATTGCCAGCAGGAGGTGCTGTCGGCGGTGGAAGAGCTGAAGGAAGCTGCGACCGGCTCGACACGCGATCCGAAGGCAACCAGCATTGCGAACGCCGAGCTGGCGCTGTACTTTGAGCGCAATGCGCAACAACTGGAGGGGTGCAGTCATCCTGGGGCAGCGGTGCGGGCGTTGACGGCGGAGCAGGCGGCGACCTTGCGGGGATTGGCGGCGGAGCTGGCGCCCTCCCCACATTCGCCAGCAGAGGGCGGATATGGGCCACCCGCCGATCTGGAAGAGCTGGAACAGCGGATGACGGTGATGGAAGAGAAGCTGTTTGCGGCACTGTGGAGCCACGCCACGGACGAGGAATTGATGCAGGCGCGGGCGCAGGCCGAGCGCGAACTGGCTCCGTACCGGGGAAAAATGAGCGGGGCGCAGATCGATCAGCTTCTGCGGCAATACGGCAATAAGCAGCTACTGGAGCGGCACGGACTGCCACGGCTGAGTTTGTTCTATTTGTAATGATTGCTTCCCGCTGCGGCCGCAAACCGTTATCCTCATAGAGTGCAGTTCACTATAGAAAAACTCATCTACGGCGGAGACGGGCTTGCCCGCATTCCTGCCAGCGGCGACGAACGACGCGGGAAAACCGTGTTTGTCCCCTATGTTCTACCCGGCGAAGTGGTGGAAGCCACGGTGGTTGAAGAGCGCAAGGGCTTTATGCGCGCCGCACTGGTGGAGGTACTCAAGCCCTCGACTGCGCGGGTGACGCCTCCATGCCCGCATTACGGGGTGTGCGGCGGCTGCCACTACCAGCACTCCGACTACACGGCGCAACTGGAAGACAAGCGGCAGATTCTGCAGGAGACGATTTTACGCGGCGCGAAGCTAGCACTGCCGTATATCGAAGTTCACTCCGGCCCAGCCTATGGCTTCAGGAACCGCACGCGAATGAAGATCGCCGTGGAGCCGGAGTTCGCGATGGGCTACTACGGTCACGGCTCGCATGAACTGGTGCCGGTGCGGCAATGCGCGATCAGCTCGCCGCTGATCAACCAGGCGATTGCCGCGCTCTGGGAGCTTGCGCCGGAGGCGGCGAGCTATCCATCGTTGCGCGAAGTTCAGTTCTTTGCCAATCACAACGACAGCGAGCTGCTGGTGGAGCTGTTCATCCATCACGCGACGACGCCGGTGTTACTGGCGAAGTTTGCCAAATTATTGCGGGAGAGGATGCCTCAGATTGCGGGGGTTGCGGTGTTTGCCAGCGGGACATTGACTGGCGGAAACACGGATGGCGAGCTGGAAGACGGCAACATTGAAGCTTCGCGCAAGCTGAGCCGGGCGGGAGCGCCGTACATCGAGGGCGCGGCGAGCATGATGTACAACGTGGGGAGTTACAGCTACCGGGTTTCGGCGGGATCGTTTTTCCAGACCAACCGCTTTCTTGCGCCGAAGCTGATTGAGCTGGTGACAGGGAAGCGCAGCGGGCGCGCGGCGCTCGACCTGTTTGCTGGAGTGGGACTGTTTACGCTTCCGATGTCGCGTAATTTTGAACGCATTACCTCGGTTGAGATTGCACAGAACTCCTATGACGACCTGGCCGCCAACGCCGCGGTTCCTCACATCCAGGCGGTACACAGCACGTGCGAGGACTACCTGAATGCGGCACGGGGACGCTGGGACTTTGCGGTTGCCGATCCTCCGCGCGCAGGGCTGGGCGAGCGCGCGACAAAGTCACTGGCGGGGCTGTCAATTCCGCGCCTTACGTACGTTTCCTGCGATCCGGCGACGCTCTCGCGCGACCTGGTGACGTTGCTGGCGGCTGGATATCGGGTGGAAGAAGCGCATCTGGTGGATCTGTTCCCGCAGACGTATCACATGGAAACCATTCTCCACCTCGCTCGCTGAGCCTGGGCGGAAGAAAGAAGGAGCATAGAAAATGTACGCAGTGATTCTGCTTCGCCACCGGGTTCCGGTGGAAGAGGTTATTAAGGCCACCGACGAACATCGCGCTTACCTGCGCAAATTGAAGGCGGAGGGAACGCTGATCGCTTCCGGTCCCACGGACCCGCGCACGGCTGGAGTGCTTCTGGTACGGGTTCCGGATGACAACGTGCAGCAAAGGCTGACCGAGTTGCGCAACGGGGATCCATTTTTCCAAAAGAACGTGGCCAACCACGAAATACTGGTCTGGGACCCGGTCATCGGAAAAGAAGATCTGGACAAACTTTAGGCAGAGGCGCAGGTTTGTAGACGCAAGTACAGAAATGTGAAAGAGAAGTTGGGCGAACCAGCTTTCCGCGGCACATCCGGTGGAAACATGGGAGTCCCGATCTGCCAGATGTGGTGACGCTATCCATGCCCGACGCGCCCACCAACCCGGAGACTCCCCGCCGTCCGCCCGCCGCTCCTTTGTTTGCCGCTACGATTGCGTTCTCAGCGGGGATACTACTTCAGAGTTACTGCTATAAGCCTGCCGGGCTTTATTTTTTTTGCACCGTTGCGCTGGCGTTATGTTCGCTGCTGGCCCTGCGCTTTGCCGCGCGGGGCCGTGGCGCACTGCTGGCCTATTGCGGCGCGGTGCTGGCGTTTTTTCCGGTCGGAGCCCTGTTCACCGCCGCACACGGGTCGCGACCGGCGCCAGTGGCAACCGTGCTGCACTATGCGAGCGGCGAGGAAGTTACGCTGACCGGATATGTGGCGCACGGAGGTTCACTGCGAACGGGCCGCGACGTTCACGAATCGCTCGACATCGCGGTTGAGCAGGCGCAGTTCGATGGCGAGGCGGCTCAGGCGGTGACAGGCAAGGTGCGCCTCAGCCTCTACGTGCCGGGCTCACGCTCCAGCTTTGCATGGGAGACCGAAGAAGATGGACTCGACGACGCGGCTGCGCCGCCGGTCTTCGACTACGGACAGCGGCTGCGGCTGCGAGCCAGGCTTCGCCAGCCGGTAAACTTCCGCAATCCGGGAAACATGGATTACGTCGGCTGGCTGCGCGGGCAGGGAGTAGCGGCGCTGGGTTCGGCTAAATCGACAAGTGTCGATATTCTTCCGGGAGCGGGCGGCAGCCGGGTGGAGCGCCTCCGCTGGCGCATTCGGCGAAGCGTGCTGGAGCAGATGGAAGGGCTTTGGCGCGCGCCTTACGCAGGACTGTTCCAGGCGATGATTCTGGGAGAGCGCGGACTGGTTGGGCGCGAGCAGCGGCAGGAGTTTCAACGCAGCGGAACATTTCATCTGCTGGTCGTCAGCGGGATGAATGTGGCGATTTTCGCGGTGTTTCTGCTGTGGCTGATGCGCTGGCTGCGCCTGCCAAGGGAGTATGGAATCATTGCGGCGATTGTGCTTACCTGCAGCTACGCCTGGCTGACCGAGCTGGGGGCGCCGATTCTGCGCTCGGTGCTGATGATTGTCGCCTATCAAATTGCGGCGCTGCTCAACCGCGAGCGCGCGCCGCTGAACACGGTTTCACTGGCTGGGCTGGCGCTGCTGGTATGTAATCCGGAGGAGCTGTTCGATCCGAGCTTTCAACTCACGTTTCTTGCCGTGCTCACGATCGCCGGGCTGGCGGTGCCGCTATTCAGGCGGACGACGACCCCGCTTCGCGAAGCGCTGGGCGACCTTGACGACAAACGACGCGATCTGACATTACGGCCGAAGCAAGCGCAGTTCCGGCTGGATGTGCGGGCCATCTCGGCGAGCCTGGGAGGGTTGATTGGAGAGCGGCTGGCGGGCTGGCTGCTGCCATCGCTTATGTATGCGACGCTAGCGATTGCGGAGCTGGCGATGCTTTCCGGACTGATGCAGGCGGCAATTACGCTGCCGACGATCTGGTACTTTCATCGCGTGAACGCACATGCATTGTGGGCCAACATGGCGGTGCTTCCGCTGACGGGGATTCTGATGCCCGCCTCGATGCTGGCGGTGGCGTTTTCCTATGTCGCGAACTGGATGGCTTCCCCGTTCGCCCTGCTGGCGCGCTGGGCGCTCCAGGGCATACTGTTTGCGGTTCATTGGTCGGGAGGAGCGCAAGCACCGGGGATACGGGTGGCGATGCCGGCGCTGGCGGCAATCGCGGCGGTTACCGTCTCGTACGGGCTGGCGCTGATAATGGCGCGGCGTCACCGGCTGCTGGCGCTGGCTTCCCTGGCTCTGCTGGCGGCCTCGGCCTGGTTTGTGTTTGCCAACCCGCGACAGTTTGAGCACCGGGCGCATGAGCTGGAAATTACCGCGATCGACATTGGACAGGGCGACTCGTTTTTGGTGGTCACGCCGAACGGCCGCACGCTTTTACTGGACTCCGGCGGATTGCTGGGGATGAGCCACAGCGAGCTGGACATCGGCGAGGACGTGGTTTCGCCTTACCTGTGGGAGCGCGGACTGAGCCGGCTGGACGCGGCCGCATTCAGCCACAGCCACTCGGACCACATCGGCGGGATGACGGCGATCCTGGGAAATTTCCATCCTCGCGAACTCTGGTATGCGCCGAACTACCCCTCGCACGAGGTGCAGGCGCTGTTTGCGGTCGCCGACCGAATGCATGTCCGGCGCGTCGAGCGGCACAAGGGGGAGGCATTCGATTTCGACGGGGTTCACTTCGAGGTACTCTCGCCGCCGGTGGGGTGGGAGCTGAAGCCGCGCGGACAAGATGATGCTTCGATGGTTCTGCGGCTGACGTATGCAGGACACAGCGCACTGCTGGTGGGCGACATCCACAAGCGCATGGAGGAGATGCTGGTGGCGGCGAGCGGGGGCGAGCGGCGGTCACTGCAAAGCGATTTACTTAAAGTGGCGCATCATGGCTCGAACACTTCCTCGTGCGAGGATTTTCTGGACGCGGTGCAGCCCGAGTACGCGGTGATTTCGGCGGGGATACGAAATCCATTCCACCATCCACGGAACGAGGTGATCGAGCGCCTGGCAGAGCACCGGTCGAAGACCTACCGGACGGACTTGTTCGGGCCAGTCACGTTTTACATGGATGCGGAGGGGATTCATCCGAGCGTGGCAAGGTGAAGCCATAGGGAGGCCGTGGGGAAGGTCTCGGCTTTGACCCGCACGCGATCACAACCAACCGGAAGCCTCGCGGCCTGCGATTTAGGCCACGTGGGTATTAGCTCGCCAAAATGTTAGCCGTGCATGAATCGAACAACTCCGCGGGGGAAGGCAGCATCTTTGAAATCACGTCGCGTGGGCGGCCGTGATCGGGGTGCGCAGCCATGCGGACGCGGCAAGCAGATCTTTTCATCGGCAGCTCACGAAGTCTCTGGTTTTCCAGAGGGATGAGCATTCCTGCTCAGACGGATGCGCCGTGAAGTGCCAATGTTGAGGTGTGCTGCCGGATGATATTGCCGACGAACACGAGAGTCGTTTGCCGCCTTGCAGGCGGGAGCCATGAGCGAACAAGCTGCGCCAATCCGCGTGATTTCCTTTCTTTTGCTGGCTGCTTGCGGAGTCTTGTGCCAGGAACATCCCTCGTCCAACTTGGATAGGGGTTTACGGTTTGACGCTGCAAACTCACCTGCGACGCAGCGCCAGGAGGTGGGTCTCTGGAAATCGCTTCCTGAGGCTCCATCGCCAATGCTGGCCTTGGCACAAAGAGAGGGATTTCACGCTACTGTCAATGAAGCAAGCTCGCCGCTGACACTCAGAGTGGGCGGAATACGCAAAACAGAGCCGGGGTACGTCATTCCGGGAGCGCCGCCCAGCTTAAGCGCTCTTTCTCGCATGCTGATGTTTCAAAAGGAATCCAGCGCCTACTCGGGGAGGCATCTGAACTCGCCGTTGCTGACGCAGAAGCCGGGTGATCGCCCATTGAGCAGCGACAAGGTCATGGACCGTGCCTTGTACGCGGCATCGAGCACTTTTATCGCGCGTGACGAGACCGGAAGGGCGCGGCTGAACACTTCGTATTTTCTCAGGGTGCTCAGTTCGGTGGCTGTCCATTCCGCGCAACGTCCATATTGGGCGCGATCCGGTTCAGAGGCGCTCAGCGATTTTCGCTCGACCATTGGCAGCGACGCGGGTATCAATGTGCTGCACGAGTTTGAGCCTGGCCTCCGTCAAATTACGAAGCATTTCACTCCGAAGTTCATGTCCAGAATCGAAGAGCGCATCACCCACAGCCAAAGCGCTCAGGACGCCTTTCTTATTCCGTCACGATAATGTTCTTCCGCCCCGGCCATTTCACCGTCGACCGGGGGATGGCGCCGGTTAGCGCAGAGGCATCAATGCGCCTTTGGCAACTGAAACGCCGGATTATCCCTGGGCCTCGGTTTCGGTGAGGCCCTTGTCTTTGTATTCGGCGAGGACGGCGCGGGCTTCTCCGGCTTGATCTTCGCGGACCTGGAGTTTCACGCCTCCGACGCCGGGCAGGACGTCCTGCGGAGCGTCGAAGTTGGTCAGCAGGACTTCAATTCCGGCGGACTCAAGCAGGCTCTGGACCACCATCGCCTCGGATTCCTGCTCGCTTTCAAATACGACGACGAGCGCCTCGTTCGGTTCTCCGCGTAACGTCTCGGGCATAAAAGTCTCCTCGTACACTTCGATGCAGACTGATGAGCGTAGTACCGGCCGCGCCCGGGGTCAATCCCGGAAAGTTGGAAGCGCCGCCAGATCGATGATTTTTGCTGCTGCGGCGAAGCCTGTGTGGTCATCGAAGTACCAAGCAAGCCGGAGCGAGGAGGATTTGCGTGGATCAGGAGAGAGCGGATTCCGCCGAGCAACTCGACGAAAGTCGCCGCATTCGTCGCCTTCAAATCATGATGAACCTGGTGATGCAGGTCATCGCCCAGGATTCCAAGCTCACGGTTGAGGAAGCTTCGCAGATGGTCGCCGACTCGCGTAGAGCGGCGCTGGCGATGTTTCCAGGAAAGGAATTGGCGTACGACCTGATATACCGTCCGCGCTTCCAGCGGCTAATGCGGGAGCGCTTTCGGCTTCAATAAAGCGGTGCGAGGGTTGGAGCTATTTCTCCACGCGGGTCAAGCGCAGGGTGAGGGTTCCCCAGAAGAGGCGGGAGCGCATCTGCACCGGCAAGTGCGACGCATCGTCGGTGTACCAGACCCAGACCTTTCCTCGTCCCTTCAACGGTCCGTTATCGGAGTAGACGGCGACGCGCAGGGTGTGAAAGCTTCCGGCGTCGGTCTTGACGTCTTCACGGCCCTCGACATAGGCGGTTACATCGACGGTCTTGCCGCCGTCGTTGAGGGGAAAGAGGTAGGCGGCCCCTGGCTCCAGCCGCTGTGCGCCGAGATAGTAAATTCCGGAAAGCACATCGGTAACGCAGGCGGGCGAATCGGTTTCCTGATGCTTGGTTTCGCCGCTTCGGAGGTTGCGCTCATCGAGGACGCTCTTGCCGCGTGCGGCGTCAAAGCGAAGAGTGGTCTCACGTTTGTGCAGCCCTTCTTCGGCGTGCTTGAGGATGCGCTCGGAGCAAAAGGTTCTGCGGTCGAAGTACGATTCCAAGCGATCTTCCACGCGGTAAAGGACGGCGACGGCGCCGGAGGCCTCAGCGATGGCAATGACATGCTCGAAGTCGCCATTCTGCTCAATCTTCAGGGTTCCCGTGCCAGCCTTCCAGAGCCGCCACTCCGCCTCATAGTGCAAGGTCTGATTGTTGGGGAAGCGATAGGTATCGCTGACGGGCTGGATGGAGGCCTTGGGCTCGGCGGAGATGGTGGCCTGCTGAGCGACGATGAGCGGGATGAGCGCCGCGGCGGCCAGGGCGAAGAGCAAGATTGGCTTCAATTTTCGCATCCGCTTAGCGTGCCATCCAAATCAGTTTAGCTGCCAGCACGGCAATCACCGCCAGAGTACCGAGCAGAGCATTGTATTCACGATGTTTCCAATAAAGCTCGCGCGAAAAACGGGAGTTTCCCTCGGGGCCGGCGCTGAGCCTGGGCAATAGCCTGGGCACTCGCGCACAGTACTCGAAGTAATTGGCGAAATGCGAGGCCAGGAAGCGCTCCTCACCACAGATTACCGGAATATAGATTGCCGCGAACATAATGACCAGAGCGAGGGCAATCTCCCAGCGCAGCGCGGCCAGGGCAAAACCCACGGCAATCACGATCGAGCCAAAATACAGAGGGTTGCGCGTGTAAGCGTAAGGGCCGGTGGTTGCAAGTTCCTCATTCTTATTGACATGGCCGCTGGAGATGGCACGGACCCAGACGCCGGCAAGAGCCACAGCCGATCCAGTTGCGAGCGACCACCACTCGGGCCGGGCCCGCCATAAAAAAAATGCCGCGAACAGAAATCCCAGCGGCACACGAATTCTCCTGGCGACACGTCCCCAATCCATACCCGAGCCTTTGCGTGAAGTTCCTTCTATATTCTACGGCATCGCCCAGGCAGGAGTGAGGATGGGGGCGTTATTCGGAGGACCAGATTCGGGAAACGGCAAATCAGTCCAACAACGCTTCGATCTCGGCCATGACGCGGTCGACGGTGATTTTCTCAAGACCGGAGTCCACGGTGCGTTTGTGGCTGTAGCTGGTGATGCTTGCCGGATCGCGCAGGACTTGCGTACCCGTCCAATAAGGGCCGTTTCTGGCGGGATTGGTGGGGCCGAAGAGGGCGATGGTTTTTACCCCCAGCAGAGCGGCCAGGTGCATGGGGCCAGTGTCTCCGCCGACGAAGAGTCGGGCGCGGCGGGCCAGGGCCATCAACTCGCTGAGAGAGCTGAAGAGCGCCACCGCGCTGGCGGCGCTGGCGGCAACCACCTCGCGCGCAAGACTCTCCTCGCCGGGACCGTAGTTGATCACAGGGCGCAATCCGCGGGCGGCGAGGCGGGCAGCCAGCTCTCCGTAACGCGCGGGAGCCCACTGCTTGGCGCCCCAGCCCGCACCTGGATTGAGAATCGCGATGGGCGAGCGCGCCAGCCCCAGGGATTGCAGGAGTGCATCCAGACGGGCTTCGCTGGCCTTATCGCGCGGCAGCAGGGCAGCACCGGGCTGCAAAGTGGCAGTGGCGCGGGAAAGTCCGATCGCTTCAAGCCAGCTCTGGACCACTTCGAGGTTTTGTTCGATCACATGTGCGGGCCGGATATCGACGAGCAGGCCATAGAGCGAGCGGGCAAGGGGCTCGCGCGGATGGCGGAAGCCGAGGGTCAGCCGCGCTCCGGAGAGTTTTGCCATCAGCGCGGACTTGATTGCGCCCTGCAGGTCGAGCGCTGCGTCGTAGTGCTCGGCACGCATGGCGCGCATTGCTGCCTGGAAGTCGCGCCGGGTTTCCGGGCCGAGGAGGCTTTTGCGCCAAGTGCGGGTGTCCACCAGATGCACGGCGTCGACCAGCGGACGTCCGGCGCCGCGCGAGCCTGCCAGTTCGGCCTCGGGAGCGCACAGGAGTTCGCGCCAGCGCTGCTCGACGACCCAGCCGATGTGCGCCTCCGGCAAGGCCCGGCGCAGCATGGCAACGGCGGGCAGAGCGTGCAGCACGTCGCCCATCGCGCCCAGGCGCACCACCAGGACCTTGGGCGACGGTTTTGAAATGGGAGGCTTTACTCGCAAATTCGATCCAGACAAAAACGAAGTCCGCGGAGACTCCATCTCCGCGCCGTGAAAATCAGAAATTCCAACCGCATGGAAGCTACTTCCCTATTCTTCCCAACAGTTCCGTGGTGGAGTGGAGCTTGGGATCGCCGACAATCTCGACGCGACCGCCATAGGCGATAACCTCATCGCGCTCCGGAACACTGTCGCAGGTGTAATCGGTTCCCTTCACCTGAACATTGGGCTTGATCTGGCGAATCAGGGCGCGCACATCGGGCTCATCGAAGATCACGACGGCATCCACGCACTCGAGAGCGGAGATAATTTCAGCGCGCTCGAGCTGCGGCATGGCGGGACGCCCTGGACCCTTGAGAGTTCTCGCGCTGCGGTCAGAGTTGATGGCGACAACGAGCTTTCCGCCCAGCGCCTTGGCCGCGCGCAAATAGCGCACATGGCCGACGTGCAGCAGATCGAAGCAGCCGTTGGCGAGGGTCACACTCTGACCTTCCTTCCGCCAACCGGCCACGACTTCGGCTAGCTCTCCGCGCTCGACGATGGGTGCCAAGATATGTTCCCCCGGTGATGGCCGGTAAGCGCTATTGCTCTAATGCAGCCAGCAACTCAGCGCGGCTCACGGACGCGGTTCCGCGCTTCATGACGACGATGCCGCCGGCATAATTTGCCAGCTTGGCTGCACTGGCGGCGTCGGCGCCGGCAGCCAGTGCGGCGGTGAAGGTTGCGATGACGGTGTCGCCGGCGCCGGTGACGTCCACCACCTGATTGGGTCCGTAGATCGGAATCTCCAGCGGTGCTTTCTTTTTCTCGAAGGCCACCATGCCGTCGCCGCCGCGAGTAATGACCAGCGACTCGAGTTTCATGTGACGCAAAAGCGCTGCACCGGCGGTGAGAAGCGTTTCGCGGCCGTCGCCGATCTTGATGTGCAGCGCCTCCTCAACTTCGCCTTCGTTGGGAGTGGCCGCGGTTACGCCCTCGTAGTCCAACATGCGATAGCGGCTGTCCAGAGTTACAGGTGTTTCGCCGAGCAAGCCCTTGGCACGGACAAAATTGAAGAGGCGTGGCGAAACCGCGCCATAGCCGTAATCGCTGAGCAGCACGGCATCGGCGGCGGGCGCGTACTCACGCGCGGAAGCCACCAGCTCGACAAAGGCGGGATGAGTATCCTTGAGGGTCTCGCACTCGCGGTCGATGCGCACCACCTGCTGGCGCGAGGAATGCGCGGAATAAGCCAGGACGCGGGTCTTAGTGGTGGTGATGTGACCCTTGAGCTTGGAAATGCCGCTGATGGAGATTTTGTTCTTACGGAAGATCTGCAGCAGTGCCTTACCCGCCTCATCATCGCCGACCATTCCGACAGGCAGAGCGGTTACGCCCAAAGCCGCGAGGTTCATCACGGCATTGGCTCCGCCACCGGGAATCAGCCTTCGGTCACGATGCCTGAGGATGAGTACAGGAGCCTCCCGCGAGACCCGTGCGATCTCGCCGAAGATGAATTCATCGACGATGAGATCAGCCATCACGAGGATGCTTACCTTGGAGAACGATTCGACGATGTGGCGAAGTTTCTGCTGCTCCGTCAAGCCGTGAGGATTTGTGTGCTTCCTGGAAGTTGTTTTTTTTGTGCGCACCATTTCACAGAGATTCTCTCATGCCGGGTGAAAAGCCGGTGGCGCAGAATTGCAGAAAGGGAGGATTCGCTCAGTTTTGGGCTGGCTCGCGGGTTAATCCGATTCTGGCAGGAGCAGGAAATCGCGGACCATCGCTTGGGACTGGGTCAATGCGGCGGGAGCAAACTCCGCGATCCAATGCATCTCCGCATCCCGCCGGAACCAGGTCAACTGGCGCTTGGCGTAATTACGGTGCCCCTGCTGGGCCGCCGCGATGGCTTCGGCAAGAGAGCTTTCACCGCGCAGATGGCTGGCCGCCTGCCGGTAGCCTAGCGAGCGCATTGCGAAGACTGCGGGACCGTAACGCTCCAGCAGGGCGCAAGTCTCCTCCACCAGGCCCTGCTCGAACATCCGGGCGCAGCGCCGGTTGATGCGATCATAATGCGCGCCGCGTTCGGGAGCGAGCCCGATGCGCAACACGCGATAACCCTGGAGGGCATCGCGGCCACTGCGCAGCAATTCGCTCATAGGCCGCGCCGAGGCGGCACAAACCTCGATGGCGCGGATCAGTTTGGGCTCATCGTTGGGGTGAATGCGGGACGCGGCTGCGGGGTCAAGGCGGCGCAGCAGCCGCCAGAGCGAGTCGGGACTTTTGCGGCAACGCAAGCGCTGGCGCAGTTGCTCGTCGCGCTCCGGCCCGGCAAACAAACCATCCAGCATGGCACGCAAGTAAAGGCCGGTGCCGCCGCAGACAATCGGGAGATGTCCGCGGGCAGTGATCTGGCGGGCCGCCTCGCGCGCCAGCCGCGCATACGCTCCGGCGGTGAAGAAGTCGTCGGGGGCGACTACATCGATGAGGTGGTGCGGCACACGAGCCCGCTCTTCACGGGAAGGCTTGGCGGTACCGATTTCAAATTCGCGATAGACGGCGACAGAATCGCAACTGATGATCTCGCCATTAAAACGCGCCGCCAGAGCAAGTGCGAGAGAAGACTTTCCGCTGGCGGTGGGACCGGCAATGACGACGAGAGGAGACAGGGTGGCGCTGGCACCCGCCCCACATTCGCCAACAGAGGCTTCGCAGCCGGGTACGCGGCAACGGACGCCGCTCCGGCCGCGGGCGCTCGGCGGATTTGGGCCACCTGCCGGGTTCACCGGACTATTCATCGCGCGCCAAAAACCTGATGAAGGAAAAAGGGGAAGTAGCGAAGCGCGGCGGTGGCCAGGATCAGCCCCAGGACGATCAGAAGCCCCAGCGTGTATGGCGTCTCGGGCTCTCGATTGAGAAGTGGCATGGCCGCTATTTTACGCGAAGACGAGCGCAATTGCCCTCGCGGGGTGGTAGCTACCGGTACTGCTCCATCTCGCCGGTCGCGGGGTTGTAGAAGAACGTGATCCGTAGCGCCAGGTAGGGGCCGTGGAATTCATGGGGCAGGGGCGAGAAGGGATCCGAGGCGGTAATTCCACCATAGGCTGCACGGTCCAGGGGAATGTCTCCCGAAGGCGCTTCAACGTACATGCCGGCTACCTTGCCATCGGGGGTAATCAAGAAGCGGATTGCGACTTTGCCGTGCTTCAGCAGCGGAGGACGCGCTTCCTCGGGGATAAGGTTGTACCAGTTGTTCTTTATCGATTGAATGACGCGAGACAGATAGGGGCCAAAGTCCACGCCCTGGGTATCGCTCAAGATGTCAAACGGTCCCATGGCGGCATTGCGGTCCACCGGTCCCATTCCGTAGCCCGCTCCACCGCCGCCACCCGCGGAGCCCCTATGCGCGTTGCGGGCGGCCTCAGCGATGAGGTCTCCGGCCGAACTTGGCATTCTGAAGGGATTCTCCTTGGGCTGCTCCTCGGGCTGAACCCTTTGCTGCGGAAAGCCATTCATCGTCCCGTTTGGCTGCGCCTGGGGCACTCCCTGCGGCGGCATCGGTGGAGCGGCCTGCGGGCCCGGAGGCTGCTGGTTTCCGCGCAGACGCGCTTCGCGCAGTGCATCGAGTGTCTTCTGATCGATCTGCGGGTGAGTTGTCTGGGCGATGCGGTTCTTATCGCTCAATTTGTCGGAATGGACCTTCTCGGGTGGCTTCTGCAAATCCTGCGGGAGGGCCAGAAAGGTTGGTTCCTTGGCGTGCGCCAGGTCTTCGGCGCGCAGTAGATGTGGCTGGGCCCAGTTGGGGAGCAACTGCGGCGAGAAGATGACCAACAAAATGAAAACGATATGAACGACGACCGAGATCCAGAAGGCTTCGCGCTTGCGCGAGCGCGCCAACTCATCCTCGAGCTGGGCCAACATCTGCAGGTGCGGCACAAATTCGGAGTTATCTTCCTCGGCTTCGCGTACAGGCGGGCGCTTCGGAAGTTGCGGCTCCGGCGGCGCGGGATTGACTGGAGGCGGTATCGGATTGTTGCCCTGGGACTCGATATTCTGGTACTCCTCAACATTTGAATGAGAGGGCTGGCTGCTGTAGAACGGATAGCTGCCAGGAAATGCCCGTGCTCATGCCGTGATTCTGATCTTAGCTTCCCGCAAATGAACGCAACTATGATTTTCGCATTTGCGCGGGCATCACGTCTGGCTAATCGGCGTGTTGCCGGGCTCTATATATCCGAAGTTGATGGCCCGCAGCCTCTTCCAAGTCCTAAACCGCTCCTTCATGCGAGGCTTAAACTGCTGCTTAATCTGTAAACCCATCGGCGGTCCCAGCTATGGCTCGGTGCATCGCCTGGGCGACTTCGTCCAGGTGTGCGCGCTTGTTGTGCTCGGCCATCTGCCGCTGAATGTCGATGGCCAGCGCCAGAGCGGCGCGTCCGTCCTCCAGAGTGACCTCGGGAGTTGCGCGCCGGCGCACGGCCTGGAGGAAGCTGCTCAACTCGGCGTGAAGCGGCTCTTCGTCGCTGACCTGCGGCTTGTAAGGCACAACCTGGGGTACTCCGTTTGCGGTGGGCTTGACGGTGAGAGAAAACACATCGCGCCGCGAGTAGTCGAGCGAGACGTACTGGGCGGGTTGGAAAAATCTGAGCTTACGCACGCGTTCGGTGCTGATCCGGCTGGCCGTGAAGTTGGCAATACAGCCGCTCTCGAACTCAATGCGGACGCTGGCAATATCGACCTTGCCGGTGAGCACGGGCAAGCCGACGGCGCGGAGTTCGCGTACCGGCGAATTCGCCATCTTGAGCACGATGTCCAGGTCGTGGATCATGAGATCAAGCACGACATCCACATCGAGCGAACGCGGAGTAAAGACGCTGAGCCGATGCACCTCGAAGAACATGGGCCGCGAGAGCAGCGCCCAGGTGGCCCGCACCGCCGGATTAAAGCGCTCCAGATGACCGACTTGCGCCACCCGCCCGTGCTGTTTTGCCAGCGCAATCAGGGCGTCAGCTTCGGCGAGGGAGAGAGCCAGTGGCTTCTCGATGAGAACATCGACGCCGCGCTCCATCGCCTCGCGCGCAGAAGCCAGGTGAGCTACGGTGGGCACGGCGACACTGATGGCCTTCATCGCGGGAAAGGCGGCGAGCATACCGCCGAGTGAGGCAAATGCCTGCCCGCCAAATTCTGCAGCCACGGTCTGGGCACGCGAGAGGTCGGTATCCACGATGGCGGCCAACTCGACGCCCTGACCGGCGAGCTCCTTGTAAACCCGGGCATGGTTGCGGCCAAACGAGCCCACGCCCACCACGGCTACCTGAATCTTCTGGTTGTTCACATCTTCAATTCTCGCAGATGCAGAGGCCGGGGAGAAGTGCCTCGGGGTGCTACACGAGTTGCTGTAACAAATCTTCACCCTTCGCGAGCGCTGCGGGAATCCCTTACAATTCCTAATGCGCGCAGACGCGGGCGGCATGCGGATTGCTTTAGTCCGCGGCTGGAGCCTTCGTATTGCTTCTTTGTTCAGCATCTTCATTTCAGCGTTCTCAGTTACACCAGGAGCCGATCGCAATGGCCGTCAAATCCAAACCCGCCAAAACAGTTTTATCCCCAAGTCCGGCGTCCCCGGCGAAGCTCTCGCATTACGACGACCTGGGACGAGCCACGATGGTCGATGTATCAGCAAAAGCGGCCACGGCACGCACGGCAGAGGCCAGCGCAAGGGTGATTATGAGCCCGAAAGTCCTTGCCGCTCTGCCCAGCAACCCCAAAGGTGATCCCTTCGAAGTTGCCCGAATCGCCGGAATACAAGCGGCCAAGCGAACGTCAGACCTGATACCAATGTGTCATCCAGTGGCCCTTAGTTACGTAGATATCTCGTGTTCGCTATGCAAAGATGGTGTTCATCTGCTCTCCCGCGCCACCACTACGGCGGGAACGGGGGTGGAGATGGAGGCGCTTACGGCAGTCTCCGTGGCGGCCCTTACCGTTTATGACATGTGCAAGGCTTTAGATAAGGGCATCGAGATCCGTTCTATACAACTGGAGCGCAAAAGCGGCGGCAAGAGTGGGGAGTACAGGCGCCCATCCCGCCAGCAGGAGCGCCGTTCCTGAGGAAATGGAAGTTCACGTCATGGTCCAGGGCACTCATATTCTGTTGGTGGACGACAACCCAAGCATTCGCGAATTGCTGGTGCAATCGCTTTCGCCTCTGGCCTCGGTGCAGGCATGCGGCAGCGCCGAGGAAGCGCTGCGCAGGGCCAAGAAGCAAGCACCGGACCTGATCCTGTGCGATTACCGGATGCCGGGCTTGAGCGGTCTGGAACTGCTGGCCAAGCTGCGAATTTCCTTTCCCCGCGTTGCCGTAGTGATTCTGGCCTCGCGTGCCGATATCTCCGGCCCTCTCGCTGGGTGCAGCCCGTGGGTGGAAGAGTTCATCGAAAAGCCATTCTTTCTCGAAGATGCGATCACGCGCATCAAGCGGGTGCTGCACCGCGTTGAACTCAGCAAGGCGGCTCGCGAAGGCGCTGACTCCACCAGTGTTCGCGGCACGCTCCAGCAGATGTCAGTGGTTGACCTGCTGCAAACTCTCGACATCGGGCGCAAGAGCTGCCGCCTCGAACTGACCCATGCCGGAGAGCAGAGCGAGATGCATTTCCGTGACGGCCAACTGATCCATGCCACGCTGGGCAATCTCAGCGGAGAAGCCGCGGTTCAAAGGGTTGTGGGATGGACCGAAGGCGTATTTGTAATCGACTTTGAGCGAGTCGAATGTCCGCGCACTATCAACCACAGCACACAGTCGGTATTGCTGGAGGCATTGCGTCTCTTCGACGAGTCACAACGGGACGCAGAAGCGCCGGAAGCGGCCACGGCTTCACCGGCCATGTAATTCTGCGCGCTCGTTTTGAAAGCAGGAGCGAGGAGGGAGGCGGGAGTTGTAACACTGCCGTTATAGCGCTGCGATATACTCCACTCTCGATAGGCTGCTTTCGAGAGGTGGCTGACCCGCCCGATGCCCGTTTTTCATAAAGCCTTACTGCTGTTTAATCCTGTCTCCGGCGCGCACCTGGAGTCTCGCATGGCTACCATGCGCCGCATCGCGGAGATCTTTTGTCGCGCTGGGGTAGAGGTTGCGGTGGAGGCCACACAGGCGCGCGATTCGGCAGGCCGCCAGGCCCGCGCGGCCATCAGCGGGGGTTGCGACGCGGTGTTTGCATGCGGAGGGGATGGCACGGTCTTCGAGGTTCTGCAGGGAGTGGCGGAGAGCACGGCGATGATGGGCGTGATTCCGCTTGGTACCGGCAACGTGCTGGCTCACGATCTTGGGCTGGCGCCACGTCCAGAACGGGCGGCAACGCAAATTCTCGGCTTTGCCGCGCAGAGGATCTCGCTGGGACGCATCGTGAGCGCCGGGCGCTCGCGATTTTTCACGGTGGCGGCCGGGGTTGGAGTTCACGCCGAGCTGCTCTACCGCGCCAACGCATGGTTGAAACAGCGGGGCGGATATCTCGCCTACTACTCGCACGGAGCGCGATTGCTCTTTCGCCATGCGTTTGTGCCATTTGCGCTGGAGATCGCCACCAGCGAAGGCGCAACCATCCAGACGACGGCGCTGGAGTTGGTGGCGATGCGGGTGCGCTCGTTTGGCGGACCACTGCGGCACTGGCGTCCGGGCAGCTCTTTGCTCTCGCCCGATCTGCGCCTGATTCTGCTGCGCAATTCGAGCCGTGCGCATATGCTGCGCTACACCCTGCAGGCACTGACCGGAATCGCTCCCTATGACGGCCTGGAAAAGACGGACGCTGATCTTTCATTTGTATTCGCCAGCTCGGTCCGCTGCTCCGCTCCCTGCGTAGACGCCTCCCAGCTCCGGGTGCAGGCCGATGGTGAACTGTTGGGACCGATGCCCACGGAGATATCGATCGTTCCCAGGGCGCTGACCTTGCTGATTCCGAACGAAGCTGGCTGGCAAGAGGCTTCAGCCGCATCGCAATCCGCCGATACCCTTTGACTTTCAGTACAATCCTTGCCAACCTGAACTCCACGCCATGGAACCTGTAACCCACTTTTTAACCGGAGCCACCCTCGCCCGAGCCGGCTTCAATCGCAAAACCGCGCTGGCCACGGTAACGATGACGATTGCCGCCGAAGCGGCGGATATCGATATTCTGGCGTACGTCAAAGGCTCAGCCTTCGGATTCATCCAGCACCGCGGCATCACCCACACCTTTGTTGGCGTCCCGGTGATTGCGGGAGTTGTGGTTGGCCTGGTCTGGCTGGCGGATGCGCTCTGGCAGCGCCGCCGCCGTGCTCGCAAGCTGCCCGAGGCGCCTGAGCGCCGCTGGAAATGGTTATATCTTTTTGCCTGCATCGCGGGACTTTCGCATCTTCTGCTTGATTTTACGAACAACTACGGACTGCGGCCGCTCTATCCCTTCTCGCGCCAATGGTACGCGTGGGACATCGTCTTCATCATTGAGCCGCTGATGCTTGTGGCGTTGATTGCGGCCCTGGCCCTGCCGTGGTTTTTTGGACTGGTGGGGCGGGAGATCGGAGTGCGTCAGCGCGGTCCCCGAGGCCGGGGCGCGGCGATTGCGGCATTGCTGTTTATTGCCGCCCTGTGGGGAGTGCGGGACTTTGAGCACCGCCGAGCGCTGGCGGCTTTGAACGCCATCGAGTATCAGGGAGAGGCAGCCAGCCGCATCGCCGCCTTTCCGTATATGGTGAACCCATTCCAGTGGGCCGGAGTTGCCGAAACCTCCAAGGCGTTCCTTTCGATGCGCGTCGATTCACTGCGGCCAGAGGTTGATCCCGGAAACAGCGTCCAGAGCTATTACAAGCCGGAGCCCACGGAAGCTGCGGAAGCGGCACGCAACACAGATTTGGGGCGCGCCTATATCGAGTGGGCGAGATTTCCGCTGGTGGAAGCCGAACACCTGAGCATGCCCCCCGGCGATCTGGTGCAATTCAGCGACGTGAGATTTTTTTATCCGGACGGACGAATACGGCCTCTGCAGGCTTACGTGCTGCTCGACTCCCATCTTCACGCAGAATATCAAGGCTTCGAATTGCCGAAAGGCCTGCGCTGAGTGCGGAGAGAGCGATTGCGGGCGGGATGATCAACTTTTCCTGGCCAGTTCCAGAAGCGCGTTTCCATCCACCCGCATCGGCAGCCACTCTTTCATTTGCTTTGCGCCGAGAGCTTCGTAAAAATCAATTGCCGGAGTATTCCAGTCCAACACCATCCACTCATAACGTCCGCAGTTTTCGGCCACGGCGGTTCGCGCCAGATGGAGCAAGAGCGCTTTTCCAATGCCCTTGCCGCGATATTGAGGCCAGACGAAGATGTCTTCCAGGAAAATTCCCGGCCTGCCTTTCCAGGTGGAGTAGTTGTAAAAGTAGAGTGCAAATCCGGCGGGGGTGTTATTCCAGTCGGCGATCACGCAGTGGAATCTTGGGTTGGGGCCGAAGCCATCGCGCAACAAATCTTCCTCGGTGGCCTGGGCGGCCTGCGGCTCGCGTTCATATTCGGCAAGCCCACGGATCAGCTTTAGAATCGTTCCCACGTCTTCGGGTTGAGCCGCGCGAATCTGCAGCATCGTGAGTCCTCCACATCAACCTTGGTGTTTCCGCAGTCTAACTGATTCGAGCGTTCGAATGCGGGCGCGCGGCGCGGATGGTTGTTCTCCGTCAGAGGCACGTTCGGAGGCTTTGATTACCTGGGTTTCAAGATTTCATTACCTGGGTTTCTTCTTTCCCGGTTTATTCTTTGCTGGAGCGCGCCCATCGTGGTGCAATGGAGCGCAGATGAAAGGCGCTTTTACATCAGCGTCCCAGCCCGCGCTGCAAGAGTACTGGAGCTTGCTGTACGACGCGACCACCGCCCACGACGCGCAGAGCCGGGACGTGCGACTACTGCGGGCGTGGGGAGTATTTCACTACATCCTCTCCGGCCCCAAGAACTGCGAGCAGTGCCAGACTCCGGTGCGCCTGGCGATACCCATCACCAGCGAGCGCTTGAGCGGCGAAACTCGACACTATGCCTGCCTATGCACGAACTGCACGTTCAAGGAACTGGAAACCGCGCACCGCATCATCATGCAGGTTGGCAGCGCCCGGGTTGAGTATCCCCACGAAAACGCGGCTTTGCCATAGGAATGCGATTCTGAAGACCGAACGCCTGCGGACGGTTGTGCCCGCGATCATCAATTGTGAGAGCGCTCAACCTCCTGCACAATCTCGTCGATCACATCGCTTGCCCGCTTGCCGGTAAGGGTGTGGTTGTTGCCGATGATTGAAAAGACGAGACGCTGACCCCTGGCGGTCGTCAGATAACCGGAAAGGGCGTTCACGTGATCGTGCGTGCCGGTCTTGGCGCGCAGGATCGCTGCGCGAGGAAGAATTTTGAAGCGGGCTGCCAGAGTTCCATCCACGCCCGCAAGCGGCAGGCTCTCGATGAACTCCGCGCCCCAGACCTGCTTCGCCGCGTAACGCAATAACTTTACGATTGCGCGGGTGGAGACGAGATTCTGCCGCGACAATCCGGAGCCATCGTAAAACGCATACTCCTCCGGGGGCACGTCGGCCTGCGCGAGAAATCCGCGCAACACATCGAGCCCGCCTTCGACCGAGGCGCTAACGCCTTTCTCGCGCCCGATGAGGCGCAACAGCATTTCAGCGTGAAGATTCTGGCTCACCTTATTGATGACGCGAATATCCATGCCGAGCGGAAGCGAGAGATGTTCCGCCAGCACAACCGGAGGCAGGGAGACTGGCAAGGCTTTCGCACCTTCGCCGGAGGGTGCGCTGGGGGCGACGCTGATGGCGGCGAGGCTTGCCATGGACATGTGGCGCGCCCGAGTCTGGCCATAGAGAACGACACCGCGCTTCGCCAGTAAATCCGAAAACAGACGGGCACAGAACTCGGCCGGTTCTTCGATCGCCAGCGCCTCGCTGATGCCGGCATCGCCAAGCGGAATACTGCCCCAAAGCTCGATTCGCTTTGAGCCGGGTTGACGCTGGATGGAAATCTTGCGCGGCCCACCTCCAGCCGAAGAGGTCAGTATGCGGTTTTCAATGTGGTAATACCCGGCAAAGGGCGCAATGCCGATAAAGGCGCGCTCGCCGACGCGTTCGGCGGGACGAATGTTCAAGTACATGACATTGTCGTTGACGGCGAGGGCGGAAACCGGAGCGCCCCACCCCCAGACAATGTCGCCCAGCGACCATCCTTCGCCGAAGCGCTCATAGACGAAGAAGCTGTCGTCGGCGATGATGTCTCCGTCGATTACCTTTACGCCACGAACTACGACCTGATCGGCAAGCTCCTCGAAAACGTGCGCGGGAGAAAGCGGGCGCTCCGTCTTCAGGTTGTAAGGGAGGGTGCGCCCACTCAGATTGGGATCGCCGCGACCGACCAGCACAAGATCTCCGCTCAGTCGCCCGTATTTATCGGGCTCGGTTGCGGACTCGGCAGTGGTTCGAAAACGGTAGTCGGGACCGATGAGCGCGAGCGCAGCCGCCGTGGTAAAGAGTTTGGTATTCGATGCGGGCGTCAGAAGCTTGTCGGCATCGTGGGAGTAGACGACGCGCCCAGTGTCCAGCTCCTCGACCTCCACGCCCCAGAAACCGCGCGCAACATCCGGGCGCGAGAGGATGGCATCGACTCGCTTGGCCAGCTCCTTATGCTGGGCGGCGAGCGCAGCCAGAGTACAGAGCCAGAGCATCAGCCCAAGCGACCCGAACATCCTGACAGAGGCACAAACTCTCATGCGCTGCATAAGAAGCGAATTCTAGCACCTGGAACGGCAGCCCGGCATTGGATCAGCGCGGCGGCAGCAGCAGGTTGTCAATGAGCCGGGTGGAACCGAATGACGCGGCCACGGCGACGAGCGCGCCCTGGGCAAGATCGGTTACCGGTTCGAGAGTATCGGGGTGGACGATTTCAAGGTAGTCGAGTTTGGCCGCAGGCTCGGAGGCGAGAGCCGTGAGAGCTGCGGCGCGCAATTTATCCGCGGTGGTTTCGCCGGAGTCAGCGCAGCGCTCAACCTGCAATAATGCGTGGTGCAGCACAAGCGCCTGCCGCCGCTGCTCCGCCGTGAGGTAAACATTGCGCGAGGAGAGCGCGAGGCCGCTAGCTTCCCGCACGATGGGTGCGATGACCAGTTCCACATCCATGTTGAGATCGCGCACCATGCGGCGCAGTACGGCGACCTGCGCGGCATCCTTCTGGCCGAATACGGCATAGTCCGGCTGCACAATGTGAAAGAGCTTGGCAACGACGGTGCTTACGCCGCGAAAGTGTCCAGGACGGGAACGGCCATCGAGCTTATCGCTGAGTCCTTTGACATGCACGACAGTGGTAGCCTCGGCGGGATACATCTGCTGAACCGAAGGAGCAAAAACAATGTCCACATCTTCGGCTTCGAGCTTGGCGCAGTCGGCTTCAAGGGTGCGTGGATATTGATTGAAATCCTCGGCGGGTCCGAACTGCAATGGATTTACAAATATCGATACAACGACAAGGCTGGACAGAGTGCGCGCGCGATGGACGAGCGAGAGATGTCCGGGATGCAAAGCGCCCATGGTAGGAACGAAGCCGATGGGCGATCCCTGAATTCTTGCGGCGCGGCTGGCAGCCTGCATTTCGCGAATGTCGCGGATGATTCTCATTTCTTAATTGAATCCTGTGTGGGCTTGGTTGGGGTGGTGGGCTGTGGGGCAGGCGGCTTGATGCGCCAACTGTGAATCGTTTTCTGGAAAACCGCTTCGAGGCGGGCGAACTCCTCGGGAGCGCAGCGCAGCGCGATTGAGTAGACAAGGCCGTCATCGCCTTCAATCAGCGCGATGGCTTCGGTGGCTCCGGCGTTACCGGCTTCATCATGCAGGAGGACGCGCACGATCTCTGCGTTACTTCCATTGAGGACGAGATGGGTGCGCTGCAAGGTTTCGACCGAGGTAAAGGAGCCGTCGGGAGTGAGCACGATTTCAACCAGGGAATCAAGCGATGTGGCGTTGCCGTTCTTCTGTGGAGGGACATCGATGGCGGCAATCGTAAGTTGCGGCCATGAAGCGACGTCAACACCGGGATGGGGTTCGGCAACGACAAAGCCGAGATCGTCAAAGACGTCTCCAAGACGTTGCCAGGAGGCGGGTACAGTAACACAGAGTCCGACGGAGAGGACACACTCGCTGCGACCGGCGGCAGCGGCTTTGCGGGCGGCAGCAGAGGACCTGGGCGCGCTGGAAGAATTGGCTGGCTGAGCCGCCGCCGTGGCGAGGCTGGCGCAGAGAAAAGCAGTCGCGATGAAGGCTCTCATGATTTGGCTTGCTTCTGGCGTGCGGCTGGAGTGGCTTGTGCAGCGTCGAGCGCATCCTGGGCCGTGCGCGGAAGATGATAGGACTCAGCATCAGCAGGAAAGGCGCGGCTGCGAACGTCGTCACCGTAGGAGTGTATGGCCGCAGAGATGAGTTCGCCTGCGTTGCAATAGCGGCGCACGAACTTGGCGGGCGAAGTGAAGGTGAGGCCGACAAGATCATGGAAGACCAGGACCTGGCCATCGCAATCCGGGCCTGCGCCGATGCCGATGGTGGGCGTGGCAACCTGGTGGCTGATGCGGGTTGCAACTTCGCGGGGAATGCCTTCGAGAACGAGAGCGGAGACGCCGGCATCGTCAAGCGCAGCGGCGTCGGCAAGCAGCGCGTCAATGGCATCCACGGTCTTGCCCTGGACCTTGTAGCCGCCCATGCGATGCACGGATTGGGGAGTAAGTCCGATGTGTCCGATGACGGGAATCTCCGCGCCAATGATGCGGCGGATGAGCGGAACGCGCGAAAGGCCACCCTCGATTTTAACGGCCTCGGCGCCGCTTTCCTTGACGAAGCGTACAGCGTTCTCAAGCGCTTTGTGCTTGCCGGTGTGATAGGAGCCGAAAGGCATATCGACGACGAGAAGGGCGCGATGCACAGCACGGCGGACGGCGCGGGTGTGATGCAACATCTCATCCATGGTGACCGGCAGCGTGCTGTCATAGCCGAGCACCACCTGGGCGAGCGAATCGCCGACGAGGATGAGGTCCACGCCAGCTTCATCGGCGAGGCGCGCAGTGGCGTAATCATAGGCGGTGAGAGAGACGATGGGCTCGCGCTTGCGCTTCTTTTCGGCGAGAGTTTGCACGGTGACGCGTTGACGGAAATCTCCGGTAGTGACGCTCATAACTCCTCCAGTGTGGCTCCGCCGGGCGGATGCCGCCTGTGCGCCGAAGCGCGAGTGGTTCAATGGAAGCAACCGGGGTGATTGTAGTCGCAGAGAGAGAAGAGAGGCAACCGGGAGCACGGCATCCTGGTTTGAGGCGCGTAAACAGCGGGTGAAAGAGAGGTGACGAGGGTGCGCGACATTTTTGCTCAAGTGGGATGCGCGAGAGTCTATTTTTGCACTTTTTATGGTGCAAATACGGCTTAAGTATTGGCGAGATGGTGAATTGTTTGGATGGGTGGGGTTACTGAATGGTATATGGTTGCGCGAAGTTTCAAACGATTGGCTGATCCGGCAATTCCGGAATAGGTTCGATTACTGATCTGATAATGGTGTGGGGTGCGGAGGGGTCCAGGAG